>NZ_AP024653.1:0-662216 GCF_019977335.1 Arthrobacter sp. NicSoilB4 | reverse complement strand
CGAGCATGGCCTTTACCCGGCCCGGGAAGGCCTGTGAGGCGAAGGGCGGTGCCACGATCAGGAAGGCCGTCATCCGGACGGTGGCCAGCAGAACCGCTTCCAGCCACGTCGGGTCGATCGGTATGCCCACCTCACAGGCCTCCGAGCAGGGCCGGGATCTTGGCGAAGAGATCGTTGGTGAAGGCGACCATCTCCGAGATCATCCAGTGGCCGCAGATCACCAGGGCGACTGCCACGGCCGCGGCCTTGGGCACGAAGGACAGAGTGGCTTCCTGCAGCTGTGTAATGGACTGCAGCAGCGCGATGGCGAGCCCGACGACGAGGGCGGTCACCAGGACGGGAGCGGAGAGCTTGGCCGCGACGATCATGGCCTGGAGGCAGATGTCCAGGACGGCGTTGGCGTTCATCCGGTGCCTGCATAGCTCTGGATGAGCGCGGTGATGATCAGGCCCCAGCCGTCCACCAGGACGAAAAGCAGGATCTTGAAGGGCAGGGAGATCATCACCGGCGGGAGCATCATCATGCCCATGGACATGAGGGCTGCGGAGACCACGAGGTCGATCACGAGGAAGGGGATGAAGATGACGAAGCCGATGATGAACGCGGCGCGCAGTTCCGAAATCATGAAGGCGGGGATGAGGGTCTGCATGGGGACGGCCTCGGGGGTGGCCGGATTCTCCGCTGCGGCGGCCCGGGACATCAGGGCGATGTCCTCTTCCCGGGTGTGGGCCAGCATGAACTGCTGCAGGGGGCCGCTGGCGGCGTCTACGGCCCCGTTGAAGTCCAGGTTGCCGTTGAGGTAGGGCTGGATGCCGATCGTGTTCATCTCGTTGATGACCGGCCACATAACAAAAATCGAGAGGAAAAGGGCCAGCCCGGCGAGGACCTGGTTCGGCGGGATGGACGGCAGCGACAGGGCGTTTCGGGTCATCGCCAGAACCACGAAGATCTTGGTGAAGGACGTCATCATCAGCAGCAGCGCCGGCGCCACCGAGAGCAGCGTGATGCCGAGCAGGGTCAGGACGGCCGTGGACGGTTTGCCGTCGAGTCCGTTGATCTCGATGTTGACGTTGCCGCCGCCCGGGTTCGCCGGATCCGTGGGAGCAACCGGCGGGGTTGGGTCAACCGGGGCGGCGTGGCCGGCCGAGGCGTTCAGCCACAGCAGCAGCAGCGTAAACAGGACGACGGCGATGCCGAGGACGAGGGCCCTGCCGGGCCGGGCCGTGCCGAACCGGACCGTCTCAGCGGCGGCGGCGGGCGAGAGCGTGGGGGCAGGCGGGAGCGCCGGGGCGGAGCGCAAAGTCAGGAAGCTCAATTGCGGCGTCCGCCCCTGAGAGCGGCAGCGGCCTGCTTCCATGTGGAGCCGGCAAGGATTGAACCGTGCAGGGGCGCGTGGCCGTGAGGGCCGGACGGGTTGCCGCGCTGCGCGGATCCGCGCGCGTGCGAGTCCCGGTGAAGGGTGCTGCGGCGGGACAGCGGGGCATTCCCGGGACTGGAACCGGCCGGCTCTTCGCTGCCGTCGCCGGGAAGTTCCTCGAAGCTGGACTGCCCGCCGGGAAGCGAGCCGAACCCGGAAAGGATCCGGGCAAATTCGCCTGCTCCGCGGCGGGTTTCGGGAACCGCGGCTTCCTCGGCTTCGGCCGGGATGTCGCCGGTGTGCAGGACGTTGACTGCGTGTTCCGTGACGCCCAGCAGGAAGCGCCGGCCGGAAGCGTCGACGACCACCACGGAGGCCTTCTGGCCCAGGCTCTGCCGGCTGACAATGGTCAGCGCGCGGTCAGCCCGCCGCCGTCCGGTGCCTTTGCCGAGCCGGCGTTGCAGCAACCACATGAGGCCAAGCACCGCGCCCAGGGCCACGAATACCCGCAGCCCGAGGATCAGTGCGTCCATTCAGCTGAGCCCCTCGGCAACATCGAGGATTCGGGTGATCCGGACAGCGTAATCCTGGTCCAAGACCACCACTTCGCCGTGGGCGATCAGCCTGCCGTTGAGCAGGACGTCCGCCGGGGCACCGGCGGAGCGGTCGAGTTCAATGATTTTGCCTGGTTCGAGCGAGAGCACGTCGCGCACTGACATCCGGGTGCGGCCGATCTCCACGGTCAGGGCCATTTCGATGTTGTTGATCCGCCCGAGCCGGCCGGCCACGGCCTCGCCGCCGGCGAACACGTCCCCGGCGCGTTCCTGGCTGGTGCCGTGCTCGCGGAGGCGGACGGCGAACCAGGCAGCGGCAGTGGAGCCGTCGGAGAGCTCGAAGACAGCGGTGTCGGGATCCGCAAGCAGCCCGGAGGCGTCGGACTCGCGCAGGTCGCTCAGGACACCGGCGCCGAACACGGAACTGGCGCTTTCCATCGCGGGACGCAGCACGTCAGTCACCGAAACGTGGCCGGGCTGGGTTCCCGCCATTCCACCTGCCGCTTCGTCGAGGAACGTTCGGTCGCTCAACATCAAGGCGAGATCGGCGGTGACGGAGCCGACGAAGGTTGCGGTGACGGCCTGGCGGGCGTAAGGCGCGGCCGCGCGGGCCGGCACCAGGGCCAGCACCTTGAGGGCTACCGGGCTCGGCAGTTCTTCAACGAGCCGTTCCGCCGACGATTCGTGCCTGGTCAGGGTGATGCTCATCGGTGATTCTCCTCGATTGTGACAATGACAGCGGCCGCGCGGGATCCGTTGCGGGCCGGGGCGGCAGTTGCGAGCCGGGTGCCGTCCAGGGTGAGGTCAAACGGCCGGTTTTCCAGGTGCGGCAGCGTCAGGACGTCGCCGACGGCGAGGCCCAGGACCTGGCTGGGGGTGACGAACGACGTCGAAAGCCGGACGGAAAGTTCCACCGGAACCCGTTCCAGCTGGGCGGTGACTCGTGCCGCGTTGTCGCCACGGTTGTCGGTTGGGTTGACCTTCTTGAGGCGCCCCAGCAGGATGCTGGCGGGGACTGCCAGGGTGGCGGGGGCGCTCATGTCGCCGACGTTCATGGTGAATGCCGCCACGATCATCAGTTCGCTGGGGGCTGCCGCCTGGGCGAACTGGGAGTTGTACTGGATGGTGTCCACCCGGATGGTTTCGCTCAGCAGCGGCCCTAGGGAGTAGCCGAGGTCTTCAAGGGCCTCGTCCATCAGGCCTTTGACCAGGGCCTGTTCGATCTGCGTGAACTTGCGGTCCGGCATGGGCGAATCGTTCGAGGCGCCCAGCATCCGGTTCACCCAGCCGAGGGCGGCCGGGGCGGGGAACTGCACCACGAGCTTGGAATCGTGGCCCTCGACCGTGCACAGGACCATGGCGGTGACCGCGGGCAGGGAGGCGGCGTACTCGTCGTAGCTGAGCATGCTGACGTCTTCGAGCCGCACCACGGATTTGACGCGGACCTTAGCGGTCAGCTGGGTACCCCACTGGCGGGCGTACGTTTCGAATGCGAGTTCCAGGACGCGGCTGTGTTCGCGCGCGAGCGTCGCGGGGCGTCGGAAGTCGTAGACGCTGACCGTCCGCTCCCGTGCCACTTCCCGCTCATCCAAAACACTCACGGTTGCCACTATCGGCAAGGGATCCCGCGGCGTAAGGAATATGCCGGAGGCAATACAGCGGGCAATTCAAGAGGCGATACAGTATGCAATTCAATAGGCAATTCAGCCAGCAGTAGAGGCTCTACTGCCCGCTAAGCTTCAGCACTTCGGGAATCAGCGCCCGCACGACGTCGGGCTGGTCCGAGATGATCACGATGTCCACGCGTCGGTTCAGCTCCATGAGTTCCGGGGTGGAATCGTCGTTGACCTGCCTCGCGGAGCCGAAGGCGACTGCCCCGATGGTCCCCGGGGCGATCCCGCCCCGGTCCACCATGAAGCGCAGGACATTCACGGCACGGGCCGAGGAGAGCTCCCAGGTGGACGGGTAGGCGGTCACCCCGTTGGCGGCGTGGCCCTCGACCATGACCTCCAGTGCGGCCGGTCCGAGGATGGGAGAGATGATTGCCAGGACCTGGGAGGCCCGCTCGGTGAGTTCGGGCCGGTCAGGTGCGAAGAACGTTTGGGAGCCGACCAGCTTGACCGTGAGACCGCGCTGGTCAATCTGGAACTCAACGTTCTCGGTGAGCCCGGCGGCCGCCAGGCCGGCCTTCATCTGCTCCTCAAGGGCGCGCAGCCGGTCCACTTCTTTCAGGGCCGCCTCGAGGGCGTCCGGTGCCGCCGCTGAATCCTGCGTCTTCATCGCGGCGAAGGCTTCCAGTTGTTCGTTCACGAATTCCGGCGGGACCACTGTGCCCTCGGCCGTATCCACTGTTTCGCTAGCGACCGCCCCGAAGCCGGTGGCGAGGGAATTGCGCAGCTTCTCGAACTTGTTCGCGTCCACCGTGGACATGGCGTAAAGGACGATGAACAGGCACATGAGCACCGTGACCATGTCCATGTAGGACGCCATCCAGCGTTCGTCGACGTGGTGCGCTTCGGGTTTCTTGCGTGGGCGCCGGCGGCCACTCACGCGGCGGTATCCATCGTTTCAGCGTCGCCGGCAGCGGCCTTGCGGCCGCCTCCGGAGCTCTTGAGCTGGTGCTCGGGGACCATCGAACGGAGCCGCTCGGCGAGCAACAGCGGCTGGGCGCCGGCTTGGACGGCGAGCATCCCTTCCATGAGCAGCGTCCGGCGTTCAATGTCCAGCTCGGACAGCCGCGCAATGCGGCCGCTGAAGGGAAGCCAGATGAAGTTGGCGGACAGCAGGCCCCACAGCGTGGCAACGAACGCGGCAGCGATCATATGCCCCAGTTCGTCCGGCTTGGACAGGTTTTCCAGGACGTGGGTCAGGGACACGACGGTTCCGACGATGCCGACGGTGGGGGCATAGCCGCCGAGGGACGCGAAGAACTTCGAGTTGGAGTGGTCGGTGCGGGCCTTCGTGTCGATCTCGTCCTCCATCTGCATCCGGAGGTCTTCGGCGTCGGTGCCGTCCGCAATATTCTGCAGCGCACGGGCAAGGAAGGGATCGTTGACGCTGGCTGCCTCTTCCTCAAGGGACAGCAGGCCCTCGCTGCGCGCCTTTTCCGCGAACCGGACCATCTGGTCGATGCTGTCCTGCGGCTTCGCGGTCTTACCGATGAACATTCCAGGCACGGCCTTGAACGCCTGGACGACGTCCTTCAGGGTGTTGCCGGCAAGTCCGATGGCCAGCGTGGCTCCGAAGACGAGGATCATGGGGGCGGGCAGCAGAAGCGAGGAGAGGCTGCCGCCTTCCAGCAGGACCATAACGATGAGGGAGCCAAAGGCGAGGAGCAGTCCGATGACTGTTGCGGGATCCATGGATTACTTTCTTGGTGGCTCAGGTGCGGGGCGGCGGCCGTCATCCGAAGGGTCCGACGGCGGCACGAGGCTCAACGGGTATCCCGTCACGGCGGGGAAATCCCGTGCCTTGCTCAGGACGTACGCCCGGTAGTCGGCGATGAGTTCGACCACTTCCGCCAGGCTTTCCAGCACCACGTATGCGGCGCCGTCGAGCGTCACCAGATGGGTGTCCGGGCTCTCGTGGATACGCTCGATCAGGTCCGGATTGACCGCGAAGCGCGTTCCGTTGAGGCGTGTGACGACGATCATGGGCCGATTCTGCTCTGTTTTTCTGCTCAGCGTTGGTTCCGCTTAGCGTGGTTCAGCAAGGGAGGGTGTTCTCCTCCTACTGTCGGCAGGGGTGGCCGTTTCGTTAGGCGGGGGCCTTCGCTGAACTGCGGAGCCCGTGGACGAACTCGAGTTTGTCGATCACCGGGCCAGGGAGGACAAAGGGGTACAGATCGTCCTTGCCCATGCTCCGGTTGACCTGGTTCAGTGCGATCGAGAGTGGCAGCCATTCGGTTTCCACAAGGACGCGGAACGACGACGACTCCGGCTTAGTTGATATCAGGCCGAATTCCCGGGCGGTTTCGATGGTGTCGCTGATATGCAGGTAGTGCGCAAAGGACTCGGCAAAGTCCTCGTAAGGGTGCATTGTTGCGTACTGGGAGATGTAGTGCTTTTGCCAGTCCGCCGGGGCGCCCTCCGAATAGTGGCGGTCAATCTCTGCCTGGTAGTCCTTGGTGTCGTCGCCGAAAAGATCCCGCCCCGCGCGGGTCCGTTCGTCATTGCTGAAGACGAGCGCGTCCTCAAAATAGTGGCCCACTTCGTGCCGGAAATGACCGAGCATCGTGCGGTACGGCTCATCGAGCCGGGCGCGTATTCTTTCGCGGTGAGCGTGGTCGCTTTCTGCAAGGTCTATGGTGATGATCCCGGTGGCATGTCCGATGACCACGTTCTCGTTGGCGCTGGACAGCAGGTCGAAGGCGAGGCCCTTATCGGGGTCTTCGGTGCGGGTGACGATTGGCAGGCCCAGCCCGTCGAGTTCGGTGATGAGCTGACGCTTGGCCCGCTCAGCGACAATGAACTGCGAGAGTCCCTTGGCGTCGTTGTCGTTCGGACGGGTCCGCGTGAGGTCGCAGCTGAAGCACTGGCCGCCGCTTTTGGGGGCAAGCCACGTGCAGCCGGAGAGCCTTAGATTCGTGCAGGCGTACCAGACCGTGGCGGTGGCATCCCGGTACCGCCCTTGCCCATCCACGGCGACGATGGTGCGGAGCTCCCGCAGGTATCCCAGGTTCGTTCCGCAGTGCAGGCAGACCGAGTTTTCAAAGTACACGGCCGAGCCGCAGGCACTGCAGGATTGTTTTTTCACCTCATGATCCTACCCGCGCCAAATGCCGCAGCACCCGGCGCCCGCGGGGGCACCGGGTGCTGCGTGGGGGTCGGAGGCTAGCGCTTGAGGTTGCCGAGCTCCTGCAGGACCTCGTCCGACGTCGTAATGATTCGGGCGTTGGCCTGGAAGCCGCGCTGGGCGACGATCAGGTTGGTGAATTCCTGGGACAGGTCCACGTTGGACATTTCCAGCGATCCGGCGGCGAGGCTGCCGATGCCGGCGTCGCCTGCTCCGCCGAGCTGCACGCCGCCGGAGTTGGCGGTGGCCACGTACGAGGATCCGCCGGCTTTCTCCAGTCCCGAGGGGTTGGTGAAGTTGGCCAGCGCGATCTTGGCGAGGACCTGCTTGACGCCGTTGCTGAAGGAACCGATCACGGATCCGTCGTTGCCGATCGTGTAGGACTCCAGCTTGCCGGCCGCGGAACCGTTCTGGCCGCTGACAGCGAGGGAGGTCATTCCGGCGAACGCCGAGATCCCGCCGAGATTGACGGTGATGCCGCCGCCGACGGCCAACGTGGCATTCGCCGGCGTCAGGTTTCCGCTGGCATCCTGGGTCAGCGTTGTGGTGGTCGCGCCCGAGCCGTCGTTGCCGGTGACGGTCCAGTCGTTTCCCGTCCGGGTGAAGGTGAGGGTGAGGTCCCGCACCGCACCGGCGCCGTCGTAAACCTTGACGACGCGCTCGAGCGGAGCGCCGACAGTGCCGTCGCTCGGCAGGTTGCCGTCAACCGTCACGGAATTCGTCGCCTTGGCAGGCACCAAATTGTTCGCGTTCAGTGTGATGCCGCTGACCGGGCCGCCGGTGTTGAGCACTCCGTTCACGGCAGACCAGCCCTGCAGGATGCCGCCGTCGGGGCTGACCAGCTGGCCGGCGGCGTCGGGGCTGAAGGCGCCGGCGCGGGTGAAGAGCTGCTGGCCGCCCTTGCTGGTGACGAAGAAGCCGTCGCCGGAGATCATCATGTCCGTGGCGCGGCCGGTGCTCTGCGAAGAGCCCTGGGCGAAGTTGGTGCTGACGCCGGCGACCCGGACACCGAGGCCGATCTGCGCGGGGTTGCTGCCGCCGGTTTCGCCCTGCGGCGCGGAAGCCCCCTGCGTCATCTGCGAGAGGGTGTCCTGGAACTGTGTGGAGGAAGCTTTGAAGCCAGCCGTGTTGACGTTGGCAATGTTGTTGCCGGTGACGTCCAGCATGGTCTGGTGGGCACGAAGGCCGAAGATTCCGGAGTACAGCGAGCGGAGCATGGGAACTGCCTTTCTACGGGTGGAAAACTGGTCAGGAAGCGGCCGGCGCGGTGAGCCCGGTGATGGAGTCTAGGGGGATGGACAGCTCGCCGACCTTGACGGTCGGAACTGCCCCGGAGTAGGACACGGAGCTGGCGATCCCGGTGCCGGTGGTGCCGTCCTCAAGGATGTAGCCGACGGAATGGCCGATCAGCGCAGCGGCGGCCTGCCGCATCTGCAGGGAGAACCCTTCCTTGCTGTTCGTGGTCAGTTCCTGCATCTTCTCCATCATGGAGAGCTGGATGGTCTGGCTCATCATCTGGTTGGTATCCATGGGCGCGCTCGGGTTCTGGTTCTTGAGCTGAGCGACCAGGAGGGACATAAAGACCTCCGAATCCATGGTCTGCACGGGTGCCCGCACGGCAGTTGCCTGGGCGGTCTCCCCGGTGGCCGTGACCGGCTGCGGGGCGATGGGCTGGATCGTCATGAGTCGCGTTCCTTCGTGTCAGACAAGAATGTCGAGAGTGGTCTGGGGTCCGTTGAGGATTCTTGCGTCGCGCAGGGCGGCGCCGTCGGCGAGGGCTTCCCAGCGGTGGCCGGGGCGCGGATCGCCCGGGCTGTTCCGGTTGCCTGTCCCGGAGCCGGAGTCCCGCCCGGCGCCGTCCTGGCCCGCGCTGCCCTGGCTGGTTCCGTCCCGGGCTGCGTTGCCCGGTCCGCTGTGCTCGGAGACGTCGAGGCTGGCACCGAAGCCGGCATCCGCGAGTTCCTTGCGGAGCTCCGGCAGGATCCCCCGGATGGCCTCGCGTCCGGCGTCGCCCGGGGCGAAGAGCTCGATCCGGACGCCGGCGGCATCAATGTGCGCCCGGACCGTCATCGGCCCCAGGTCCTCGGGGGTCACTTGCAGCGTCATGATGTGCTGCCCCTGGGGGGCTCCCGCGAGCGTGAAGAGCGGTTTGGCCAACTGCGGCTGGAGCGTGGCGCCCGGCTGGGGAGCCGGGGGGGCTGCGGGTTGTGGTGCGGCAGCGGGTGACGACGTCGGCTGGGCGGCCGGCGCCGCGGCGGCCGCTGCGGTTCCGGTGGCGGCCAGGGCGTCCACTGCTGCCGTGGCGGGAGCGGCGGCGGGCGTGGTCCCGGTGCGGGCGGGGCGAGAAGTGGCGCCCACGGCTGGCGCTGCGGCCGGGAAGCCGGCTGCACTGCCGGCGTCGGTCACGGTGCTTAGGGGTGCCGTCGACGACGGCGCCCCGGCCGTCGCCGGGGCCGGGTCCGGCGCCTGCGCGTTGCGCAGTACAGCTGCCGACGACTGCGCGCCCGTGGCTGGCGCCGTGAGCGGGCCGGTTCCCGCGCTGCCGGAAGGGACGCCGACATTCAGCGTCTGTTCGGCTGCGGGCGCCTGCATGGTGAACGCCGCTGCAGTGCTGTTGGCTCCTGGCACTTCTCCGGCGGCGGGCGGGGCGGCCGGAGGGACACCAGTACCAAGGCCTGCGCCCGGAACGGAAGTGATGGCGGCCTGCGCTGTCTCCGGCGCGGCCGTCTGGAAAGCCGCTGTCTGCAGGGCAGCCGACTGGAGGGCCGCCGTCTGGACGGTCGCCGCCGACAGCGCTCCCGGCACGGCAAGCCGAGGGTCGGCACCGGTGGCTGGCGCCGCAGTCACGGGGACCGCTGACGGTGCCTGGTCGTCCTGCACCGGGAGAGCCGCTGCCAAGGTCAGCGCTGCCTGCTGATCGGCGGGGCCTCCGGCGACATGCCCGGAAGCGTGCGCGGCGGAGCCTGCAAAGGCCGTGCCGTCATCCCCGGAGGCAAGGGCCGGGTTCTGCACAGCGGCCGAACCGTATTCGCTGCCCTGCGCGGCGCTGTCGCCGGAAGTGCCCCCGCCGGCGTCGTCCGGCTGTCGATGCGCGGCGTCGGCAACACCGTGGACGTCGTTGAAGACCGCGTCGAAAGACTTCGTATCGTCGTTCCCCGCCTCGGTCCGGGAGCGTGCGCCCTGCCCGGAACCGCGGCCCTGGACCGGCGCGGCCAGCGCGGAAGCCAGATCCATGCCTTTCATGATGCAGCTCCTGCCGGGACAATGCGCCGGATGGAGGTCAGGTTGGACTGCTGCTCCCAGGCGTCCCGGATCTGAATGGTCTTGCCGGGGACCGGTGCGTCGATGGCCTTGCCGTTGCCCAGGTAGATGGAGATGTGGTCCCCGCCGAAGCTCACCAGCAGGTCGCCGGGCTTAGCTTCGGCCAGGGACGCCACCGGCGTCCCCTGGCGCATCTGGTCACTCACCACACGGGGAATATCGATGCCGAGGTCCTTGAAGACCCGCTGGGTGAAGCCGGAGCAGTCCATGCCGGTGGCCGGGTTGGTTCCGCCCCAGACGTAAGGGACTCCGATGTACTTCTTGGCCATGGCCACGACGTCGTTGCCTGTCGCCGCGCCGGGCGCGGGCGCGGTGATGCCCTTGAGCGCGCCGATCGCCGTCGTGCTTCCCAGCCCCAGGCTGTTGGTGAGGGAGGAGATGTCGGTTCCGTTGGTTCCGCCCAGCGCCGCGGTCAGCGCCTCGGTGAAGGACGCCGCGTCTCCGTTCCCCGTCCCGGTGGCGAGCGAGGTTGCGGCCGCCGACTTCAGGGCAGCGGCATCGGTCTCGGCCGCCGCGGGCCGCGTCAGGTCAGCAATCATCGACTGGATGCCCTGCATCCGGCCGATTGCCTC
The DNA here is from genome assembly GCF_019977335.1 of Arthrobacter sp. NicSoilB4. Classification (NCBI taxonomy): domain Bacteria; kingdom Bacillati; phylum Actinomycetota; class Actinomycetes; order Micrococcales; family Micrococcaceae; genus Arthrobacter; species Arthrobacter sp. NicSoilB4. Next base: position 651,618 of record NZ_AP024653.1, on the reverse strand, counting down.
GGTCATGCTCATGACCTCACCTCCTGCTCTTCTCGGTGCCAGACGGTGGAGGCGATCTCGTCGAGGGTCGATTGTTCGGCGCGCAGGTCCGCCATATGGACCTCTGCGTCGTGGCGGGCCTGCAGTTTCTCCAGGCCGACGGAGCGGGTGCGGGCGGCGATGAATTCCTCGCGGGCGGTGGCTTCCTCGGTCTCCGCGATCCGCGAGAGGTTCTGCAGGTCTGCGAGCATGCTGTGCGAGGAGGACCGCGCCGCCGCTACTGCCCGCAGGGACGCAGAGCTGGAAATCGGTGCATCGCCCTCGGCGAGATTGCGGCGCGCTGACGCTTCGCGGGCCCGCACGGAGCTGGAGCGCAAGCGGGCGCTGGCCAGCCCGGTGGCCGCCTGGTCCTGCTGGATCTGGCGGAGGCGCAGGAGTCCTGCCAGTGAAAATTGGCGGTTCATGCTGCTGCTCCCAGGATCGAGGTGAGGTGGTTTAGCCGCTGCCAGGACTCAGGATGGGCAGTGGATTCGTCCATCGGCTGTTGCAGGAAAGCGCTGACGTGCTGCTCGTGGTTCAGGGCCGCGTCCACCAGCGGGTTGGTGCCTGCCTGGTAGGCGCCGACGTCGATCAGGTCCTGCGCGGCCTTGCGGGCTGCAAGGACGCGCCGCAGGGCCGCCGCCGCTTCAAGATGCGGTCGGGCGTTGACCTTCGTGGCGACGCGGGAGACCGAGCCGAGCACGTCCACCGAGGGGAAGTGTCCGGTGACGGCGAGCTTCCGGTCCAGGACGACGTGGCCGTCCAGGATCGAGCGCGCTGCGTCGGCGATCGGTTCGTTGTGGTCATCGCCGTCGACCAGCACGGTGTAGATGCCGGTGACGGAGCCGGACTCGGCGGTGCCCGCGCGTTCCAGCAGCCGGGCCAGGATGGAGAAGGTCGACGGCGGGTAGCCGCGGGTGGCGGGCGGCTCGCCGGCGGACAGCCCAATCTCGCGCTGGGCCATTGCCACGCGGGTGAGGGAGTCCATCATCAGTACGACGTCCTGGCCGTTGTCCCGGAAGGATTCGGCGATGCGGGTCGCGGTAAACGCTGCGCGCATCCGCATCAGGGCGGGTTCGTCCGAGGTGGCGACAACAACGACGGAGCGGGCCAGCCCGGCAGGGCCGAGGTCGTCCTCGAGGAACTCGCGGACTTCACGGCCTCGCTCCCCCACCAGGGCGATCACCGAGACCTCGGCGTCGGTGCCGCGGGCGATCATCGAGAGAAGGGACGACTTTCCAACGCCCGAACCTGCGAAGAGTCCCATGCGCTGGCCCTTGCCCAGAGTCGTCATGGTGTCCAGCACACGTACCCCGGTCTGCAGGGCCGTGTTGATGCGGGCGCGTTTCATGGCATTGGGGGCTTCATTGTCGATCGGCACGCGGGGGCCGCTGTTGAGCGGACCCTTGCCGTCGATGGGCCGGCCGAGTCCGTCAATCACTCGGCCAAAGAGCCCCGGCCCGGTGGGAACGAGGACGGTGCCGCCCTTGGCCCGGACGGGATCCCCCGCCGCCACACCGGCGAGCCGGCCCAGCGGCATGCAGCGCACGGAGCTGTCCAGGGCCGCCACCACCTCGGCGTCCAGTCCCGGGTTCGAGCCCACGGTCACCAGGTCGCCCAGGGCGCAGTCGAGTCCGGAAACTTCGAGGCCGAGGCCCATCACAGAGGTCACGACGCCGACGCGCTGCGGCGCTGCGGCCCGCAGGGCGGCAGCGTAGTCTGCGCCCTTGGGACGCCACCCGGCGATCATCGCTGGTCCCCCGGCGACGTTTCTGCCCAGTCCTGGTCGCCCAGCAACGCCGTGCGGGCGCGTGCCAGGGCGCTGCCGAGGCTGGCGTCGAGCCAGCCCTGCTGGTATTCGACCTTCGCGTCGCCGCGGTTGAGCGACTGATCCGCGAGCAGCGGCAGGCCGGCCGGCAGGTCCTGGCCTTCCCTGGCCAGGACCTCGATGTCCGTCGGGTTCAGCCGGATGGCCAGCACTGTGGCGGCGTCGTTTCCGGAGAGGGCACGGTCCAGGGCAGCGCGTGCGGTCCTGGTTCCTTCAGCCAGTTCGTAGCCCAGGATGGCCTCGGCGAGTTCCAGTGCTGTGCGAGCGAGGACTTCCTCGGCGTCGTGCAGGGCCTGCACGTTCCGGTGCGCGAAGTCGGTCCGTGCCACGGCCAGGGCGCGGACTGCGCGGTCGAGGTCCTGCTGCCCGGAGGCCAGTGTGGCGGCCTGCTCGGCAGACATGCGGTCGCGCCAGCGGCGCTGTTCCTTGGCTGCGGCCCGGACGCCGGCTGCGTAGCCGGCGGCGTGGCCTTCGGTGTAGCCGGCCTGTTCGCTGGCGGGTCCGCTGGCGCGGAGCGACGGGAAGATGATCCGGGCCGGGGCGCTGTTGGTAGCGGTCCCGTCAGTAGACATAGTCTTCTTCGTCCCCGCGCTGGATGGTGATCTGGCCTTCAGCCTCGAGCTCGCGGATGGAACGGACCACCGCGGCCCGGGCTTCCTCGATCTGGGAGGCGCGCAGCGGCCCCAGCGCGGCGATCTCTGATTCGAGGATTTCCAGGTTGCGGCCGGAGACGTTGGTGGTGATGGTCTCCAGGACGGGCTCCGAGGCGCCCTTCATGGCCACGGCCAGCACGGATGCGTCGAGGCCGCGGAGGACCAGCTGCACGTCACGGCGTTCCAGTTTCACGATGTCGTCGAAGGTGACCATCTGGGCACGGATCTCCACTGCGAGGTCCGGATCCAGCAGGTCCAGGCCATCCAGCACGGAGCGTTCCGTGCCGGCGTCGGTCCGGTTGATGATTTCCAGCAGCGGCTGGATGCCGCCCACCACCTTGGACGCCTGCTGCGAGACGGCCGCGCCGCCACGCAGTTTGAGGGTGTCGGCCACGATCCCGATTGCCTCGGGCGCACCGGAACCCATGGTTGCGATGCTCAGGGCGACGTCGGCCCGCAGGGAGCCGGGCAGTCCGGACATCACGGCCGAGGCCTTGCGGGGGCTGAGGTGCGCCAGGACCAGGGCGATGGTCTGCGGCAGCTCGCCGTCGATCAAGGCGAGGATCTGGACCGGTTCGATGTCCTCCAGGAACTCAAAGGACTTGCCGGCCATGTTGACTGTGAGGCGGTTGAGCAGTCCGGCGGCTTTTTCCGAGCCGAAGGACGCTTCCAGTAGGCCTTCGGCCAGCTCACGTCCTCCGCGGGCCTGCCGGGGGCTGGACATCGCTGCTTCGTGGAAGTCCTTCATGATCTGCTCGGCGACTTCGGGGTCCACCTTGCGAAGCCGGACGATTTCCGCCGCGATGTCCTCGGCCTCGGCGTCGTTGAACTGGGCCATCACCTTGGCGGCGTTGACCGGACTCATCTGCATAAGTACGACGGCGACACGCTGGGTACCGGTGAGGGTCGTTTCGGCTAGTTTCATACCGGCTGCCTGTCATCCATGAGGCCGCGCAGGTAGTCGGCCGCTTTCTCCGGGTTGGAGGCAACCATGTTGTCGATCTCGAACCGTCGGCGCTCGGCCTCCACCTGGGCAGGTGGCGGCACCATCGGCGGCAGGGCGGTGAGCGGGATGGCTGACGTAACGGGTGCCGGGGGCAGCGCGGTGACGGTTGGCATCACCGGAATCATCTCCAGGTCGAGGCGTTCGCCGAGGTCCACCGGTTCGCGCTTCTGTCGGCGGCGCAGCACCATGGCGACGACGAGGGCCAGGACCAGCAGGCCCAGCAGGATGCTGCCTGCCGTGACCAGGGTGCCGAAGAATGCGGACTGCTTCTGGGCTTCAAGGTCGGCCTTGGCGGCTTCGAGGGACGCGGCCGCCTGGTCCGCCGCGGCGGTGCTGAACGGCACGACTTCGACGGTCACGATGTCGCCCCGGTCGGCGTCGACCCCGGCGGCGGCGGTGACGAGTGCGGTCAGCGAGGCGAGGTTGAGTCCGCCGGCGGCGGCCTGGTCGACGGCCACGGAGATGGTCTGCCGCTTGACGGCGCCCGCCGGGATCATCCGGTCCTCGGTGATCTTGTTGACGGCGTTGTTCTTGGTTTCGGTGGACGAGTCGAAGCTGCCGTTGCCGCTCGTGCCGCCGGGAACCGCAATGTTGTCCGGGCCGAGGACGCCTGCGGCGCCTCCTCCGGTGCCGGTGTACTTCTCGGTCTTGGAAGACTCGCTGAGCGGAAGGGCGCCTTCTGCGTTGGTGAAGGTTTCGCTCTTCTGCTGGGCGGATTCGCCTGTGACGTCCGCTGCCACGGCCACTGTGGAGTTCCCGGGGCCCACTACGCGGTCCATCACGGCCTTCACAGCGTCGGAGGTGCGCTGCTGGTAGTCGGTGGCCTGCTTGGACGCGGATCCCGCGGCGCCGCCGCCGACGGAGGACAGGACGTTGCCCTGCGAGTCGACGACCGAGACGTTGGCGGGTTTGAGGTTTTCGATGGCGGCAGAGGTCAGGTGGACGATCGCCTGGACCTTGTCGCCGGAGAGTGTGGAGCCGGGGGCGGTCTCCACGAAGACGGAGGCTGTGGTGTCCGGGGTTTTGGAGACAAAAACGGTCTTTTCCGGAATCGCGAGCCTGACCGCGGCGGTCTTTACGCCGTCCATGGCGGAGATCGTGCTCGCGAGTTCCCCTTCGAGGGCGCGCTTGTACGTGACGGACTGCTGGAACTCGGACGAGGTGACGCCCATTTTGTCCAGCAGGGAGTAGCCGGTGGCGGCGGCCGTGGGGAGCCCCGCGGCGGCGGCCTTGAGGCGCTCGTCGTAGACCTTGTCCTGCGGTACGAGGATGGTGGAGCCGCCGTCGCTGAGCTCGTATGGCACGTTGTCTTTGCGCAGCTGCTCCACGATGCCGCTGGCGTCGGTGTCCTTCAGGCCGGAAAACAGCGGGGTCAGGGCGGGCTTGGAGAGCCAGGCGGAGAGTGCGATGATGCCGACCACCAGCAGGGCGGCGCCGATCACGGCGACTGTGCGCTGGCCGGTGGTGAAACTTTTGAGGCCCGCACCGAAGCGCTGGAAGAAGACCGTAATCTGCGGAGGCATCAGGCCTGCATCCTCATGATCTCGTTGAACGCGTCAACGCCCTTGTTGCGCATGGCGGCTACGAGCTCGAGGGTGATCTGGGCGCGGCTCGCGGCAAGGGTGGCATTGTGGATGTCGTCCAGGTTGCCGGTGACGGCGGAGACGGCAAGCTCTTTCGACGTCGACTGCAGCTGCTGGAGGTTGTCCACCGCACCGGTGAGGGACGCGCCGAAGGCGGATCCGTCAGTGCCGGTGGCAGCGCCCACACCGGAGATGTAGTCAGTCGGCATGACGCCCTGGACGGGAGCGATTGGGGAAACAGGCATCAGGATCTTCCAATCTCAAGGGCGGCCAGGTAGCTTTCACGGGCGCGGTCCACAACCTGCGCGTTCGCCTGGTAGCCGCGCTGGGCGATGATGAGGGCGCCCATCTGCTCGGCCATATCGATGTCCGGGTACTTCACGTTGCCGTCGGCGTCCGCCAGGGGGTGGTCCGGCTGGTAGACGATCCGGCCTTCGCCGTTGCCGAACTGGGTGCTCTTGACGTAGACACCGGTGCCCTCGGCGCCTTCGGCGGCCTCGACGTACTTGGCCTGGAATGCCGGCCCGTTGGTGCGGGAGGCGTTGTTCATGTTGGCCAGGTTGTCCGACACGGCGTCGAGCCATTTGCGGTGCACGGTCAGGGCCGAGCCGGCGATGCCGATTGCGTCAAAAGTCATTAGTTGGTCCTCATCGCGGCGCGCACTGCATTGAATTCCCCGCCGATGGCGCGGGCGGCGAACTGGAAGCGCAGCACGGTGTCGATGTTGGACAGGGTCTCGGTGTCCAGGTTGACGTTGTTGCCGTTTAACTGGGTGGGCTCAAGCGAGGTGCCGGTGGTGGCGCCGACGCTGCCGTCACCGGAGCGCACGGAGTCCGCGAGGGCTGCCTCGAAGCTGACGCGTTTCGCGTGGTAGTTCGGCGTGTTGACGTTCGCGATGTTGTTCGCGATGGCGCGCTGGCGCAGCGCCAGGCCGTCCATGGCGCTGGCCAAGGCGGCGGAAGTCACGGATTCGAGCACAGAGTCCTGCCTGGGATGGTGGGGTGGCCGATCCGTGGCCGTTAAACGAGCGATCCGTGCTCTATCAGTGGTTATCGGCACTGGTCAGCCGCGCGTTAGCAGAAATATGAAAGGTTTTGTGCAGGTTTTTTCCTGGGCGTTTTACCCGTTGGTCTGCGGGCTATTTCGGCTCAACTTAAGAGGCAGTTCAGCCGTTTACGTCGAGGTAGACAGCACCGGAGGGATCCCCGACGCCGGGAACGGAGGTGACCGCGTGCAACTGCTTCGCGACCTCCAGTCTGGCTTCCTCGAGCCTCTTGGCGACGCGTTCCTGGGCCGCCGAGAGCGCGAGGGCGCGGCGCCGGGCTTCGGCCGGCAGTGCCCCGGGAGGCACCGGCGGCTGCCAACGCTCCTCCGGCAGGGGCACCGCCCCGGACTGGGGCGCGGCGGACAGCGGGCCGAGCGGGTCCTTCAGAGTGCGCTCCGCGGCGCCGACAGCCATCTCGAGCACGTCCAGGATGGCATTCCAGGCCGCCAGGGCGGTGTCCGCGGGCGTACTCAGGGTTGATTCGGAGTACTGGCTACCGGCTCCCCCTAAGCCGGTCACCACGTCCGTTTGGTTACCCAAAGCCGAGGCTCCCTCCACCTGTTCCGGGCCGGGTGTTCCAGGCGCCCGCCGAGGCAAAGCCTGTGGGGGCGGTTGCGAATGCAGCCGGACCTGCCGGCGCCGGCGCGGGAATCGCGGCGGCGGCCTCATGCCAGGCCTGGCGCAGGGGTTCCAGGAGTTCCATGGCTTCACGGGTCAGTGCCGGATCGCGCTGGATGTTCGCGTTGACCAAGGCGGTGAAGGCGTAGTTGTACAGGCCAAGGAGGCCGTCGGCACCGTCCCAGGCGTCCGTCTTGAGCGAGGAGATGAGTTCGGCGATGATTGCTTGGCCGTGCAGGAGATTCTCCGAAGCGACGGGCCAGTTGGCTGATTCCTGTGCGGTCTCTGCCCGGCCAAGGTCCAGCATGAGTCGGTCGTAGAGCATCGTGAGCAGCCGTGCCGGCGGGGCCGAGAGGACGGAATCGGCTAGGTACTGGTTCCGCTGGGCGGCATTGCCGTAGCCGCTGCCGAAGGACGCTGTGGTCATGCTGAGTTACTTCCTGAAGAAAGGCCGCCGAGCTGCGCGCTGAGCCAGGACTGCTGCGCCTTCATGTTGCTCAGCGCCACTTCGAGGCCCGAGTACGTGCGCTGCAGCGTGGCCTTGCGGGATTCGAGCCTGGTGTCCCAGTCGCTGATCCGGTCCGCAAGGTCACGGACTTCGGACTGCTGACCGGTGATCTTCTTGGTCAGGGTGCCGTCGAACTTGTCCGAGGCATTAGTCGCAGCCGCGGCGATACGCGTGGCGATCTCCTGGACCTTGGCGGCGGTGCCAGCCGGGTCCGAAGCAAGAGCCGCCGAGAACTTCTTCTCGTCAAATTCCATGGTGCCGGTCTTGGTGATGCTGATTCCAATTTCCGACGGCGACCGCGGCGGAGTGCCCACCGGCAAGGACGCGGCGGACAGGATGCTCTGGTTCACGGAGCGCACCGCGCTGTCGCCGGCCAAGATACCGGCAGTGGTTGAGGTGCCGCTCGTGTTGGTGGTGCTTGTGACGGCGGTCTTGCTTGCCACGTAGGAGAAGATGCCATTGACGCCTGAGACGAGGTCGGAGGCGAGCTTGGTGATGCCCGCGTCGTCGCGGGCCACGGTGAGCGTGACGGGAGCAGCTGTCACGTCTTTTGCGGTGATGGACACACCGGGCAGCAGGTCGGTGAAAGTGTTCGTCGATGACTTCACCACCTGGGCTGCCGTGGTTCCGGGCCAAAGTGAAATTTCGGCGTCCTGCGCCGTCTTGACGTTCGCGTAGGCGGTGCCGGGATCGCTGATGGTGAAGGAACCGGCTTCGCCGGACTTGGTGGCGGTGAACTGCAGGCGGTATTCCCCACCACCGACGGCTACCTTGCTGGCTGTGACGCCGGCTCCGGCCGCGTTGACAGACTTTACGACGTCGTCGAGGTTGCTCGAGAGCGGCTCGATCGTGTAAGACTGGCCACCGCTGTTGATGGTCATGGTGGTGTACGGCCAGCCGACCACTGCGTTCACTATGGGTGTGACGGTGATTTGGGTCTGCGCCAGCTTGGTCACCTGAAAGTCGAGCGCACCGGCTTTGGCGGCGGCCGTGGTGGTGGCCGTGACCTTGTCGCTGCTGGTGGTTGCGGTGTTGAGGTCCAGGGCGCCGGGCTTGGCTGCGGCGGTGGACTGGGTGGCGAGCGCGGCAACCCTGCTGTTGAGGCCCTGCAACGCTGACACCATGGACTGAAGGTCCTGGGACTTGTACTTCAGCAGCGTTTGCGGGACGGCCTCAACCTGCATCACGGAGCTGATGAGCGCGGTGGTATCGAGCCCGCTGGCTAGTCCGTCGAGTGAGATTCCCATCGCTGCCTTTCATTGCCGCAAATGACTGCTGGTGCCAAATATTCGGAAGTTCAAATGTTGCGCGTAAGGGCCGGACGATGGATTACTCGCATCGTCCGGCCCTTCCGCAGGAACTTGATCGGGATTAAGTCTTCGTCCGATCAGGGTGGCAGCCTCATTTCTGGACTACCGGACTTGCCGGAACCGGTTTAGCGCAGGAGCGAAAGAACGCCCTGGCTGGACTGGTTTGCCTGGGCCAGCATTGCGGTGCCGGCCTGGGACAGGATGTTGGCCTTGGTGAACTTGACCATTTCCGAAGCCATGTCGACGTCGGCGATGCGGGACTGAGCGGCCTGCAGGTTCTCACCGGCGATGTTCAGGGTCTTGACGGCGTGCTCAAGGCGGTTCTGGGTTGCGCCGAGGTCCGCGCGCTGGGTCGAGATCGCTGCAATGGCGGTGTCGAGCGTGCCGACCGTGGTCTGTGCCGCGGCGTTGTCCGTAACGCTGAAGCCCGTGGTAGTTCCGTCGCCGAGGCCGACAAGCGTCGTCGCAACGTTGGCAAGGTTGACCTTGATCGTGTCGTTGGCAGTGCCGCCGGTGCCGACCTGAATGTTCAGGGTTGCGGGCGTGCCCGACAGGAGGCTGGTGCCATTGAAGTTGGTCGACTTCACCATGCGGTCCAGCTCCGCGCCGAGGGCGTCGCCTTCCTTCTTGATAGCGGTGCGGGCAGCGCCGTTGTTCGTATCGTTCGCACCCTGGACAGCAAGGTCACGCATACGCTGCAGGATGGAGTGCACCTCGGTCAGGGCGCCTTCAGTCGTCTGGATGACGCTGATGCCGTCCTGGGCGTTGCGGGCGGCCTGAGCCGAACCGGTGACCTGCGACTTCAGGCCCTCGGAAATGGACAGGCCTGCTGCGTCATCGCCGGCGCGGTTGATGCGCAGGCCGGTGGACAGCTTCTCCAAGGACTTGGAGAGGTCGTTCTGCGTGGCGTTGAGGTTGCGGTAAGAGTTGTTTGCCGCGAGGTTGTTGTTAATAACGAAGCCCATGATGTTTCCTCCGTGATTTGGGACTGTAAGCGATGGCCCATCCGTGGGCCTTCAGGAGTAGTTATCGCCCTTTCGGAAGCACAGGTAAGGAAAAATCCAAAATTCTTTTCGCGACCGCCTTCCCTTCCATTCCGCCTGTAATCCGCTTTATTCCCGCTAACGAATTCCGCTCCCCTGCCGATAGTTTCTACGAACCCTGCTGATGGCTGCAGCCGACACCTTATGTACTGCATGCCCGGCACCACCGCGTTAGTCACTTTGAGGGAGCCGTCCGGACCATGGCCATCCACGAACTTTCAGCCCTGCTGTGGCGGGAGCGTGAACTCCTGGACGTTCTCACCTTCAAGCTTGAGGAAGAGCAACTGCTGCTCACCTCGGGCAAGTCCCGCTGGCTGCCCCACGGCACCCGGGAAGTCGAGCAGGTCCTCGGGCACCTGTCCCAGGCGAGCCTGGCGCGCACTATCGAAGCCGCCGTCGTCGCCGAGGTCTGGGGCCTCCCCACCGATGCGACCCTGGCTGAACTGGCTGCCGCGGCACCGGAAGGTGCCTGGGCCGAGATCCTCACCGCACACCTCACCGCCTTGACCCGCCAGACGGCCCTGATCAAGGAGCTGCGCGACTCCAACGAGCAGTACCTGCGTACCGCTGTCCGCTCCACCCAGGAGTCCTTGGCCGATCTGCGCCCCGCTGCCGCGGCCGGCACCTACGACGCGCACGGCAAGACCGGGGACACCGCCGGCTCCCGCATCTTCGACAAGCAATTCTAAGGAAGCGACAATGAGCACCTTTGGCGCCCTGAACACCGCCTACCGTGGACTGACCGCAGCCCAGCAGGGTATGAACGTGGCCGGGCAGAACATCGCCAACGCCGCCACCGAGGGGTACACGCGGCAGCGCGTCGACCAGTCGTCTGTGGCAGCGCCCGCCCGTGGACTCTTCAGCGGCGGAGCGTTGCAGGCGGGCCAGGGTGTGTCCGTGAACGCTATCGCCCGGCTTGGCAGCAGCTTCCTCGACGCCGGAGTCCGCTCCGCCGGCGCCCAGGCCGGCTACGCCAGCGTCCGCTCCTCCGCGCTGCAGGGCATCGAGGGCATCCTGCAGGAACCCGGTGACAACAGCATCTCCACCGCGTTGCAGGGCTTCTGGTCAGCATGGCAGGGCGCGGCAAACCAGCCGGACAAGTCCGGTCCCAAGGGTTTGCTGCTGAACGCTGCCAATTCCGTGACGGACAAGATTTCCTCCGCCTACAAAGCCCTCGACTCGCAGTGGAGCAGTGTCCGGGGCGAGGCACAGGACACGGTGGCGGCCGTCAACGCAGCAGCCGCCCAGGTCGCTTCCTACAACACGACCATCCGTTCCACCCTTGCCGCCGGCGGATCGGCCAACGAGCTGATCGACGCCCGGGCCAAGCTCACGGACCAGATCGCCGGCCTCGCCGGCGGCACCGTCCGCGAACAGCCCGACGGCACCGTCGATGTCCTTGTTGGCGGAAATGCCCTCGTGACGGGCGGATCCGTCCGGACCCTGGCCCTCTCCGGCACTCCCGCCGACCGGATGGGAACGTCGGTGCAGCTTCGCTGGGAAAACCCGCCCGGCATCGCAGCCCCCGACGGCGGCGAACTCGCCGGCGCCCTCGCCGTTCTGGCTCCGGCCTCCGGAGGTACGGGCGGCGCCATTGCCGAGGCAGCCGAGTCTTACAACAGGTTCGCGACCGCTCTCGCAACGGCGGTCAACGACGTCCACCAGGACGGAGTCACCGGCGCAGGCGCCTCCAACGTCGACTTCTTCACGATCGTCGGCACGGGACCTGCCGCGCTCAGCATCTCCGGCCCTACCAGCACCAACAACATCGCCCTCAGGTCTTCGGCGGGCGGTGCACTGGACACCAGCATTGCGGACGAGATCTCTCAGCTAGGCACCGGCGCCGGCTCTCCCGACAGGATCTGGTCGGGCATCGTCACTGGAATCGGCGTCCAGTCCCGGGGAGCCCAGCAGCACGAGGCACTCACCTCCGCCGCCCAGGCCTCCGCCCTGACCGGCCGCGCGTCCCAGGCTTCCGTCAGCCTGGACGAGGAAAACGTCAGCCTGCTCACCAACCAGCATGCCTACCAGGCCGCTGCCCGCGTAATGACCGCCGTCGACGAGGCCCTTGACGTCCTGATCAACCGCACCGGATTGGTAGGAAGGTAGACCCATGCTGAACCGCGTAACGAACCTGACCATGAGCGCGAATGCCCAGCGGACCCTGCAAACCCAGCAGTCCAGGCTGTCCGAACTGCAGGAAAAAGCCACCACACTCAACAAGATCTCCCGTCCCTCGGACGATCCTGCGGCGACCGCCAAGGCGCTGGAGACCCGCTCCCTTCTTGCGGCCAACGCCCAGTACGGGCGGAACATCGACGACGGCAACACCTGGCTGACGGCAGCGGATTCCGCGCTCGAGCAGGCCACCAACGTGATGCACCGGATCAAGGACCTCACCGTCCTGGCAGGGAACGGCTCGCTGAACCAGTCCGGCAAGGATGCCATCGCCGTCGAACTGGAGTCCCTGAACAAGGATCTGGTTTCGATCGCCAACAGCAAGCACCTTGGCCGGAACATCTTCGCCGGGAACTCTGATAACCCCGAAGCCTTCAGCGGCGCAATTCCTCCCGCGTACAACGGCGCCGGCCTCAGCCCCGTCGAACGTCGCTTCAGTGCGACCCAGACGGTTCGTGTCGACGCCGACGGCCAGAAGGTCTTTGGCAGCGGCCCGGGATCAGTCTTCGCCTCCGTCAAATCCATTGCCGATTCGCTGAGGGGCGGAACGGCCCCCAGCGAATCGCAACTCGGCAACGTGGGTACTTGGTTTACCAGCATCGTCGACGGCCGTGCTGAGATTGGAACACGCCAGGCGCAGCTGGAACGCGCGGGCAACGTCAACACAGAATTGGAGGCCACCTTGGATGCCCAGCGGACTGGCATTGAAAAGGCAGATCTCGGCAGTGTCATCATGGAGCTGAAGCTCCAGGAAACCAACTATCAGGTGGCTCTGGCCGCCACGGCACGGGTTCTGCAGCCCACGCTGATGGACTTCCTGCGATGAACACGCCTGTGGCTGACGCGCCCGTCACCAACACCCCGGTGACGTTCATCGCGCCCATGCCGGGCCTCGAGAAAGTCCAGGACTTCGCCCTGCGCAGCGTCGAAGGCGCCGCAGGTCTCTACGCACTCGAAGCCGGGTCACCCAGCCCGGTCCGGCTCTTCCTCGCCGACGCTGCCGTGTTCGTTCCGGGGTACGCCCCATCGATTCCGGAGGCCACGTTGCAGGCCCTTGAGCTGGAGGAGGACCAGGAGGCTCAGGTCCTCGTGGTGCTCAACCACTCCCCCGCCGCAACCACGGTGAACCTCATGGCGCCGATTGTGTTCAACCCGGCGACACGCCGCTGCGCCCAATTGGTCCTGGACGGCCGCGAATATCCGCTCCGGGCGGACCTCAACTCGCTCTAGCCGGAATCATCCCGCCTGCAGCCACGCCTCACCAGAAATGCGCGACGTCGATCACAAGCCGTGAGCCTGCGTCCGGCCCGACCAGGGTGAACACGCGGAACGGCAACCGGGCCCGGACTCCAAGGCCAAGGGTTGAGTACCCCTCGAAGCTTCCCGCCCACGCCACCTGCCGGAACGTCTGGTAGCCGGTGACGTCGGTCAGTTCATTCGGGTTTGCCGGGTTGTACGTGGCGTTGCCGCTGTCGTCATAGGCCGGGGCGTTGACAGTGACCTGAAGGAAAGCCTGGCCCCGCAGCGCGACCGGGAGGCCGGAACCGTCCTGTGTCACTTGCGGCACGTAGCGGACGGTATTGCCCCCAGCCGGCCCGTTGAGGTCAATGACCAGACGGTCGAAGCAGTAGTGCTGGCCGGTGCGGACGTTCGTCACTTTGGCCTGGCTCATGGCGGGGTCCTCTTTGGCCAGCGACCCCCACACGAGCCCGCAGTACGGCGCTGCTGATGCGGGTCCGGGCGCCACGAGCCCCGATCCGACAGCCAACAGGACCGCTATCAACCACACCCTGAACTTCTTCATTTGGGCCGCCCCTCAAGCGCTGAGATAGCTCCAGAATAGGAGCGATTCCTGCCCGAATCGAGGCCCTGGGCCGGATCGGCGTCCAACCGTTAAGCGGGGCGGCTCCGGGTCACGGGACGGTTGCGCCGCCGTCGTATCCCGTTCGCGGAAGCCCGTGGAAACGGCGAAGCGCCGGTCCCCGTGCGGGTTCCGGCGCTTCGCTTTGCCTTAGTGGTGGTGCGCGGTGGAAGGTCCCCTAGCCTTCGCAATCGCGGCAGTACTTCAGGCCATTCTTTTCCTTGGCCACCTGGGACCGGTGACGGACCAGGAAGCAGGATGAGCAGGTAAATTCGTCGGACTGCTCGGGAACAACAATGACCGTCAGTTCCTCGCCGGAAAGATCGGCACCGGGAAGGTCGATGCCTTCGGCCGTGTCGTTCTCGTCGACGTCGATGACAGCAGTCTGCGCGCCACCGCCGCGGGACGCCTGAAGGGCCTCCAGCGACTCAGCGGGAGACTCTTCTTCTGTCTTGCGTGGTGCGTCGTAATCGGTAGCCATTTGGGGGTTCACTTTCGTTGCTGCGCAGCGCCATTTCAGGCACCTCAGTGAAGCAGTTTAGGACATTATGCACGCAGTTGAAGAATAGTGTGGTTAAACCGACACTTTGCGTCGCCCGGGTAAATCCGGAGCGCCCCTGGCGCAATGCGGACCCGTCAGGCCACCGGCCAGACGATGAGTGTCTTCCACTTTGCCGGGTCAGGCTCGGCGGCCGGGTCGCTGAGGTAGTACTCCCACATCATGTCCCCCGGGGTCAGTCCCTCGGCCCGCATTTTCCCCGTGATGGCGCTGTACGTCTCCGGTAGTTTCTCGTACGGCCCCACGTGCATCGCTTCCATGGCGCGGCCGGCGGGAAGGGATCCCGCTGTCACTCCCCCTTCGCTGCCCGGCCACGGCAGCGGCGCCGCCACCGGAAAGCCCGCCTCCACGTCGACGACGTCGGTCGGCATCCCGTGGTAGAGGGCGAACGGCGGGCCGGCCAGTTGGACCTGCTGCTGTTCTGCCACGGCCAGCACGGCCTGGTAGGCGCGGCCAAAGAACTCTTTCAAGGTGTTCATTGGAACGGATTCGCGCAGCACCGCCGTCGGCTGTTCGTCGAGTTGGGTGGACTTGATGTCCGGCGTCTTTTCCGGATTCGCTTGGGTCATGAGCCCAGACTCCGCCGCACCGTTTCAGCGGTCTAGGGCCTAACGTCCCGCTGGCGCAACGCCCTGCCGGAAACGCAAACCCTGCGGGGACATGGATACGATGCACTCGGCACCCTCCAACGCGAGACCGGAAGGCGGCGGTGCCTGCTGACGTTTGGGGGAACACAGTGAAACGACGTACGGGAATCTTTCTCGCCGCGACAGTCCTGATCGTGGGGGTCTCGTTCTTCCTCATCCGGGCCGCCGATGACCGGACCACCGACGACATGATCTCCCGTGCCGACCGTCTCGCGATCCCGTCCAATTGAACCCGACAGGACACCATTGTGCGAAGGGAGCAGTTCCTGTGTATCAGTACCAACCCGTGTCCGAGCATCGCCCGGCGGTGGGACACCGGAACGGAGCTGACCCCAGCGGACCTCCAGGCCATCGCTGCACCGGCATCCCTCGTCCTGAAGATGGACGGGACCTGCCAGCGGCGCCCCAATTCCGGCGGCAATGTCCCTGTCTGCACCGGCACCGCAACGGACGGCGACTACGACTACAGGCTGGCCGTGGCCAGTCCCGGCCCGGGGGAACCGGTTGAATTCATCCTTGAGGTCAAACCAGCCAGCGGGTAACCGGGAAACTGGCACTAGTCGATGCCTAAGTACTCGCCCGCTGCCCTCTGGGAATGATCATGAACGGCGCCCCCGCACGGGCTGTCTTCGTCTGGAACGGACAACGCGGGGCGGCGGCCCTGCATCTCTGCGCAGCCTTTTCAGGCATGAAAAACCCCCCATCCCGGGCACATCGCCGGAATGGAGGGATGAGTGGGGCCCCCTGTCGGATTCGAACCGACGACCCCCGCTTTACAAGAGCGGTGCTCTGGCCAACTGAGCTAAGGAGGCATTCCTGCGCGCCAGCCGGCACCGGGCCGCAAAGGACCTGGCGCGATGGCGCTAGATAAGGTTAGCCCACGGATGCCCGGTGATAAAAACAGCCCGGCCCCGGACGAATCCGGAGCCGGGCTGTTTCTTATCACCGGGCAGGCTGTGGGCTGGGCCCTTTACTGCTTCGCGTCGATCGCGGCCTGCAGGAACTGCTCGAACGGGGTCTGGGCGCTCTCGCCCTTGCCCCACTGCTGGCCGTCAACGAAGACGGTGGGTGTGCCGGTGACGCCGATGGAGGCAGCCTGCTGGGTGGTGTACTTGACCCACGGGCGGAAGGTCTTCTGCTCCACGCACGTATCGATGCTCTTGGCCCCGACGTCGGTTGCCATCTTCTTCAGATCCGCATCCGAGATGCCGGCGCCGCCCTCTTGGGGCTGCTTCTCAAAAAGCACATTGACGAAGTCGGCGTACTTCTCCGGCGATTCGTTCACGACGCATGCCGCCGCGTTGGCCGCGCGGGAGGAGTAGTTGGTGGTGGAGCGGGTGTCCAGGAAGCCCAGCGGACGGTACTCCACGGTGATCTTGCCTTCGTTGCGAAGGTTCGTGAGCGTCTCGTTGTACTGGGTCTCGAAGTTCTTGCACACCGGGCAGATGAAGTCGATGTAGAGAACCACCTTGACCGGCTTGCCGGCCTCGGCTTCGGCGCCCGGCGCCGTCACCACTGCCGGCGGGGTTGCGGCCGGAGCGGGAATGTCGGCGATCCGGACGGTGGCGGGTTCCGTCTTCGCCACCTCGGTGTTGGCCAGCAGCGTCACGCCGCCGTAGACGTTGCCGTTGGCAGGGGTGGGTCCCTCGTCCGCGACCGGCGCGTTGTTCTGGATGTTTGAGGTAACCACCAGCGCCACCACAACAATGATGGCGACGACGGCGACGACGATGCCCCAGCCGATGAGCAGCTTGTTGCGCTTGTCCTTCTTCAGCTGCGCCTCGCGGATCTCACGGGCTTTCTCGCGGGCCGCGGCAGTTCGCTCTGACTTGGACTGACGGGGTTCGTTTGCGGGGCTCATTGGTTCCTCGGGTCGATCGGCCTGTGGTGTCCACTGGGTGGCAATTCATCATTTTAGGGGAGAAAACTGGGAAGTTGCGCTTTCAACCTTCCCCCACGCGTCCCAACGGACGAATAGCACAGAAGATTCCGCACGGCTAGGGTGGATAGGAGCCACGAGCAATCCCCAGGGGGCACCAATGCAGGCCACAAAACACGCCGAATCGGATCCAAAATCCGCAGACGAGTCCGCGCACGGCACCAGCAGCACCGATCCGGACGCGCAATATGACTTCATGGTGGTGTCCAACCGCCTGCCTGTCGACCGGTGCTCCCCGGATGAGCCTGGTTGCGAGGACGGCTGGCGCCGCTCCCCCGGCGGCCTGGTCACGGCCCTTGCACCCATGATGACAAAGACCGACGGCGCGTGGGTGGGCTGGCACGGCGCACCGGACGAGCACCTCCAGCCGTTCACCCACGGCGGCATCGACCTCGTTCCGGTCCAGCTGAGCACGCAGGACATCGAACTCTTCTACGAGGGCTTCTCCAACGCCACGCTCTGGCCGCTTTACCACGACGTGATTGCGCCGCCGGAGTTCCACCGGACCTGGTGGGACTCCTACCGCAAGGTCAACCGCCGGTTCGCGGACGCTGTCATCCACCACGCCAGCCCCGGCGCCACGGTCTGGGTCCAGGACTACCAGCTGCAGCTCGTTCCGAAAATGCTCCGCGAGGCGCGCCCGGATCTCACGATCGGCTTCTTCAACCACATTCCCTTCCCGCCGCCGGAGATCTTCGCGCAACTGCCCTGGCGCCGAGCCATCATCGACGGCCTGCTGGGCGCGGACCTGGTGGGCTTCCAGCGCAGCAGCGACGCCGGCAACTTCATGCGCTCGGCCCGCCGGTTCCTCGGCGCCAGCGTCAAGCAGCAGCAGGTCCACGTCAAGGGCACCGACGGCGAGACCACCCACATTGCCCGCGCCCAGGCCTTCCCGATCTCCATCGATGTCAAAGCGATCAGCGAGCTGGCCGGCAACCCGGAGATCATCGAGCGCGCCAAGCAGATCCGCCGCGACCTCGGCAATCCCAAGACCATCCTGCTGGGCGTCGACCGGCTGGATTACACCAAGGGAATCCGGCACCGGCTGAAGGCCTACGAGGAGCTCCTGCAGGACGGCGAGGTCACTGTGGAGGACGCCACCCTGATCCAGGTGGCCAGCCCCAGCCGCGAGCGGGTGGAGCAGTACCGCCTGCTGCGCGAGGAAGTGGAAGGCACCGTCGGCCACATCAACGGCACCTACGACACGATGCAGAACACCGCGGTCCGGTACCTGCACCACAGCTACCCGGTCGAGGAGATGGTGGCGCTGTACCTGGCGGCCGACGTTATGCTCGTCACGGCCTTGCGGGACGGGATGAACCTGGTGGCCAAGGAGTATGTCACGGCCCGTACCAACAACGACGGCGCCCTGGTGCTGAGCGAGTTCGCGGGCGCCGCGGACCAGCTCAAGCAGGCCCTGCTCATGAACCCGCACGACATCGACGGCCTCAAGGACACCATCATGAGGGCCGTGGACATGCAGCCCGCCGAAGCCGCCCGCCGGATGCGCGCGATGCGCAAACAAATCCTGGACCACGACGTCGATCTTTGGTCCGCCGACTTCCTGAACGCGCTCAAGGAAAAGGTGATCCGCGATGACTCCTGAGCTATCACCGGAGCAGACCCCCCTTTCGCTCTCCCCGGACCTGCTGGAGGCAGTGCACGCCATCGCCGCGACGGAGCACCTGCTCGTCGCTATGGATTTTGACGGCACCATGTCCCCGCTCGTGGACCATGCCGGGGACGCACGCGCCCTCCCCCGCTCGGCAGCGGCTTTCGCCGCCCTCACGGAACTACCGCGGACGACGACGGCGCTCATCTCCGGCCGGGCGCTGGACAGCCTGCGGGCGGTCGCCTTCCCCCCGGAGAAGACCCTGCTGGTCGGCAGCCACGGCGCGGAGGTCTGGATGGGACCCGGTTCCTCGAAGCTGGAACTCGACGACGCCCGGCGGGAACTGCTCGCCCAGGTCCGGCGCGAGCTGGAGGGCATTGTGGAAGAGGCGCCAGGCACCCTGCTGGAAGACAAGCCGGCCGGCGTCGTACTGCACACCCGGCTGGCCACGGCGGACGTCGCCGAGGACGCCGTCGCGGCGGCCCGGGCCGTCCTGCAGGACCGGCCCGGCGTCTTCCTGAAGAGCGGCAACCGTGTGCTGGAGACCTCCGTGATCCATGCCTCGAAAGGGGAAGGCATAGCGTTCCTCCGCCAGGCGACAGGCGCGACCGCCACCATCTTCGCCGGCGACGACACCACCGACGAGGACGCCCTTGCCCGGCTGCTCCCAGGGGACCTCGGCGTGAAGGTGGGCCTGGACTTCACCCAGGCCCAGTTCCGGGTCGAGGCTCCGGTCCACGTGGCGGAGTTGCTGGAAGCCCTGCTGCGGGAACGGAAGAGCGCCCTCGGCCTCTGATCTCTAGCTCATGCGGGCCCGGTAGTCGGCCGAATCACATGTGACATCTGTAACATTTTGGCCCATTTGCCATAAATCTGACATACTCTGGTTGTGATGTGGCGCACAAGTACCGTGCGGCGTCATTGGATACTCCTCGGCTTCGGCCGGGGAGTATGCGCACGATCAGGTGCTGACAATTGAATTAACAACTGAAGAATAAGACCATTCACTACGGATCGTCCGGCACGTACCTGCCGGTGAAGGGATTGATAACTGTGGCTACAGTTACTTTTGATAACGCAACACGTCTGTACCCGGGCACGGATAAGCCCGCTGTTGACAAGCTCAACATTGAAATCGCCGACGGCGAATTCCTGGTCCTCGTTGGACCCTCCGGCTGTGGCAAGTCGACCTCCCTACGAATGCTTGCAGGTCTTGAGGACGTCAACGCCGGCCGGATCCTGATTGGCGACCGCGACGTCACCGACGTTCCCCCCAAGGACCGCGACATCGCCATGGTTTTCCAGAACTACGCGCTGTACCCGCACATGACGGTTGCCGACAACATGGGCTTCGCCCTGAAGATCGCCGGCGTCAGCAAGGAAGAGCGCGCCGAGCGTGTCCGTGAAGCTGCCAAGCTCCTGGACCTCGAACCGTACCTGGACCGCAAGCCGAAGGCACTCTCTGGCGGCCAGCGCCAGCGTGTCGCCATGGGCCGCGCCATCGTGCGTAACCCGCAGGTCTTCCTTATGGATGAGCCGCTGTCCAACCTTGACGCCAAGCTGCGCGTGCAGACCCGCACCCAGATCGCGTCCCTGACCCGCCGCCTGGGCGTCACCACTGTCTACGTGACCCACGACCAGGTCGAGGCCATGACCATGGGTGACCGCGTCGCCGTGCTGAAGGACGGCCTGCTGATGCAGGTCGACACCCCGCGCAACCTGTACGACAAGCCGAAGAACGTCTTTGTCGCCGGCTTCATCGGCTCCCCCGCGATGAACCTGCTCGAGCTTCCCGTCGTCGACGGCGGCGTCCAGTTCGGCGGGACCGTGTACCCGGTGCCGCGCGATGTCCTCGAGGAAGCCCACGGCCAGACTGTCACGGTCGGTTCCCGCCCGGAAGACCTCGAGACCGCACCGGAGGGCGAAGGCCTGCACGTTGAGGTCGACGTCGTCGAGGAGCTCGGCGCCGACGCCTACGTCTACGGCCACACCACGCTGGACGGCCAGAGCCACGACATCGTGGCCCGTGTCGACGGCCGCCGTCCCCCGATGAAGGGCGAGTCCATCTGGGTCCGTCCGCAGTCAGGCCACGTACACCTGTTCGACACCAAGACGGGTCTGCGCCTGGGCGACTAGTCCCCACCGGCACAGCACTACGCACCCGACGGCGGTCCTCCTCACTGGAGGGCCGCCGTCGGGCTTTAACTGGCGTTGCAGCAGCCATTCGTTAGGGCGGGCGCCCTTAGTACGGAAGAATTGGTTTATGACCGAGCAAAGCCCCAGCACCGAGGACAACAGTGCCCATTGGCACGACGAACCTACCGACTACGGCCAGATCGGCAAACTGCCCCGGTTCGAAGCCGCCAGCGCCAATGACAGCAAGGGGTCCGTGGCCTCGAGCTCGCTGAGCATCACGGCCGCCGCCACCGAGCCGGAGCTCCTGGACCTGCCGTGGCACATCGCGCTGGAGGACTGGCCTGCGGAATACCTCGCCGCCCTCCCCCGCGGCATTTCCCGCCACATTGTGCGCTTCGCCCATCTTGGCGGCTCGGTCATCGCCATCAAGGAAACCTCCGAACACGTGGCCCGCCACGAGTACCACATGCTCCGCAAGCTCGCCCGGCTGGACGTCCCCTGCGTGGAACCCGTCGCCGTCATCACGGGGCGCACCACCCCGGAGGGCCGGCCGCTGAACCCCGTGCTGGTCACCCGGCACCTGAAGTTCTCCATGCCGTACCGCGCGCTCTTCTCACAGATGCTGCGCAAGGACACCCTGACCCGCCTGATCGACGCGCAGGCCCTCCTGCTGGTCCGCCTGCACCTGATCGGCTTCTACTGGGGCGACGTCTCGCTGTCCAACACGCTGTTCCGCCGCGACGCCGGCGCATTCGCCGCCTACCTCGTGGACGCGGAGACCGGCGAGCTGTATCCGGACCTCTCCACCGGCCAGCGCGAATACGATCTCGAAATCGCCCGCGTCAACATCGCCGGGGAGCTGATGGACCTGCTCGACGGCGGACTCATCGAGGAAAAAGTGGACCCCGTGGCCACCAGCGAACTCATCATGGACAGCTACCGGCGCCTTTGGACCGAGCTGACCGAGAAGGAATCGTTCGAGATCGGCGAACGCTGGCGGGTGGCCGCCCGCATCCGCAAGCTCAACGAGCTGGGGTTCGACGTCGAGGAATACGCGATCAAGACGACGCAGAACGGCTCCACTATCCAGCTCCAGCCCAAAGTGGTCGACGCCGGCCACCACCAGCGCCGGCTGCTGCGCCTGACCGGCCTGGACGCACAGGAAAACCAGGCCCGCCGGCTCCTGAACGACATGGATTCCTTCCGTGCGGACAACAACCCCGGGATGGACGAGGAATACAGCGCCCACCTGTGGGTCAGCCAGATCTTCGAACCGATTGTCCGCTCCATCCCCCGCGACCTGTCCGGGAAGCTGGAGCCGGCGGAGGCTGTGCACGAGATCCTCGAGCACCGCTGGTACATGTCGGAGAAGGAGAACCGGCACATCCCGCTTGCCGAAGCAGTGCAGTCCTACATTGACTCCGAGCTGCGCCACCGCAGGGACGAGGCCGCCATCATGCTCAACCCGGACACGGGACTGCTCAAGATCCTGGAAGTGGAGACTGAGGAATCGCGCTACGGCGCCGACGAGTCCATCGACGAGTACCCGGACGCCGACGACTAGGGGCGCGCCCAAGTGACTGGCAGCAGGGGCCGTTCTGGACGCTCAAAACGGCCCCTGCTGCCAGTCAGCTGGGGCCGTTAACAGCACACCCGGGCTAAATCGCCTTGCCGGGATTCAGGATGCCCGCCGGGTCGAACAGTTCCTTGATCCGGCGCTGCAGTTCGCGCACGGGCTCCTTCTGCTCCAGGCCCAGCCAGCGCAGCTTGAACTGGCCGATCCCGTGCTCCCCCGTGATGGTGCCACCCATCGCGAGAGCCACGGTGATGGATTTGTCCAGCGCGGCGCCGAGCCGCTCGATGGCGTCAGCGTCGGCAGCGGCGTCCACCCGGTCCACCCAGAACGTGGGGTGCAGGTTCCCGTCGCCGGCGTGCGCCACCACCTTGAGCCGGACGCCGTACGCCGTTGCCATGGCCTCCAGCTCGGCGACGTAGTCCACCAGCCGGGAGCGCGGAACGGCGACGTCCTCACCCACCCGGTATTCGTCGTCGACTTCCACGCCCCGGCTGTTGCGCCGCAGGTCCACGAGACGCTCCGCCTCGGCGCTGGCCTCCATCGTCACCACTGCCCCGCCCGCCACGAGGACGGGCCGGATCGCCGCCGCCTCCGCCGCTGCGCCGAAGCCGTCGGTCTGGATCAGCAGCAGGGACTGCCCCCGGGCGGCGAGGTCCGAACCGTGGATCTCGTCGAGCTGGGCCAGGCTGCCGCTGTCGAGGAGTTCCATGATGGCCGGCTGCACGCGGGCCCGTCCCACGGCCAGGACGCCGGCCGCGGCGCTGCGGAAGTCCGGGTAGAAAGCTGCGATGGTGTGGACGTCCTGCGGGAGGTACTTGAGCCGGACGGTGACGCCGACCACGATTCCCAGCGTCCCCTCGGAGCCGACGAACAGACCGGTGAGGTCGTAGCCGGCGACGCCCTTGAAGGTCTGGTGGCCGGTGTGGATGAGGGAGCCGTCCGCCAGCACGACCTCGAGCGCCAGCACCGAGTCCCGGGTGACCCCGTACTTGGCGCAGCGCAGGCCCCCGGCGTTGGTGGCAACGTTGCCGCCGATGGTGGAGAGCTTGAAACTGGCCGGGTCCGGGGCGTACATCAGCCCGTGCGCGGCGGCGGCGGCGTTGAGGTCGGCGTTGATCACCCCGGGTTCAACCACGGCCGTCTCGTCGTCGGGGTTGAGGTCCAGGATGCGGTTCATCCGTTCCAGGCTCAGCACCACGCAGTCCTTGCTGGCGTGCGCGCCACCCGAAACGCCGGTGCCGGCGCCGCGGGCCACCAGCGCCACGCCGTGGGCGGCGCAGGCGCGGACGGTGGCCTGGACGTCTTCGATCGATTCGGCATGGACCACGGCCTGCGGCAGCTGGTAGTCCAGAACCGGTGCCTGGTCCACGGCATAGACGCCAAGGGTGGAGGCATCCAGCGCGATCTTCGCCGGGTCCAGGGCAGAAGTGAGCTCGTCGATGATGCTCATACAGTCTCCAGTTCGTCGAATCCGGCCTTCAGTCTATGGCGCGGATTCGGGTGCGCAAGATTGGGCTGCCCTGGGCGGCGTGGCTCCAGGCAGCGGCGTGCCGGGAAGCACCCACACCCCGGCCGCGGGGCCGCGGGTGCAGATCAGGGCGCCTGGGGCCGCGCCACCCACCCTGATCTGCACGTCCCCCGGGGGAGCTGTGCTGAAGGAGGCTGTGCTGAAGGGGGCCGTGCTGAACTGATCAGTGCTGAAGACCGGATCCCCGTCGAGCGCGCCGAACTGGGCGTCGGTGAGTATCCCTGCCGGAAGCTTCACCTCCGCGGCAGCCCTGGCCACGACGACGAGCACGGAACTCCGTGCCGTTTCGCGCACAAACGCCAGCGCGTCCCCGTGCGCGTGCAGCCAGCGGATTCCGCCGCCGGCCAGGGCGGGCTGGTCCCGGCGCAGCGCGGCGAGTGCGGCGTAGTCCTCGCGGAAGTCGTCGAGGATCCGGTCCGGGTCGTTCCAGGGCATCGGCGTCCGGGAGGCTTCCCCGTTGTGTCCCTTGAGCCCGAATTCGTCGCCTGCGAATACGACGGGGACGCCGGGCAGCGTAAACATCAGCGCCGCCCCGAGCCGCTGGCCGCCGTCGATCATGACTGTCGCCGCCCGGGCGGTGTCGTGGCTGTTCAGCGCGTTCATGTTCTGCTGCCGGACGGCCCAGCTGAAGGCTGCCGACAGGTCCAGGTGGGTGGCCAGGAAGTCCTCGGCGCGTGTCCGGTTGGGGCCGGGCAGGGGCGTGCCGAAGAAGTTGACGTGTGCGGCGTCTCCGGCGAGCCAGGACCAGAGCGGCCGGGTGAAGTTGGAGTACGTCATGGCGCCGTGCCAGTGTTCGCCACTAAAGTCCGGGGCGGCGTCGTTGGTGGCCTCGGCCAGCAGGGCCGCCTCCGGGTTGATGGCGCGGACCCGGTCGGCGATCAGCCGGGCCACGTCCTGGTTCAGATCCGTCGCGCCGAGCCGTCCGGTCATGTTGCCGACGTCGATCCGCCAGCCATCCAGGTTGAAGGGCGGCTTGAGCCAGCGGGCGACGGGTGAGTCGTCAGCCAGGACGAATCTTTCCTTGAGGCCCGGCGAGGCCCAGTTGAGTTTCGGCAGCGAAGGGACGCCGTACCAGGCTTCGTACCCTGTGCGGTCCTCGTTGAAGTGGTAGTAGCCCGCCTCCTCGGAATCCGGTTCGGCGAGGGCATGCCGGAACCATTCGTGGGCGTCGCCGGAGTGGTTGGCGGTAAGGTCGCCCATCACCTTCAGGCCGCGGGCGTGCGCCGCCTCAACGAGCTCCACCAGGGCCAGGTCACCGCCGAGCAGCGGATCCACGGACGCAAAAGTCGAGGCGTCGTAGCGGTGGTTGGAGCGCGCCGGGAAGAACGGCGTCAGGTAGATGACGTCCGCGCCGAGCTGCCGGATGTGGTCCAGGTGCTCCGTGATGCCGTGCAGGTCGCCGCCGTAGAACTGCACGGGCGTCTGCGCGGAGGCGCCCTGCACCTGGGTGCTGTCCCAGTCGCAGGGCACGGCCCAGTCCGGGACCGCGTGCGCCGAGCCCCGGGCCGAGCGGGCGAAGCGGTCCGGGAAGATCTGGTACATCGTGCCCCGGCGGAGCCACTGCGGCGCTGCCGGGAACGTGGTCAGCCTGAAGTCCGCGTAGTCGGAGACGTCCCGGCTGAAGAGGCCCTGGGCGTTCAGGCTCCAGTAGCGCAGCTCTCCTGCCGCCGCGCCCGACCCGCCGTCGTCGGCAGCTGTGTGCCCGGCCGGGACCTCCAGCAGGAAGCGGTACCGGGCCACCGGGTTGGTGACTGTCATGGCCGCCTGCCACCACACCCAGCCGTCCGCCTCACCGAGGTTGGAGCACGGCGCATAGCGCGGCTCGCCGTCGTGGATCGAACGGAGCCAGACCCGTGCGGCGCGTCCCCAGCCGGCGGGAACGCGGACCCGCAGTATGGCCTCGTCACCGAGCGCCGCCTGTTCCGGGGCGTGCAGGCCGGACCCGTCGTGGTGCGGCAGCAGCCCCAACGTGCCCGTCCCGGCCCTACCGAACCCGTTGCTGCCCGGCCCGGTCGTGCCCAGCCCGGTCATGCCTAGCCCTTCACCGAGCCCTGGGTGAGCCCGCTAACGATGTAGCGCTGCAGGAAGAGGAACAGGGCCATTACGGGCACGGCGGCGAGCACGGCGCCGGCGGCGAAGACGCCCCAGTTTTCGGACCGCTGCTGGGCCACGAAGGAATACAGGCCGACGGCGAGGGTCTGGCTGTCCGGGTCCGTGAGCACCACGCTGGCGATCACGAATTCACCGGAAATGCCGATGAAGGACAGCAGGCCCACCACGGCCAGGATCGGTGTGACCAGGCGCATGATGATGCCGAAGAAGATCTGCGTATGGCTGGCGCCGTCGATCTTGGCCGCCTCGTCGAGGGACTGCGGGACGGTGTTGAAGAAGCCGTACATCAGGTAGGTGTTCACGCCCAGGGCGCCGCCGAGGTAGACCATGATGAGGCCCAGCTGGCTGCCGAGGCCGAGCGCCGGGATGACCTCGGAGATGCCGCTGAGCAGCAGGAAGATCGCGACGACGGCGAGCAGCTGCGGGAACATCTGCAGCAGGAGCAGGCTGAGCAGGCCGATCCGGCGGCCCTTGAAGCGCATCCGGGAGAACGCATACGCCGCCATTGCGCCGAGGAACACGGTGGCCGCGGACGTCACGACGCCCACCACCATGGTGTTCACGAACCAGCGGGCATAGGGCCGCGAGGGGTTATTGAACAGTTCGACGAAGTTCCCGAAGTCGATGCGGCTGAACAGCGCGTTGGAGCCCACCAACGTGCCGGTGGAGTTGAACGCGGCGGAGAGGACGTAGAGCAGCGGGAAGATCGCGAAGATCGTCACGGCTATGCCTACGAGGTGGCGCCAGCCCTTGTCCTTGAACCAGACGCCGAAGGGGCGACGGCGGTGAAGCGCCTTCAGGTCTTCGACCGTTGTGCGGTGGGCTGTGTGATCGACGTCGGCCGGTTCCTGCGTTGTACTGACGGTGCCTGGTGACCCGTTCATGAGTTCACGTCCTCGAGTGCCTTGGTCTGCTTGAAGCTGATGGCCGAAACGGTGGCCACAATGATGAAGATGATGATGGCAAGGGCGCTGGCGAGGCCGTAGTCGCGTCCCGTCCCCTGCCCGAAGGCCACCTTGTAGACGAGGGTGATCAGGATGTCCGTGGCTCCGATGTCGCGGTCGGTGTCCGCGAAGCGCGGGCCGCCGCCGGTGAGCATAAAGATCACGTTGAAGTTGTTGAAGTTGAAGGCGAAGGAGGAGATCAGCAGCGGCGCGATGGAGACCAGCAGCAGCGGGAGCTTGATGGACCGGAACACCCGCCAGGGGCCGGCGCCGTCCATCCGGGCGGCCTCGTCCAGCTCCGTGGGCAGCGACTGCAGGGCGCCGGTGCAGACGAGGAACATGTACGGGAAGCCCAGCCAGAGGTTGACCACCAGCACACTGATCTTGGCCAGGAACGGGTCCGTGAGCCAGCCGATCGTGGCGCCTCCCAGCAGCGTCTGGTTGAGCCAGCCGAACTGCGGGTTGAGGATGCCGGACCAGACCAGCCCGGAGAGGAACGCCGGGAAGGCGTAGGGAAGGATCATCAGGATCCGGTAAACCTTCTTGCCCCGCAGGTCCTCCCGGTTGAACGTCATGGCCAGGAAGAGGCCCATCGCGAAGGTCAGCGCCACCGAGGCGATGGCGAAGGTGAAGGTCCAGAGGATGACGCCGAGCAGCGGTCCGCGCAGGCTGGGATCGGTGAAGGCGCGGGCGAAGTTCTCCATGCCGACGTCGATCTTCCAGCCGGTGGTGAGCGTCTCGCCGTTGCCGGCAGCGAAGGCGCCCTTGCCGTTGTCCCGGTACACGGTCCCGCTTTCGGTGTCCGTGAAGGTGTCCGCGGCGGCGTCGTAGGTCAGGGCCGGTTTGAACTGGTAGGCGTTGCTGCCGTCTGCCGTGCGCAGCGTCCCGTCGGCGGGGTCCTCGGAGACCGGAACGGTGATGCCGAGGATGCTCTGCTGGTTGGCGACGATCTCCTGGAAGTTCAGGGTCCGGTAGCCGTCCACGGCATTGGCCTTGCCGGTGGAGTCCGTGCCGGCGTCGGATATTTCCTCGAGGGGGGTTTCCGTATTGCCGAGCGAGACTTTGCCGTCCGGATCGGTGAACAGGAGGTAGAAGGAATTGTCCTTCGCCAGGACAGCGGCTTTGTAGGCCGGGGAATCGGGGACGCGTTTTTGCGCGGTCAGCTGGATGGCGGCGATCGCATCATCCTTCGTGCTGTTGTGCCCGTCGCCGTAGTTCGTGAAAGCGATGTAGCCGCTGAACATGACCACGAACACCTGGAAGACCAGCAGGAACAGGACTCCGGGGGCGAGGTACTTGGCAGGGAGTCCACCCTTGCGCAGGTAGATCCAGTTGATCGCCAGGACGACGGCGGACGATACCGCCAGCGCGCCCCACGACTCGCTGAGGAAAAGCATCATCAGGACGTAGACGGCCAGCGCGTCGACGAGGCCCAGCAGGACGATCTTGGCGACCGTCCCCTTGGTTGTGTCAGGGCCGAAGCGGCGGCGCTTCTTGCCCGGGCGGCCGGGCCGACCGGCGGCGCCGTCCGGGGCTGTTGCCGTGCCCTTTGCGGCGGCCGGGGTGCCGGCCTGGCGGAGTTCGGTGTCTGTCATGGCTGTCTACAGTCCTTGGGGGCAGCTGGTGGTGGTGCAGGAACGGGCCGGGCGGCATCACTGCCGCCCGGCCCGGTACTTGCCGGTCCGTGACGATCCCTCGGAGTACCGGAGAGTCAGGAACCGGCGCGGGAACTAACCCGCGATTTTGGCCTTGATGCTGGCGGCCATCTTGGCCCAGTCGGCGGCGGGGTCGCCCTGGCCCTTGATCAGGGCAAGCTCGGTTGCTCCCCAGTCAGCCCAGACGGCGCTCATTTCCGGGATGGCCGGCATCGGGACGCCGGTGGCGCCGATCTTGCCGAACGCTGCCACGACGGGATCGCTGGCGGCCTTCTCGAAGGATGACTTCAGTGCCGGCGGACGGCCTCCGGCCTTGTACATGGAATCCTGGGCGGCCTCGGAGGTGAGGTAGTTGGTCACGAACTCGTTGGTGGCCAGGGCGTTGGCGCTCTTGGCGCTGATGAAGAAGCCGTTGACGCCGATGAACGGCTGGGCCGGCTTGTCACCTGTAGTCGGCAGCGCGTCCACGGCGAACTTGATGCCCTTCTTCTGCACGTCCGGCACGTTCCACGGGCCCGTCAGGAAGTACGGGGACTCGCCGGCAAGGAACTTCTCCTTGGCGATGTCGCCGGTGATGTTGGAGTTGATGATCTTCTCGCCGGCGTCGCCCCAGGCGGCCAGCTTCTTGGCGAACTCGACGCCGGCGGCGTCGCCGATCAGGAGCTGCTTGGGATCGTAGCCGCCGTCGGCAGCCTTGCCGAAGACCTGCGAGCCCATGGAGGCCTGCAGCGGGTACAGGTGGTACGGATCGCCCTGCTTGGGATCCATGCCGACCAGGAACGGGAACGTCGCCTTGCCGTCGGCGACGGCCTTCTTGCCGTTGGCGACAACCTCGTCGAAGGTCTTCGCGGCGGCGGGAACGATGTCAGTGTTGCGCAGCAGCGCGATGTTCTCGATCGCGTACGGAACCCCGTAGACGGAACCGTTGAAGGTCATGGCCTTGATCGAGGAGTCCTGGAAGCCGGAGGTCTTGTCGCCCAGCTCAACCGGGGCGATGACGCCGTTCTGGACGAATTTTCCGACCCAGTCGTGCGGGCCGACGATCAGGTCCGGGCCCTTGCCGGTGGGGACCTGGGTGATGAAGTCGTCGCGGACTGCTGCGAAGTCCTTGACCACGAGCTTCACTTCGATGCCCGTGTCAGCCTGGAACTTGGCGGTGATGTCCTTCAGCGCGGGCGAGCGCTCGGCATCGACCCACATTGTGATGGTGCTGGCCCCGGAGGCCTTGAGGTCCGGTTTGGCGGTGGCCGTGGCCGGGGCGGTGGCCGCTGCGCCGCCGCAGGCGCTCAGTGCCAGCGCGGCAACTACGGAGATCGCGCCGGCCGTGAATACACGGCGGCTGGTCCCGGTTGTGAGGGTGTTCTGCACCTTCATTGGTGTCCCTTTCATGAATCCTGCATCCACGCTGAAGGCTCCGTCCGAAGCTTCTGGCGAAGACTCCGGAGGCCTGGTGGCATCGTCGGTGATGTGGCTCACAGCTGCAAGCGCTTCCAAGTTACATGCTCAGCGTGACTTTGGAAAGTCACACTACCGGCGAGTATTGGACGGGGTCGAATCCGCCTCGAGGACCCGGCGCGTTCCAGCATCGGCGCACTTCAGCGAGATGGCGGGGCTGGAGCCCGAGGAACCTCCATTTGCCGGCGGAATCCGGCTTCGCCGCGGCCGCCGCTGGAAGCGTTTTCATTTTGGCTGATTCGGCCTTACGATTACCGGCATGTCCGTTGATTCCACACTCATCGCCCCCGCCGAAACCGCCGCGGCCCTGGCCGGTCCTTTGACCGGTCCGTTGACGCCGGTGCACGCCGCAGACCACCTCCCCGGGTGGTGGCGTTCCGCCGTCATCTACCAGGTGTACCCACGCTCGTTCCGTGACCTGAACGGGGACGGCATCGGCGACCTCGCGGGGATTACCGCTGAACTTCCGAAGCTGGCCGAACTGGAGATCGACGCGGTCTGGCTCTCTCCGTTTTATCGTTCGCCCCAGCGCGACGCCGGCTATGACGTCAGTGACTACTGCGACGTCGACCCGCTGTTCGGCACATTGGCGGACTTCGACGCCATGATGGCTGAAGCCACGCGCCTGGGCCTGCGGATGATTGTGGACCTCGTACCCAACCACTGCTCGGACCAGCACGTCGCCTTCCAGGCCGCACTGGCCGCGCCCGCAGGCAGCCCGGAACGGGACATGTTCATCTTCCGCGACGGCCGCGGAACGTTCGGTGAAGAACCCCCGAACAACTGGGAATCCCACTTCGGCGGCCCGGCCTGGACCCGGATCACCGAGCCGGACGGCACGCCCGGCCAGTGGTACCTGCACCTGTTCGACACGTCCCAGCCCGACTTCAACTGGGACAACGATGCCGTGCACGAGGAATTCGAACGCGTCCTGCGGTTCTGGCTGGAACGCGGAGTGTCCGGCTTCCGTGTGGACGTCGCCCATGCGCTCGTCAAGGCCCCCGGCCTGCCCGAGTGGGGCGGCCGCGCCGACGGGAACAGCAGCGACGGTTTCCCCGGCCACGACGCACCGATGTTCGGCCAGCCCGCCCTGCACGACATCTACCGCAGGTGGCGGCGGATCCTCGCCGAATTCGGCCCGGACCGCATCCTCTGCGCCGAGGCGAACGTGGACCCGCTCCCCCGCCTGGCCGACTGGGTCCGGCCGGACGAAATGCACCAGGCCTTCAACTTCCCGTACCTGCACGCCGGACTGGACGTCCACCGCATGCGCGGCGTCATCACCGAGTCCCTGACGGCGCTGGACGCCGTCGGCGCCCCCAGCACCTGGGTGCTCTCCAACCACGACGTCGTCCGGCACGCCACCCGCTTCGGCTACAACGGCCACGCACCGCGCGACGGCGATGGGATCGGCAGCTTCGATCCGCAGCCGGACGAGGCCCTCGGCCGTTCCCGGGCCGCGGCTGCCTCAATGTTCATGCTTGGACTGCCCGGCGGCGCCTACCTCTACCAGGGCGAGGAACTTGGTCTGCCCGACGGAATCGACATTCCGGACGGCCAGCGGCAGGACCCCACCTTCGCCCGCACCGGCGGCGAACGGCTGGGCCGCGACGGGTGCCGCGTTCCGCTGCCGTGGAGCGCCGGCGAGCCCAACGCCGGATTCGGTTCCGGCGCCGCTCCCTGGCTTCCGCAGCCGGTGAGCTTCACAGGGCTTGCGCGTGACGTACAGGCCGCCTCGCCGTCGTCGCATCTCAACCTGTACCGCCGCATGCTGGCGGCCCGGCGGGAACTGCGCCTTGGCCAGGGCTCACTTGCCTGGGCAGAGGAATGGTGCACGGACACCTGCCTCGCGTTCCTCAACGGCAGCACCCTGGTGCTGCTGAACGTGGGGCCGGATTCTGTAGAGCTCCCCGCCGGACAGGTGCTCCTGCGGAGCTCGCTGGATTCCGCAGGGGATGGTGCCGGGTCATCTGCCCGGGCCGGCTCCGTGCATCGGTTAAGCTCAGGGGAAACTGTTTGGCTGAATATCTACATCGAGGACGCGGAGAGCTAAGAATGCCCGGCATCAAGGACGTTGCGGAGCGCGCTGGCCTCTCCATAGCCACCGTTTCGCGCGCCTTGAGCGGCAAGGGCAATGTTTCGGCCCGCAGCCGCGAGCTCGCCCAAACTGCCGCTGCCGAGCTCGGTTTCGTCCTCTCCTACCACGCCTCCAGCCTGGCCTCCGGGCGGAACCACAACGTCGGCGTCGTGGTTCCGTCCGTGCACCGCTGGTTCTTCTCGTCGGTGGTGGAGGGCGTCTCGGCTACCCTTCTCGACGCCGGCTACGACCTCACGCTCTACAACGTCAGCGAGGGGCAGGAACGCCGGCACAGCGTGTTGAACGACTTCCTGCTGCGCAAGCGTGTGGACGCGGTGATTGCCGTGTCGCTGGAGCTCAGCGAGGCCGAGATCCAGCAACTGCTCGCGATCCACCGGCCCATCGTCGGGATCGGCGGGCCGCTGCCCGGGGCCTCGACCATCCGCATCGACGACTCGGGCATCGCCCAGTCCGCTGCCCGGCACCTCATCCAGCTCGGCCACAGCAAGATCGCCCACATGACCGGGGACGCCGCCTACGAGCAGGACTTCCGCCTTCCGGGCACACGCCAGGGCGGCTTCAAGAAAGCCATGAAGGGCGCTGGGCTGGAAGTCCGTCCGGAGTGGCAGGTCTCCGCGGACTTCACCATCCAGGGCGCTTACGCCAGCGCCAGGCGCCTGCTGGGCGGCTCCGAGGAACGCCCGACGGCGGTCTTCGCCGCATCCGACGAGATGGCGATCGGCACAATTCTCGCGGCCCGCGACTTCGGGCTCCGCGTGCCGTACGACCTGTCGGTCATTGGCATCGACGGCCACGAACTCGGCGAGGTCTTCGGGCTCACGACAATCGACCAGGACGCCCGCGGCCAGGGTGCGTTGGCAGTCCGGCGCCTGCTGGCAGGACTCGACGGCGTCAGTGATTCCGCGTCGCCCGACACTGAGTACCCGACGCGCTTCGTGATCCGTTCCAGTACAGCTGTGCCGCCCGTGGACACGGCGCCGCTCCGATAGCACGGTGCTGGCCCCTGCGGCCGCACAGGTCTCCCCGGCCGCGGTCCTTCCCAGCTACTCGCTCCCTTGCCCCGCTCCCCGGGAAGAAACGCCCTGTATTCCGGGGAAGCCGCCGGGAGCAAAGGACCGGCCTGCCTGGTGACTGGGCAGGAGCGCGGCGCGTGGGCCGCCGGCCGGGCCTCCTTAGGCGCCGGCGCCACCCATGAAGCGCACGAAGCGGTCCAGCACTCCGGGCCAGCCGGCGGCGTAATCCGCCCGCGTTCCGGCCGGGTCCTCGGCGCCCTCCCACCCGGTGTGGACCAGGCGCAGCTCCGTGCCCTCCTCGACGGCCCGGAAGGCGACGCGCAGTTCCGTGGACCACACAGCGGACGAGCCGGGGTGCCAGCTGGCATGGAAAGAAAGCGGGGGCTGCCAGTCGTCAATGGATCCCCAGATGGCAGTTCTGCCGTCATCTGCGGTCTCCAGGATCAGGTTCTCCTCGAACTCCACATAGGAGCCGGCACCGAAGACGCCGTGCTCCTCCAGCGGCCACCACAAGTGGGTGTGTTCGGTGAAACCCACAAAGGCACGGGCGACTGCGCCCGGCACAACAACGCTGTAGACGACGGGGTCCAGCCCGTCTGCCGCTGCCGGTTCCGGCGTCTCGTCCGCGTCAGGGGCTGCGTGGCTGAAGAGGTTATCCATGGGCACCAACTCTACCCGCGGCCGGGCGCTGCCTCAGCTCCAGCGGGAGATCGCCGGTGCTTCCGGTGCCTGGGTGTGGTGGGTCGCTAGTTGGCGGCGGTGTTGGCGCGTGGCATTGCCGTGAACTGCTGCCCCGGCAGGACCTGCGGTGGGTAGCGTGTGTGGCCGGCGGGCTCGCCCTCGAGCTCCTGGCCTGGATCCACGGCAGGAAATTCCCCCGCTGAGCGGCGCCGTTTTGTGGTTTGTGGGTTAAATGCGGGAGAGCCCCAACCGTGTGGTTGGGGCTCTCGACCGTGTAATGATGTTCCGGCGGTGACCTACTCTCCCACACCCTCCCGGGTGCAGTACCATCGGCGCTGTGGGTCTTAGCTTCCGGGTTCGGAATGGGACCGGGCGTTTCCCCCACGCTATGACCGCCGTAACCCTTGCTCCCGTACCGTTCCGCCCCTGGGGGTGGTGGTGGGAAATCTGTGGTTACAACTGTGGTGTTGTATTCAGTTGTTTTGGTTCTCAAGCAACGGGTTTGTTGGTTGGGAACCACATAGTGGACGCAAGCAGTCTTGTTTCTTTTTACCACCCTTGGCGGGTAAACCTCTTTTGAAGGATTGGTTTACCCAGGTGGTGTGTGGTGTAAGTTATCGGCCTATTAGTACCGGTCAGCTTCACGAGTCTTTAGTCCTCGCTTCCACATCCGGCCTATCAACCCAGTGGTCTGGCTGGGGGCCTCTCACACACAAGGTGTATGGAAATCTCATCTCGAAGCGAGCTTCCCGCTTAGATGCTTTCAGCGGTTATCCCATCCGAACGTAGCTAATCAGCGGTGCACTTGGCAGTACAACTGACACACCAGAGGTTCGTCCGTCCCGGTCCTCTCGTACTAAGGACAGCCCTTCTCAAATTTCCTGCGCGCGCAGCGGATAGGGACCGAACTGTCTCACGACGTTCTAAACCCAGCTCGCGTACCGCTTTAATGGGCGAACAGCCCAACCCTTGGGACCTACTCCAGCCCCAGGATGCGACGAGCCGACATCGAGGTGCCAAACCATGCCGTCGATATGGACTCTTGGGCAAGATCAGCCTGTTATCCCCGAGGTACCTTTTATCCGTTGAGCGACGGCCATTCCACAATGTACCGCCGGATCACTAGTCCCGACTTTCGTCCCTGCTCGAGATGTCTCTCTCACAGTCAAGCTCCCTTGTGCACTTACACTCGACACCTGATTGCCAACCAGGCTGAGGGAACCTTTGGGCGCCTCCGTTACTTTTTAGGAGGCAACCGCCCCAGTTAAACTACCCATCAGGCACTGTCCCTGACCCGGATTACGGGCCGAAGTTAGATGTCCAAAGTGACCAGAGTGGTATTTCAACGATGACTCCACCCGAACTGGCGTCCGGGCTTCAACGTCTCCCACCTATCCTACACAAGCCACTCCGAACACCAATACCAAACTATAGTAAAGGTCTCGGGGTCTTTCCGTCCTGCTGCGCGTAACGAGCATCTTTACTCGTACTGCAATTTCGCCGAGTTTATGGTTGAGACAGCGGGGAAGTCGTTACTCCATTCGTGCAGGTCGGAACTTACCCGACAAGGAATTTCGCTACCTTAGGATGGTTATAGTTACCACCGCCGTTTACTGGGGCTTAAATTCTCAGCTTCGCCTTGCGGCTAACCGGTCCTCTTAACCTTCCAGCACCGGGCAGGAGTCAGTCCGTATACATCGTCTTGCGACTTCGCACGGACCTGTGTTTTTAGTAAACAGTCGCTTCCCCCTGGTCTCTGCGGCCCCTGCACGCTCCGGACAGCAAGTGTCCATCACGATGGGGGCCCCCCTTCTCCCGAAGTTACGGGGGCATTTTGCCGAGTTCCTTAACCATAATTCTCTCGATCGCCTTAGTATTCTCTACCTGATCACCTGTGTCGGTTTGGGGTACGGGCGGCTAAAACCTCGCGTCGATGCTTTTCTCGGCAGCATAGGATCACCGAATCCCCCCCTACGGGGGTCCCATCGGGTCTCAGGCATCATGAACGGCGGATTTGCCTACCGTTCGCCCTACATCCTTAGACCGGGACAACCATCGCCCGGCTCGGCTACCTTCCTGCGTCACACCTGTTAATACGCTTGCCTCCCAGGATCAGGTCCCGCGCTCCACCAAAACCCTTCACCCACAAGGGGTGTCGGGCAGGTTTCGGGCGGTTAGTATCCCCTGTTCAGCATGGGCGGTTTTTCGCCGGTACGGGAATATCAACCCGTTGTCCATCGACTACGCCTGTCGGCCTCGCCTTAGGTCCCGACTTACCCAGGGCAGATTAGCTTGACCCTGGAACCCTTGATCATTCGGCGGACGGGTTTCTCACCCGTCTTTCGCTACTCATGCCTGCATTCTCACTCGTGTAGGCTCCACCGCTGGTTTACACCGCGACTTCACTGCCCACACGACGCTCCCCTACCACTCCAGACGCCTGAACCAACCCCGCAAGGGGGCGGCTTAGCTAATATCTGAAATCCACAACTTCGGCGGTGTACTTGAGCCCCGCTACATTGTCGGCGCGGAATCACTTGACCAGTGAGCTATTACGCACTCTTTTAAGGATGGCTGCTTCTAAGCCAACCTCCTGGTTGTCTTCGCAACTCCACATCCTTTCCCACTTAGCACACGCTTAGGGGCCTTAGTTGGTGGTCTGGGCTGTTTCCCTCTCGACTATGAAGCTTATCCCCCACAGTCTCACTGCTGCGCTCTCACTTACCGGCATTCGGAGTTTGGCTGACGTCAGTAACCTTGTAGGGCCCATTAGCCATCCAGTAGCTCTACCTCCGGTAAGAAACACGCAACGCTGCACCTAAATGCATTTCGGGGAGAACCAGCTATCACGAAGTTTGATTGGCCTTTCACCCCTACCCACAGCTCATCCCCTCCATTTTCAACTGAAGTGGGTTCGGTCCTCCACGACGTCTTACCGTCGCTTCAACCTGGCCATGGGTAGATCACTTCGCTTCGGGTCTAGATCACGCCACTGCAACGCCCTATTCAGACTCGCTTTCGCTACGGCTTCCCCACACGGGTTAACCTCGCGACGTAACACTAACTCGCAGGCTCATTCTTCAAAAGGCACGCCGTCACAACTACAAGGTTGCTCCGACGGATTGTAAGCACACGGTTTCAGGTACTGTTTCACTCCCCTCCCGGGGTACTTTTCACCTTTCCCTCACGGTACTGGTCCGCTATCGGTCATTAGGGAGTATTTAGGCTTATCAGGTGGTCCTGACAGATTCGCACGGGATTTCTCGGGCCCCGTGCTACTTGGGATACTTCACCGGGCGGTACACAACATTTCGGTTACGGGGCTCACACCCTCTCTGGCCGGCCTTTCAAGACCGTTCACCTATGCCTGTACTACTCACCCCACTGCCCCGGCAGAGACAGAATGGGAAGTCCCACAACCCCGACCATGCAACGCCCGCCGGCTATCACACATGGAACGGTTTAGCCTGATCCGCGTTCGCTCGCCACTACTGACGGAATCACTATTGTTTTCTCTTCCTGCGGGTACTGAGATGTTTCACTTCCCCGCGTTCCCTCCACGCACCCTATGTGTTCAGATGCGGGTCACCAGGTAACTCGCGCCCCTGGCGGGGTTTCCCCATTCGGACACCCTGGGATCACAGTCCGGTTATCGACTCCCCCAGGCTTATCGCAGATTCCTACGTCCTTCTTCGGCTCCTAATGCCAAGGCATCCACCGTGTGCTCTTAAAAACTTGACCACAAAAGATCAAAAACGCTAATTTTCGAGAGAACCACGAAAACCAACCCACACACCCCAAAGGGCGCCCGGGCCAGATCCAGGTTCATATTCTTGGAAATTGCTTCTTATAAAAGATGCTCGCGTCCACTATGTAGTTCTCAAACAACAACCCCGTACCACACACCCCACACACTCACGTGCGCGCTCGGTGCAGCCAGGAAACCAGAAACACAAGTCCCACACCCCGCACCCCACCCCAAAGGGCGAAGCACAGACCATGGTCCTGTTGTCTCAGGACCCAACAGTGTGCCAAACACTACCCAGCGAATCATTCCGGCCGCGTTCCAGGACCACCGCACTCCCAAAGGAGGACGCAGGGTCCGTACTTGCCGCCGGCATGTGCCGCCAGGCACCTATTTGTTGATATTCCACCCGTGAGCACCCGCCGCAGAACTAGCGTCTGCGCAACGGGCATATACTCCTGACAACCCCTCCACACCCAAATGCATGAGGCAAGGTGGTTGTAGGTGCTCCTTAGAAAGGAGGTGATCCAGCCGCACCTTCCGGTACGGCTACCTTGTTACGACTTAGTCCCAATCGCCAGTCCCACCTTCGACAGCTCCCTCCCACAAGGGGTTAGGCCACCGGCTTCGGGTGTTACCAACTTTCGTGACTTGACGGGCGGTGTGTACAAGGCCCGGGAACGTATTCACCGCAGCGTTGCTGATCTGCGATTACTAGCGACTCCGACTTCATGGGGTCGAGTTGCAGACCCCAATCCGAACTGAGACCGGCTTTTTGGGATTAGCTCCACCTCACAGTATCGCAACCCTTTGTACCGGCCATTGTAGCATGCGTGAAGCCCAAGACATAAGGGGCATGATGATTTGACGTCGTCCCCACCTTCCTCCGAGTTGACCCCGGCAGTCTCCTATGAGTCCCCGCCATAACGCGCTGGCAACATAGAACGAGGGTTGCGCTCGTTGCGGGACTTAACCCAACATCTCACGACACGAGCTGACGACAACCATGCACCACCTGTAAACCGACCGCAAGCGGGGCACCTGTTTCCAGGTGTTTCCGGTTCATGTCAAGCCTTGGTAAGGTTCTTCGCGTTGCATCGAATTAATCCGCATGCTCCGCCGCTTGTGCGGGCCCCCGTCAATTCCTTTGAGTTTTAGCCTTGCGGCCGTACTCCCCAGGCGGGGCACTTAATGCGTTAGCTACGGCGCGGAAAACGTGGAATGTCCCCCACACCTAGTGCCCAACGTTTACGGCATGGACTACCAGGGTATCTAATCCTGTTCGCTCCCCATGCTTTCGCTCCTCAGCGTCAGTTAATGCCCAGAGACCTGCCTTCGCCATCGGTGTTCCTCCTGATATCTGCGCATTTCACCGCTACACCAGGAATTCCAGTCTCCCCTACATCACTCTAGTCTGCCCGTACCCACCGCAGATCCGGAGTTGAGCCCCGGACTTTCACGGCAGACGCGACAAACCGCCTACGAGCTCTTTACGCCCAATAATTCCGGATAACGCTTGCGCCCTACGTATTACCGCGGCTGCTGGCACGTAGTTAGCCGGCGCTTCTTCTGCAGGTACCGTCACTTTCGCTTCTTCCCTACTGAAAGAGGTTTACAACCCGAAGGCCGTCATCCCTCACGCGGCGTCGCTGCATCAGGCTTTCGCCCATTGTGCAATATTCCCCACTGCTGCCTCCCGTAGGAGTCTGGGCCGTGTCTCAGTCCCAGTGTGGCCGGTCACCCTCTCAGGCCGGCTACCCGTCGTCGCCTTGGTGAGCCATTACCTCACCAACAAGCTGATAGGCCGCGAGTCCATCCAAAACCACAATAAAGCTTTCCACCCCCCACCATGCGATGAGGAGTCATATCCGGTATTAGACCCAGTTTCCCAGGCTTATCCCAGAGTTAAGGGCAGGTTACTCACGTGTTACTCACCCGTTCGCCACTAATCCCCCAGCAAGCTGGGATCATCGTTCGACTTGCATGTGTTAAGCACGCCGCCAGCGTTCATCCTGAGCCAGGATCAAACTCTCCGTTGAAGTAAAACAGACACACCATGCGCCCCCGGGAAAACGGGATGCACACAATGCACAAAATTTGAAACCAGCTGTAAAAACCAGACCATCCACGGGGTGGACAACCCGGTCAATTCAACCAATTCAATACAATAAATTGGTATCAACAAACTTGGCACACTATTGAGTTCTCAAACAACAGACACACCCGGCACCACCACAACCTCAGCCGTGGATCGCTCCGGAGCAACTTATCTAACTTACCGGGCCGCTTCACCCTTGTCAATTCGGCGTCCCGATCCAGTCTCGCCGTGAGGCATCTGGGTCTTCTTGGCCGATCAACTCCGGGGAGCAGCGCGGAAATAAACTCTACCACCACTTCGCCCTGGTGACAAAGGCGCCTCGGCAGCACCCTCCGACGGGACACCAAAAAGCCCGGAATCACGGGGATTCCGGGCTCTTCGGCGGACCTCAGCCTGGCCGCTGCCGGAGCAGCGGGCCCGGCGTCAGCGCACGGGTTTGAAGTACGCGGCCCCCAGGGGAGGCAGCGTGACGGTGAGAGTGGCCGGCTGTCCGTCGATGTCCACGTCCGTTGCCGTCAGAGTGCCCCCGTTCAGGACGCCGGATCCTCCATACGTGTCGGCGTCGGTGTTCAGCACTTCCTGCCACTCGCCCACCGCGGGAACGCCGAGGCGGAAGTCGTTGTGCGGCCCTCCGGAGAAGTTGAAGGCGCAGACCAGCGGGTTGCCCGCGGCATCCCGGCGGATGAACGTCAGGACGTTGCGGTCCGCATCCCCGCCGTTGATCCACTGGAAGCCGGCAGGGTCGTTGTCCTGTTCGTAGAGCGCCGGCGTGGCGCTGTACAGCTCATTCAGGTCCTTGGTGAGCAGCTGCATCCCACGGTGCGCCGGGATTTCGGCCAGCCACCAGTCCAGGCCGTGCTGCTCGGACCATTCGGCTTCCTGGCCGAACTCGGTGCCCATGAAGATCAGCTGCTTGCCCGGGTGCGCCCACTGGTAACCCAGGAAGGCGCGCAGGTTGGCCAGCTGCTGCCAGCGATCCCCCGGCATCTTGCGCAGCATCGAACCCTTGCCGTGCACCACCTCGTCATGGCTGATCGGCAGCAAGAAGTTCTCCGTGTAGGCGTAGACCATGGAGAAGGTGACAGTGCCGTGGTGCCACTTGCGGTTGAACGGATCCTCGGAAATGTATTTGAGCGAGTCGTGCATCCAGCCCATGTTCCACTTGATCCCGAAGCCCAGGCCGCCCTGGCTGGTGGGCGCCGTGACACCTGGGAACGCTGTTGATTCCTCGGCGATCATGACCGCACCGGGGTGCGTCTTGTAGACCGTGGCGTTAACCTCCTGCAGGAAGGAGATCGCCTCGAGGTTCTCCCGTCCGCCAAACCGGTTCGGCTGCCATTGCCCCTCCTCGCGGGAGTAGTCGAGGTAGAGCATGGAGGCGACGGCATCCACGCGCAGGCCGTCGATGTGGAATTCGTCGAGCCAGTACAGCGCGTTGGCGACGAGGAAGTTGCGGACTTCGCGGCGGCCGAAGTCGAAGATCAGTGTCCCCCAGTCCGGGTGTTCGCCAAGGTTCGGGTCGGCGTGCTCGTACAGGGCTTCGCCGTCAAACCGGGCCAGAGCCCACTCATCCTTGGGGAAGTGCGCCGGCACCCAGTCCAGAAGCACGCCGATGCCGGCCTGGTGGAGTTCGTCCACGAGGTACCGGAACTCGTCGGGGTGTCCGAAACGCGACGTCGGCGCGAAGTAGGACGTGACCTGGTACCCCCAGGATCCGCCGAAGGGGTGCTCCGCCACCGGCATGAACTCCACATGGGTGAAGCCGAGCCACTTGACGTAGGCGACAAGTTCCTTGGCCAGTTCCCGGTAGCTGAGGCCAACCCGCCAGGAGCCGAGGTGCACTTCATAGACACTCATCGGCGAGTTGTGCGGATCCCGTGCTGCACGGGCGTCCATCCAGTCCGCGTCCTTGAAGGCGTAGGAGGGCTCGACGACGCGCGACGCCGTCAGCGGTGGAACCTCGGTTCCAAACGCCAGCGGATCCGCCTTCTCCACCCAGTAGCCGTCTTTGGTCCGGAGCTCAAATTTGTAGCACGCCCCTGCTACAACGCCCGGGATAAAGAGTTCCCAGACCCCGGAGGAGCCGAGGGACCGCATCGAGTGCTGCCGCCCGTCCCAGCCATTGAAGTCGCCCTTGACGCGCACCGCTTGGGCGTTGGGCGCCCACACCGCGAAGGACACGCCGTCGACGTCGCCCATCGTGGACTTGTAGTGCTGGACATGCGCCCCGAGCACGTCCCAGAGACGTTCGTGGCGGCCTTCACCGATCAGGTGCAGGTCCAGTTCGCCGATGGTGGGCAGATACCGGTAGGGGTCATCGGCCGGCTGCGGCGTCTGGCCCTCGTAGGTCACTTCCAGCCGGTAGTCCGGCACGTGGCCCGACTCCAGCGGCTCTAGCACGGCAACCCATACCCCGCCCGACTCGTGCGTCATCGGGAAGGTGCCGGCGGCGGTCACAACGGAGACGGCTTCGGCCAGGTGCTTGACCGTGCGGATGGTGACGTGCCCGTGGTCATCGAGGTGCGCGCCCAGGACCGAGTGCGGCGCATGGTGTTCGCCGGAGGCGACCCTGGCCAGGGTGTCCGCATCCACTGGCATGGGACTTCCT
Source organism: Arthrobacter sp. NicSoilB4 (assembly GCF_019977335.1). NCBI lineage: Bacteria > Bacillati > Actinomycetota > Actinomycetes > Micrococcales > Micrococcaceae > Arthrobacter > Arthrobacter sp. NicSoilB4. Next base: position 609,561 of record NZ_AP024653.1, on the reverse strand, counting down.
GGACGATCGATACGTGCTGAACCTGTCATTTTGATACCTTCCGCTGCGGCTTCGGCCGGGACGCCGGAGCCAGTACTGCCGAGGAGACGACGTGATGCGTGGACCGGAATGGAGAGCCAGTCCGGTCTGTTCCGTAGTTCGTAGATGACTTCGTAGAGGGCTTTGTCGAGCCAAAGCGCCACGAAGAGGGGCGAATCACGGTCGATGCTGCCGGGGATGACTTCCGCGTAGCCGGCCAGGAAGGCCTCGGCGCAGTCATCGACCCAGGATTCCGGGACGTCCGCGGCCGGGTGCTCCCGGACGGCCGCGCCGGCGGCGTAGTCAAAGGACCGCAGCATTCCCACGACGTCGCGCAGCGGGACGTCCGGGAAATTGCGTTCCGAAATCGGCCGGAGCGGCTCGCCCTCGAAATCGAGGATGGCCCAGCGCGGGGCTTTCCCGGGTCCGCCCGGAACCTGGAGGATCTGGCCCAGGTGCAGATCGCCGTGGATCCGTTGCAGGGGGCCGGCGCCGCTGCCTTCGAGCCGGACGAGGAGGCTGTCCAGCGCTTCACCGTAAGGGCCGACGGCGGTTCCGGCCTGCGCCCAGGACTGCCGCACGCGCTCGGCCACGCCGGGCGCAATGTCGCGGCCGGGAACGGATTCGGAGGCGACGCCGAGTGCCTCTGCCAGCCGGCGGTGTACCGCGGCGGTGGCGGCGCCCAGCGCGTGGGCCTCCGCGGTGAAGTCCTGTCCGCTGCTCGCCGCGTCGACGGCGAGCCGCCAGGCATCCAGCCCGCCGGCAAGGAACTCGTGCGCCACTGCCAGTTCGCCGAGCGCGCGGCCGGTGCCGTGCTGCCCGGGCGGGTACTCCCACTCGCCGGTGACCCAGCCGAGGGTGGCGGGTACTTCGACGGTGTGTCCTGCGGTCAGGGCAGCACCGATTTCCACCTCCGGGTTCTGGCCTTCGGAGAGCACCCGGAAGAATTTAAGGATCGCAGCCGACTCGCCGTCGTCGACGATCACCGAACTGTTGGACTGCTCCCCGGAGAGGACCTTCACGACGCCGGTGGCACGGGGCAGCACGTAGCCGGACTCAACGAGGTGGCCCGTAGCATTCCCGGACGGAGTGCTGCCGCCGTTGCGCATCAGTTCCAGCCACGCCGCGATGAACGCAGGGTCGTGGACGCCGTCGTAAATCCACCGGGCGTCGGGCGCCCCGTCGGCCTCCGATCCCGCGGGTCCGGCGGAACCGGCGGGTCCTGAAATCTGCCCGATCAGCGCTGATTCCGCCCCCGCCAGGGGCGCGCTGCGGATGCTGAGCGGGACCTGGACGACGTCGGTGCGGGAGCCGTCCGGCGTCGGGTAGCTCACGGCCAGCAGCAGCACCTCGAGCCCGGCACCGTCTGCACGGTCAGGTCCGGCAAATCCGGCAGGACCGCCGGCGAGGCTCAGGCCCCCGGCCGGCTCGAAGCTGAACGCCGCGCTCTTCACGGGGAACCAGCGCTGGAGTGGAAGCCAGCCGCCGAGCAGTCCGCTCAGGGCAGGGGCAAGGGTCGGTCGGGTCATCTCAGCCTTCGATGGACAGGATAGGCATGGCCTGCGTGTGGGGCGACGCCGGGTTCGAGGAGGCCGAGCGGATCCGCAGCCAGAAGAAGTCGTGGCTGCCCAGGGTCAGCGTCAGCGTTCCATCCTCGGAGATGGCCGGGAACGCCTGCCCGCCGAACACGTCCCGGAGGCCGCGGCCGGCGAACCTCGGAACCCGCAAAGTCGTGGCCACCGGATGCTGGGACAGGTTGAAGGCGCACAGGATAGTTTCGCTGTCCTCGCCGGCCGAGTTGCCTTCCTTGAGCTCGCGCAGGTAGGCGAGGACGACGTCGTGGTCCGCTTCGACGTGCTCGAAGGCGCCCAGGCCGAAGGCGGGGTGGTTCTTCCGGACACTGAGGATCTGACGGGTCCAGCGCAGCAGCGAGCCGGAGTGGGCCGCCTCCGCTTCGACGTTGGCCATGCTGTAGTTGTAGACCAGCGACTGGATCACCGGGAGGTAGAGCTTGCCGGGGTCTGCGTGGGAGAACCCGGCGTTGCGGTCCGGGTTCCATTGCATCGGGGTACGGACCGCGTCGCGGTCCTCGAGCCAGATGTTGTCGCCCATGCCGATCTCGTCCCCGTAGTACAGGAACGGGCTGCCTGGCAGGGAGAGCAGCAAGGCATTGATGAGTTCGATCTCGGAGCGGGAATTGTCCAGCAGCGGCGCGAGCCGGCGCCGGATCCCGATGTTGGCGCGCATGCGCGGGTCCGGGGCGTACCAGCCGAGCATGGCGGCGCGCTCGTCGGCGGTGACCATTTCTAGTGTCAGCTCGTCGTGGTTCCGCAGGAACGTGCCCCACTGGGCGCCGTCGGGGATGTCCGGGGTGTCCTTCATCGTTTCGATGATGGGCGCTGCCTTCTGGTCCCGCAGCGCGTAGTACAGCCGCGGCATGATCGGGAAGTGGAACGCCATGTGGCATTCCGGTTCCTCCTGCGTGCCGAAGTACTCCACCACTTCAGCCGGCGGCTGGTTGGCCTCCGCGATGATCACACGGCCCGGGTAGCTTTCGTCGACCATTTTGCGCAGCTTGCGCAGGAACTCGTGGGTCTGCGGCAAGTTCTCGCAGTTGGTGCCCTCTTCCTCGAAGAGGTACGGGATGGCGTCCGCACGGAATCCGTCGATCCCTTGGTCCAGCCAGAACCGCACGACGTCGAAGAGCGCGTCGATGACTTTGGGGTTCTCAAAGTTCAGGTCGGGCTGGTGGCTGAAGAAGCGGTGCCAGAAGAACTGGCGGCGGATCGGGTCGAACGTCCAGTTGGATTCTTCGGTGTCCACGAAGATGATGCGGGCGTCTTCGTACTTTTCGTCCGTGTCGCTCCAGACGTAGAAGTCGCCGAAGGGGCCCTCCGGGTCCTTGCGGGATTCCTGGAACCACGGGTGCTGGTCCGAGGTGTGGTTCAGCGGGAGGTCGATGATCACCCGAACGCCGCGGGCATGGGCCTCGGCGACGAGCCGCTTGAAATCGCTGATCGTGCCGAATTCGTCGAGGACGGAGTTGTAGTCGGAGATGTCGTAGCCGCCGTCCCGGAGCGGGGACTGGAAGAAGGGCGGGAGCCAAAGGCAGTCGACGCCGAGCCACTGCAGGTAGTCCAGTTTGTCGATCAGCCCGTGGAAGTCACCGGATCCGTCCCCGTTTCCGTCCGCGAACCCCCGGACCAGCACTTCGTAGAAGACCGCCTTGCGATACCAGTGCGGATCATGCTGGAGGCCGGGCGCGTTTAGTTCAAAAGTCCCTTTCGGGCTGAAGTGCTGGTTGGGGTTCGTCGGGCTGAAACTCACTCGTGCTACCTCCGGATGTTCAAAATGTGCGCGGGTTCAACATGGGCGTCGAGGCGAACATAGTTGTACTCGCCCCATTCCCAGCTTTCGCCGGTCAACAGATCATCCACCATGAAGCGGCCGTTGTGCGTCAGGTTCTCCGGGTCCAGCTCCAGCGCCGCCAGGTCCAGGGTCACCGTGCTTTCACGGATGCCGTGCGGGTCCACGTTGACGACGACGATGAGTGTGTCTTTCGTGCCGTCCGGAAGGGTCTTGTGCTTCGAGTAGACGACAGTGGCGTTGTCCGTGCTCGCGTGCACCGTCAGGTTCTGCAGGTCCCCGAGGGCGGGGTGTGCCCGGCGGATCGCGTTGAGCCGGGTGAGGTACGGGGCCAGCGTCCGGCCGGACTCTGCCGCAGCGTCCCAGTCACGGTCCTTGTACTCGAACTTCTCGTTGTCGATGTACTCCTCGGCGCCGGGCCGGGCCACGTGCTCGTAGAGTTCGAAGCCGGCGTAGACGCCCCAGATGGGACTGGCCGTGGCAGCCAGCGCGGCCCGGATCTTGAATGCGGGCGGCCCGCCGTACTGCAGGAATTCGGTGAGGATGTCCGGGGTGTTGACAAAGAAGTTCGGCCGGAAAAATGCGGGCGATTCGTGGCTGACTTCCTGGAAGTACTCCTCCAGTTCCTCCTTGGTGTTCCGCCAGGTGAAGTAGGTGTAGGACTGCTGGAAGCCTGCCCGGCCCAGTGCGTGCATCATGGCCGGGCGGGTGAACGCCTCGGCGAGGAAGACGACGTCGGGGTGCTTCTTGTTGACCTTGGCGATCAGCCACTCCCAGAACCACACAGGTTTGGTGTGCGGGTTGTCGACGCGGAAGATCTTGACGCCGTGGTTCACCCAGAGCAGGACGATGCGCAGGATCTCGTTGGAGAGGCCTGCGGGATCGTTGTCGAAGTTGAGGGGGAAGATATCCTGGTACTTCTTCGGCGGATTCTCCGCGTAGGCGATGCTGCCGTCAACACGGGTAGTGAACCACTCGGGGTGGCTTCCGACCCAGGGGTGGTCCGGTGCCGCCTGCAGCGCGAGGTCCAGGGCGACTTCCAGCCCCAACTCCCCGGCCCGCGCCACGAAGGCGTCGAAGTCTTCAAATGTGCCCAGGTCCGGATGGATGGCGTCATGGCCGCCCTCCTTGGCACCGATGGCCCAGGGGGAACCCGGATCGTGCGGCCCGGCCAGCAGGGTGTTGTTCGGGCCCTTGCGGTGCTGGATGCCGATCGGGTGGATCGGCGGCATGTAGATGATGTCGAAACCCATGGCCGCGACGGCGTCGAGCCGCTTGGCGGCCGTGCGGAACGTGCCGGAGGTCCACTCGCCGGTGGCGGCGTCGCGGACGGCGCCTTCGGACCGGGGGAAGAACTCGTACCAGGAGCCGCGGCCGGCAAGCTCGCGCTCCACCAGCAGGGGGTAGTTCTCGGAGACGGTGACCAGTTCGCGGATCGGCTGGCGGTCGACGACGGCGGCCACGTCCGGGCTGAATCCGGCCGCGAGACGCTCCTCGGGCGTCTTGCCGGCGTCGTTGAGCCCGACGACGGCCATCCGCAACGTCCGCCGGTCGGCGGACGGACGGGAGGAGTCCTCGGAGGCTTCGGAGAGCAGCGCGGCACCCTCGGCCAGCATCAGGTCGACGTCGATGCCGGCTTCGATCTTGACCTCGGCGTTGTGGTGCCAGGTGCCGTAGCGGTCGTGCCAGGCCTCGATCACGAACGACCAGTTGCCCGTGGCGGTCGGGGTCAGCAGGCCTTCCCACCGGTCGGTTCCCTTGCCGCGGTTGCCGCGGGGCGGGGCGAGACGGACGCGCTGGCGTTCTTTTCCGCGGGGATCCAGCAGGACGGCGCTGACGCCGAGCAGGTCGTGGCCTTCGCGGAAAGCAGTGGCACCCACCACCAGGGTTTCTCCGACGACGGCCTTGGCGGGGAATTTCCCGCCCTCGACCGCAGGCTGAACGGCGGTGATCGGAAAACGGCCAAAACGAAGGCCTTCCGTGATCAGGGCCTTCGGCTTTTGCTTGGACACGGCACTGGTTCGCGAGTTAGTCGTCACAGGCTCGACGTTATCGACAAATCGGCCAGATTGCTAAGGCTGCTCAGTTTTTCCGGAGGATTTCCGGAAGCCGGTCCGTCATTTATACAAAAGAGACTTAAAGCGGTTCCGGGCCCCCGACTTGTCGGTTAGTGTTTCGCTGGTGAAGGCAATCCGCAGATTTACCGTCCGAACCGTTCTTCCCGAGCCGATCCGGCCGCTGGCCCGGCTGGCCACCAATCTTCGGTGGTCCTGGCACCGGCCCACACGACAGCTTTTCGAGGGCCTGAACCCGAAGATCTGGGCCGAGAGCTCCCACGATCCGGTGAGCTTCCTCGGCCTCGTCAGCCGGGAGGAACTGCAGCGTCTCGCCGCGGACCAGGACGTGGTGCAGCGGGTCCACGCTGCCGCCGAAGACCTCGACCAGTACCTCGAACAGCCCCGCTGGTACCAGAGCCTCGGCGACGGTGCCCCGGCGTGCATCGCCTACTTCTCCCCCGAGTTCGGCATTACCGAGGTGCTGCCGCAGTACTCCGGCGGCCTCGGCATCCTCGCCGGCGACCACCTCAAGGCAGCCTCGGACCTGGGAGTGCCGCTGATCGGCGTCGGCCTGCTGTACCAGGCCGGCTACTTCAAACAGTCCCTGTCCCGTGACGCCTGGCAGCAGGAAACGTATCCTGTCCTGGACCCCGACGGGCTGCCGCTGACCCTGCTGCGCGAGGCCTCCGCCGACGGCAACGGCAAGCCCATCCAGATCTCGCTGCCGCTCCCGAACGGGCGCCGCCTGCTGGCGCACGTCTGGCGCGCCGACGTCGGGCGTGTGCCGCTCCTGCTCCTGGACTCCAACGTTCCGGGCAACGACGAAGCCGCGCGCGGCATCACCGACCGTCTGTACGGCGGCGGCGGCGACCACCGCCTCCAGCAGGAACTCCTGCTCGGCATGGGCGGCGTCAAAGCCCTGCGCGCCTTCCAGAAGCTCACCGGCAGCCCTGCCCCGGAAGTGTTCCACACCAACGAAGGCCATGCCGGTTTCCTCGGAGTGGAGCGGATCCAGGAAATGATGTCCGCCGCGGACCCGCTGAGCTGGGAAGAAGCCCTGGCCGCCGGCCGCGCGTCCACCGTGTTCACCACCCACACCCCGGTCCCCGCCGGCATCGACCGCTTCGAGGTCTCGCAGATCCAGCACTTCTTCGACGCCGGGCTGGCGCCCGACGTTCCGGTGGCCAAGATCCTGAACCTCGGCCGCGAGGACTACACCGACGGCAATCCGTTCGTGTTCAACATGGCCGTCATGGGCCTGCGGCTGGCCCAGCGCGCCAACGGTGTCGCCAAGCTGCACGGTGTGGTGTCGCGCGGCATGTTCTCCGCGCTGTGGCCGGGATTCGACCACTCCGAGGTGCCCATCACGTCGGTCACGAACGGCGTGCACGTGCCCACCTGGGTGGATCCGCGCGTCTCCGCACTGGCACGTGACCAGTTCGGCGCCGACGCGGAAGAGCAGGGCCGCTGGGACCTTGCCTACAACGTCAGCGACGAGGACGTCTGGGCCCTCCGCCGCGAAATGCGGGTGTCCCTCGTGGAGGACGTCCGCCGCCGTCTCCGGGCCGCCTGGAAGAAACGTGGCGCGGCCGACGCCGAGCTCGCCTGGACCGATTCCGTGCTGGACCCGGACATCCTGACCATCGGTTTTGCCCGGCGCGTGCCGACCTACAAGCGGCTCACCCTGATGCTGCGCGAGCCCGAGCGGCTCAAGGCGCTGCTGCTGCACAAGACGCACCCGATCCAGCTGGTCATCGCGGGCAAGTCGCACCCTGCCGACGACGCGGGCAAGAAGATGATCCAGGACCTCGTCCGGTTCACCGACGATCCTGCGGTGCGGCACCGGATCGCGTTCCTGCCCAACTACGACATCGCCATGGCCCGGACCCTGTTTCCGGGCTGCGATGTGTGGCTGAACAACCCCCTGCGTCCGCTGGAGGCGTGCGGAACCTCCGGCATGAAGGCGGCCCTGAACGGCTCGCTCAACCTCTCCGTCCTGGACGGCTGGTGGGATGAGATGTACGACGGCGAGAACGGCTGGGCGATTCCGACAGCCAACAACGACGCGTCCCCCGAGGAACGCGACGACATCGAGGCCGCTGCGCTGTACGAGCTGCTGGAGACGCAGGTGGCCCCCCGCTTCTACGGGCTCACGGTCTCCGACGGCGCCGGCGCGGCCGGGCCTTCCGCGTCCGGGCCGCAGGCGGTCCCCACGCACTGGGTCTCGATGATCAAGCACACCATGTCCCACCTGGGCCCGGCTGTGTCCGCGGACCGGATGCTCAAGGACTACGTCAACGTCCTGTACCGGCCGGCCGCCGTCGCCGGCCGCCGTGCGGTGGCGGACAATTTCGCCGAGGCCAAGGCCCTCGCGGCCTGGACGTCCCGGGTCCGGGCCGCGTGGCCCCAGATCCAGGTGGAGCATGTGGACTCGGTGGGTGTCTCGGAGGACCCGCAGATCGGCGACATGCTCCAGGTCAACGCCTACATCGCCCTGCGCGACCTCACGCCGGATGACGTGTCCGTCGAGGTGGCGTACGGCAAGGCCGAGGACAGCGACGAACTGGCCGACGTCACGGTGGCGGAGCTGAAGGCGATTGAAGACCTCGGCAAGGGCCGGCACCTTTTCAGCGGCACCGTGGTGATCGACCGGTCCGGTTCCTTCGGTTACACAGTCCGGGTGCTCCCGAAGCACACGGCACTCGCGTCCAAGGCGGAACTGGGCCTGATCGTCAACGCCTGACCAGTAGCTCCGCCAACCGCGTGCCCGTTAGAGGCAGACGGCGATGACGGCCAGGTTCTTTCCGGAATAGCGTTCGGCGTCCTGCAGGATTTCGCAGATGACGCCGAAGGAACGGTCGGCGCGGAAGACGGCAGGGACTTCCCAGATGAACGTGATCGGGGCCTGGCCGTCGTCGGAAACCGCGTCGGCGAAGTCGTGCAGGGAATCGTTGAGGGCGTCGAGGTTCACTCCGTAGTCCTCCGGGAAGTCCAGCGTCTCCGCGAACGTCTCGAGGACAGTCCGCTTGGTGTCAGCGGCGGGAATCAGCACCGTGCGCCGGCCGGCGTCGGCCACCAGGGCCTGCAGTTCCTCGATGGTCCAGGTGTCTGCGGAATAGATCTTCATGGGTTCCCTTATTTGCCTTCGATGATGAATGTGAACGAGTTGTAATGGTCCGCGGTGTAATATTTCTCGCCCGCTTTTCCGGCCACGATCCGGCGTGCTCCGCGGTCGGATTCACCCGGTGTCGGGACCGTGTATTCCTTGTAATAGCCGGAGGACTTCCGCGGAAGAATGCGCTCGAAATTGCCGAAAGTGACATCGTCGCGGTTGTAGGGATAGGGTCCGCCCCGGGCGATGAGCGCCAGTGTCCGGCGGGCTTCGTCGGGAAGTTCCGAGGCCCGCACTTCCGGCAGGCCGGACGTGTTTGTGACGTCCGGCGCCGGGGACTGTGCGGTGCCCGGCAGGCTGGTGCCCGGCAGGCTGGTGGCCGGCTGGCCGGCGTCGGGCGGGGCCGATCCCGTCTGCGGCAAACCGGCAAGCACGAACGCCAGCACCACCAGCCCGGCCAGCAGGGCAAGCAGGGCCGTCAGCCGCTGGAGCTTCACTTGTGGTTCCCCTATGCCTGAATCGAGGGCCGAACTATGTGCGGTAGATGTTGATGGAATTGGCCTGCACGACGTCGCGCTCCCCCGAGGCGACGCGGACGCCCTGGCGCCGGTCATGGAGCCCTGACGTGGTCAGGCGCAGTTCGAAGAGCCGGTGGCCGGTGCCGTCCTCGTTGCTGAGCGGCGGCAGCGTCACCTTGACGTCGCTGGTGCCGCCGTTGACCACCACGAGTCCGTCCACGTGGCCGTCGTCGGAACCGAGCAGGAGCTGCACCACCCGGTGCCCCGGATCCTGCCAGCTGTGGCCGGCCATCGGCTCGCCGCGCTCGTCGAACCAGTGGAAGTACGACTGTTTTTCGCGGGTCGGGTAGTCGTGTGGCTGCCCGGCCAGGAATTCCTTGCGGAGCCGGATCACGCGTTTGGTGGTGCGCAGCATCGAGTGTGATTCCGGGGTGCTGGTCCAGTCGATCCAGGTCATCGGGTTGTCCTGGCAGTAGGCGTTGTTGTTGCCCTGCTGGGTGCGGCCGATCTCGTCGCCGGCGGTGATCATGGGCACGCCTTGGGAAATCATGAGCGACGCCATCAGGTTGCGGCTGGACTGCGCACGCCGGGCGAGGATGTCCTCGTCCTCCGTGGGGCCCTCGAAGCCGTGGTTGTAGCTGCGGTTGTCGCCGTGGCCATCCCTGTTCTGTTCCCCGTTGGCCTCGTTGTGCTTGCGGTCGTAGGACACGAGGTCGGCCAGGGTGAAGCCGTCATGCGCCGTGATGAGGTTGACCGAGGCGAGCCGGGACCGGCCGGACGGCTCAAACAGCCGCGCGGAGCCGGAGAGTGCATCGGCGAGGCGGGCGACCGAGCCGCCCTGACCGCCGGCGTCGATCGCGGCGCGGTCGGCGAGCCAGAAGCTTCGGACGGCGTCGCGGAAGTGATCGTTCCAGTCCACCCAGCCGGCCGGAAAGCGGCCGGTCTGCCAGCCGCCATAGCCGATGTCCCAGGGCTCTGCGATGAGTTTCGTGGCGGACAGCACCGGGTCGGCGCCGATCGCGACCAGGAACGGGTGCCGCGGATCGAATTCGTTGGCGGCGTTGCGGGCCAGCGTCACCGCGAGGTCGAAGCGGAAGCCGTCGATGTGGAATTCCGTCACCCAGTAGCGCAGGGAATCCAGGACCAGCTGCACCACCCGGGGCTCGCCGAAGTTCAGGCTGTTGCCGCAGCCGGTGGTGTCCACGTACTTGCCGTGGCCGTCGTTTCGGTAGTAGGTCATCTCGCCCAGTCCGCGGAAGCTGAGCGTCCGGCCGTCCGGGCCGCCCTCGGCGGTGTGGTTGTAGACGACGTCGAGGATCACCTCGAGGCCGGCGGCGTGCAGCAGCTTGACCATGCCCTTGAACTCGTCCTGGACTGCCTGGGCGCCCGCCGCCTGCGCCGCCTGCGTGGCGTAGCCGGGGTGGGGGGCGAAGAACGCGGCTGTGTTGTAGCCCCAGTAGTTGGTCATGCCGAGGTTCTGCAGGTGCGGTTCGTCCACGTGGAAGTGCACCGGAAGGAGCTGGACGGCGGTGACCCCCAACGCGATCAGGTGCTCGATCATGGCCGGGTGGGCCAGCCCGGCGTAGGTGCCCTGGAGGTCTTCGGGGATGTCCGGGTGGAGCTTGGTCTGGCCGCGGACGTGCGCCTCGTAGATGATGGTGTTGCGCCACGGAACCCTGGGACCGCGGTCGTTGCCCCAGTCGAAACCGCTCTCCATCCGGACGCTCGTGATGAAATCGTCGCGCTCATCCACGGCCCGGCCATAGGGGTCCAGCAGCAGCGGCTGCTCGCCGATGACGTCGAAGTCAGTCGAGGGCATGGACAGCGGGAGCGCCTCGTGGTCCGGGGAGGCCCGGAACCCGTAGCGCGAACCGGCCGGGATCCCTTCGACGATGCCGTGGTGCACGCCGTCGGTGACGTTCGGCAGGGTCTTCAGTTGCCAGGTGCCGCCGGGCGCCTGGTAGGCGATCTCGAGGGTGGTCACGCCCGGTGCGTAGACAGCGACATTCGCGAAGGCACCCCGAGGGTCGTCCGTTGCCGGCGAACCGGTGACCGGAACGCTGATTCCCAGCGGAAACGCGCGCGAGGCGTCTACGGTGGAAGCTGTGTCTACGTAGGGCATAACCATTGCTTAAAGTTTAGCGGGGCCGAACAAATGACCCCGGTTCCTGATTTCCTGACGAAGTGCAGTGTACGGAATAGACGCGTTGCATACTGGAACAAGCGCCGAAATTGGAGGTAATAGTGCGGATTGCACTCGCTCAAATCATTACCGGACGCGATCTTGCCGGAAACCTGGCCCTCGTGGCGGACTACGCGGCCCGGGCCAAAGCCGGCGGGGCCGAGCTCGTGGTGTTCCCCGAGGCCACCATGCGCGCCTTCGGCAACTCGCTCCTGGACATCGCCGAGCCGCTGGACGGCCCGTGGGCATCGCAGGTGCGGGCCATCGCGGCGGAACAGGACATTGTGATCGTCGCGGGCATGTTCACCCCGGGCTCCGCGGACGACGGCGGCAAGGTGCGCAACACGCTGCTGGTCACCGGCCGCGGCATCGAGTCCAGCTACGACAAGATCCACCTCTTCGACGCCTTTGGCTTCGCGGAATCAGACACAGTCGACGCCGGCACCTCGCCCGTCACGTTCGAGTTCGACGGCGTGACGTTCGGCCTGGCCACCTGCTACGACATCCGCTTCCCGGGCCTGTTCACCGAAAACGCGGACCGCGGCGCCCAGGTCAATATCGTCTGCGCGTCCTGGGGCTCCGGCCCCGGCAAGGCCGAGCAATGGAAGCTTCTGGCCCGGGCCCGCGCCGCGGATTCCACCACCCTGGTCCTTGCCTGCGGCCAGGGTGATCCGGCCAGCCAGGGAATCGAGCCCAAGGGCGCGGCGCCCACCGGCGTCGGGCACTCCGTCGTAGTCTCCCCCTTCGGAGAAGTCCTGGAAGAGCTCGACGGCGCCCCCGGCCTCCTGTTCGCCGACCTGGACCCCGCCGTCGTCGACGAAGCCCGCACCAAACTCCCGGTCCTCGCCAACCGCCACAAGTTCTAGGCAGCTTCCGCCGGTTAGCCGTGGTCACCTTCGCCATGGTTACCTTCGCGGACACCGGAGCTTTGCCGTGGTCACCTCCGCGGACACCGGCGCCTTGCCGTCGCTTAGACACCTCCCGACGCCTACTTCGGCCGCTGGGCGGCCTCATCCGGCTCTGGTCGGCGATGCGCTCCTTGCAAGCCCCCGGCACCCGCTCGAATTCAACTCACCTGTGTCGAGGTACTTCGGGAAACGACGTTCCCTCACCTTTCGCCGTTTAACGGGAAACGCTCCCTCACGAGACGTGAGAGAGCGTTGCCCGAATTGTCGCCATAGGTGCGGGAGCGTCAGAGCCGGTACCGGCGGAGCCAACCACGACTAAGCGACGGCAAAGCTTTGGTGCCGGCGGGACCGAACCACAACTCAGGTGACGACAACCGCCACCTGAAGCGAAGGTTACTTAGCCGCCCGTTGGCGGGAGATCTCGTAGAGGGAGATGCCGACGGCCATGGAGGCGTTGAGCGATTCCATGGCGGAGTCGATCGGGATGGAGACGATCTGGTCGCAGTTCTCGCGGACCAGGCGGCTGAGGCCCTTGCCCTCGGAACCGACGACGATGCAGACCGGCTCTGTGGCCAGCGCAAGGTCGGGCAGCGAGACGTCGCCGTCGCCGTCGAGCCCCAGAACATAGATGCCCATGTTCTTGAACGCCTTCAGCGTGTTGTTCAGGTTGGCCGCGCGGGCCACGGGGACGCGGACGGCAGCGCCGGCGCTGGTCTTCCAGGCCGAGGCGGTGACGCCGACGGACCGGCGCTCCGGGACGATGACGCCGTGGCCGCTGAACGCCGAGACGGAGCGGATGATCGCGCCAAGGTTGCGCGGATCAGTGATGCCGTCGAGCGCGACGAAGAGCGGCGCGTTGGCGACGTGGCCCTTCTTCCAGGACTCGATGGTCTCTTCCGCGAGTTCGTAGGCGTCCTGGTACTCATACGGCGGGATCTGCAGCACAAGGCCCTGGTGGATGGCGTCGTCCGTCATCCGGTCGAGTTCCGGCTTGCCGGTTTCGAGCAGCGGGATGCCGCGCTCTGCCGCCAGCTTGAGGGATTCCTTGACGCGGTCATCCATCTCGATGCGGATGGCGACGTGCAGGGCCTTGGCCGGGATGCCGGCGCGGAGTGCCTCGACGACGGAGTTGCGCCCGGTGACGACTTCCTCCGTGGCGCGGCCCTTGGGGCCGGAGCGGGCACCGGGGTTGCGCGGGGCTCCCGGGCGTTTGGCGGCGGAGCGTTCCGCGAGCTGCTTGTTCTTGTGGGCCTTGTGATACGGGCGGTCCTCCGCCTTCGGCGTCGGCCCCTTGCCCTCAAGAGCCTTGCGGCCATGGCCCCCGGTTCCGACGGAGGGGCCCTTCTTCAGTTTGACCGAGCGGCGACCGTTGTTGGCCATGAGTTTCACCCTTTTAACTACGCGATTCGTTGATAAGTCTGAACTCCAGTCTACTGACTCGCGTTAAATCCTCGACCGCAGGGTGTGGCGGTGCCCCGGTTCAGCGCCCACAACGGCATAGGGTCAGCCGCGTTTGAGGCTCCAGTTTGCGCCGTCGGGGCCGTCCTCGACGACGACGCCGGCGGCGGCGAGAGTATCGCGGATGGCATCCGATGCAGCCCAGTCCTTGCTGGCCCGCGCTTGCGCCCTGGCCGAGAGCTGCGCCTCAACGAGGACGCCAAGCGCGGTGGTGCCCTGTTCATCCACTGCCGGCGCCGCAGCGTCATTGAGACCAAGGACACGCAGCATGTCGGTGACGCTGGCAAGTGCCGCCCGGGCGGCGTCGAGCTCCCCGGCGGTCAGCGCGGTATTGCCCGCCCGCACGGTGTCGTGGAGTACCGCCAGTGCCTGCGGGACGTTGAGGTCATCGTCCATCGCGGAGGCAAAGGCGTCCGGGACGGTGCCGTAGCTGGCGAATCCGACGCTTGCGGGGGTGCCGCCGTCGACGCCAGCAAGGGTCCGGAGAGCGCGGCTGATGAAACCGTCGATGCGTTCCATGGCCGCTCCGGCTTCCTGCAGGGACGTCGGCTGGTAGTCCAGCACCGAGCGGTACTGCGCCTGGCCGAGGTAGTACCGGACCACACGCGGCGAGGCGAGTTCCAGCATTTCGGCCGGGCTGACGGTGTTGCCGATCGACTTGGACATCTTTTCGCCGGCGTACGTGACCATGCCGTTGTGCATCCAGAAATTGGCGAAGCCGTGGCCGGCAGCCTGGGACTGGGCCATCTCGTTTTCGTGGTGCGGGAACCGCAGGTCCAGCCCGCCGCCGTGGATGTCGAACTCGGTGCCGAGGTACTTGGTGACCATCGCGGAGCATTCGAGGTGCCATCCCGGACGGCCGGCGCCCCACGGCGAGGCCCAGCTCGCCGTCGTCGGCTCCCCCTCCTTGTGGCCCTTCCAGAGCGCGAAGTCGCGCGGATCCTTCTTCCCCCGGGGGTCGGCGTCGGGAGCCCCCTGCATGTCGTCGATCTTCTGCCGGGTCAGCGAGCCGTACTTGGCCCAGGAGCGCACGTCGAAGTACACGTCGCCGGAATTATCCAGGGCGGGGTACGCATGGCCGCGGTCGATCAGCTGCTGGATCAGGGCGTGCATTTCCGGGATGTGGCCGGTGGCGCGCGGTTCATACGTGGGGCGGGAGACGCCCAGCGTGTCGTAGGCCTTGAGGAATTCCTGCTCGTAGCGGTAGGCAAGTGCCCACCATTCCTCCTCGCGGACAGAATCCGGCTCGTCTTCAAAGTCCGGGGCGAAGGAATCCGCCGACTTGGCCAGGATCTTGTCGTCGATGTCGGTGACGTTGCGGACCGCGGTGACGCGGAATCCGCGGTACTGCAGCCAGCGGGTGAGCTGGTCGAAGGCGATGGCGGAGCGGATGTGCCCGACATGCGGCATGCCCTGCACCGTGGCACCGCAGTAGTAGAGGCTCACTTTGCCCGGAACCAGGGGGACGAAGTCGCGGACTTCGGCGGATGCAGTGTCATAGAAGCGCAGGGTCACCGCTCCAGATTAGCCGATGGCGTTCCCGCCCCGGAGTGCGGACCGCGCCGGATGCCTACTTGCAGTGCTCGCCGATCTTGTTCATCTGTTCGGCGAGCTGTTTGGTCTGTTCGTCGCTTTTGGCGCCGAGGGAGGACCCGGAGACGTCCTTCATAACGTCAGCCATCTTCTGGATGGGCGCCGCCACCTCGGGCGCCACCTTGTCCGCGACTTCCTGGTAATGCTTGGCGATCTGTTCCGCCTGCTGCTGCTGGTTGCCGGTGGGGACGAACGTGTCCTTGTTGAGGAACGCGCAGCTGTCCGGGATGCTCATCTTCGGCGTTCCGGCGCAGCCTGTCAGCAGCAGTCCGGCCACAAGTACGACGGCGGGCAGCAGCTTTGTCACGGGGAGTCTCCTGGTGTCTTGCGGATGGGATCTGCAATCAAGCCTAGGCGACCGACCCCGGATCCGCCGAGGGGGCGGGGTAGACGAGGGCCGTTGCCGTGGCGGAAATGCCCTCGCCGCGGCCGGTGAAGCCCAGGCCGTCGCTGGTGGTGGCCGAGACGCTCACGGGAGCGCCCGCGGCCTCGCTCAGGACCCGCTGGGACTCTTCGCGGCGGGGGCCGAACTTGGGCCTGTTGGCCACGAACTGCACGGCGATGTTCCCGATCTCGAAGCCTGCGGCACGGACAATCCGCGCGGCTTCGGCCAGTAGGGTCACACCGGAGGCCCCGGCGTACTTCGGCCGGTCGGTACCGAAATGCGTCCCGAGGTCCCCGACGCCGCAGGCGGAGAACAGTGCGTCGGCGGCGGCATGGGCGACGGGGTCGCCGTCGGAATGGCCGGACAGTCCGCGTTCCCCGTCCCAGAACAGCCCGCCAAGCCAGAGCGGCTGGGGAGCGTCGTCGGGGGCGTAGGCGTGGACGTCGATGCCGATGCCCGTCCGCGGGATGACGGGCATCGGGGTGTTCTGGGTTCCGGACATGTTCAGCCTTCCACCCAGCGGGCACCCAGCGGGCCTTCGAGGAGCCCCTCGGCGATGATCAGGTCCAGCGGTGTGGTGATCTTCAGCGATTGGCTGGCTCCGCGCACCGCGTGGACGGGTACGCCGAGGAGTTCGACCAGCATGGCGTCGTCCGTGACGGCGGCCGCCTGGCCGGCGTCGAACGAGGCCGCTGCCTCGTGGGCGCGCCGGAGCGTGGCAAGCTCGAAGCCCTGCGGGGTCTGCACGGCCCGCAGGGTTTCCCGGGCCGCGGTGCCGGTGACGAGCTCGGGGGCGATCGCGGCGCCGTCTCCGGCGGTCGGTTCCACGGTCTTGACCGTGTCGACGACGGGGATGACCGGGATGACGGCCAGGGCGCCGGCAGCGAGGGCATGGGACACCCGGTGGAAGACGGCCTCGGGCGTCAGTGCGCGGGCGGCGTCGTGGACCATGACGGCTTCCGTGGCCGGCAGGAGGGCTGCCAACGCGGCGCGGACCGACTCGGCGCGGCTGGCGCCGCCGTCGACAATGGTCACGACCGGAAGCTGGCTGGAGTCCCCCGCGTCAGGCGTGCGCAGGCGTTCGGCCTTGAGGTCCTGCGCGAAGCCGTCGCAGAGCGCGTGGAGTTCCCGGTCGCCGGGCGGGATGGCGACGCAGATCTGCTGGGCGACGCCGGCCGCCGCGACGCCGCGCAGGGCGTGGGTGAGGATGCTGTCTCCGCCCAGCGGAACCTTGGCTTTGGGCATCCCGTAGCCCAGTCGCTGGCCGGAGCCGGCGGCCACGACGATGACCGCGGTGACGGGGTTTCTCGGTGCAGAGTCCATGCGCACAAGACTACGTCCCCGCGCCCGGCGCATCCCACTGAGCTATTAGTTCTGGTGCTTTGGGGGCGCTCAGAGGGACCACAAGTGACAGAGCAACCAGGGGTGGCGGCTGAATGCGGGCAAGAAGAAACCCCGGCAGCGGTTACGCCACCGGGGTTCGATTCTTGTCTTTTCGACTGTTACTTAGGAAGCCAGGACCTCGTCGAGAACGCTTGCAGCCTTCTCTTCATCAGTCTTCTCAGCCAGCGCCAGTTCTGAAATCAGAATCTGGCGGGCCTTGGCCAGCATGCGCTTCTCTCCTGCGGAGAGACCCCGATCGTGATCGCGGCGCCACAGGTCGCGGACGACCTCTGCCACCTTGATGACGTCACCGGAAGCAAGCTTCTCCAGGTTTGCCTTGTATCGACGTGACCAGTTGGTGGGCTCTTCAGTGAACTCGGCCCGCAGCACTTCAAACACGTGCTCCAGACCTTCTTTGCCCACTACGTCCCGGACCCCAACCAGGTCAACGTTTTCTGCTGGAACTTCAATGGTCAGATCACCCTGAGCCACCTTGAGCTTGAGATACATCTTCTCTTCGCCCTTGACAGTGCGCATCTTGATTTCTTCAATTTTGGCTGCACCGTGGTGAGGGTAAACTACTGTCTCGCCGACCTCAAAAACCATGTGGACATTCCCCTTTCCCGCAGACCAGTTTATCACGTTTAAGGCATACGTCTGCCATGGAACGCACCCAAGAACCGCATGAATACGGGGAAAATGGCCTTAAACAGCCCCTCCAAACCCTTGACGAAAGCGGATATTAGTGCATTGCACTCCCTTTGCCAAGGGCCCGCACCATCCCCGCAAACGGCCTTCCGGCCGCGGATCCGGCGGCATCGTGCACGGCAATGCGCAACGCTGTTCGTGCGGCTATGTGAACGGCTCTGTGTACCGCCCGAATCATCGTTTGGCGCGGATTGCCGATAGGCTATGGCTGAATAATGTTCCAAGACTCTCAAGGAGTGCGTGACGTGGGTTTCACTGCGATGAACCGGGGCCAGCGCGGCAAGCTGGCAATGGCAACGGCGGCTGTGGCCATCGGCCTGCTGTCCGTAACGGGCTGCGGCTACATCAACCCCCAGCAGACCACCGAGCATTACGCTGCTTCGGACGGAACGCAGGCCAATGTTGGCCCGCTGCAGCTCCGCAACATGATGATCATCTCCGGCGGCGAAGACAAGCCCGGCCGCGTGCTCGGCGCTGTCTACAACTCGTCCTCCGAAGACGTGACGCTGACCATCGTCGGCGCCGCCGGTTCCCAGACACGGGTCCCGGTCAAGCAGAACTCCTACACGCTGCTCAACGATTCCACGGACGAGGCCATCCTGAGCACCACCGGCGGCGCTCCGGGATCCCTCGTTGAGGTCAGCATCTCCGAGGACGGCACCAACCAGAACGCCAAGTTCAAGGTTCCGGTGCTGGACGGCACGATTTCGGACTACGAGCAGTACCTGCCGGCAGGCAGCGAGCCCACGGGTTCGGCCACGCCGACGTCGACCCCGTCGCCAACGAGCAGCGCAAACCACTAGCTTCCACACAAAAGGAGGGGCACCCGGCCGGGTGCCCCTCCTTTCGTCTGTGCCCTCCCCGGCCCGGCTGCCGCCGCCGGGCTGCAGTTCCTCCCGGCTTAGGGGTCGAACTTGTAGCCGAGGCCGCGGACCGTGATCAGGTGCCGCGGCGCCGAGGGGTCCGGCTCGACCTTGCTGCGAAGCCGTTTGACGTGGACATCCAGGGTTTTGGTGTCCCCCACGTAGTCCGAGCCCCAGACCCGGTCGATCAACTGCCCGCGGGTCAGGACCCGGCCGGAGTTCCGCAGCAGCATCTCCAGCAGCTCGAATTCCTTCAGCGGGAGGGAGACCTGCTCGCCGCTGACAGTGACCACATGCCGCTCAATGTCCATCCGGACCGGTCCCGCCTGCACAGTGCTGGACACCAGTTCCTCGGGCTCGCTCTGGCGCCGCAGCACGGCCCGGACACGGGCCACCAGTTCCCGGGACGAGTAGGGCTTGGTGACGTAGTCGTCGGCGCCGAGTTCCAGCCCCACGACCTTGTCGATCTCCGCGTCCTTCGCCGTCAACATGATGACCGGGACCGACGAGCGCTGCCGCAGTTGCCGGCAGACCTCAGTGCCCGACTGCCCGGGCAGCTGCAGGTCCAGCAGCACCAGGTCGGCGCCGTTGCGGTCGAATTCGGTGATGGCGTCAATTCCGTTGTCCACCACCTCCACCTCGAACCCTTCCTTGCCCAACAGATAGGACAACGGGTCGCTGAACGACTCTTCGTCCTCGACAACTAGAATCCTGCTCAAGCGGTAGCTCCTTGCTCATGGGCGCCTGCGGCGTCGCGTCGTATGGATCGTGGGTTCGGGGACGGGTTGTGCTCCGCAGCATGGGAGGCCGCACGGGCCGCCGGGCCGCGCGCCTCGGCACCGTCGTCGTCCTGGCCTTCCAGCTCCGGAAGCCGGATGGTGAAGGTGGAGCCCTGGCCGGGCTTGGACCAGAGGGTCACCTCGCCGCCGTGGTTGGCCACGACGTGCTTGACGATGCTCAGGCCCAGGCCGGTGCCGCCGGTATGGCGGGACCGTGCGGCGTCCACGCGGTAGAAGCGTTCAAAGACGCGTTCCTGGTCCTCCGGGCTGAGTCCCTCGCCCTGGTCCGTCACGGACACGGCCACGAGGCCGTCCTTGGACCGGATGCCGATCCCGACCCTGGTGTTTTCCGGGGAGTAGCGGATGGCGTTGTCGATCAGGTTGCGCAGCGCCGTCACCAACTGGTCCTGGTCGCCGTAGACCTTGGCGTCCGCATGCCCGCCGACCACCAGCTCGATGGACTTGCTTTCCGCCGGCAGCTGGGACCGGTCCACCGCCTCAGCGACCACGGTGTTGATGTCCACCGCCCGTCCCTGCTGCGCGACGTTGGCGCCCTGCAGCCGGGAGAGCTCGATGATGTCCTGCACCAGGGCGGCCAGCCGGGCGGATTCCTTGTGGGTGCGTTTGGCGAAGCGTCGCACGGCCTCCGGGTCATCCGCAGAGGACTCAAGCGCCTCCGCCAGCAGCGAGATGGCCCCGACCGGGGTTTTCAGTTCGTGCGAGACGTTGGCGACGAAGTCGTTCCGGACTTCCTCCGTGCGGGTGACCTCGGTCCGGTCGTCGGCGAGCAGGAGGATGTACTCCTCCGCAATGACGGCCGCCCGCACCTGCACCACGATGGTGCCCTGGCCCAGCGGACCCCTCGGCAGTTCGAGGAGCCGTTCGAGGATGACGCCGTCGCGCCGCACTTTGGCCGTCATCTCCAGCAGCTGCTGGTGGACCAGGGTGTGGCCGCGCACCAGGCCGTAGGCGTAGGCGGCGGGGCTGGCCCGGACGACGCCGTCGATCGCGTCCACCACTACGAAGGCCCGGCCGACGGCGGCGAGCACCTCGGCGGCTCCCTCTGGAAGTGACGGATCCTCGAACTCGACGTCGACGAGTTTGCGCTGCTGCTCGCTGACCCGGAACGCGAGCACGCCGAAGACGCCAAGCGACAGGCCGACCAGGCCGGCGATCACGCCGATGAGCATTGGATCCACGGCTCCAGCTTATGCTCTGGTCCGCGTCAGAAACGGAAATCTCCCGCTATTCGCGCCGCGGTTCAGCTAACGTTCACCTATTGGGGCGTAACAGTTCACCGGACGCTGGAACACTTGACAGTTGGAGTGCCGAGAGGTGACCGAAATGGGCCCGCCGCTGCTGGTGGCTGGCAATATTTCCGAGGAAAGGACGCACACGTGCGCAAGGTTTTTCAGGAAGAGCTCGCCCAAGTGGGGGAACAGCTCGTCGAAATCTCGAAGCTGGTCAGTGAGGCCATCGGGAAAGCAACGACTGCCTTCGAGGGCGCCGACATCGATCTGGCCGAGGATGTCATCGCGGCCGACGCGCGGATCGACTTTCTGCAGAACAGCCTGGACGAGCGTGCCATCGACATCCTCGCCCTGCAGGGTCCCGTGGCCAGCGACCTGAGGATGATCGTGGGCTCCCTCCGGATGAGCGCATCGCTGGAGCGGATGGGCGACCTCGCCCGCCATCTCGCCCAGCTCGCGCGCCTCCGCTACCCCGCAACCGTGGTTCCCGCCCAGCTGCACGAGACCTTCAAGAGCTTCGCCGCGTACGACCTGCTGATCGCGGAGAAGCTCACCGTGCTGCTGGAAACCCGGGATCTTGAAGTGGCCCGGGACATCATGAAGGCCAACACCGCCGTGAACGATCTGCACCTGAGCGTGTTCCAGGCGATCGCCCGGAGCGACTGGCAGGAGTCCCCCGCGACGACCGTCGACGTCGCACTGGCCAGCCGCTACTTCGAGCGCTTCGCGGATCACGGCGTCTCCGTCGCGCAGAAGGTCACCTACCTGGTCACCGGCGCCTGGCAGCCGAACGGCATCGAACACAGCTAGCTCGTAACGCACGACGCCGGCCGGTCACCTTGGGGGGTGACCGGCCGGCGTCGTTAATTCCGGGTGTCGGACCGGGCTATTTCTTGCCTTGGTTGGCGACGGCCTGGATGGCCTCAGCCGCGGCCTCGGGATCGAGGTAGGTGCCGCCCGGATTCAGCGGCTCGAAGTTCTCGTCCAGGTCGTAGACCAGCGGGATGCCGGTGGGGATGTTCAGCCCGGCAATGGCTTCGTCGCTGATGCCGTCGAGGTGCTTGACGAGGGCGCGCAGCGAGTTGCCGTGGGCCGTGACCAGGACAGTCTTGCCGGCCTTGAGGTCTTCCTTGATGTCCGATTCCCAGTAGGGCAGCAGGCGGACCAGGACATCTTTGAGGCACTCGGTGCGGGGCAGGGCGTCGCCGAGGTCCGCGTACCGCGGATCATGCGCCTGGGAGAACTCTGAATCGTCGGCCAGGGGCGGCGGCGGGGTGTCGTAGGACCGGCGCCAGGTCATGAACTGCTCCTCGCCGTATTCGGCCAGCGTCTGGGCCTTGTCCTTGCCCTGCAGGGCCCCGTAGTGGCGCTCGTTCAGCCGCCAGTCCCGCTTGACCGGGATCCAGCCGCGGTCCGCCTTGTCGAGGGTCATGTTGGCCGTGTTGATGGCCCGCTTCAGGAGCGAGGTGTACACGATGTCCGGGAGGATGTTGTTCTCCACGAGAAGCTCGCCACCGCGGATCGCCTCGGCCCGGCCCTGGTCGTTCAGGTCAACGTCCACCCAGCCGGTGAACAGGTTCTTGGCGTTCCATTCGCTGTGGCCGTGGCGCAGCAGAATCAGCTTGTAAGTCATGGTTTTTATCCTAGCGGAGCGGTCCCGGACCGTGCCGTGCGTTACATCACGGGCCCAGGACCGCAGGATAGGGTGGTCTGGTGGTGCAGAAGGCTGAGCGGGTGGCGCCCCCGCAGACCCCATTCATGGAAAAACGCAGCGTCGAAAAGCGCGGCCCTGCGCAAAGCGGACCGCGCGCCGGCAGGCCGGTGGGCAACATTACCCGCGGCACCACCAACCCCAACCGGATGCGCCGACTGGACCGCTGGCTGACTGGTCCGCAGGCCTGGCGGCTGCGCGCGGCCGCCAATCCCCTTGTGGTGGATCTGGGCTACGGCGCCTCCCCGGCCACCGCCGTCGAACTCTTTGAAAGGCTGTCCGCGGTCCGTCCCGATGTGCGGGTGGTCGGCGTCGAAATCGAGCCCGAGCGGGTCCGGCTGGCCAGGGAACTGGAACGCCCCGGACTGAGCTTCCAGCTGGGCGGGTTCGAACTGCCGGTGGCCGGCCGGCCCGTTCTCGTGCGGGCATTCAATGTGCTGCGGCAATACGAGGAAGCCGACGTCGCGGCGATCTGGCGGCTCGTGCAGGGCCGGCTGGCGCCGGAGGGGCTGTTCATTGACGGCACGTGTGACGAGATCGGCCGCCGGGTGACGTGGGTGGCGCTGGACGCCCAGCGGCCGCTGAGCCTGAGCCTGTCCATGCGGTTTGGCAGTTTTGCGCTGCCCTCGGAGGTGGCCGAGCGGCTGCCGAAGGCGCTTATCCACCGGAACGTTCCCGGCGAGAACGTCCACGCCTTCCTGCAGGCAATGGACAAGGCCTGGCTGGAGGCGGCGCCGCTG
The DNA here is from genome assembly GCF_019977335.1 of Arthrobacter sp. NicSoilB4. Lineage (NCBI taxonomy): Bacteria > Bacillati > Actinomycetota > Actinomycetes > Micrococcales > Micrococcaceae > Arthrobacter > Arthrobacter sp. NicSoilB4. Next base: position 586,530 of record NZ_AP024653.1, on the reverse strand, counting down.
GCCTCGTTTGGGAACCGGCAGCGCTGGACGGCCATGTGCCGGGCACTGCGCGACGGCGGCTGGCCGGTCCTTGACGGCCCGTCCCGGTGGCGCTTGGGCGAACTGACGGTCGGCTGGGACGCAGTCGCGCCTGGTTAGGTCACCAGGGGCCGTAGGGACCCATGTTGCGGCTCCCGCCGCGGCCGGCGTCCTTGACCGCCGGGCGGACGTCGGCGAGGTAGACGGACGCTGCCGTCACCGCGACAAGTCCGAAAAGCCCCAGTGGGCCCAGGAGGCCTCCGCCCCCGCCGCCCAGGAGGGAGAGCAGGCCCACGGCCAGGGCGCCGCCGGTGACGGCCAGCCAGAAGGTCTTGGTGCGCTTGGACACGGCTTCGAAGGCATTCGCCTTGTGACGCAGGCAGTCAAAGAACGCCCACACCTCGAGGGCGAGTGCTACGAGGGCCAGGAGAAAATAGATCCCTGTTTCGACATAGTAAATAAGCGCTCTTCCGTCCATCCCCCCAGCCTAGCCGTCCAACGTCGCCAAGGCCTGTTCCAAATCGGCCCAAAGATCCTCGACGTTTTCGATCCCGATGCTCATCCGGACCAGGTTGTCCGGCACACTGGCCGGCTCGGCCAGGTGGCGGCGCCGCCGTTCGATCAGGGACTCCACGCCGCCCAGCGAAGTGGCCGGCAGCCACAGCTTAAGGGCCTGGATCATCCTGTCCGCCGCGTCAGCTCCGCTGAGGCCGCCGTCGAGGCCACCGTCGCCGCTGCCGCTGTTTCCGCCGCCGGCGATCGGGGCCATTTCGATGCACAGCACCGAGCCGAACCCCTTCATCTGGCTTTTGGCCCGTTCGTGGCCGGGATCCGAGGGGAGGCCCGGGAAACGGATGCTGCCGACCCGGGGGTGCGTGCTCAGCCGCTCGGCCAGCACCGCCGCCGAGGCCTGCGACCGCTCGACCCGCAGGGCCAGCGTGCGCAGCCCGCGCAGCGCCAGCCAGGCCTCGAAGGGTCCCGCGATGCCGCCGTGGATCGTGCGGTGGTGCAGCAGCGAGGCGCGGAGTCCGGCGTCGGACGTCACCAGGGCGCCGAGCACAACGTCGGAGTGGCCGGAGAGGTACTTCGTCACCGAATGCAGGACGACGTCGGAACCCAGCGCCAGCGGCTGCTGCACGAGGGGGGTGGAGAACGTGTTGTCGGTGACGACGACGGCGCCCGCCGCGTGCGCGGCGGCGGTCAGCGCACGGATGTCCGCGACGCCCAGCATCGGATTGGTGGGGCTCTCCAGCCAGAGCATGCTGGCGGGCCGCCCGTCCGCCGGGGCGAGCTGCGCCAGGACGGCGTCGGTGTCCGCAATGTCTACCGTCCGCAGTTCCAGGAAGCCTTTCTCGGCAAGTTCCGTGGCCATCACCAGGGAACCTGCGTAGCTGTGGGACGGCATGACCAGCACTCCCCCGGCGGGAACCAGGGACAGGGCCGAACTGACGGCAGCGAGGCCGGAAGCGTAGAGCAGGCCCGGGAGCGCGGCGCCTTCAAGCTGGCCGAGGGCTTCCTCGAAAGGGTCCCAGGTGGGGTTGGAATACCGCCCGTAGCCGCGGTCGCCGTCGCCCAGCGGTCCGGTGCCGAAGTAGGTCGAGGAAAGCACCAGCGGAGGGTTGACCGGCTCATCACGCTGGCGCGGCGGCCGACCCGCCGCCACAACGACTGTTTCTGCGGAGAGCGCGGCTGCCTGTTCTTCGGAAAGACTCATGGTCACAGGGTACTTCGGGGCCCCGCAGGGCACCCAAGGCGTTACGCCGCGGCACGTTTCTGTCAGGGATTGTCGGTAGGCTAGAACAGTGACCACCCAGAACCCCGGACTGTTTATCGCCTTCGAAGGCGGCGACGGCGCCGGCAAGTCCACGCAGGCAGCTGAGCTGGCTGCGGCCCTTGAGTCGCGCGGCCTCACCGTGCTGCGGACCCGGGAGCCTGGCGGCACTCCGATCGGCGAGAAACTGCGCTCCCTGGTCCTGGACCACGGCCACGGCCACATCGACGCGCACACCGAAGCCCTGATCTTTGCGGCGTCCCGCGCCGCGCATGCCAGCCAGGTCATCCGCCCCGCCCTCGAACGCGGCGAAATTGTCCTCACCGACCGCTACATCGACTCCTCGGTGGCCTACCAGGGCGCCGGCCGCGACCTCGGCACCGACGCCGTCCGGGATATCAACAATTGGGCCACCGCGGGCCTGCAGCCGGACCTTACGGTGCTGCTCGACGTCGACCCGGAAGTCGGCCGCCGCCGCCGGACGGCGGGCGACGCGGCCGAGGACCGGCTGGAATCCGAGGCCGATGAATTCCACGCCAGGATCAGGACCGCCTTCCTCAACCTCGCCGCGTCCCGGCCGGAGCAGTACCTCGTCCTCCCCGCCCACCTCCCGGTCGACCAACTGGCTGCCAGGATCCTCGAGAGGGTGGAGTCCCTGCTGCCACTCCACCGCGCGGTGAAGTCATGAGCGTCTGGGAGGACCTCCAGGGCCAGCCCGCCGTCGTCGAGCAGCTGCGCCTGGCAGCCCGGGGTGAGGGCCTGACCCATGCCTGGCTTTTCACCGGCCCGCCGGGTTCCGGCCGGTCCAACGCGGCGAAGGCCTTTGCCGCCGCGTTGAACTGCGACCAGGAAGACGTCAGCCTGCGCGGCTGCGGCGAATGCCCAGCTTGCTTGACGATCCTGGGCGAAACACACTCCGATGTGGCCTTTGTGCGCACCGAAAAGGTCACTATCACGATTAACGAAGCCCGCGACCTGGTCTCTACCGCCGGGAACCGGCCCTCCTCGGCCCGCTGGCGCATCATCGTCGTGGAGGACGCGGACCGGATGGCGGAACGCACCACGAATGTGCTGCTCAAGGCGATCGAGGAACCCACCCCCCGCACCATCTGGATGCTGTGCGCGCCCTCCCCCGCCGACGTACTGGTGACCATCCGCTCCCGTTGCCGCCCGGTGGCACTGCGGCTTCCGCCTGCGGCCGACGTCGCGGCCCTTCTGGTCAAGCGCGACGGTATCGACCCGGCGGTCGCCGAAAGCGCGGCCAGGGCAGCGCAAAGCCATGTCGGGATCGCACGCCGGCTGGCACGGGATCCCGAAGCCCGCGACCGTCGGCTCGAAACAGTGCGGTTCCCGCTCGGCCTCCGAGGTGTCACCGCCGCGGTGCTTATGGCCGAGAAGCTGGTCAAGATCGCCACCGAGGAAGCCAACAGCTCCAACGAAGAGCGCGACGCGGCCGAGAAAGCCGCCTTGCTCGCCACGCTCGGCGCGCCCGAAAGCGGCACGCTGCCGGCAGCCATGCGCGGGCAGGTGAAGCAGCTCGAGGACGACCAGAAACGCCGTGCCAAGCGTTCGGTGACCGACTCACTGGACCGCACGCTGACCGACCTGCTGTCTTTCTACCGGGATGTGCTGATCATCCAGATGGGGAACGCCGTGGAACTGGTCAACGTTGAACTCAGGAGTGAACTCGTTGAGTTTGCCAGCCACTCCTCCGCAGAAACCACCCTTGCCCGCATGGATGCCATCAACAAGGCCCGCAACCGGATCACGACCTCCAACGTGGCCCCGCTGCTGACCATCGAGTCCATGGCCGCCAGCCTCATCTGAGGGAACATGCAGTGACCCCTTCCCCGGTGAACCGACCATCCGACCCGCCCCGTCCGCCCGCATGGCGGGAGGCGGAAGCCCCTCCGCTCCGATCCGATCCTCCAAGGAGAACCGTATGAAGTCTGCACGAGCAGTGTCCGCCAGATCCCGATCCGTAGCGATCGGCCTGCGGGCAGCCGGCGCCATGGCCCTGGCCCTGGTGCTCGCCTCGTGCAGCCTCTTCGGCGGCGACAGCGGGGCGAAGAGCCCCAGCACACCGAATCCTGAGATCGCCGACGCCGCGCCCGCCGATCTCCGCAGCTACTACACGCAGAAGGTCGAGTGGGTCCCGTGCGAGTCGGACTTCACCTGCGCCAAGATCAAGGTCCCGATGGACTACAGCAAACCGGATGGAGACAGCATTGAAATCGCGGCCCTGAAGCTGTCTACCAAGAGCAACAGCAAGAAGGGCAGCCTGCTGGTCAACCCCGGCGGCCCCGGCGGCTCCGGCTACGACTTTGTCCGCGACGCCGGTTCCACCAACATCTCGGAGAAGGTCCGCACCAACTACGACATCGTCGGTTTCGATCCGCGCGGCGTGAACCGCTCCGCCCCGGTCACATGCCTCACCGACCAGGAACGCGACGCCTCCCGGGCGAAGACCTATGCGCTTGACACCGACGCCGGGCTGGCCGAGGCCCTCGCAGACAACAAGGCCATCGCCGCCAAGTGCGCAGAAAAGACCGGCCCCGTGCTCGGCCACCTCGACACTGTCAGCGCCGCCAAGGATCTCGACATTCTGCGCGGTGTGCTCAATGACGGCAAGCTCAACTACCTCGGATACTCCTACGGCACCTTCCTCGGCTCCACCTACGCCTCACTCTTCCCGGACAACGTCGGCCGGATGGTCCTCGACGGCGCGATGGATCCCTCGCTGAGCTACGAGGAGCTGACGAACGGACAGGCGAAGGCGTTCGAGAAAGCCATCCTGGCCTACGTCACGCATTGCCTCGACAGCAGCGGCTGTCCGCTCAGCGGTACCCCGGAGGAGGCTGTTGGCCAGATCCAGGACATCATCAAGGCTGTGGAGGCGGACCCAATGTCCGCGAAGGACGGCCGCGTGGTCAACGCCTCAATGTTTGTCAGCGGCTTCATCCTGCCGTTCTACAACGATGACAACTGGCCCGTGCTGACCCAGGCCCTGGGCAGCGCGCTCAAGGGTGACGTGTCGCCGATGCTCCGGCTCGCCGACTTCGGCGCCGACCGGGAGCCGAACGGCAAGTACTCCGGGAATTCGACGTTTGCCTTCGGCGCCATCAACTGCCTGGACTACCCCATGGTGACGGACACGGCCGGAATGCGTGCGGATGAGCAGCAACTCCGCCAGGCCTCCCCCACGCTCGGCTACTACTTCGCCTACGGTGGCACCAACTGCAAGGACTGGCCGTACCAAAGCGTTCGGACCCCGGCACCTGCGGAGTACAAGGGTTCCACCGACATCGTCGTGATCGGCACTACGGGCGACCCGGCTACCCCCGTGGAATGGGCCAGCGAGCTGCGCAAGCAGCTGGGAACAGCCGCACTTCTGACGTGGAAGGGCGAGGGCCACACGGCCTACGGCCGCTCCAACGACTGCATCGGCAATGCCGTGGACAGTTACCTGGTGGACGGCAAGACACCGGCCGACAACACCGTCTGCTGAGGCGTCCGACACTCATTTTGACCCGGGCCGGACGACTCTACTACAGTTGTCTCTGGCATGAATCGCCCGGGTCATCCGGGCACTTGATGCGGTTGCTTCCTTAGCTCAGTTGGTAGAGCGTCTCACTCGTAATGAGAAGGTCGCCAGTTCGATTCTGGCAGGAAGCTCGAGAAGAACCCCTGGAAATCAACGATTTCCGGGGGTTCTGTCGTTTTTTGACGGTGGGACTGGGTGGCGACCATGCAAGCGACGGCTCCCTGCCTGGGATAAGGGAAAAAGACCCTATCTCCGGGCGTGCCGGATATGCCAAAGTGTCGCCATGCCTACACTTCTAGGGATTTTCGTCATCGTGCTGATGATCGCCTACTGGCAGTGGACGCTGGCCGGGATCGCCCTTTGGATCTTCTTCCGCATCATGTGGCGCCATGTCAGCAAGGCCGCCGCCCCGCATCCGAAGCCGAAGCAGCAGCGGGCACTCAAGCCCGAGCCCGTCCGGACCAAGCCGGTACGCGAGGGCGTCCTGCAGTCCCCACCTAGGCCCAAACCTGTGCCGGCGCGTGAACTGCCGGCACAGGACTACCTGCCCAGATGGACCACCACGCGCCGGTTTTACACCAATCGCGAACATGACGACTGGCAGCGGCTGTTCGACAACGTGGCTTAGCATAGCCCCGCGCCGTCAGGGAAACACGCGGTAGGGCCCCGGGGCGGTGCCCTACGAAGGCAGTTCAGTTCGGCGATTTAGGTCGGCGTCCTGCCGATCTGCCGCCAACGCTCCCCGCCAGGGTCCCAGCCAGGCGCCCTCCGCGCCTCTACGATGGATCGGGTGAAGACCACAAAAGGGGCCTGCTACACGGTCACGGCCGCGCTGATGCTGGCATCCGCGCCCCTGATCCTCGCATTGCCGGCCATCGGCGCCCCCTGCGACCCCGTGGGAGGGATCGTCCCGGCCCTGATCTGCCCGTCGTCCCCGGACCGCCCAAAACCCAAGGCAACGCCTGTTCCGACAGCAAGCGCCACCGGCGTTCCGACCTCACCCACGGCCCCGCCTGGAAAGGGCCCGGCTCCGCGCCCCTCAGCGGTACCTGCTCCGACAGGAACCCAGGCGGCTGCAGCGCCTACCGCCGACCCCGGCGCCCAGCCGCCGGCCGGGACTTCGCCGACCACCACTTCTCCGGCCGATGGCAGCATGGCCACCCCGGCCCCGTCAGCGCCCGCCCCGACGGCAACGGCAGGCGTTTTCGCCGCCGAGTCGCCGGCCTCCCGGGACCTGGATGGCCGCATCGTCGCCGGCGCGCTCCTGCTGGCACTCGGTGGCCTGCTGGCCATCGCGTGGGTTTTCCTGGACATCCGGACCTCCGCCTGACACCAAGCGGTTCTGCCGGGCCCTTGTCCCGCCGCGCTACGTCCGCGAGCCTTGGGAAATGAACCGGCCCCACCAAAACTTCCCAACCCGCGGGCGGGCCAAGGGGCCTGCACGTGACGGGGCGCACCGGCGCGTGCTCTGGGGCCCGGTGATCGGACTCGGGCTCGTCAGCCTGGCCGCCGACGTCGTTTCCGACGGCGCCCGGCCGCTGGCTGGTCCCCTGCTCGCCCAGTTGGGTGCCTCCGCACTGGCCGTCGGTCTGGTGACGGGTGCCGCCGAAGCTGCGGCACAGGGACTCAGGCTGATCTTCGGCCCCTGGGCAGACCGCACCCGCAGATACTGGACGTTCACGCTGACCGGCTACGCCCTCACCGCTGTCTGCGTTCCCCTGCTCGCCGTCGCACCTCTGGCCGGAACGTCCGGACTGGTTCTGGCTTCCGTGCTGATCATCGGCGACCGGATCGGAAAAGCCGTCCGCAGCCCGGCAAAGACGGTGTTGCTGGCCGCGGTCGCCAAACCGGTCGGCCGGGGCCGCGGCTTCGCCGTCCACAAGTCCCTCGACCTTGTCGGAGCCCTGCTCGGACCCATCCTGGTCGCCGCGGTCCTCACGGCCACCGGAAACCTCTCGGCAGCCTTCGCTGTGCTGTCCATTCCCGCGGCGGCGGCCATGTTCCTGCTGTTGTGGCTGCGCCGCCGGATCCCGGATCCCGGCACCGGCCGGCCCCCGGCGGTCCCGGCCGGCCCGCATCAGGAAACTGCAGTCGATCCGGCGCCTGCGGGTGTGGTCGGCCGTCCGGCGTCGTTGTTCACCCGGAGCTTTGTCCTGTTCGCTGCCGCCGCCTTCTGCTGGAGTGCCGGCCTGGTTGCCTTCGGGGTTATCTCCTTCCACCTCACGACGACGGCGGCCGTTCCGGTGTCCGTGGTCGCGCTGCTGTACGCGGCTGCGATGGCGGCGGCTGCCCTCGGCGCCCTTGCCAGCGGAGCCCTCTACGACCGGTCCGGAGCCTGGGTGCTCCTCACGATTCCCGTGCTAACCACCGCCGTGCCGGTGCTGGCCCTGGCCCCGGCGGCCGGGCTGGCGTTCACCGGGGTACTCGCGTGGGGCATCGCACTGGGCATCCAGGACTCGACCGTCAAGGCGCTGCTCGCCGACCTGGTGCCGGAACAGCGCCAGGGAACGGCGTACGGCGTTTTCGCTGCTTTTCAAGGGGCCGGGGCGCTGGCGGGCGGGGTCCTGTACGGCGCCCTCTATGACACCCGTCCACTGCTGATCGCGTCAGTGGCGGTCCTGCAGCTGCTCGCGTTCGTGGTGCTGGTTGTCGCCCTGCGCGGCAAGCGCGGTCCCTAGCCGCAGCCGTCGCTGATCGGCACGGCCAGGGACCGGGTTAAGCGGCCCAGACCGAGGCCGCGCCGGAATGGCCTGTGATGATGCTCTGGTAGATAAAGAAGGCCCCCGCAGCCGCCGCGAGAACCAGAAGGGCCAACCGGACGCCGCGGTTCGTCCGCAGGCGGCCCAGGAAGGAGAAGTGCCGGCCTATGGGGTCATAGCTCGCGATCAGCGCCGCGGTGACGACCACGAAGAAGACCACGGATACGGCCTTGAGCACGTCCCCCTGCTCCGCATGTTCCCTGATCAGGGCCGAAGCGGGGCGGGTCTCCTCTAGCTGCTCCCCTGCCTGCGCCGTGAGCAGGGACAGCGGAACAAGGCCCAGGGACAGCACTCCCAGCGGCCAGGCCAGCTGGCTGCGCCACCGCGGCACCGCGGCAAACACGATAGCGGCCAGTCCGGCGATCGGCGCCAGCACCACGACGGCGTGGATGAGCAGGATATGCGCCGGGAGCCCCGCAATTTCGATCATGAGTGCCTTGCCTCCTGGAAAATGGTCCGGTGGCGGCGGAATTGCCGGGGCCGGGCTTCTATGATTCTTGCATGGGAGATCAGGGGCTGGCCGACGTTGCCGCACAGCTCTATGCGCTTCCGTTCGACGAATTCGTCTCCGCCCGGACAGCCGCAGCCAAAGACGCGGCCGCCGCGAAAGAGCTGCGGTCCTTTGCCGCAGAAGTGCGGTCCCTGCCCAAGCCGTCCGTCGCGGCATGGACGGTGAACATGCTCGCCGCCCGGCGGCCGGAGACCCTCCGCGACCTCGCCGGGCTGGGGCAGTCGATGCGCGCCGCGCAATCCTCCCTCGACGCACCGGAACTCCGCCGGCTCGGACAGGAACGACGCCAACTGCTAAGCGGCGCGGTCAAGGAAGCACAGGCAGTCACCGAACAGCTGGGCCGGAAGATCAGCGGCGCGATCGCGGCGGAAGTGGAAGCAACGCTGCGCGCGGCCACAGCCGATGCAGGGGCAGCGGCAGCCGTGCAGTCCGGCCGTCTCCTCCGGGCACTGTCCGCCGACGGCGTCGACGTCGTGGATCTTTCGGGTGCGGTTGCGCTGCCCGGGCTCGTGGTCCCGGCGGGTCCCGCGCCCAGCCCATCCGACGAGGCGGTCCCGACCGAAACCACACGCCCGAACGAGGCGGAGCAGCCCCGCCTGCGAGCTGTCCGCCCCGAACCCCGGAAAACCTCTCCCTCCGCGCTGGAACGGGCCCGGTCGCTTCTCCAGGAGGCCGAAGAGGCCGCCGAAGCCGCCGCTCTGGAAGCTCGGCAGGATGAGGAGGAGCTTGCCTCGTTGACCGCCCTGACCACGGAACTCTCCGACACGGCGCGCAGGCTGCGCGGGCAGCTTGCCCAGTGCGAACAGGAACTCAAAGCTGCCGGGAAACGGCGCGAACTGGCCCTGGCCGAGGCCCAGCAGGCGGCACGGGCTGCGGAAAAGGCGCGGCGCACCGCGGACCTTGCCCGGGAACGGGTGCTGCGGCTTGGCAACACGCCGGACCCATGAGCTCATAGTGTCGGAGGCCGGCTGCACACTTAATTCATGGAAACCACGCAGTACTTTGAAGTCACGTATCTGGACACGGATTGTGGCCGCATCCGCGCCGAGGCTTTCGATGCCCTTGCCGACGCCGAACGTTTCGCCAGCCGCCAGGCCGCCGGCGAGCATGGCTGGGCCACCATCGACGCGGTGCCGGTAAGGGAAAGCCGGAAGGCCGCTTAGCTGCTTCTCACGATCCGATGGATCCCCGGCTGGCGTGACCAATACACCCACACTGGGCGGTTGCCGCTGGGGCCCGTCTGGGCATCAGCGGGACCTCGACAGGGGTTTGGGCCGGGCCAATAATTGTAAGGGGACGTCTGCTCATAGCGGGGCGCGGGATTTCCGTCCCCGCCTGCGGGCGGGATCCGAATGCCCTCGGGAGGGCAACATGACTGATTTCGTTGTGTATCTCGACACCTCCGAGGTCCGCCCCGGGAAGCTTGGCGAGCTCAAAGTCGCGATGGCGGACCTTGCGAGCTTCGTCGAAGCCAATGAGCCGCGGATCATCGCCTACAACGTTTACTTCTCAGGCGACGGCAGCCGCATGAGTGTTCTTCACATCCACGAGGACCTAGCGTTGCTGAATTTCCACATGTCGGTAGCCGGCCCCCTCTTCCCGCCGATAGCGCCTCTGGTCAACCTTCTGACGATTGAAATCTTTGGCGCGGTCAACGACGCACTTTTGGAACAGCTTGTGGCCAAGGCCCGTATTCTGGGCGGGACCGTCATCATCCACGACTTTGGTTCAGGATTCGCCAGGGTGTGAGCCGGCCAAAGCCGACCCCCAGGGCGGGACCGCAGAGGTCACCGGGCAGCAGAAAGGCCCCCACCCTGTCGGGTGAAGGCCCTGCTGCGGTTCACGCCGATTTAGCCGGCAGTCCGGCCGGCTAGGCGCGTGGCTTAGGCGAAGTCCGAGACTGCCGGGTCGGGGCCGATGCGGCCGGCGCCCTCAGCTGAGTTGTCCAGGCCGTTGATGGCCTGCACATCGGTCTCATCCAGGCTGACATCCAGCGCTGCGTAGTTCTCACGGATGCGGGATTCCGTGACGGACTTGGGGATGACAACGTTGCCGATGGCCAGGTGCCAGGCGATGACCACCTGCGCCGGGGTGGCGCCGTGCTTGGCCGCGATCTGGCCGATCACGGCGCTCTCCAGCAGCTCCCCGCCCTGCCCCAGCGGCGACCAGGCCTGAGTGAGAATGCCCTTGGAGGCATTGAACTCGCGCAGCTCGGCCTGGTTGAAGAACGGGTGCAGTTCAACCTGGTTGATGGCCGGCACGACGCCGGTCTCGTCAATTAGGCGCTGCAGGCCCTCCTTGGTGAAGTTGGAGACGCCGATCGTCTTGACGCGTCCCTGCTTCTGCAGCTCGATGAGAGCCTTCCAGGTGTCCACGTACTTGTCCTGCTTCGGCTGCATCCAGTGGATCAGGTACAGGTCCAGCGTCTCCAGGCCCAGACGCTCCATGGATTCTTCGAAAGCCTTCAGCGTGGACTCGTAGCCCTGGTCCGCGTTCCACAGCTTGGTGGTGATGAAGATTTCCTCGGGAGTGAGGCCCGATCGCTCGATCGCACGCCCCACCCCCGCCTCGTTGCCGTAGATCTTGGCGGTGTCGATGTGGCGGAAGCCGGCTTCGAAGGCCTGGACGACCACCTTCTCGGCGACGTCGTCTTCAACCTGCCACACTCCGTAGCCGAGCTGGGGAATGGTGTTGCCGTCATTGAAAGTCAGTACCGGTGAGAAAGTCATCCAGCCATCCTGCCAACGCCCGCCCCGGACCGCCAGCGCAAAGGGCACAGCTAAGCTAGGCGCTTAACCGGGAATTTAGGTAGGCAAGCGCGGAGCGACGCGGCATCTCAGTCCGCGGCGGCTGCCTCCGCAAGCCGCCGTTCGGCGTCGCTGACCTGTTCCAGCACCGACGCTGCGCGGCGCCGTACCGACGCCGCGCCGGCGGGGACGGGACCGACGGCGAGGCGGAGCATCGCAGCTGCTTCGGCTGTGGTCGCCAAGGAGTTTCCGGCCGTGGACAGGGCGCGGTGGACTCCGGCCAGGGTTCCCGGGATGTCGAGTCCCTCGCTGGGGGCGCGGCGCTGGGCCTCGACACAGACCTGCCGGACCCGCCCGGAGAGCGCGGACAGCTCGTTGGCGATCTCCAGGAGCTCTGCATAGAGGGCCTCGTCCTCCACCCCCTCGAGGACCTGGTGGTAGCGGTCCAGGCCCCTGATGAAGCGGTCGTTTGCCCGCCGCCAGAGGCCCTTGCCGAGTTCGGCGTCGTCTTTGCGCCCCTGCCGGGCGGTGCTGAAGAATCCCAACGGTGCCCTACAGGTACTGGCCGGGGCCGTGGTCCGGGTCAGCGGGCACGGGAGCCCGTGAAGGGTCCTCACCGGGCCTGGGCGCGGCGGCCCGCTGGGGCTCGCCGTTCTCCCCGATGATGACGCCGGGGGCGATCACTGTTCCGGGCGGCAGCTGGCGGAGCTGAGCCTGGGCGACGGCGTGGTCCCGGGCGGCATGCTGGGCTGCGAGTGCAGTCTGGATGCCGTGGAAGAGGCCCTCCAGCCAGCCGACCAGCTGGGCCTGGGCGATCCTCAACTCCGCGTCCGACGGCGTTCCGTCCGCGGGGAAGGGCAGGGTGATCCGTTCCAGCTCCTCGACGAGTTCCGGCGCGAGGCCGTCTTCGAGTTCTTTGATGGAGCGGTCATGGATGCCGGCCAGCCGGACCCGTGCCGCGTCGTCGAGCGGTGCGGACTTCACCTCGTCCAGGAGCTGCTTCATCATGGTGCCGATGCGCATCACCTTCGCGGGTTCATCGACCAGATCCTGGAGCTGGCTGGGCCTGGGCCGAGTGGCCCCCTCGGGCCGGCCCGGCTTCTCCGGTGGTCCGGGCTGGTACCGCCCCTGTGTCCCCTGACCGTCGTCGGCAGCCGGCCGGGGATCCAGCGTGGCGCCCTCGACCGGGGCCTGGTCGGCGGGCTGAGTGTCGTGCGGATCGCTCATGGCTTCATACTCTCACGAGCCCGGAGCCGCGCACGCGGCCCGCCCCGGAGGGAGCTTCCGGGCGCACTGTGGGGCGCAACAAAGGCCCGGACACAAGTGCCGGCAACCGGCGAAACACACAGCAGAGGGCGCCGCCGGGCACTGGTGTGCCCGGCGGCGCCCTCTGTCGGCGGCAACGCTGACCAGCCGGAACCGGTCAGCAGCACCGGCCCTGCGGGTTGGCGTCCTGACGGTCCGTCTGGTCCCGCCAGAACTCCCGCTCGGTCATCGGCGGCGAGCCGTGACCGGCTTCGGCGTGGTGCGCCAGGTACTTCTCGTACGCGTCCGCCCCCATCACGCCGCCCAGATACCGCGAGAATCCCCGGAAGCCCGCAAGTATTGCGTTCATGTCTGACTCCGCCTTAGTGGTGGCCGGCTTTTTCGGCCCGCCGGTCCGCCGGCAGTTGGTTCCACGTGGCCATGAGCTCGCGCTCGGAAGCCGAGGGCACCGGGCCCGCCGGGGCGAAGGCGCGGGAAGGCAGTGCCGGATCCTCATTGTCGGTGTTGATCACGCCGGCCTTGGCGTTGCGGAACGCCTTGTAGGTGGCGATGAGCGCCGTCGTGATGACGATGATGCTGAGCACCACGAAGATGACCGAGAGCCAGCCCTGGATCGCAGTATTGCGGATCACGGCTTCCATGGCCGGGACGGTCTTGGCCGTACCGAAGGAAGTCTTCCCCTCTGCAAGTGCCTTGGAGAAGGCGGCGTTGTTGGCAAAGTAGCCCACTGCCGGAGTGGACGAGAAAATCTTCTGGTAGCTCGCCGTGATGGTGACGACGGCTGCGAACGCCATCGGGATCGCCACGATCCACAGGTACTTGAAGGAGCCCTTCTTCGCTGCGATGGCCAGGCAGACGGACAACGCGATGGCGGCCAGCAGCTGGTTGGCGATGCCGAACAGCGGGAACAGCGTGTTGATGCCGCCCAGCGGGTCCGTGACGCCCATCAGCAGCACGGCGCCCCAGGCAGCGACCATCACGGCGGTGGCGAGCCAGGCGCCGGGACGCCAGGAGTGCTCCTTGAACTTCGGGACGAAGTTGCCGATCGAGTCCTGCAGCATGAAGCGGGCAACACGCGTGCCAGCGTCGACCGCGGTGAGGATGAACAGGGCCTCGAACATGATGGCGAAGTGGTACCAGAAGCTCATCATGGCGGTGCCGCCGATGAACTGCTGCATGATGTGGGCCAGTCCGACGGCGAGGGTCGGGGCGCCGCCGGTGCGGGAAACGATGCTGGCCTCGCCGACGTTGGCGGCCGTCTCGGCGAGCATGTTCGGGCTGATATTCACGCCGGACAGTCCCAGGCTGTTGACCCAGGCGGCCGCGGTTTCCACTGTTCCGCCGGTCAGGGCGGCCGGGGCGTTCATCGCGAAGTAGAGCCCGCGGTCGATGGAGATCGCCGCGACGAGGGCCATGATGGCCACGAAGGACTCCATGAGCATGCCGCCGTACCCGATGTACCGGGTCTGGCGTTCCTTTTCGATCAGCTTTGGCGTGGTGCCGGAGGCAATGAGGGCGTGGAATCCCGACAGGGCGCCACAGGCGATGGTGACGAAGAGGAACGGGAACAACGCTCCCGGGAAGACGGGCCCGTTGTCGCGGCTGGCGTACTCACTGAAGGCCGGGACCGAGATTTCCGGACGGACCACGATGACGGCCAGGGCCAGCATCACGATCACGCCGATCTTCATGAAGGTAGAGAGGTAGTCCCGGGGAGCCAGGAGGAGCCAGACCGGCAGGATCGCGGCGACGAAGCCGTAGATGATGAGGGCCCAGGCGATGGTGACCTTGTCCAGCGTGAAGAGCGCGTGGCCCCATTCGGTGGCCGCGACGGCGCCGCCGCCGATGATGGCGGCCATGAGCAGGACAAACCCGATCAGCGAGACTTCCATGATCTTGCCGGGGCGGATGAAGCGCAGGTAGACGCCCATAAAGAGGGCAATCGGGATGGTCATGCCGACGGAGAAGACACCCCAGGGGCTTTCGGCCAGGGCGTTGACGACGACGAGGGCCAGGATGGCGACGATGATCACCATGATCAGCAGGGTGGCGATCAGCGCGGCGGTGCCGCCGATGACGCCGAGTTCCTCACGGGCCATCTGGCCGAGCGAGCGTCCGCCGCGGCGCATGGAGAAGAACATCACGACGTAGTCCTGGACGGCACCGGCGAACACAACGCCGATGATGATCCAGATTGTGCCCGGGAGGTAGCCCATCTGGGCTGCGAGGATCGGCCCCACCAGGGGTCCGGCGCCGGCGATGGCGGCGAAGTGGTGACCGAACAGGACGTTGCGGTCCGTGCGGACGTAGTCCTTGCCGTCCGCTTTGTACTCCGCGGGCGTGGCCCTGCGGTCGTTCGGCTTCAGCAGGTAGCGCTCAATAACCTTGGAGTAGAAGCGGTAGCCGATCAGGTAGGTGCACACCGCGGCGAACACGAACCAGATGGCGTTGACCGTTTCACCCCGGACGATCGCCAGCATGAACCAGGCCACGGCGCCCAGCAGGGAAATTGCCACCCAGATCGCGATTTTGGTTGGCGTCCACTTGCGTTCTTCCGCCTCGCGCACGGACTCGTCCACGGCTGTGGGCGGCAGTGCCGGGTCCGGCGTAATGCCGTCCTCGACCAGTGTGTTCTTTGGCTTGCCATCTGGCATTGTGCCCATGTCTCCTCCTTGAGAAACCCCAACCGGGCAAATCCACTCGACAGATGTGCCCCAAGGCACCCTACCAACGGCGGGGACGCCTGGGTATGCCCTTGCGCCGGGCGGCCCCGTGGGGGCGACGAACGGTTGGGCAGGGGCGTTGAACGGCGAGAGTGTTACCGGCTGGCGTTAATATTGGCACCGCTGGCCACGGGAGGCTAGGCGGGCGGCCCGACCAGCTGCATCAGCCGGGCCTCGCAGAGATCCAGCCAGCGCACCTCGGCCTCGGTCTGGAAGATCAGGGAATCCAGCACCAGCAGCCGGGCTGTATCCATTGGCCGGCGCTGGGACGCCATTTCACGCCGGGCTTTGGTGTAGTCCTGCAGAGCCCGGATGGAGACGGCGCGCTGGGCATGGATGGCGGCGCCGACGTCGACGCCGGGAAGCGTCAGTGCCAGGGCGAGCTTGATGGCCAGTTCGTTCCGCGGAGGGCTCGTTCGCGGCACAGGGGACGTGAACCAATTGCGGACCTCGGCACGCCCCTCGGGGGTAATGCTGTAGATGACGTGGCCTTCACCGTCGGCGCCGTCTTTGCGGGCA
Source organism: Arthrobacter sp. NicSoilB4 (assembly GCF_019977335.1). Taxonomy (NCBI): domain Bacteria; kingdom Bacillati; phylum Actinomycetota; class Actinomycetes; order Micrococcales; family Micrococcaceae; genus Arthrobacter; species Arthrobacter sp. NicSoilB4. Next base: position 570,672 of record NZ_AP024653.1, on the reverse strand, counting down.
AGGCCGTCGCGCTCCAGGCGGTCGAGGGTGGTGTAGACCTGCCCGATGTTGAGGGGCCACGAGGATCCGGTGCGGTCTTCGAATTCGACCCTGAGCTGGTAGCCATAGCGTGGGCGGTCCTGCAGGAGGGCGAGGAGGCTGTTACGGATGGACATGATGCTCCCGAAGGATAGCGGGACGACAGCATACACGCGCCCCAAGACGCGTGTATACCGCGTATGGAATCACCTTACAGTCATTCGCTGTGGAGTAGCAATTCGGTGTATGTCAAGGCCGGCATATGTTTGTCACATGACCAGCAGGATCTTTCCCACATGGTCGCCGCTGTCGAAATAGCGGTGCGCGTCCGCGACCTGCTCCAGCGGGAAGGTCTTCGCCACCAGCGGCCGGACCCGACCATCGGCCAGCAGGGGCCAGACCGCGTCGCGGACGGCGTCCATGATCACGGACTTCTCCTCCACCGGCCGTGGACGCAAGGCCGTCGCAATGATCGCGGCACGCTTGCTCAGCAGCTTGCCGAGGTCCAGTTCGCCCTTGGCGCCGCCCTGCAGTCCGATCACCACCAGCCGCCCGTAGTCCGCCAGCGCGTCCACGTTCTGCTGGAGGTACTTGGCCCCGACGACGTCGAGAATGACGTCCGCGCCCTTGCCGCCGTTTTGCGCACGCAGGCTCTCAGGGAAGTCTTCCTCGGCGTAGTTGATCGCGATGTCCGCGCCGAGGAAGGCTTTGGCGGTGCCGACCTTCTCCGCGGTGCCGGCCGTGGTGGCCACCACGGCACCCAGGGCCTTCGCTAGCTGGATGGCCATCGTGCCGATTCCTCCGGTCGCCCCGTGGATGAGCACGGTCTCGCCCGGCTGCAGCTGCGCTGTCATGACCAGGTTGGAGTAGACCGTGGCCGCAACTTCCGGCAGCGATGCAGCGGTGACCAGATCGACGCCGTCGGGGATCCTCAGAACCTGGCCCGCTGGCACAGCCACCTGTTCGGCGTAGCCGCCGCCCGCCAGCAGGGCGACGACCTTGTCCCCGACGGAGAACGGCTTGGTCACCCCGGGTCCGAAACCGGCAATCCGGCCCGAGACTTCCAGCCCGGGAACCTCCGAGGCGCCGGGCGGGGGCGGGTAGTAGCCCTTGCGCTGCTGGACATCGGCGCGGTTGAGCCCGGCGGCGACGACGTCGATCAGCACCTCGCCGGTGCCGGGCACCGGGGGCGGGACGTCGCGGACCTCCAGGGCCTCGGGTCCGCCGGGCTCTGAGATATAGACAGCCTTCATGGAGAACTCCCGATTCCTAACAGACTTCATGCAGCCTCCCTTGCAGGGAGGCGCCTGTGGCACACCACGTCCGAGGCGCCTTCTCCCAGAGTAGGCGGAGGAACTACGGCTGTCCGCGAGCGCAGCTGCGTTTTTTGTTGCTGCCGACTGCCTATGAAACACTACTCGTTAGGGAAGGTTGTCCGAGCGGCCGATGGAGCTGGTCTTGAAAACCAGTGTGCGGTAACCCCGTACCAAGAGTTCGAATCTCTTACCTTCCGCGAATAATGCCCCTGGTTTTGCGCCTTGCCGCCGAGCCGGGGGCATTTTTGCGTCAGGGGCGCGGCGCGGGCGCTGTGGCGCAGCCTGCGGCGGGGGCAGATGAGGGCGGATCCGCGCCCCGAATCCGCCCTGATCTGCCCGCGCGGACCTGCCGGAGTGGGACGGACCGCTTGGCCGGTGCCGTGCATCGGGGCCCATTGAAACCGTCGGCCCCCGGGCATAGTCTCACTGTGTCTTCATCACTACCCCACAGACGCGCTGGCCCGGCAGAGCATGTCCCTGCCGCACAAGAAAGCGGGACCCACCATGCCAACACCCGACCACCCCAACGGAGCGCCGTGCTGGATCGACCTCATGACCTCCGATGTCGCAAAGGCTAAAGCGTTCTATGGCGAGCTATTTGGCTGGATTTTCGAGACCGGCGACCAGGAGAAATACGGCGGCTACATCACGGCGCTGAAGAACGGCAAGTCCGTCGCCGGAATGATGCAGAAGCAGGAAGCCCAGGCCGGCTTCCCGGACGTGTGGTCCACCTACCTGCGCACTGACGATGCCAGGGCCACGGTCAAGAGCGCGGCGGAGCACGGCGGACAGGTCCACATGGAACCCATGGACGTGCCCGGACAGGGCAGCATGGCCATGGTGGGCGACGCCACCGGCGCGGCTGTAGGCATCTGGCAGCCCGGCGAGATGAAGGGCTACGAGCTCGCGGCCGAACCGGGCACCCCCGCCTGGCACGAACTCCACGCCCGGGACTACGCCAAAGCCGTGAAGTTCTACCAGGACGTATTCGGTTGGGAAACCGAAGTCCTGAGTGACAGCCCGGAATTCCGCTACACAACGCTGGGAGCCGGAGACGACGCCAAAGCCGGGATCATGGACGCCTCCGACTACCTTCCCGCGGAAGTCCCCGCCAGCTGGCAGGTCTACTTCGCCGTCGAGGACACGGATGCCACCATCGAGAAGGCCGTCGCGATGGGAGCCGAAGTGATCGACGGACCCGACGACAGTCCGTTCGGCCGGCTGGCCACCCTCTCCGACCCCACCGGCGCGATGTTCAAAATTGTGGCCGATACCGGACAGGGAACCGAGGCCGCCGCGGACGCCTAGATGTGGGGCGGACAGTCCATTCCCGCCTAATTATCAAAATTGTTGTAAGAAATACCGGCCAGCCCCTTTCCGAAGGGCTACTGGCCGGTATTCTGCTGTGGAGCGTCCGGCGGAGGCACCAGCCGCCCACTCATAGGCACCACCAGAAACCCGGCCCCGGGCGTTCGAGTCGCTCCGGGGAGGCTGTGACGCGTTCCGCTGGGGAACGTCTCGCCGAATGCACATGCCGTACACATCGTGTTCATTCACCCCTGTTTTGCTGTGCCGGAAACTGCTTGACCAGGAGCAGCGACCGGCGAGTCCGCGGGCATCACCCGGACACATTCCACCCAGCCCTTACCCGGGCAACTAATGAGAGTTAGAGCGGATGAAACACATACCTTGGAAGACCGCGCTGGGCACAGCGCTGTCAGTGGGGCTCATCGCAGCGCCGCTGGCAGCCGTCCCGGCGTTCGCCGTGGAGGCCTCCCCGGCTGCCGGCACCTCGCCAGTCATCATCAATGAGGCGTACCTCAGCGGCGGCAGCGCCGGAGCAGCCTACAAGAACAAGTTCGTTGAGCTGTACAACACCTCGGACGCCGCGGTTTCACTGGACGGCTGGTCGCTGCAGTACCGCTCAGCCACGGGTACCGGCGTCCCGAGCACCGTTGTACCCCTCACCGGAACCATCGCGGCCAAGGGCCTCTACCTGCTCAAGGGCGGGAGCAACGGCACAGTTGGACAGGACCTGCCCGCCGCGGACGCCACGGGCACCGGCTTCAACCCCGCCATCGGCGGCGGAACCATCGTGCTGGCCAAGCAGGCAACTGCGGTATCGGGTCTCGCCACCGGCTCGGTCATCGAGCCCGCCAACGTTGCCGACCTCCTCGGGTACGGCAGCTCACTGACCTTCGAGACCCAGGCCGCCACCGCGCCGTCGGGCACCGGTGACGTCAAGAGCCTGAACCGCAGCAACGGCATCGACAGCAACAACAACGCCGCGGACCTTACCCTGAACGCCGCAATCACCCCCAAGGCCGCCAACGGTCCCGCCGCCCCCGTCGATCCTCCGGTCGATCCGGGCCCGGTCACTCCCCCGGCGGTCAAGACCATTGCCGAGATCCAGGGCAGCGGCACGGCCAGCCCGCTGGTCGGCTCCGCCGTCACCACCCGCGGCAAGGTCACCGCCGCCTTCCCCACCGGCGGATTTGCGGGCTACTACATCCAGACCCCCGGCACCGGCGGCGACCTGACGGCGGCCAACCACTCGGCGTCGGACGCCATCTTCGTCTTCTCGTCCGCCACGGCCGGTTCCGTCCAGATCGGCGACTACGTCGAGGTGACCGGCGCGGTCAGCGAATACTTCGGCATGACCCAGGTGACGGTAGCCGCCGCGGCGGACCTGAAGAAGCTCACCGAGGCAGCCCCTGAGGTCAAGGCCACCGGCTTTGCCCTGCCGGCCGAGGAAACTTTCCGCGAATCCCTCGAAGGCATGCTGCTCGCCCCGCAGGGACCCGTGACGGTGAGTGACAACTACTCGCTGAACCAGTACGGCGAAATCGGACTGGCCGGCGGCACCACCCCGCTGGAACAGCCCACCGCCGTCGCGGAATACGGTTCCGCCGCGTACACCGCCACCGTCGCCGCGAATGCCGCCCGCGGCATCAAGCTCGACGACGGCGCCACCACCAACTTCCTCAAGGACGCCACAACCAAGGCCCTGGAACTGCCGTACCTGACCACGGCGGATCCTGTCCGCGTCGGTGCACCGGTGAGCTTCAAGACCAACGTGGTGCTCAGCTACACCAACAACTCCTGGAAGTTCCAGCCGCTGACCCACCTGACCCCCGCCAACGCGGACACGGTCCAGCCGGCCGGCTTCGGCGCCACCCGTGCGGAGGCCCCGGCAGCGGTGGGCGGCAACCTCAAGATCGCCTCGTTCAACGTGCTGAACTACTTCCCGACCACCGGCGACACGATCTCCGGGTGCAAGTTCTACACCGACCGGGCGGGCAACCCCATCACCGTCAGCGGCGGCTGCAATGTCCGCGGCGCCGCCAACGCTGAGAACCTCAAGCGCCAGCAGGACAAGATCGTCGCCGCCATCTCCAAGTCCGGCGCCGACGTCGTCACCCTGATGGAGGTCGAAAACTCGGCCCAGTTCGGCAAGAACCGCGACGACGCCCTGTCCAAGCTGGTTGACGCCCTGAACATCGCCACGCCCGGCATCTGGGACTACGTCCGCACTCCCGCGAACGCACCGCCGCTGACCGACGAGGACATGATCCGCACCGCGTTCATCTTCAAGAAAGCCGCCGCGGAGCCGGTGGGCGAATCCGTCATCCTCAACGACACCGTCGCCTTCGCCAGTGCCCGCAAGCCGATGGCACAGGTGTTCAAGCCCGTCGGCGCAGCCGACGACAAGAAGTTCATCGCTATCGCCAACCACTTCAAGTCCAAGGGCTCAGCCGCCACCCCGGATGACACGGACAAGGGCCAGGGCGCCTCGAACCTGGCCCGCACCGCACAGGCCAAGTCCCTGCTCGCGTTCTCTAACGACCTGCAGGCCTCCAAGGGCACCGACAAGGTCTTCCTGATCGGCGATTTCAACTCCTACGCCAAGGAAGACCCGATCAACGTCCTCACGGCCGCCGGGTACATGAACCAGGACGAAAAGGCCAAGAACGCCGATGGTTCCGCCAAGCACTCCTACCTCTTCGGTGGCATGGTGGGCTCGCTGGACCACATCCTCGCCTCCCCAGGCGCCAACGCCGTCGTCACCGGCGCCGACATCTGGAACATCAACTCCGTGGAGTCCGTCGCCCTGGAGTACAGCCGCTACAACAACAACGTGACCGACTACTACGCCGCGGACCAGTTCCGGGCGAGCGACCACGATCCGGTGGTGGTGGGACTGAACCTTCCCGTTACCCCGGCGAGTGTTGACCTGAACTTCCTCGGGATCAACGACTTCCACGGCCGCATCGATTCCAACACCGTGTTCTTCGCAGGGACCATCGAGAAGCTGCGGGCACAGGCTGCCCCCGGTGCCACCGCGTTCCTGTCCGCGGGCGACAACATCGGCGCCTCGCTGTTCGCGTCGGCCGTTGCCAAGGACCAGCCGACCATTGATGTGCTGAACGCCCTGGAACTGCGGACCTCGGCCGTGGGCAACCACGAGTTCGACGGCGGCTGGGCCGACCTGCGCGACCGCGTCGTCGCGGGCGGCAGCAACGCCAAGTTCCCCTACCTGGGCGCCAACGTCTACAAGAAGGGCACCACCGAGCCGGTCCTGCCGGAGTACACGGTGCTCGACATGAACGGCGTCAAGGTCGCCGTGATCGGAACCGTCACGCAGGAAGTGCCGTCGCTGGTCACCCCCGCGGGCATCGCCGATCTCGAATTCGGCGACGCCGTCGACGCGATCAACCGCGTCGCAGCGAAGATCAAGGCCGGGAAGCTCGCCGACGTGATCATCGTGGAGAACCACGACGGCGCCGGCTCCGGTGTACCGGAAGGTTCCACCCTGGCGCAGGAAGTCGCCGCCGGCGGCCCCTTCGCCCGGATGGTCACCGAGGTAACCCCGGATGTTGCCGCCATCTTCAACGGCCACACCCACAAGCAGTACTCCTGGGATGCTCCGGTCCCGGGCGTTGAGGGCAAGACCCGCCCGATCGTCCAGACCGGCAACTACGGCGAGTACATCGGCCAGATCCAGCTCACCATCGACACCAAAACCATGTCGGTCACCGGCTACAAGGCCGGCAACGTCAAGCGCACCACCACCGCTGACCAGCCGGCTGACGTTCTGGTCCGCGACTACCCGCGGGTCGCCGCCGTCAAGACGATCGTTGACAAGGCCCTGGCCGACGCAGCAGTGGTCGGCAACCAGCCGGTCGGCAAGGTAACCGCGGATATCACCACCGCGTTCACGGCTGCCACCGCCACGACCCCGGCCGGACGCGATGACCGCGGCAGCGAGTCCACCCTGGGCAACCTGGTGGCGGATTCACTCGTGGATTCGCTCAAGGCTCCGGAACTCGGCGGTGCCGAGATCGGCGTCGTCAACCCGGGCGGCCTGCGCAACGAGCTGTACTTCGCGCCGGACGGGACCATCACGTACGCCGAGGCCAACGCGGTCCTGCCGTTCGTGAACAACCTGTGGACCACGTCGCTGACCGGTGCGCAGTTCAAGACGCTCCTGGAGCAGCAGTGGCAGACCAACCCGGACGGTACGGTTCCCAGCCGCGCCTACCAGCAGCTGGGCCTGTCCAAGAACGTCAACTACACCTACGACGCCGCCCGCGCCGCCGGTGACCGGATCACCTCGATCCGGATCAACGGCGCAGTGATCGACCCGGCGAAGTCCTACCGGATCGGAACGTTCAACTTCCTGGCAACGGGCGGCGACAACTTCCGCATCTTCAAGTCCGGCACCGACACCAAGGACTCCGGACTCGTGGACCGCGACGCGTGGATCAAGTACCTGCAGGCCCACAACCCTGTGGCGCCGGACTTCGCACGCCGCTCCGTTGCCGTGGTGAACACCACCGCGGCAGAGGTCAAGGGCGGGGAAGCCGTCACCCTGGCGGTCTCCAAGCTGGACCTCACCTCGCTGGGCAGTCCGGCCAACACCTCGCTGCGCGCCGAGTTCACGGATGCAAAGGGCACCGTCACGGACCTGGGGTCTGTACCGGTTTCCGCAGGTGCCGCCAGCGTGGACGTGAAGGTCCCCGCCGGCGCGGCCGCCGGCACGGGCACACTGGTGCTCACCGCCGTCGAGTCCGGCACCGTGGTGAAGACCAGCGTCCTGGTTGCGGCCAGCACGCCGGTCCCGCCGAAGTGCACCGCGCCGGTCAAACCGCAGCGGCCAGCGGACCTCGTGGGCCAGGCAAACTACGGCCAGGCCATGGCCGCCTACCGCCACTGCCTCAAGGGGTAGGTAGTTTCGTAGCCCTGCACCAGTGAGCATGCCCTCCCCCGGGCTGCAGCAACGGACATATCGCCCATATGTCCACTGCGCAGCCCGGACGGAGGGCATGCTCATTTCCCGGGTGCAGCCGCCGCCCCGCGGAGTGATACCCATGTGACAGGAGGGGCACAAGTTGCGCTGGTAGCATGTGCCCCGTGCGAAAAGGAAGATTTAATCGGGCTGTCGGCATCGTCATCGCCCTGACAGCAAGCGGTGCGGCCGCACTCCTCTGGTTTGCCGTCGCCGCCGGCGGTCCGGCGCTGAGCGAGTCCCCCGCCCACGGCCTGTTGCTCGGCTTCTGGAGCATCCTGTACAACACGGATGCACCGGCCCCCCGCGTGCTCCTGGCCGCCATAGCCCTGGCACTCCTGATGGCAGCCTTGGTGGCCACAGTGGACCGCAGGATCGCCAACCGCTCGCGCCGGTCCCTTGACCCGCTCACCGGACCGCTGGCACCCCGGGTGGTCATGTCCGCAACGCGCGGCGTCCACGCCGGTCCGGTAACGGTCACGGTGCTCATCCCGGCCCACAACGAGGAAGCCTCGCTTCCCCTGACCATCGCCTCCCTGCTGAAGCAGTCCCGCCGTCCGGACCGCGTCATTGTAGTGGCGGACAACTGCACCGACGCCACCGTAGCCCTGGCGCGCCAGGCCGGCGTCGACGTCGTCGAATCGGTGGACAACACACAGAAGAAGGCCGGCGCACTCAACCAGGTGCTGAAGCGGCTGCTTCCCGGGCTTGGCGACAACGACGTCGTGATGGTCATGGACGCGGACACCCGGCTCGACGACGGCTTCCTCGCGGCGGCGGTGGACCGCTTCAGCCACGACCGGGCGCTCATGGCGGTCGGCGGCCTGTTCTACGGCGAGGAAGGCCACGGACTCATCGGCCAGTTCCAGCGCAACGAGTACCTGCGCTACAGCCGGGAGATCGGGCGCCGGCGCGGCCGCGTTTTCGTACTGACCGGGACCGCCTCCATGTTCCGGTCCCGGGCCCTGCGCACCGTGGCGGAGAGCCGCGGAGCCTCAATCCCCGGCACCCCCGGCGACGTGTACGACACCGCCGCGCTGACCGAGGACAACGAACTGACCATCGCGCTGAAATCCCTCGGCGGGCTGATGGTCTCGCCCGCGCAGTGCACCGTGGTGACGGAGCTGATGCCCAGCTGGACAACGCTCTGGGCACAGCGGCTGCGCTGGCAGCGCGGGGCGCTGGAGAACATCGGCGCCTATGGCATGACACCGCAGACCCTGCGCTACTGGGCCCAGCAACTGGGGATCGGGTACGGCGTGATCGCCCTGGGCTCCTACCTGCTGCTGATCTTCCTGATGGTGTTCTCGCTGGACACCTGGATCTGGTTCCCGTTCTGGCTGGGGCTGGGCGTCCTGTTTATGGTCGAACGCGTCGCCACGGTGTGGAAGGGCGGATGGCGGGCCCGGCTCCTCGCACTGACCCTGTTCCCGGAACTGTTCTTCGACATGTTCCTCAATGCGGTCTACCTCAAGGGCGTCGCCGACATCTCACTGGGCCGGACAGCCAGCTGGAAACACGTCACCCATGTCCGTCCGCTCGAGACCACGGGGGCGGAACGCTCATGACCGGTATGGCCGTTGCTATCCCCGCGGGAATGCTGTTTCCCGAGTCACTCCTGCATTCCCACTGGTTCGCCATCCTTGCCACTTTCGTGGCGATCAACACCGTGATGTACGCCGCGCTGGCTGTGGCCAAGATCCTGCCCAAAGTGAACCCCTCCGACTGGATCCGCAAACGCAGTGAGCGCTCCGAAACGCGCAGCATCGACCCCGGTTCGTCCCGCTGACCACGCCGTCCCAGGGAGGGACATGCCCTCCTCCGGGCCGCGGCGATGGACACATTGCGCATATGTCCAGCGCTCGGCCCCGACGGAGGGCATGCTCACCTTTCCTGAGCCGCGGACAGCCCCCAGCTAGCGCCCGAGAATGGCCCGGGCAATCTCGTCGGCGTCCCGCAGCGTGCGCTGGCCGCTGCGGTACACCGGTCCGCTCTTCTGCCGGGCCTCAGCCGCAATGGCGGTTCCCCACTGGACGGCGGACAGCTGCAGTCCGAGGACATAGAGTCCTTCCGTCACCGAGCCATTTGCGCCCAGCGGCCGGTACGGGTGCGGGGCCACGTCCAGTCCCGACGTCGGCACGGGAGTCCCCTCCACCGTCATCATGAGCCGGGGCCGGACCAGGCCTTCGGCGAGCAGCTGCTCCAGCAGGGGCGACTCGTTGACCGCCACCCGGTTGGCCGGCGCCAGCGCCTCGACCATAGCCACGGCATTCACCACTTCCCCGGCGCCGTCTTCCGCGCGGTTCCCCACCCAGGGCGACACCGCCGTGAACGTCCCGGCTTTGCGGTCCACCCCGAATTTCGGGTCCGGCCCGACGAACCGGACCACTCCGGCGCTGACCAGGGCAGCGAGCTGTTCGGCCCGCAGCGCCGGCGGCCCGCTGGCCAGGCCTTCCACAAACGATTCGAACCAGCCGCGGAGCCCGGCAACCCACGATTCATCGGTGATCCCGCCGTCCGCGACGGCGGTCTTCAGGACCGCGCGGCCGTGGTGCAGGGCGCCGATGGTCATCTTCACCGGGTCGTCCTCCCCCAGTGCGGAACGCCGGGCGTCGTCGAGCAGATACTCGACGACGGCGCCGTCGAGTTCCGCGCGGGAGCCGAACGACCGCCCGGCCAGCGGCGCCGCGAGTCCCAGCAGGTTCAGCCGGTGGGCGGGACGGACGTGGATGTCCAGGACGGTGTCCACCAGGTTTTCCCATTTCGCGGCGGAGTGCGCATGCGGGTGCAGGGCGTGCTCCAGTGCCTTCAGGAACTCCTTCGCATCCGTCAGGATGGCCCCCGGCTGCGAGCGCGCCAGCGTTGAGTAGTAGGCCCACAGTGCGTCGCGGTGCAGGAGGGGCCAGAGGTCGTGGTCGAAGGCGGGCCGGATTCCGGTCTCCGCGAATTTCGCCAGCGCGCTCTCGGTGCAGTATCTCAGCGTCACGGCGTCGGGGTAGTACCCGGCGAGGGTGGCCTTCGCCCGGTACGGGGTGCCGCGCCGTGAGGCCGCGATGATGAGCGGTTCGCGGCCGGAGGGAAGGTAGCTGAGCCGGCCGTCCGCGCCGGGCAGGAACCTGCCGCCACGGCCTTCGGTCAACTGGCCCATGGCATCAAAGAAATTCAGTCCCATGCCGCGCACCAGCACCGGTTTGACGGCCGGCACCAGCGACCAGTCGACGTCGGCCGGCGCGGCCGGCGGCAGGTACAGCAGCCCGAATTCCTCCGCCGCGGCCTGGAGTTCGCGCTGTTCGGGGCTGAGCCTCGATTCGAGGTGGCCGAGGGCCAGCACCACGGAATCGACGGTGAGGACCCCGCCGTCGGCCAGTTCGACGTCGAACGTCACCCGGCTGCCGTCCCCGTCACCGGTTGCGCGGGCGGCCGTGTGGCGGACGGACGTCGCCGTCGTGCTGTGGAAATCCACCGTGGCGCCGGCGGGGAGGCGGGACAACAGCTCCTCCAACGTGGAGCGGAGGTAGCGGCCGTACAGGGCCCTGCTGGGGAAGTCCGCCGAGTCCAGCCCGGTCAGTTCGGCCCGCTCCTCGGCCGTGAGGGCGGGGTGGGGCTGCTCCCGCTGCAGTTCACGCCAGCGGTCGAAGGTGTGCCCGGCCAGCGGCCGCGCAAGCCCTGGTTCTTCTGGAATGACCGTGGGATAGAACGACTGGGTGTTCATCAGGTAGAGCCGGGACTGTCCGGGCTGCCAGACATGCCCCGGGCCTGCGGGATACGGATCAACGACGTCTATGTGCAGGGCGGCGTCCGGCCCGGCGGGCACCCAGTTGGCCAACAGCCGCTCCAGCACGCTCGTGCCCCGGGGACCGGCGCCAATCACTGCCGTCCGGATGCTCTGCGATATGCCCACGGCATCCAGCGTATCCGCTGCGGGCCCGCGCTCCTGACCCGCCTGACGGTCGCGGGACTCGTTCCGCGGGGCGCCCGCTTGACTTGCTACCGGCGCGCCGATGTTGCTTGGATGGAAAAATGACCACCACTGAAGCTGCTCCCCCGCCCGCGTCCGACCGTCCCGCCGGGGCCGCCACCGAGGGAACCGCCCCCGAACCCGTCGACGAGAACGTCTGGCTCGAGGAGATCTACGGCGCGGAACAGCTTGCCTGGGTCCGGGAACAGAACGCCCGCACCGAAGAGCTCTTGGAGGACGCGGAGTACGCCGCACTGGAAGGCAGCATCCTCGAGGTCCTGGACTCCACCGACCGGATCGCGATGGTGGGCAAGCACGGGGACTGGTACTACAACTTCTGGAAGGACCGGCAAAACCCGAAGGGCCTGTGGCGCCGGACCACCTGGGACAGCTACCGCGGCGGAGCACCGGACTGGGATGTCCTGCTGGACGTGGACGCCCTGGCCGCAGCGGACGGCGAGGAATGGGTCTTCCACGGCGCCAGCTTCCTGCGCCCGGCCGACGGCGAGCCGCACCGGCTGGCGCTGCTTGCCCTCTCCCCCGACGGCGGCGACGCGAACCGCTACCGCGAGTTCGACGTCGAGACCCGCAGCTTCGTGGACCCCGCGGCCGGCGGCTTCGACCTGCCGACAGCGAAGGGCAACGCCTCCTGGCTGGACGCGGACACGCTACTGGTCGCCTCCACGGCCGAGGGGCTGCCCAGCACCACATCCTCCTATGCCCGGACCGGCGTCAAGCTGCGCCGCGGCGGATCCCTGGCCGCAGCGGAACGGCTGTTCGAAATCCCCGAAGACCACATGATGGCGCTCGTGGCGCACGACTCCACGCCGGGCCACGAGCGGACCTTTGCCGTGGACTGGATCAGCTTCTTCGAGAAGACCACCTCGGTGTTGCGGGACGGGCAGTGGGTGCAGATCGACGTTCCGGTGGACGTGAACCTCAGCTCGCACCGCGAATGGCTGCTGTTCCGGCCCCAGAAGGACTGGACCGTCGGCGCAGCGACCTACCCGGCGGGGTCCCTGCTCGCCGCCGGCTTCGAGGCCTTCCTGGCCGGCAGCCGGGACCTGTCCGTGCTGTTTACCCCGGACGAGCGCACGTCCCTGCAGTCTTGGAGCTGGACGCGGGACTTCCTGCTGCTGAACCTGCTCCGCGACGTCTCCTCGGAGATCCGGGTCCTCGATCCGCACCAGCCCGGCACGGACACCGCCTGGGCCTCGACCGTGCTGGATGCCTGCCCGCCGCTGCACGACGTCAACGCCTACGCCGTCGACGACGAGGACACCGCCGGCGGCTCGGACGACGACGATACTGACGGCACCGATGCTGCCGCCCCTGTGTCCGAGACCGAGGCGCCCGGGGCCGGGAACGACTTCTGGCTCGTGGCCACCGGTTTCACCACGCCCAGCACGTTGACCCGCGGCACCCTGAAGCGTGCCGCCTCCGGCGGGGTGGACAGCACACACGAGGTGGTCCGGACTTCGCCGTCGTTCTTCAACGAAGAGGCCTACGAAGTCCAGCAGCACTTTGCGGTGTCCAAGGACGGCACCCGGGTGCCGTACTTCCAGGTGGCGGCGAAGGATCTGGTCCTGGACGGCCAGAACCCCACGCAGCTTTCCGGCTACGGCGGCTTCGAAATCTCCCGGACCCCCGCGTATAGCGGCGCGATCGGCCGGGCCTGGCTGGAACGCCGCACCGAGGAATCCGCCGGGCACGAGGGGGACGCCCCGCATACCCGGGGCGGCGTCTACGTGGTGGCCAACATCCGCGGCGGCGGCGAGTACGGTCCCTCGTGGCACCGCGCGGCCCTGCAGGAGAAGCGGCACCGGGCCTACGAGGATTTCGCCGCTGTGGCTGCGGACCTGATCTCGCGCGGCGTAACGTCGCGGGCGCGGCTCGGCTGCGTGGGCGGATCCAACGGCGGCCTGCTGGTGGGGAACATGCTCACCCAGTACCCGGAGCTCTTCGGCGCCGTCTCCTGCGGGGTCCCGCTGCTGGACATGCGCCGCTACACCAAGCTGTCCGCCGGCTACTCCTGGATCGCCGAATACGGCGACCCGGACGTGCCGGACCAGTGGGAGTTCATCAAGACCTTCTCGCCCTACCACCTCCTCCGGGACGGGGTGGACTACCCGGAGGCGTTCATCTGGACGGCCACGTCGGATGACCGGGTGGGCCCCGTCCAGGCCCGCAAGATGGCCGCCCGCATGCAGGCGATGGGCATTCCCAACGTCTGGTTCCACGAGGCGCTGGAGGGCGGCCACGCGGGAGCCTCGGACAACCGCCAGGCGGCGGCCCTGCAGAGCCGCAGCCAGCACTTCCTGTGGCGGGCGCTGGCAGGCCGGAACGCCTGACCCAGGGCACCTGCCAGCGAGGCCAACGCGGGGTCACTTCGCGCCGGTGTGCGGGCCCGGCATGGGCGCGAAGTGACCCCGCGTTGGCCGTTTTGCACTGCATGGCACCTTCTGCGTATCCTTGGTTGGCTAGTTAATAGCAATTGGAGACGTGCCAGAGCGGCCGAATGGGCTTCACTGCTAATGAAGTGTGGGGCACAACTCCACCGGGGGTTCAAATCCCCCCGTCTCCGCGTTTGGCCCCGGTCCCTGGACCGGGGCCTTTTGCGTACCCGGCCCCGGCCAGTGGCGGCATCCTCTCCGGCGCCCGCCGCCACGGTACGTCCGGGGGCCGGACAACAGACGTATTCCGGCGGCCCGGATGGCAGGATAGGCCCATGTCGAGCAACCCCATGTCGAAAAACAGCGCATTTGACGCGATCATCGTCGGCGGCGGCCACAACGGCCTCGCCGCGGCTGCGTACCTGGCCAGGGCCGGCCGGCAGGTCCTCCTGCTGGAAAAGCTTGAGCATCCCGGCGGCGCAGCCGTGTCCGCCCAGGCGTTCGACGGCGTCGACGCGCGCCTCTCGCGGTATTCCTACCTCGTGAGCCTCCTCCCGCAGCAGGTCATCGCCGATCTGGGTCTGCGCATCCGGCTGGAGCGGCGGCGGTACTCGTCCTACACGCCGGACCCGCACGACGGCGGCCGCGCGCTGCTGGTCGACAACGGGGATGCCGCGGCCACCGCCGCATCCTTTGCCGCCGTCGGGACTCCCGACAGCGAATTCCGGGCCTTCAACGAGTTCTACGCCGGCTTCCGGCAGCTCACCGAGGCCCTCTGGCCCACCATGACCTCGCCGCTGCCGACGCGGTCCGAGGCGAGGAACCTCGCGGCCCGGGCCGGCGCGGAGGCGGTGTGGGATGCCCTGACCGAACGGCCCATCGGGGACACCATCGCCAAGTCACTCCAGCACGACCTGGTCCGCGGCGTGGTGCTGACGGACGCCCTGATCGGCACGTTCGCCCGGGCAGACGACGAGGACCTGCAGCAGAACATCTGCTTCCTGTACCACCTGGTCGGCGGCGGAACGGGCGACTGGGACGTGCCCGTCGGCGGCATGGGCGCGGTGTCCGGGGAACTGGAACGCGCCGCCCGCGAGGCCGGGGCGACCATCCTGACATCCGCGGACGTCACCGCCGTCAGCCCCGGAGGTACGGTCAGCTACCGCCACGACGGCGCAGAGCACACGGCCACCGCTTCGTGGGTCCTCGCCAACGTGGCCCCGGTGGTCCTGGACCGGCTCAGGAGCTCCGACCCCTCCAGCGGCACTGCCCCCACCACGAACCCGAACCATCTCCGGGAGGGTGCCCAGGTCAAGGTGAACCTGCTGCTGAAGCGGCTCCCCCGGCTGCTGGATGAAACGGTCAGCCCGGAAGCGGCCTTCGGCGGGACGTTCCACATCAATGAAACCTGGTCGCAGCTCGACGCCGCCTACCTCGCCGCCGCGGCCGGCACCGTCCCGGACCCGCTGCCGTGTGAGATCTACTGCCATTCCCTCACGGACCCCAGCATCCTGTCCCCGGAGCTGCAGGCCGCCGGCGCGCAGACCCTCACCGTGTTCGGCCTGCACGTCCCGGACCGGCTGATCACGGCGGAGAACAATGAGCGGCGCCGGGCGGAGCTGCAGGCGGCCGTCCTGAAGTCGCTGAACTCGGTCCTGGCTGAACCCATCGAGGAACTGCTGCTGACGGGCCCGGACGGGCAGCCCTGCATCGAAACCAAGACCACCCTGGACATCGAACGGGCGGTCGGCATGCCGCGGGGCAACATCTTCCACGGGGGCCTGGACTGGCCGTTCGTCGAGGACACCGCGCCCCTGGACACCCCGGCGCAGCGCTGGGGCGTCGCGACGGATGACCCGCAGATCCTGCTCTGCGGCTCCGGCGCCAGGCGCGGCGGTGCCGTGAGCGCGATCGGCGGGCACAACGCGGCCATGGCGGTGCTGGAATCCGGGCCGGCCGAATCCGGGCCGGCCGCCCGGGACTGAACCCGGCGTCGTGGAGATTCCCGCATGAGTGAGCCCTCGCCGCCGTCCGGCGCATCCGCGGACAGGTGGAGTCCCCGCCTGGCCCTCCTCGTCGCCGCCACCTTTTTTATGGAGTTCCTGGACGGCACCGTCCTGACCACGGCGATCCCCAGCATCGCGGCGGACTTCTCGGTCCCGTCAGCGGACGTCAACGTCACCATGACCGCCTACCTGATGACCGTGGCGATGGGCATCCCGCTCAGCGGGTGGCTGGCGGAGCGGCTCGGGGCGCGGCGCGTGTTCTGCCTGGCCATTGCCGTGTTCACCGTGGCCTCGCTGCTGTGCGCGCTCAGCCAGGACCTCACCATGCTCACCCTGAGCCGGGCGCTGCAGGGCGCGGGCGGCGCCATGATGGTCCCGGTGGGCACCCTCGTGGTGCTCCGCGGAACGGCTAAGAAGGATCTGCTCCGCGCCACGGCCTACCTGGTGTGGCCCGGCCTGCTGGCCCCGGTCCTCGCCCCGCTGGTGGGAGGCGCGCTCACAACGTTCCTGTCCTGGCACTGGATCTTCCTGGTCAACCTTCCGCTGGGGCTCGCCGCGTTCGTCGCGGCGCTGCGGCTGGTCCCGAGCACCAAGGGCGACCGTTACCGCCGCCTGGACTGGCTGGGGCTGGCGCTCACGACCCTGGGCGTGGGGTCCGTCATGGTCGGTCTCGAGCTGGCCGGCGGCCGCGAGTCCGGCGCTTTCGCAGCCATCGGCATCACGGCAGGGCTGGTGTTCCTCAGCGCCGCGGCCTGGTGGATGCGGCGGACGCGCTCCCCCCTGTTCGACCTGGGCGTCTTTTCCACCCGGACGTTCCGCTCCACGGCGACCGGCGGCTTCATCTACCGCCTGACCATCAGCGCCGTGCCCTTCCTGCTGCCCCTGATGTTCCAGAACGGCTTCGGCTGGGATCCGCTGCGCGCCGGGGTGTTTGTCGCGGCGGTCTTCATTGGCAACATCGGGATCAAACCGGCCACGACCCCGCTCATCCGCCGCTTCGGCTTCAAACCGGTCCTGGTCTTCGCCTCGCTTGCTTCTGCGGCCACCTTCGCGCTGTGCGCCCTGCTCGACGCCGGCACGCCGCAACCGCTGATCTTCGCCCTGCTGGTCGCCAGCGGAGCCTTCCGGTCCATCGGGTTCTCGGCCTACGCCTCGGTGCAGTACGCCGACACCGTTCCCGCCCAACTGCCGTCCGCCAACGCCGTCTCCGCGACCATGGTGCAGCTCGCGACGGCGGCCGGGATCGCGATCGGGGCGCTCCTGATCCGGGTCTTCGAGGCCAGCGGCCCCCTGATGGCCCAGGCGGGCGCCTCCGGAGGGGACCCCGCGGGACCTTACCGGGCGGCGTTCCTGGCGATTGCCGTGATCATGCTCCTCAGTACCCTGGACAGCCTGACGCTGCCCCTCCATGCAGGGGCCGAGGTCAGCCGGCCTGGCCAAGCACCAACGGCAGCACGGCCCCGGCGCCCGCGAGCCTGAGGGCCCGGCCGGCCACCGTCACGGTCCAGCGGCTGTCGACCAGGTCGTCGATCAGCATGACGCTCTGGCCCTGGATCCCGGCCAGGGCCGCTTCCAGTTCCGGTCCCACCACGAGACGGTCCCAGACACCGGCAAGCCGGTACGCGCTGTTGCCCCCGCGCCCTCCGGTCGGTCCGCCGTGCTCAAGCTGCAGCTGCCCCAGGTACGGGATCCGGCCGATCTCCGAGATGCCGCGGGCCAGCGAATCCACCAAGGCGGGCTTGCTGCGGGACGGAACGCTGATGATGGCGGCCGGCCGCCCGGCCCCGCTCCAGCCGGGAGTCCGGCTGTCACCCGCGCCCCACTCGCGGAGCACCTGCACACACGCCTGCAGCATGCCGGGGTCCACGGTGCGGTCGGGGGCACCGGCGGCAAAGGCTTCGCGCAGGGCTCCGCCCCAGCCAAGGTCCGTAAGCCGCGCCAGTGCCCGGCCGCCGGCGACGCTCTCTTCGGGTTTGATCTTGCCCTTCACGGGAACGCCGAGGCGGTCCATGCCGCTGGGCCACTGCAGCCGCGGTTCCAGCGGGACACCGGCGCGGCTCAGCGTCTGGCCCGCGGCTTCGGTGGCCGAGGCGGCAATGTCTGCCGGGAACCACGTGCCGGCGCAGTTGTCGCAGCGGCCGCAGGCACGGGCGGTCTCATCGTCGAGGACCGAGGTGATGTATTCCATCCGGCAGCCCGCGGTGTCCTGGTAGATCACCATGGAGTCCTGTTCGTCCACCCGGGCCTCCGCGATCCGGCCGTAACGCTCGGCGTCGTAGGTCCACGGCTGGCCGGTGGCGCGCCAGCCTCCGCCGACCCGCTCGACAGCACCGTCGACCGCCAGGACCTTCAACAGCAGCTCCAACGGTGTCCGGCGCAAGTCCACGCGTGCCTCCAGCGCCACCGTGGACACAGCGGTCCCCGCTTCGGCGAGCGCCGTCAGGACGGCACCGGCTTTTTCCTCCGACGGCATGGACGCGGTGGCGAAATACTGCCAGATGTCGCGGTCCTCGGAACCGGGCAGCAGGAGCACATCGGCGTTGGCGGCGCCACGGCCGGCGCGGCCGACCTGCTGGTAGTAGGCTACCGGGGACGACGGCGCCCCCAGGTGCACCACGAACCCGAGGTCCGGCTTGTCGAAGCCCATGCCCAGGGCGGACGTGGCAACGAGGGCCTTGACCTGGTTGTCTTTGAGGAGCTGTTCCGCCCGTTCCCGGTCCGCCGGGTCGGTGCGTCCGGTGTAGGCGAGGACCTCGTGGCCGGCTTCGGCCAGGAGCCGCGCGGTGTCCTCGGCCGCGGAGACCGTCAGGGTGTAGATGATTCCGCTGCCGGGCAGGTCTGTGAGGTGCGTGAGCAGCCAGCCGAGCCGGTCGCGGGAGTCCGGCAGGCTCAGCACACCCAGCCGGAGGGACTCGCGGCCCAGGGCGCCGCGGATGGTCAGCACACCGGCGCCGAGCTGCTCCTCGATGTCGTGGACCACCCGGGAGTTGGCCGTGGCAGTGGTGGCCAGGACCGGGACGGTATCCGGCAGCTGGGTGATCAGGTCCGCGATGCGCCGGTAGTCCGGGCGGAAATCATGGCCCCAGTCGGAGATGCAGTGCGCCTCGTCAATGACCAGGAGACCGGTGCGGCGGATCAGCTCGGGCAGCTGGTTCTCGCGGAAGGAGGGGTTGGTGAGCCGCTCCGGCGAGACCAGCAGGACATCGACCTCGTCCGCCGCCAGCTGTTCGCGGACGGTGTCCCAGTCCAGCTGGTTGGCGGAGTTGATGGCCACCGCCCGGACCCCGGCCCGCGCCGCTGCGGCCACCTGGTCACGCATCAGCGCCAGCAGGGGGGACACGATCAGGGTCGGCCCGGCGCCGCGCCGCCGCAGCAGCAGGGACGAGACGAAGTACACCGCCGACTTTCCCCAGCCGGTGCGCTGCACCACGAGGGCGCGCCGGCCGCCGTCGACAAGGGCCTCAATCGCCTCGAACTGGCCGTCATGGAACTCCGCGTCCGGGTGCCCGACCAGCTCGCGCAGGACCTCCTGGGCCTGCTCCCGCGTCCCCGGTTGTCCGGCGGATGCGGCGTGCGGAGCGGACAGGACTGCAGCGTTCTGGTTATTGGCCATTGCTTCAGTATCCCAGCCCCCTCCGACAGCCACGAAGCCACGGGCGCCGCTATGTGGACAATCACTGCGGTTGCCCCGGCAGTCCGGCGGCTGACGGAATCCGCCACCGCTCCTCCACGGCCCGAATCGGCTTCAACGTAAGATAAGACGCGTGACTACGGAAAAGACAAAGACTTTTGACCTCTCGGCCTCCTTCAAGGCCTACGACGTGCGCGGCATCGTCGGCGAATCGATTACCGCGGAAATCGTCGAGGCTGTGGGCGCGGCGTTCGTCGACGTCCTGCAGCTGGAGGGCAAGACGGTTCTCGTCGGCGGCGACATGCGCCCCTCCTCCCCCGAATTCAGCAAGGCCTTCGCCAACGGTGCCGCCACCCGCGGAGCCAACGTCCAGCTGCTTGACCTCATCTCCACCGATGAGCTCTACTACGCCTGCGGTGCGCTCAACGCAGCCGGCGCGACGTTCACTGCGAGCCACAACCCAGCGGAGTACAACGGCATCAAGATGGCCAAGGCCGGCGCCGAGCCGATCTCCTCCGAGTCCGGGCTCAAGGAAATCCAGGCGCGGGCCGAGGAATACCTCAACTCCGGGTCCATCCCCGCCGCCCCCAGCCGCGGCCTGATCGGTGTCCACGATGTCCTGAAGGGCTACTCCGAGTACCTCCGCAGCCTCGTGGACCTCCGCGGCACCCGCCCGCTGAAGGTCGTCGTCGATGCCGGCAACGGCATGGCCGGCCTCACCACGCCGGCAGTCCTCGGCGACGCCTTGCTGCCCAAGCTTCCCCTTGAGATCATTCCGCTGTACTTCGAACTCGACGGTTCGTTCCCGAACCACCCCGCCAACCCGCTGGAACCGGAAAACCTGCGTGACCTGCAGGCCGCCGTCGTCGAGCACGGCGCGGACATCGGACTGGCGTTCGACGGCGACGCCGACCGCTGCTTCGTCATCGACGAGAAGGGCGAACCCGTCTCCCCGTCCGCGATCACCGGCATGGTGGCCCGCCGCGAGATTGCCCGCGCCCAGGGCCTCGGCGAGTCAACTCCTACCGTCATCCACAACCTGCTGACCTCCCGCGCCGTCCCCGAACTGGTGGAACGCCACGGCGGCCGGGCGGTCCGCACCCGCGTCGGCCACTCCTTCATCAAGGCCGTGATGGCCGCAGAGGGCGCCATCTTCGGCGGCGAACACTCCGCCCACTTCTACTTCCGCGACTTCTGGAACGCAGACGCCGGCATGCTCGCCGCGATGCACGTCCTGGCAGCCCTCGGAGAGCAGGACGGTCCGCTGTCCGAGCTCGGCCGCGAATACGAGCCCTACATGTCCTCCGGCGAGATCAACTCGGAAATCGAGGACAAGGCCGCCGCCGTCGAGCGCGTCCGGCACGACTTCCACGACGAGGACGTCGAGGTGGACTACCTCGACGGCAGCACGTTCATCGCCACTGACGGCAGCTACTGGTTCAACCTGCGCCCTTCCAACACCGAGCCGTTCCTGCGCCTCAACGTCGAAGCGACCGACGCCGCCACCATGGAACGCGTCCGCGACCGAGTCCTGGCGCTGGTCCGGGGCTAGGACCGTGTCGGAACTGCCGGCGGAAACCGCAGCCGAGCCCGCACCGGCGTCCACTGACGGGTCGTGGCGCGACAGCGTCCCCGAGGCCAGCGCCACCGATCTGGAGAACCTGCTCGGCACCGGGGTCGGAGCCGCCCAGGAGCAGCTTGAGCGCAACGGCGGGTTCCTGCCGTTCGCCCTGGTGGTCGAGAACGACGGCGAGGTCCGCCTTGTCGCCGTGACCCCCGCCGACGCGGCCGAGGGCGCTGATGCGGACTTCGACGCGGACTCGATGATCAGCGACCTCACCGAGCTGCTGCGCCAGCACCGGGACGAGTTCCGCGCTGCCGCGATCGTCTGCGACATCACCCTGCTGGAGGAAGCCTCGGACGCCATCCACGTGGCCGCGGAGCACCGCGACGGTTCCCTCTTCGCGGCGGTCCTTCCGTACGCAGCGAACCCCGCAACGCGTGAGCTCGAATTCGGGGAGCTCTCCGCCGATACCAACGAGCCCGGCGTCTGGGTGGACTAGACCGCCCGTAAACTGGTGTTATGAAGATCAACGCCTTCGCGGATGTGAGCCTGCGCGCCATGATGGTGCTCGCGGCCGCTCCCGACGGCGGGCTCCTCACCACCCAGAGCATCGCAGACGCCGTCGCGACGCCGTACAACCATGTCAGCAAGGCGATGGCGAAGCTGCGGGAGCTGGGCATGATCGACGTTGAGCGCGGCCGGCACGGCGGTGCCCGGCTCAGCAGCGCCGGCCGGCTCGCCACCGTGGGCCAGCTCCTGCGCCAGCTGGACACCCGCACCGATCCGGCCGACTGCGCCGGCGCCGGCGGGGCGTGTCCGCTGATCAACGAATGCCGCCTCCGCGGAGCCCTCGCCCGCGCCCGCGAGGCTTTCTACAGCGAACTGGACGGCATCGTCGTCGCGTCGCTGCCAACCTCCCGGCAGATGGCGCCGGTGTTCCAGGCGATCGGGCTGCGCCCCGGGCTTTGAGCCGACGCGCCGCCACTCTCTGCCGGCCACCTCCAAAACCACCGCGGCACCGGACCCGCCACGCCCGGGAATCCCGTCGATTTGAACTTGTTTTCTACGCCATGTAGAACTGAGCTATAAATACACGCATTTTAAATGCTGGTATTTGCATCGGTCCGGTTGCAGACCCCGGGCCACTACCTCAGGAGTCAATATGCTCTCGGACAAGTCCTTCCCCGTCATCGAGGCCACCCTGCCGCTGGTCGGATCCCGGATCGGTGAAATCACCCCCAAGTTCTACGCCCGCCTCTTCGCAGCGCACCCGGAACTGCTGGACGGGCTGTTCAGCCGCTCGAACCAGCGCAACGGCAACCAGCAGCAGGCCCTGGCCGGAAGCATCGCCGCTTTCGCCACCCACCTGGTGAACAACCCCGGAACCCTGCCGGAGACCGTGCTGGCCCGCATCGCCCACCGCCACGCCTCTCTCGGCATCACCGAACCGCAGTACCAGGTGGTCTACGAGCACCTGTTCGCCGCCATCGCCGAAGACCTGGCCGAGGTCATCACCCCGGAGATCGCCGAGGCCTGGACCGAGGTCTACTGGCTCATGGCGGACGCGCTGATCAAGCTGGAAAAGGGCCTCTACGCCGCCCAGGCCAACGGCACGATGTGGAGCCCGTGGCGGGTCGCCGCCAAGACCGCCGCCGGCACCGGTTCCATGACGCTCACCCTGGAACCGGCGGACGACACACCCATCACCTCCGCCCTCCCGGGCCAGTACGTCAGCGTGAAGGTCACCCTCCCGGACGGGCTCCGCCAGGTCCGCCAGTACTCCCTCTCCGGCGACGCGGGCACGAGCCGCAGCTTCACCACCAAGAAGGACGACGGCGGCGAAGTCTCCCCGGTGCTGCACAACAACGTCCAGGTGGGCGACATCCTCGAGATCTCCAACCCCTACGGCGAGATCACCCTCAAGGAAGGCGAAGGCCCCGTCGTCCTGGCCTCCGCCGGCATCGGCTGCACGCCCACCGCGTCCATCCTCCGCTCCCTCGCGGACTCCGGCTCGGACCGCCAGGTCCTGGTCCTGCACGCGGAAAGCGACCTCGAGTCCTGGGCGCTGCGTTCCCAGATGACGGACGACGTCGAGCGCCTCGACGGTGCCGACCTCCAGCTCTGGCTCGAGCGGCCGGTCGCCGGAACCAGGGAGGGCTTTATGTCCCTGCGCGAAGTGGACCTCCCCGCCAATGCCTCGCTGTACCTGTGCGGTCCGCTGCCGTTCATGAAGAGCATCCGCAACGAGGCCATCAACGCAGGCATCCCCGCAACGAAGATCCACTACGAGGTCTTCGGCCCGGACATCTGGCTCGCCAGCTAATTTCCCCCATCGAGTGCTCCGCAGCTGCCCTTTTGAGGGGTCAAAACGGCAGTTATGGAGCAATCGACGAGGGTTCGACGGCGGCCCGGCACCTTTCGCAGCAAAGGTGCCGGGCCGCCGTCGTGGTTAACCTGGCCAAACAGCCCGGCCCTGTTCACGACGCCGGCGGCGCCCCGGTGATTGTGTGGCCGAAGCGCAGGAGGTTGCCCGGGTCGTAAGCGGACTTCGCGGACCGCATCCGCTCGTAGACGGCGGGAGACCAGGCCCTGGCCCGGTCGGCCTCGTCGCCGGGCTCGCCATGGAAATTGACCAGGGTATATCCGGTTGAGTGGGGAGCCATCGCGGCAAGGATCCCGCGGATGGAGGCCGCCACCGCCTCCGCAATGGGCGGTGTCTTGAAGCCGACGAGGAACAGCATGAAGGCCGCGTCCCGTCCCGACACCGCATCCGGCGGCCCAGCCTGGGACAATGCGGCCCGGGACAGTGCGCCGCCGAACGGCCGGATCTCCACCAGCAGCAGCGGACAGCCCGAACGGTCCCCGGTGAGTTCAAGCAGGTCCGCAACAGTCTCGTCGCCGAAATCCTTCAGGATCGCTCCGCCCTCCGTGAAGGGCAGCGGGTCCGCCGGATCCATGTGGATCTGGTCGACATCGAGGTAGCTCATGGGCCCGGCTGTGTCCATCAACGGAGTCGACACCGCACGCATCGGGGCAAGCAGCGCGTCGCCGTCCTCGCGGTTGCCCAGGAAGGCAAAGCGCAGGTGCACGACGAACTGGTTCCGCAGCGGCTCGGGTACGAAGTCCATGTCCGGAAGACGCAGCAGGGAGATCGACGGCGAGGCGTCGTCGGGCAGCGTGGGCAGCCACTGACGGAAGGCAGCCAGGATCGTGGCCGCGTCCGCCCCGGGATAGATGATGCCGCCCCCGTAAAACTCACTGACCGGAAAGAGGCTGAACTCTAGTGCGGTCACGATCCCGAAGTTGCCCTTGCCCCCGCGCATCAGTGAAAACAGCTCGGCCTCGGTGTCGGCATCGATTCGGCGCAGCGCACCGTCGGCGGTGACGATGTCCATGCTGCGAACATGGTCGGCCGCGAAGCCATGGGCGCGGCCGAGCACGGGCAGACCCCCGCCCACCGTGTACCCGACGACGCCCACATCGGTACTCGAGCCGTGCAATCCGACTAATCCGTGCGGCACGCTCGCCTCTAGGACGGTGCGCCACTTCACACCTGCGCCGACGCGTGCCGTACGTTCAACCGGATCGATCCGCAGGTCCTGCAGGCGCCGCGTGTTGATGAGCAGACCGCCGTCGATCGCGGAAGAGGCGCCGTGCCCGGTGGACTGGACGGACACGGGAAGCCGGCGTTCCGCCGCCCATTTCACCGCGGCTGCGACGTCCTGCGCATCCGCGGCACCAAGCACGACGTCGGGCCGGTGCACCGTTGCGACGTTGAAGGCGAAGGTCTCCTCCGCGAATTCGAGGCTGTCCGGCAAGGCGACCGGACCGCTGACCGCATTGGACAGGGCCTGGATGTCGTCGATGGCAAGCATGATGGACTCCTGAGCTCTCGCGTGCTGCGAGCAGGTCGGGGCACAGCAGCGCACGCGTCGAGTGCCCCCAGCGCCCTCCCCAGTCGGCGGGCGGCCCGGCTGATGAATGCGTTGAGCCTAGGACGCCCCCGCGGCTGCGGTCTAGGGACCTAAGTCCCCCGCGTCCGGTTCGCCGGCCCAGAGACTCGATGGGGAGTACGACGGCGGCCCCGCACCTTTCGCAGGTGCGGGGCCGCCGCCGTCGTGTTTTGCTGGCTGCTAGTGCGCTGCCAGGCGTGCCTTCAGGCTGTCGAGCTCGGACCGCAGAGCATCGGGCAGGGAGTCGCCGAACTTCGCGTACCACTCCTCGATCGAGGCCAGCTCGGCATCCCACTCCTCGCGGTCCACGCGGACGGCGTCCTCTACGTGGGCGTGCGTCAGGTCCAGGCCGGAGATGTCCAGCGAGTCCCCGGTCGGCACGAAGCCGATGGGGGTCTCGACGGCGTCCGCCTTGCCTTCGATGCGCTCGATGGCCCACTTGAGGACCCGGGCGTTGTCGCCGAAGCCGGGCCAGGCGAAGCCGCCGTCAGCCGTGCGACGGAACCAGTTGACCAGGAAGATGTGCGGCAGGCGTTCCGGGTTGGCCTTGCCTGAAACGCTGATCCAGTGCTTCAGGTAGTCACCGGCGTCGTACCCGATGAAGGGCAGCATGGCCATCGGGTCGCGGCGCAGCACACCCACCTGGCCGGCAGCGGCCGCAGTGGTCTCCGAGGAAAGGGTGGAGCCCATGAAGATGCCGTTGGTCCAGCTGCGAGACTGGGTGACCAGCGGAACCGTCGTCTTGCGGCGGCCGCCGAAGAGGATCGCGGAGACTTCCACGCCGTCAGGGCTGTAGTACTCCTCGGCGAGCATGTCGATCTGCGAGATCGGCGTGCAGAAGCGCGAGTTCGGGTGCGCTGCGGGCTTGTCGGAATCGGGCGTCCAGGAGTTGCCCTGCCAGTCGGTCAGGTGCGCGGGCGTCTCGTCAGTCATGCCCTCCCACCACACGCCGCCGTCGTCCGTGAGGGCGACGTTGGTGAAGATGCTGTGGCCCTTGGCAATGGCGCGCATGGCGTTGGGGTTGGTGCCCCAGCCGGTGCCCGGAGCCACGCCGAACAGGCCGGCCTCCGGGTTGACGGCGCGCAGTTCGCCTTCCTTGCCGATCCGCATCCAGGTGATGTCGTCGCCGAGGGTTTCGACCTTCCAGCCCTCGATGGTCGGATCCAGCAGGGCGAGGTTGGTCTTGCCGCAGGCGGAGGGGAATGCCGCGGAAACGTAGTAGTTCTTCTTCTCCGGCGAGGTCAGCTTGAGGATGAGCATGTGCTCGGCAAGCCAGCCCTCGTCGCGGGCCATCACGGATGCGATGCGCAGGGCGTAGCACTTCTTGCCCAGGAGGGCGTTGCCGCCGTAGCCGGAGCCGAAGGACCAGATGGAGCGCTCCTCGGGGAAGTGCACGATCCACTTGTCCGGGTTGCAGGGCCATGCGACGTCGGCCTGGCCGGGGGCCAGCGGTGCGCCGAGGGAGTGCAGGGCGGGGACGAAGAACGCGTTGGTGGCGGTGATCTTGTCCAGGACCTCGGTGCCGATCGTGGCCATGATGCGCATGGAGGCGACAACGTAGGCGCTGTCCGTGATCTCCACCCCGAACTTGGGATCCTCGGCGTCAAGGTGCCCCATGACGAACGGGATGACGTACATGGTGCGGCCGCGCATGGAGCCGCTGAACAGTCCACGCAGCTTCTCCTTCATCTGGGCCGGAGCCATCCAGTTGTTGGTGAAGCCGGCATCGCGTTCGTTCTCGGAGCAGATGAAGGTCTGCTCCTCGACGCGGGCCACATCGGCGGGATCGGAGAATGCCGCGAAAGATTTGGGGAACAGCTTCTCGTTGAGGCGGGTGAGCGTGCCGGCGGCAACGAGCTCGTCCGTGAGCCGGGTGTTCTCTTCTTCGGAGCCGTCTACCCAGTGGATCCGGTCCGGCTGAGTCAGTTCGGCTACCTCTTCAACCCATGCCAGCAAGCCGGCATGCGTGGTGGGTGCCTTTTCAAGCAACGGCAGTCGCGCCAGATCTCCCATTACGGTTCCCTTCCTCGGGTTCAGTGGTGTTTCCTAAATGTAGGGCTAGATCACCCCCCGAAATCGGGGCAAGATGTGGGATGTCTGGGGGCCGCGAAATCAAAAACCCCGGAAATTCAAGGAATCGACGTTACAAAAAGTCCCGATTTTGTGACTAAGGTCACGTAGACCGGTCTAGTCAGCCAGATTACACCCGTTTCGATTTGTAACTACGGCCCCACCTCGCGTAAAGTAATTCGAGGTTCGGGGAGCGAGAAGTTCCAAGAACAGAGAATGCGCCCATAGCTCAGCTGGATAGAGCGTCTGTCTACGGAACAGAAGGTCAGGGGTTCGAATCCCTTTGGGCGCACAGAAAAAAGATCCGCACCGGTCCGCCGGTGCGGATCTTTTGTTTAACGCCCGACGGCAGTGACAGCTTCAGGCGGCGACGGCGCGGGCCCGCCCTGCGACGGCGGGGCGCGCGACGGGTCATAGGCGGTCTCGCCTGGCGGCTGGGCCCGGGGGCACTTTGACACGAACACGCCGCGAACGCCCGGCCCGAGGTCCGAAATCTCGTCCAAAGTCGCCCCGGACGGCGAGCCGTAGTGTCGGGAGCTTCCCTTCGTTTGCGGGGTCGATGGGCAGCGTCTGCGGCGCGGGTTCCTGGCGGGCGCCTGCGCGATCGACGGGTCGGCGCACATCATCGCGTCCACTCCAGCGTCACCCGCTCACTCGTTGGTCCTGTAACACCATCGACTGCTCCGTAACCGCCCTTCTGGGCGGCCAAAAGGGCGGTTACGGAGCACTCGACGGGAGTTCGACGGCGACAGCGGGGCGCGGCGGGGCGGCGCTACGGCGCGAGGGCCTGGCTGATCCGGTCCCGGATACCGTCAAAGTGGCCGTTGAGCCGCTGGGCCGCGAGAACCTTGTCCGCGCTCGCCACCGCCTCGTAGATCCCGCGGTGCACGGCCGCAGTTTCCTGGAGGCGTGCTACCTCCGCTGCGCGCAATTTAGCCCCGCCCGCCTCAACACCTCCCGATGCCGCAGCGCCCACGTCAACTCCGCCCGCCTCCAGCCCGCCCAATTCAAGCTGGATCCGCCGGTACACCTTCCAGAAGACACCCAGCAGGCTGACCAGCAGCTCGTTGTTGAGCGGCTCGAACAGCCGGCGGTGAAATTCGGCGTCGGCTTCGAGGAAGTGTTCCCCCGCGGCTGCCAGCGATTCCATTCGGAGCACGGATTCCTCGACGGCCGCCAGGCGCTCCGCGGTCATCAGGTCCATGGCGCGTGCAATCAACCCGGACTCCAGCGCCTGCCGCACGTCCACGAGCTGCAGGGCCTCCTGCCCATGGTGCCGCAGTGACAACCGGCCACGGAAGGTGAGCCCGTCGGCCAGGGCGTCGAAATTGTTGGGGGCCACGAACATCCCGAAGCCATGGCGGATTTCGATCACCCCCAGGGCCTGCAGGACCTTCAGGGATTCCCGCAAGGTGTTCCGCCCCACGCCCAGCACTGCGGAAAGCTCATTCTCGGTCGGCAGCGCATCCCCGGCTTCCAGCTCACGTTCCAGGATCAGATCCATGATGTCCACCTGCAGCGCCCGCAGCCGGGCCTGCGCACTGAACCTCGCCGGAGGCAGAGACCTGCCGGCAGCCGCACTCGTGCCGCGCACGCCCGCACCGCCGACGGTCGCGTTGCCTGACGTCATCGCCTTCTCCTCCCCCAATGCTGTTCCCAACAGTAGTAGTGGTCCCACGTCCTGCAAAGGGCCTCCAGCGCGGTTCCCGGGCCCGACTCCGGGCGTAGGCTTTTGCCATGACGGCACAGTTTGAACGGGAATTCGATGTCATTGTGATCGGCGCCGGCGCCGTGGGCGAGAACGTGGCCGACCGCGTGGTGCAGGGCGGGCTGACCGCCGTGGTGATCGAAGCCGAACTGGTCGGCGGCGAATGTTCCTACTGGGCATGCATGCCTTCCAAGGCGCTGTTGCGTCCCGGCACGGCCCTCCACGGCGCCCAGACCGTCCCCGGCGCCGAAGAGGCCGTCACCCGGACCCTCGACGCAGCCGCCGTGCTGAAGCGCCGCGACCACTTCACGTCCAACTGGCAGGATGACAGCCAGGTCAAGTGGCTCGAGGATACCGGGATTGAGCTGATCCGCGGCCACGGCTGGATCACGGAGACCCGGAAGGTTGAGGTCGCCGGGCTGGACGGCAACAGCTACGCGCTCACAGCACGCCACGCCGTTGTGGTGGCCACTGGGTCATCGCCTACGGTGCCGCCCATCGAAGGGCTGTCCGACGTCGACTACTGGACCACAAGGGAGGCGACCTCCACGTCCGAGATCCCGGACCGGCTGGCGGTCCTGGGCGGCGGCGTAGCCGGCACCGAACTCGCCCAGGCCTTCGCCCGGCTCGGCGCCGCCGTGACCCTGGTGGCCCGGGGCAGCCTGCTTCGCGCATTCCCGGCGGAGGCCGCCTCGCTGGTCGCGGCGGGGCTGCGGGCGGACGGCGTCGATCTCCACCTCCACACCGGGACCCATAGCGTCCGGGAGAACGACGACGGCACCCTCACCCTCGAGCTGGAGGGCGGCGCCACCGTGACGGCGGACAAGCTTCTGGTCACCACCGGCCGGCATCCCGCGCTGGAAGGGGTCGGGCTGGAGAGCGTCGGCCTCGGCGCTGCGGACGGGAAGGAACTGCGGCTCGGCACCGACTCCACTGGCCTGGTCTCGGGCGGCACCGGGAACGACGTCGACCCGTGGCTGTACGCCGCCGGCGACGCCGGAGGGAA
This sequence comes from Arthrobacter sp. NicSoilB4, assembly GCF_019977335.1. Classification (NCBI taxonomy): domain Bacteria; kingdom Bacillati; phylum Actinomycetota; class Actinomycetes; order Micrococcales; family Micrococcaceae; genus Arthrobacter; species Arthrobacter sp. NicSoilB4. Next base: position 540,760 of record NZ_AP024653.1, on the reverse strand, counting down.
GGTCAACCTGACCCATCAGGGAAAGTACGGGGCGCGCGCCACGGGCGACGCGATCTCCGCCCGGGCCAAGGGTGAGCTCAGCGGCGGGGCAGCCCCGTGGAGCCGCTACGCCAGGACCGCGGACGACCACGCCGTGCCCAACGTGGTGTTCACCGATCCGGAACTGGCCAATGTGGGCCGGAGCGTGCGGCAGGCGGAGCAGGACGGCTTCAGGGTGTCCTCCGTGGAGCTGCCCATCCAGGTGGCAGGGTCCTCACTGCACGCCGATCGATACGAGGGCTGGGCCCAGCTGGTGGTCGACGAGGACCGGAAGGTGCTGCTGGGCGCCACCTTCGCCGGCCCGGATGTGGCCGAACTGCTGCACGCCGCCACCATCGCCATCGTCGGTGAAGTGCCCCTGGACCGGCTCTGGCACGCCGTGCCCGCCTACCCCACGATCAGCGAGGTGTGGCTGCGCCTCCTGGAGGAGTACGGGCTCTGATCCGGCGCGCCGGCCGGACGAAGGACCGGCACGGTCTGCTTGATCACATTCACCCCCTTCTATTTGAACTGACTAGTCAGTTTAGTTAGCCTTGTCGTAGACATTCTTCTGCGAAAGGCTCCCCTTGCTCCGCGTGCAACAGCTCTCCGTGAACGGCAGACGGGACGAGCTGCTGCCGGCCACCTCCCTTCAGGTCCGGCGCGGCGAACTCCTGCTGGTCTCCGGCAACCGCCAGGACCGGCGCACCGCCCTGGCGCTGGCCCTGAGCGGACGGCTGAAACCTTCGGGCGGCGACTTCGAGTGGGACGGCAGCACCAGGATCAAGACGCTGCGGCAGGCGAGCGCCGTCGTTGACTCCCCCGGCGTGAACGAACCCGAGCAGCACCTCAGTGTCCGCGATCTCGTCACCGAGGATCTGGCCCTGGTTCCGCGCCGCTACCGGGGTTCGCTGCTCAGCAAGCCCTGGCTCAAAGTCAACCGCTTCGAGGACATCGCGGGGTTGTGGACCGAACAGCTTCCGGCCGCCCGGCGGGTCGAGCTTCTCACCGCCCTTGCCCTGGCAAACCCGGCCACGGATCTGCTGGTGGTCGATTCCCCGGACCGGCACGGCGCCGATCCCGAGGACTGGCTGCCGCGGCTGGAGGAGCTGGCTTACGACGCCGGCCGTCCCCTCGCCGTCGTCGCCACCGTCATGAGCTTTCCGGCAGGCTGGACCGGACCCGCAGCCGCCATCGGCAACGCGGGCATCGGCAACGCGGGCCCCGACGCAGACGCCGCCCCCGAACCCCTTGAAGCATCCAACTCACCCGAAACTGAGGACGCAAAGTGACTGTGCTGCGGCTGGCCCGCTCCGAACTCAAACGCATGACCGGCGGTTTGCTGCCCAAGCTGACCATCCTGGCGCTGATCATGGTGCCGCTGCTCTACGGCGCGGTGTACCTGTACGCCAACTGGGACCCCTACGGAAAGCTCAACCAGATCGATGCGGCGCTGGTGGTGGAGGACGCTGGCGCCACGTCCGCCGACGGTACCCGGCTTGAGGCCGGCCGCAAGGTGGCCGAAAGCCTCGTGGACGGGCACGTCTTCAACTGGCAGACGGTCTCCGGCACTGAAGAAGCCGACCAGGGCGTGAGCACGGGCAAATACGCCTTCGCCCTGAAGATCCCCCGGGACTTCTCGGAGAACCTCGTCTCACCCGGCAGCTTCGACGCCGCCAACCAGGCCATGCTCAACGTCACCACCAACGATGCGAACAACTATCTCCTGAGCACCATCGTGGACAAGCTCACCACCGCCGTGCACACCACCGTGGCCACCGAGGTCGGCGAGGAGACCGCCAACCAGCTCCTCACCGGCTTCGGAACCATCCACTCCCAAATGCTCAAAGCCTCCGACGGCGCCGGTGAACTCGCGGGCGGCGTCGCCAACCTCCACGACGGGACGGTCACCCTGCACCAGGGCACGGGGGACCTCAGGAACGGCGCGGCCGAGCTCTACACCGGCCAGCTGAAGCTTCGGGACGGCGCCAACGCCCTCAGCACGGGGGCAGCGGAACTCAACGGCGGGCTGGCCCAGCTCAAGGACAAGACCGCCACGCTGCCGGCCGATTCCCGGGCACTCGCGGACGGCGCCGCGCAGGTGGCCGCCGGCAACGCCGCCCTCAATTCCAAGGTGCAGGGCCTCGCCGGGCAGCTGGCCGCCTCCGAACGGGCCTCCGCCCAGGCGGCCGCCCTGGCGGAGCGCGGACGGGTGGCCGCTTCCACCAGCCGGCTCGTCGCCAACGGAACCATCACCCCCGCCCAGGCGGAGGCTGTCCTTGCGGACTTCGATGCCAACCCGGCCCCACCGGCACCTCCCGGGCCCGCGGCGGCCTCCCTCCAGGCCGCGGCGGCGCAGACCCGGCAACTGGCGGACGGGTCCGCTGCCGTCAGCGCCGGGGCGGCCAAGCTGGCCGCCGCCACCCCAGCCCTCGGCGGCGCCATCAGCCAGGCATCCGCCGGCGCCGGCCAGCTTGCCGGCGGCGCCGCCACTCTCGCCGCCGGGCAGCAAAGCGCACTGGACGGCGCAGCGAAACTCTCCGAGGGCGCGCAGACGCTCGACGACGGCGCCGCCCGGCTGGAAAGCGGGGCGGCCACGGCCTCCGAGGGCGCCGGAACCCTCGCAGCTGAACTCGCCAAGGGCGCCGGCCAGGTCCCCAACCCCGACGACTCCCAAAAAGACAGCCTCGCCAAGGTGATGGCGGATCCGGTCGCCGTCAGCAACGTCTCCCAGGCCAAGGCCGGCTCCTACGGCGCAGGCCTGGCACCATTTTTCCTCACCCTCGCGCTCTGGATCGGCGTCTTTATGCTGATCCAGGCCATGCGGCCCGTCACCCAGCGGGCGCTGGCATCAAACGCCCCGGCGTGGAAGATCGCCGTCGGAGGCTGGCTCCCGTTCCTGGCCGTCTCCGCCGTCCAGGCGAGCCTGCTCACCCTCGTGGTGGACGTGGGGCTGGGGCTCAACCCCGCCCACCCCTGGCTGATGTGGTTCCTGATGCTGGCCGCCGCGATGGCGTTCAGCGCGATCATCCAGGGCGTCGTCGCATTGCTCGGATCCCCCGGCAAACTCGTCGTGCTCATCCTGCTGGTGCTGCAGCTGGTCTCCTCCGGGGGCACGTTCCCCTGGCAGACCACGCCCCAGCCGCTCCACGTGGTGCACCAGCTCCTGCCGATGGGGTACGTGGTCAACGGCATGCGGCACCTGATCTACGGGGCAGACCTTGCCGTCATCCTGCCCACGATGCTGGGGCTGCTTGGCTACACTTTGCTGGGAACGGCACTGTCCACCCTGGCCGTCCGGAAGCACAAGTACTGGACCCTGAAGACCCTGAAACCGGAGATCGCCGTATGAGCAGCCGCACGGACAAAACTGCTGTGGAAACTGCCGCGGAGACGCCGGCAGGGACCGCGAAGAAGCTCCGGCCGTCCCGCACCAACGCAACCAAACAGAAGCTGTTCGAGGCCTCGATGGAGCTGATTGGCGAGCGCGGCGTGGCGGGGGTGACGGTCGACGAGATCGCGGCGGCCGCCGGAGTCTCCAAAGGCACGGTCTACTACAACTTCGGCAGCAAGTCGGACCTGATTGCCCAGCTGCTGCGGCACGGCGTGGACATCCTGCTGGCACGGCTGCTGAGCGTCAGGGACGATTCCGCGGACCCGCTCGCGGCGATGGACGAAATGATCGGCCAGGCCATGGACTTCATGGATGAATACCCGTCCTTCGCCCGGCTGTGGGTCAGCGAGAACTGGCGGACCCCCAGCGAGTGGCAGGACACTTTCGCCGAGCTGCGCGGACGGCTGCTCTCCGTGGTCGGTGCGGCGATCGATGGAGTGGCTGCCGCCTATCGGGTGGACCCGGGGGTGTCCCGGGGCAGCCTCGAGACAGCCATCTTCGGGGCCTGCTTCGTGGTGGGCCTGGACCGGCAGACCTACAACCCGGAGCGGACCAGGGAACAAAGTGTCACCGCGATCATGGCGTCCATGCGCGGCTACATCGTGAAGTAGCCCCTTTCGGGGATGATTATTCACATGGGCCACATGGGTAACAACGGCAAGATTGCCATCGGTGCGTTTCTCGCCGCCCTGGCGCTGCTCGCGCTGGCCGGCATCACCCTGCACGAGACCGTGTTCCTGTGGTTCCTGGCGGCCTCCGCGGTGGCCTACGTGGCGTGCGTCTCCGAGGTGGTTATCCGCCGGCGGCACCGGACGCTGGCCGCCAGCGGAGTCGGGAGCATCCTGTTCATCGCTTTCGGCATCGCGTTCCTCCGGCAGTGGGGCCTGGCCTTCAACGCCGATCCGGACGCAATGTCGGCTCCGGTGGATACCGCCTATCCGGACCTGTACTTCTACCTTGCTGCTGCCTCCGGCGCAGCCACCCTGCTGCTGCTGGTGGCCGGAACGGTCCTTCCTGGCAGGGGCTGGCGTGCGCGTGCCGCCGGCTCCGCCCCGCGGCGGCGTCCGGCGTCGGGCGCGAGACGCCAGGCGCCCCGGAGTTCCGGCACGCGGCGCGCACCGTCCCGGACCTCCACCCCGCGGCCGACGCCGAGGCCGGCAGCACCCCGGGCGGCAGCACCCCGGGCGGCGGCCCCACGGTCGGCAGCACCCCGGGCGGCCGCCCCCCGGACCCCTGCACGCCCCGCCGCGAAGGCGGGGGCCGCCAAAACCGGGGCGGTCAAGGCAACGGGAACGAGGGCGCAGCCGGCCAGTACTCAGTCGGCCCGGGTTCCCGCCCCGCGGGCGGCATCCCCGGGGCTCAAGCGGCCGGCTTCCTCCGCCGGGGGGACCGCTGCGGCCAAGTCCCCCGCCACTTCAGCCGCGCGCCCATCGGCGCGGACATCCCCGCGCCGCTGAGCCCGCGGGCAGCGGTCCCGCTGCCGGCTGTCCCGCGCCCGGACATTCCAGAGGCGGACATTCCAGGGGCGGAGCACCGCCGTCGCCACCCCGGCGAGCAGCAGAAGCCCGCCGGTCACCTCCGCCGGGGTCGGCACTTCACCCAGGATGAGCCACGCCGTCGTCATCCCGACCACCGGAACCAGCAGGGTGAACGGCACGACAGCGGAGGACGGGTACAGTCCCAGCAGCCTGTTCCAGATCCCGTAGCCCACCAGGGAACCAAAGACAGCCGTATAAAGTGCGCTCAGCACCGTGACGGGCTGGACTTCCACCAGGGCCTGCACCACCGTGGTGGGCCCGTCAACCAGCAGGGACAGTCCCAGCAGGGGCAGCGGCACCACGGCCCCTGACCACACCACGAGCCCCAGCCCGGACGCCGCTTTCGCCTTGCGGGCGACGATGTTGCCGGCGGCCCAGGACAGCGCCGCGGCGAGCACGATCATGAGCGGCAGCACCGGGGCGACCTGGCTGCGGCCGACAGCCACAACAGCGAGCCCGGCCACGCCCAGCACAACGCCGGCGACCTGCCGCCGGCTGGGCCGTTCTCCGAGGAAGCCGGCCGCCAGGAGCACGGTCAGCAGGACCTGCGCCTGGAGGACCAAGGAGGCCAAGCCCGCGGGCATACCCAGGGCCATGGCCAGGTACAGCAGGCCGAACTGCCCGGCGCTCATCAACAGCCCGACGCCGACGATCGCCTTCCAGCCCACGTCCGGCTTTCGGATGAAGAAGATGCAGGGAACGACCACCAGGGTGAACCGCATCACGACGAACAGCAGCGGCGGCATCTCCGCACCGTCCGGGTGCAGGCCGAGGTCGATCGCGACGAAGTTGGCTCCCCAGAGCACCGCAACGAGCAGGGCGAGCGCGGAATGGCGGGTGTTCACCCTGCCACTATGCCGGTTCCCGCCCTGCTCCGCCGCAGTGCCGGGCCCACGTGTCGAAGGTTAGCCGGAGGCTGAACGGTCAGAGGTTCCGGGGATTGTCCTCGCGGGGCTTGTCGGTACGGGCCGGTTCAGTGGGGGCCTGCTGATGGGATTCCTGGCTGCCGTCCGCATTGGGGGCCGGGGCGGCGGGGCCAGGGTTCCGGTCGCCGCGGTCGCGGCGCAGCTCTTCGCTGCCTGCGGCTTCGCGGGGCGTTTGGGTATCGCGTTCGGTAGTGACGACGTCGGGGTCCAGTTCGTCCGCTTTCCGCAGCTGCTCCTGGGCGCCCGCACGCACGTGCTCGGCTTCCCGCTGCCGTTCGCGGGCTTCCTCCCGCAGACGCTCGGCCTCGACTTCTGCCTGCTTCGCGTCGGCCTCGGCGCGGGCGGCCTTCGCCTCGCGCTCCCTCGCACCGATCTCTTCGGTCTTGGCCTGTTCGCGCATTTCAACGGCCTTGTTGCGGTTGGCTTCCACCTTGCGCTTGCGGCTGACCATGGTGACCACGACGACGATCGCGATCACAACAACGATGCCGATGATGATTCCAATAAGCTGCCCTGAATCCACGATGATTCCGCCTTTTCTCTCGATCGCCATAAGTCCACGAGTCAACAGGATCAGTAAACCGCAGAATCGCCTGCATGACTATGCGTTGGGGCGGATCGTCCAGGAAGCGGCGCCGGCGCGTTATTTGGCGCGGGGAACCTTGAAATGTGTGAGTCTCGCGTCCTGGCCGTCCAGTTCGGCCCAGGTTTTCTCGGTCTCCATGATGGTCAGCGCGCTCGTGGGGTACCGGGTGGCAGCGTCCATGTAGGCGTCGTGGTTGGAATCCCTGGAGGCAAGATGCATGGCGAGGTCCTGCACGCCGGGCATGTGCGAGATCACCATAAGAGTGGTCACGGTATCCGGGACGTGGTTGATGACTGTCAGCATCCGCTTGGCCGAGGCGGCGTAGAGTCCGTCCTCCAGTTTCGGCGTCGGAGCTTTGTCGCCGAGTTCGCTGCAGACCCACGTGCACGTCTGCCGGGTGCGCAAGGCGCTGGAGCAGAGGATGAAGTCCGGGACCACACCGTGCTTCAACAGCCATTTTCCGGCCTGCGGAGCATCGCGGTGACCGCGCTCTTCGAGCGGCCTTTCATGATCCGCGACGCCGCCGGGCCAATCCGACTTGGCATGCCGCATGATCACCAGCCGTTTGATGTGATGCGCGCTCATGGCTCAATCCTAGTGCGGCGGCTGGTCCCCGGGCGCGCATCCCACCACCGGTCGCTCAGTCGTCCAGGACGAAGGTCACTTCAAGCACGACGTGCCAGGCCACAACAGCGCCGTCGCTGATTTCGACTTTCTGTTCCTTCACCCACGCCCCCGTGACATTGCGCAGGGTCTTGTTGGCCCTGTCGACGCCTTCCTTGATGGCGGCATCAAACGAGGTCTTGGAGTTCGCGCTCAGGGTAGTGATCCGTGCAACAGACATGTCTTCCTCCCAATAGTCGGCCCAACGCTCCGAGACTACGCCGGACCCAGCAAACGCAACAGAGCCACCCGAACCCACCATCCGCGGAGGCCAATACCCGTCAGCCAGCCCACCCAAAGCCCGCCCGCCTCGTCGTGCGGGCGCTGTAGCGGGAGCGGCACATCGCGCGTCGAACCCGAGCCGGGAAACGCAAAAACGCCCGCCCCAGCAAAGGGACGGGCGCTTGCGCGGGCTGAAAGCTAGATCGAGTATTCCGGAGCGGCCCAGACTACGACTTCGGGGTGCTCGTAGAAGCGGTAGCCCTGGCCGCGCACGGTGCGCACGGTGTTGGCGAGGCGGCCGAGCTTGGAGCGCAGGCGGCGGATGTGGACGTCGATGGTGCGCTCGTTGGGCACCTCTTCGGCATTCCGCCACAGGCCCTCGAGCAGCTCGTCGCGGCCCACGGTGCGCGTGCCGTTCTCGACGAGGTAGTTGAGGAGTTCGAATTCCTTGAACGTGAGGTTCAGGGATTCGCCGTCGAGCGCCACCTCACGACGGGCAAGGTCGATCAGCACGCCGGAGGGGCGCGGGTCCTGCGGCTGCTGCAGGCGGGCGGTCTCGGACCGCTGGCGGGCACCCACCGTGGGGTCACCGAAGGTGGAACGGACGACGTCGAGCGCGGAGCCCGGGGCGCTGGCCGGGGCGACGGCGACGGCGGCGTAGCTTTCAGCCCCGGAAACCAGGGACTGGGCGTAGGCCCGGATCTCCTGGGCGAGCTTCGCGATGGAGGTGCCTGCGGCCGCAGCGGTTTCCTCGTCGATCCCCATGTACAGCACGAAGCCGCGGGCGACGTTGTCGTTGGGGACGGGGCGGACGGGGCTGCCGTCACCCGGGGTGATCACGGGCGTCGGGGCCGTGGCCGGCGCCGGCGGAACAGCGCGGAGCTGCCCATAGGAGTTGGGGTTATATCCCTGCGGTGCATAGCCCGGGGCGGGGAAGCTGGCGCCGGATCCGGCAGGGGCGAAGGACGGGCGGCTGCCGAAGCCCTGGCGGATACCGGAGGCCTGGCCGGCCTTGCCGGCGTTACGGACGGAGATGTGGACGTATCCGGATGCAACTGACATGGATTGCTTACCTCAATGTGAATGGCCGTCATCGCGGCTCGAATGCTACTTTTCCCCGCAATGAAATCTGGGGAGGGGCGCCCTACGCTGGGCTGGGGGCGAATGCCTAGAAACTTTCGGGGTGTAAAAGTTAGGCGTGCATTCGACAACAACGCTTATCGGTATCAGCGGGTGTGCTGATCCAAAAAACTGCGACTGCAGGTGCTGTTGAGTTCTTGTTCACAATTGAAGTGTGCAACGTAACAATGAAAACTTGCAAGTAACAATGGACCCGAATGTCCACCATGCGAGACGAAACGCTGATATGTAGCGTAGATCACAATTCTGCCCGGCCAATAAAATAACAATCGTTCTGGTTATCTAGCGCCGCCGTGGTGTCTTTGACCGAATATTGTTCGTGCAACTAGGGCTAATAAGCAAAATAGTTCACGGTAAGCCAACCCGGACAGACAGTTCGCCTGCTTATCAATAGCCGCAGGCCGTCCCACAGAGTGGTCACCGCGGAATTCCAAAAATTGCGGCCGGACCAGCGCTCCCCGGGATGTCCAGCTCGCTAGGCTGGGATTCACAGGTGCCGCACAGGATCCCCAAAGGCGGACCTAACCGGCAGATCGGAGAGTAGTCCCATGGCCACTTCGCACTCCATGACCAACAATCTCCCCCAGCTGACCCATCCGGATGGCTCCCCCATCCGCGCCCTGGTCGTGGACGATGAGCCCAGCCTCTCCGAACTTATGAGCATGGGCCTGCGCATGGCGGGCTGGTCGGTTGCTGTCGCCGCGGACGGCCCGGAAGCCGTAAAGCTGGCCAAGGAGTTCCGTCCCGACGTGCTGGTGCTCGACGTGATGCTTCCCGGGTTCGACGGTGTGGAACTGCTGGGCAGGATCCGTGCCTTCACGCCGGAAGTCCCGGCCCTGTTCCTGACAGCGAAGGACGACGTCCAGGACCGCATCGCCGGGCTGGCTGCCGGCGGGGACGACTACGTGACCAAACCGTTCAGCATGGAGGAAGTGCTCCTGCGGCTGCACCGGCTGGTCCAACGTTCCGGGGTGGCCGCCATGGATACCGCCGAACTCGTCGTCGGAGACCTCGTCCTGAACATCGATACGCGGGAAGTGCGGCGGGCGGGGGAAGAGCTCCACCTCACGGCAACCCAGTTCGAGCTGCTGCGCTACCTCATGGAGAACCCGAAGCGAGTCGTCAGCAAAGCCCAGATCCTGGACCGGGTCTGGGACTACGACTTCGGCGGTCAGGCCAACATCGTGGAGCTCTACATCTCTTACCTCCGTAAGAAGGTCGACGCCATCCACCCGCCGATGATCCACACGGTGCGGGGCGCCGGCTATGTCCTGAAGCCGGCGGACTGATACGTGCCCGAACCCTCCGGTACCACCAGCCCTTCCAGGCTCAACTGGCGCGACCCGGCCACGTGGCATCTGCGCACCCGGCTTGTCCTGGTCGCCATGGCACTGCTCGTGGCGATCTGCGGAGCCATCGGCATTGTCAGCTACGCCTCGATGGACCTCTTCCTGACCCGGCAGCTGGACAAGCAGTTGCAGCAAGCCTCGGACCGCGCCCGCGATTTTGGCCGCTCCGGCGGCCGCTCCGATCCCCTTGAGGCACGCGGCCAGGGGGTCGGCACCCTCAACGCCAGGATCGTGGACGATTCGGTCCGCAGCGCCGGTTTTATCGCGGAGGACGCCACCCGCAAGTCGCTCACCAACGAAGACGACGAGATCCTCCTGAAGCTTTCTCCGCACGACGAGCCCGTCAACCGGACCCTGTCCGCCGGTTTCTACCGCCTGGTTGCTGTGCAGGCCCCGGATGGCAACGTGATGGTGACCGGGCTCCCGCTCGCGGAGAAACAGAACACGCTGGCCTCCCTGGTCTGGACCACGGTGTTCGTATCCGCCGGCGGCCTCGTTGTGATCGGTCTGGCCGGGACGGCGCTGATCCGCCGGACCATGAAACCGCTGGACCAGCTCTCCGACGTGGCGACGAGAGTCTCGCGCCTTCCGCTCGACGCCGGAGAAGTGGGACTTGCCGTCCGCGTACCGGCGTCGGCGGCCCATCCGGGAACCGAGGTGGGCAGCGTTGGCCATGCCTTGAACCTGATGCTGGACAACGTCTCCAACGCGCTCGAAGCCCGGCAGGAGAGCGAGATGAAGGTGCGCCAGTTCGTGGCGGATGCCTCACACGAACTGCGCACGCCCCTGACCGCCATCCGTGGCTACACCGAGCTGATGCGGATGACCGAACATTTCACCCCCGACGGGCAGAAGTCCCTGGCCCGCGTGCAGAGCCAGTCGGAGCGGATGACCACCCTGGTGGAGGACCTGCTCCTGCTCGCCCGGCTGGATGAAGGCCAACCGCTCAAGCTCGGAGATGTGGACCTCACCCAGCTGGCCGTGGAGACAGTGAGTGACGAGAAGGTGATGGCCCCTGACCGGGTCTGGCAGTTGGAGCTCCCCGAAGAGCCCGTGGTGGTCCGCGGCGACGCCACCCAGCTTCACCAGGTGCTGGCCAATTTGCTCTCCAACGCCCGCAAGCACACGGGACCCGGCACGACGGTGGTTACCGGCGTGCAGCGCACCCCGGACGGGAGTGCCGTGGTGACCGTGACGGACAACGGGCCCGGGATCGCCCCCGAGTTTGTGGGCCGCGTCTTTGCCCGCTTCACCCGGGCGGATGCCTCCCGGAAGAATCCGGTGCCAGTGACGACGCCGGCAACCGTCCGCCTACCCCTGCCGCACCTCCCGCTCCGCCCGCCCCGGCCCCCGTCCGCCACGAGTGCTTCCACAGGGACCCCTCCGCCGACTTCCGCCGAAGGAACCAGCGGGCTGGGACTCTCGATCGTGCAGTCGATTGTTGAGGCCCACGGGGGGACGGTCAGCGTGACGTCGGTGCCGGGCAGGACCGAATTTGTGGTGCGGCTGCCCGCGCCCGGCCCGGCTGTCGAAGAGGTTCCGGCGGCGCAAGCCGCCACACCGCCGTCGTGATCCCCGTTACCCAAATGTGACTTAAGCATCCGGGTCCTGTACGGTTTTTAGGGTGCGGCCATCACTGACGCCGCATATCCGGATGCACGCCAAACTCTGCCGCCTCCCGGATTCCGCTGGACCAGGCAGAGGCGGGGGACCCAGAGTTCCCGGGCATTTCTGCATCTTGCACCCTTGGGGTGAAGCCGACACGTGAGATTCCGTGCGGCCGGATGACCTCATCCGAACCCGACAGCTAACTCCGCAGGCGTTGAGAGGCGAACATGACTGACTTTAAGCCACAAACGCGCCCTGAAGGCGTTACCACGAAGACCCGCTCCGAGCCGTCGCGCCACCGCGCCGAACCGGCCAAGCCCGCTTCAGGCCTGTCCCGGTTTGCCAAGAACTTCGGCTCCAGGGGCCGCCGGGCGGCTGTTGTTGCCGCGACCTGCGCGGTGCTTGTGGGGGTCGGCGCCGCCGGACACGCGTCCGAGACAGCTGCCCGCAATGCCAGCGCGGGCACTTCCACTGACGCAGCCACCACGGCGGATCCCCTGACGCCCCTCGATTTTGAGCGCGTCCGTGTCGTCAACCAGACCACCATCCCCACCGGCGATGTCGCGGCCCAGCCTGCCGAGGTCAAGCCTGCCGAAGCACCGGCCCCGGCAGCTGCGCCGGCACCCGCACCGGCACCCGCGCCCGAGCCGGCACCGGCGCCCGCCCCCGTTGCCATCGACGACCCTGCCGGCGCGCAGGCCTACGCAGCCAGCCAGCTGGGCTCCCATGGCTGGGCCGCAGACCAGATGCAGTGCCTCAATAAGCTCTGGACCAAGGAGTCGGACTGGAAGACGACGGCCACCAACAAGAGCAGCGGGGCCTACGGTGTGGTCCAGTCCCTGCCGGCCGAGAAGATGGCCAGCGCGGGCGCTGATTACCGGACCAACTACCGGACCCAGATCAACTGGGGCCTGAATTACGTCAAGGAACGTTACGGCTCACCGTGTGGTGCCCTGAACTTCCACTACGCCCACAACTGGTACTAAACACCAGACCCGGCGGACGCGAACGTCGGAATGAAGTGCCCTTGTAAGAGCGCTAAAGCGAGGCCCCGGATCCGCTGGATCCGGGGCCTCGCTTGTGTCCGCGACAATCCGCGGGAACCCGGGCCTTACCCCGGGTCGGTTCGGTTAGGGGTGTCTAGCCGTTGGGACGGTTGGGCAGGTACTGCACCGCCCATTTATTGCCGTCGGGATCTGCGAAGTAGACGAAGTGCCCCCAGTCCTGGACATCGACGTCGCTGACGTCCACGCCGTTGTCCTTGAGCTGTTGGTGGGCGGCCTGAATGTCGCTGACCACCAGCTGCAGGCTGGGGGCCGTGCCGGGCGGGGCGTCGTTGAGGCCCTCGCCAATGGCGATCGAGCAGCCTGAACCGGGCGGGGTCAGCTGGACGAAACGGATGCCGTCCATGGGCCGCTCGTCGTAGTCGGCGTTGAACCCGACCTTGTTGACGTAGAAATCCTTGGCGCGGTCCACATCGGACACGGGGACAAAGACGAGTTCAAGTTTCCAGTCCATGGGGCACAGGCTAGTCCCGGACAGCGTTTTCCGGTAGGGCAACCCCAACCGCGGGAAACCCGCAGCGGGGGCGGCGTCGAAACCGGCGGCTGGTTAGCCGGCCACGCCGTAGAGGCGGTCGCCGGCGTCGCCCAGGCCCGGAACGATGTAGGACTTCTCGTTGAGCTTCTCGTCGATGGAGGCGAGCACGATCGTCACATTGGCGTCGGAGAGCTCCTCCTCCAGCTTCGCCAGGCCTTCCGGAGCGGCCAGCAGGCAGATGCAGGTGACGTCGGACGCGCCGCGCTTGAAGAGGAACTTGATGGCCTCGCGCAGCGTGCCGCCGGTGGCGAGCATGGGGTCCAGGACAAAGATCTGGCGGTCGGTGAGATCCTCGGGGAGCCGCTCGGCGTACGTGATGATGTCCAGGGTCTCTTCATCCCGGGCCATGCCCAGGAAGCCCACCTCGGCGGTGGGGACCAACTTGGTCATGCCCTCGAGCATGCCGAGTCCCGCCCGGAGGATGGGGACCACCAGCGGGGTGGGCTTGGTGAAAGCGGTGCCGATGGTGGTGCTGACCGGTGTCTCGATGGTAACCGGTTCGGTGCGGACTTCGCGGGTGGCCTCGTACGCAAGGAGCGTGACCAGTTCCTCGGTGAGCTGGCGGAAGACCGGGGACGGGGTGTTCTTGTCCCGCAGAACGGTGAGCTTATGGGCGACCAGCGGGTGGTCCACAACGAAAGTGCGCATGGGTCAAAACTATCACCCGGCGGCTGGTGGCCCGCCCGTGGGACCGCGGGCGCCGACGTCGTCCTTGCCACCGGACCGGCGGTCTTTGCCGGTGCTGCTGGCGGTCCCCCCGACGCCGTCTCTGAGGTGCGCGGGGTTGTCGAACGTGGGCGCGGGACCCGCGTGTTCCCGGTGCCGCAAGACATGGAAGAGCCTGTGGGCCATGATCACGATCGCCACCCACGCCAGCCCCAGCAGCCATCCGAAGATCACATCGGTCATCCAGTGATGGCCCAGGAAGACCCTGCTCATCCCCATTGCTGCCACGAAGATCACACCGGCAGCGATCAGGGCGACGCGCGCAATGGTGCGCTGCACCTGCAGGCAGGCGAGGTACACCACGAGCCCGATCACCACCGTGGTGTTAAGCGTGTGTCCACTGGGGAACGACGGCGAGTCCTCGTAGGGAGGCACGGCGTCCGCGTGGTCCGGGCGGTTCCGGCCGATCAGTTTCTTGCCCATCGTGGTGGCCGTGGTGGACACAGCGGCGGCGGCGCCGATCAGGATCAGCGGCCGCCAGGTCCGGGAGGCCCAGATGAGCCAGGCAGTGAGGATGCTGGCCAGGATGGGCATGCCGACGCCTCCGCCGATGTTCGTGAACCCTGTAACGAAGGAGTCCAACCCGGGGCTGCGGAGCTGTTCCATTAACGCCAGGGTTGGCTTGTCCAGATTCGCCAGGCCGGCGTCGTCCACCACGTTGTCATAGACCTCGGCGCTGAGCACCGCCAGGAGAACCACCAGCACGCCGCCCACGAGCATCGTGATCCACAGGGCGGCGTACGGCACAACCCACTTGCCCCAGCGCCGCATGAGCCAGCTTTCCGTCCTGGTGGTCACGGCCATCTCCTGACTACTTCGTGCTGCACAGCTTGCTTAGTGTTCGAAACTATCATTGAGCCATGACTTCCCCTGAGCCCCGCCATGCCGACTGGATGGGCCTTGCCTTGGGCGAGGCGCGTGCCGCGCTGGCCACGGCGGACGTGCCGATCGGCGCCGTCGTCATTGGTCCCGACGGCACCGTGCTCGGCCGCGGGCGCAACGAGCGGGAGGCCATCGGGGATCCGACGGCGCACGCTGAGATGGTGGCCATCCGCGCGGCTGCCGCGCGGCTGCAGGAACTCAGCGCCCGGGGCGGGAAGGCCGGTGACGGCTGGCGCCTGGAAGACTGCACCCTGGTGGTGACGCTCGAGCCCTGCGCCATGTGCGCCGGTGCCGTGGTGCTGGCCCGGATTCCCCGGGTGGTGTTCGGTGCGTGGGACGAGAAGGCGGGGGCCGCCGGTTCCGTGTTCGATGTTCTCCGCGAGCGCCGGCTCAACCACTGGGTTGAAGTGTACGGCGGGGTCCGGGAACAGGAATGCGCGACGTTGCTCCGGGACTTCTTCGCCGGGCACCGGGGCGCCTGAGCCTTCGCCATCGCGCCTCCCCGTGCCCGCGGTGTCCCCGCCGCGCTAACTGGCGGCGGCCGAGCCTGCTGCGGCAGCCGCCAGGTTGTCGATCCGCTTCTGCCGGGTGGCTGGTGAGTCAAGGCTGAACGCGCGGAAGTCCCCCAGGTCCTCGCGGATCCAGTCCTCGGTTTCGCCGATCCGCCGGGTCACGGCCGCCGTGGGCGCGCGGAACAGCCAGGGCACGATCCGTTCCCTGCCGGGATCGTACTGCCACAGCCCGATGATTCGGCCCCGGTCGAAGATGGGATGGTCCGGGAGGTCCGCCTGAAGCGCCAGCGAGCCGAGGGCCTGTGTGTGCTGGTCCTCGTCGGCCAGGAGTTCGGCGGCATTGCGCCGCAACAGTGCGAGGGAATCCGTTCCGGCGAGCAGTTGGATCTGCTCGTCGGCCGGCTCTTCGAAAACGGCGAGCTTTTCGACATCGTCGGGCAGCATCCACAGCGTCACCCCGGCGGCCGTGGGAACCTCCACCGCGCCCGCCGCGGCCAGCGCCGCCTTGCTCTGGACAACGGTGAACGCCGTGAACCATTGCGATTGTTTGAACGTGGCCCCGCCGGTCCAGCCCAGGTAGCGGCGGATCAGCTCGGCGCGGGCTTCGTCCTCGTCGAGCGGGCTCGGCGGCAGGTTCCAGAGCTCGTAGGCGTAGCGCTGCTGGTCCAGGCGCCCGTTGGCCGGGACCCGCCGGATCCGGCCCTGCGCCTGCAGGATGCCGAGGGCCGTGGGCAGCGTGGTGGTGGCGCCCTTCTTTTTGCCTTCCTCGCCGAGGTTCCGCACGGATTCGCCGAGTTCCTCCTTGAGCTGCCGCGGGTCCAGCGGAACGGCTGCCTCGGTCAGCGTGTGCAGCACCTGTTCCTCCAGCAGGGTGATTTCGCCGCGGTCCACCCCGAGCCTGCCGACCACTTTGAAGGCGGCCTCGGCGGCGTCCCGTCCGAGTTGCAGCGCCCAGGCGAAGTCGTCCCGGCCCAGGACGTACGTGCAGCCTCGCGCCGTCGGAAGTTCCAAGATCCGGTGCGCCAGGACGTCGGCGTCCACTTGGTCGCGCCGGATGCCGGCGCGGGCGAAGAGCGTCAGGTAGGGGTTGGCGCCGCCCACGGAGCGGGCCCAGCCGGCGCGGGCAAAGACCTGCTCCGAGGTGCTGCCGGCCAGCGACCCGTCCAGGCCCTGTTTGTGCCAGGCC
Source organism: Arthrobacter sp. NicSoilB4 (assembly GCF_019977335.1). Taxonomy (NCBI): domain Bacteria; kingdom Bacillati; phylum Actinomycetota; class Actinomycetes; order Micrococcales; family Micrococcaceae; genus Arthrobacter; species Arthrobacter sp. NicSoilB4. Next base: position 524,411 of record NZ_AP024653.1, on the reverse strand, counting down.
CAGGCGCGGAGCCGCTCGCGGGTGAGGGTCCGCGCCGGCGGCGCGTTCGCGGTCAGGGGCTGCGTGGTGAGGGGCTGGGGCGTCATGGGGTCATTGTCCAACAGCTTGTGCGGCAGGGGAATCTTCCGCGGCCGGCTTTTCGTCCCCGGCGGCCGCCGGCGGCGGGGACGGGTGTCCCGGGTTCACCACTTCCAGCACGGTCCGGGCCGTGGCATTCCAGCCGGGCAGCCGGTCCCGCGCGTCAACCGCCGCGGCCCGCCAGCGGGTGCGCAGTGCCGGTTGGGCCAGCCAGCGCCGCAGCACGTCCGCGAGGGGAGCCGGGTCCGTGTCCAGGACGACGGCGGTTCCCGGGAGGGTTGCCGTACTGTTCTCTGCTGCGCGCGCGGCAGCCGGCCCGGCCGCCGGCGTGCCGGCCGCGAGCGCTTCGACGGCGCCGGTGCCGGCCCGGACGACGACCGGCACTCCCCTGGCAATCGATTCCGTGACCACGAGCCCGAAAGTCTCGGCCCGCGAGATGAGCAGGCTAAGGTCGGCCGCGGCCCATTCTGCATCGAGGGCACTGCCGCGCAGCTCCCCCGGGATCCGGAGGCGGTCCTGCAGGCCCAGCCGCGTCACCGCGTCCCGGAGCTGCGCGGCGTAGGCCGGGTCCGCGGTGTCGGAACCGATCAGCGACGCCGTCCACGGCAGGTCCGTCAGGGCTGCGAGCGCGGCAAGGAGCAGTGACTGGGCCTTGTTCGGCAGCAGGGCGGCGACGGCCAGCAGATGCGGCGGCTCCGATCCGGGGGCCAGCGCGGCGGTGTCCGTGCCTGGCAGGGCAACCCGGATTCCGTCGAGTGCGTGCCTGGCCCGGATTGCGGCCGCAGCCGAGGTGCTCGTGCAGATGACCCCGGCAGCCGCCCGCAGCGCGCGGCGCTCCAGCCCGGCTTCATCCTGCCCGGTGTCGTCCAGCGGCATGTGCAGCAGGATCCAGGCGGGCCGTCCGGCGGCTGCGGCGGCTGCCAGTTCATCCGGTGCCCCGCAGGCGAGGAGCCCGTCGACGATCGTGACGGTGTGCCCGGCGGCGGTGCGCCCGGAGGCTCCGCCGTCGTCGCGGAGCAGTGCGGCCAGCCGCCGCCGGTCCTCCGGGCTGCCTACCGGCCAGCCGCCGTCGAGCGGAAAGGTTTCCACGTCCACGCCCAGCCCGGCAAGTTCGCGGGCGAGGGCTGCGTTGTAGACGTTGCCGCCGGAGTTGTGGCGCACGCTGCCGGGCACGACAAGCCGGACGCGGAGGCTGCCCGGCTTCAGCGTGGTCCCGGCTGGCGGCGTGTTCCTGGCCGGCACGGAGGTCCTAGCTGGCCTCGAAGTCGAGCGAGTAACTGGCCCAGGCGTCGGGGGTTTCGCGGAGGGTAACGTCCAGCCCGGCCAGCTCCCGGCCGTCGGCGCCATTGCGGATCTTCGCCGCAACGGCGTCGGCGACGTACTGGGCCAGGGCCTCTGTGGTGCTGAGCCTGCCGGCGAAGTCCGGGTGCTCGTCCAGGTTCTTGTAGTTCAGGCCTTCGAGGACGGCATCCAGCACTTCGCCGGCCTCGCCGATGTCCAGGACGATCGAGTCGTCATTGAGAGTGCGGCGGCGGAAGGTCACCTCCGTGACGAAGGTGGCGCCATGCAGGCCCTGGGCGGGGCCGAACGCCGGGCGCGGGAGGCTGTGGGCGATCATGAAGTTGCGGCGGACGGTCAGGCTGAACACGGGTTTACCTCGTGGCTTCTGTTGTGGCGGGGTATTCGATGACGTGGCAGAGCGCGTTCAGCGCGCCGTCGGAGAGCTGCCGGACGACGTCGGGCAACTCGTCGAGGGTGGAGGAACCGGTGAGGAATACGTCGAACCCCGGATCACGCAGCAGGGAGACGGCGAGCTGGAGCCGGTCGGCGTTGGTGCGGCGGTGGCGGCGGGCGCGGGCCACGACGCCCACCTGGCTGGCGCGGATGGAGAGCCGGCGGGCGTGGAAGTCCTCCCCCAGCGGCACGGTGACGTTGCGGTCGGCGTACCACGACATCTCGATGACGTCGCTGTCGTCCCCTGCCAGCTGCAGGGCCCGCGCCAAGCCTTCCTGGGAGGCGGAGCAGTGGATCACGATGTCGCAGTCCGGCAGGGCGTCGTCGGGGTGGCTGAACTCGACGCCGAGCGTTTCGGCTAACGCCCGCTTGGCCGGGTCGACGTCGACCAGCTGGAGCCGTCCGAGCGGAAAGGAGGCCAGGAGCCTGGCCACCATGCCGCCGACGAGACCGGCGCCGATCACGGCGACCCTGTCGCCGAGGCGTGGCCCGGCCTCCCAGATCCCGTTGATCGCGGTCTCGACCGTGCCGGTCAGCACGGCGCGGCGGGCTGGGACGTCCTCCGGAACCTCGGTGAGCGACTCCACCGGCACGATGTAGCGGTCCTGGTGCGGGTACAGGCAGAAGACGGTCTTGCCGAGCCATTCAGCCGGGCCGTCCTCGACGACGCCGACGGAGAGGTAGCCGAACTTCACCGGGGACGGAAAGGAACCTTCCTGGTTCGGGGCGGCCATTTCCTCCGCCACACACTCCGGGACGCGGGCGTTGTGCACGACGAGTTCGGTGCCTTTGCTGATGCCCGAGAACAGGGTGCGGACCAGCGCTTCGCCGGGGCCGGGCGCGGGCAGGTCCTCGCGCCGGAGCTCCCCTTGCCGGGGGCCGATGGTCCAATATGCGGTGGCTGTGGTGTGCTGGTCGGAAGTACTCATCTTGCTGAAGAATCTAGTGCCAGTCGCTGACGCAGGGAAGCTTGTCCCTTACGGGCGGGTCCCGTTCCGGCGCTTCCGAGGCGCCCCGTGCCGCCGTTTTGTGGATCAGCGCTTGGCTCCGGTAACCTATTCAGGTTGGTGACGTGTCCGAGCGGCCGAAGGTGCAACACTCGAAATGTTGTTTGGTGTAAAAGCCAACGTGGGTTCAAATCCCACCGTCACCGCCAAGTATCGAGGCCCCTGGTTTCCTTTGATTACAAGGGAAGCAGGGGCCTTTGCTTTGCCCGGAACGGACCCGTTGGCAAAGAATTGGCAATGCTTTCCTCCTGCACGCTCCAGCCGTCACACGCCGGTCCTGAATCGAGCTGCCATCTCACGGGGTCTTCTCCCCGGTTGCAACCACTGAGCAGGACGGGTCGGCTTCAATACCCAACCGTGGCGCCAGCGCAGCGTGCGCGACCGGGTGGAAGTCCCAGAGGTCAGTTGTCATCGACGCGGAAGTGTCCGTTGAGGATCCGTTGGCGGACCCGCTCAACATCGCACTCGACAGGGTTTTCGCTGAGATCGATCTTGGCCTCGTCCGTGCCGACGCCCGGAGTGTCGCGGATGCCGATCCGGAAAAAGCGTCCGTCGTCCAGTTGGCCGCTCAGATTAGCGTCAATCCCCTCCACGCGGAGGCAGTCTACGGTTCCGTGCACGGCAGGCTCCCCGGGCAGCTTGAAGGTGATGTTGCCGCTGGCTTCGAGCCGGTCTCCGGCGGAGGGCACGTTGGCGCTGACGGTGATTTGGGCCGTGCCGTCCCCGAAGCGGATCGTGCCACCACCCGTGGCCCCGTCGAAGGGGGCAGCCGCGGTCGCGGGCGACGTTAAGGCGAGAAAGCTGGCGGTGAGCAGCGCGATGACATGTGGCTTTTTCATGGTGGCCTCCTGGGTACTGGGGATGTACGTTGAGGTGCCCCTGCGGGGTGCTTGACCTCCCCGGCACGTGGGCCTGAAGGCGCGAAGGCTCTGATGCTAGCACCGTGTCCGGGGACCAGGAAGGCGGCCGGTTAACCTACCGCGGGGCCCCATTAGCTCTCGAGGCTGCTCATTGCTCCTGTTCGCAGGGTGGCCACGAGGAGTCCGTGGCTGGTCTCGACTGCTACGGGAATCGGGGTCTGCGGTGTATCGCCGTGCTCGGCGAGTAGGTCCAGCAGGATCTTGTAGCCCCTTTTGTGTCGGGTCCGGTCTCCGTCCCTCCGGCTAGCGGTTCTTGGTGCGGGCGTAGGACTTTTCCGGGTTCCGGGCGCAGTCAGCGACCATTCCGCGGCTCACGAGTTCGGCCAGCAGCACGGCGAGGCGGTAGTCGGTGGTGTCCTCCAGTGCCAGCTTGAGGTACCGGGCAGCGAATCTGGACTTGCCTTTGAGCCATTCCAGCCAGCCGATCAGGCACAGCATCGGGGCGCGCTTTCCTTCGGGGGCTGCCTTCATCAGTTCGAAGGCGACTTCCTGGGCGGTGTCCACACGGGCCCAGTCCGGGCGGCCCCGGAACACGCCCAGCATCACGGGCGTGAATTGATCAGGTGCGTTGGTGATGACGTCCCTCATCAGGTAATCCCGGGTGATCGCGTCCTGAAAAGCTCCTGCCAGTTCCTGCGCGGTCCGGGCTGTCAGGGAGGCGGGGTTCCGCAAAACCTGAGCCCATTGCTCCCGGATGCGTTCCAGCCCTTCACCCCGTCCGTCCGGGCTGTAGGCCGGGATGGTGTCACAGGTTCCGGTGGTACCGGTGAACGGGGCCGGTTTGGTGAATCCGGTGATATTGCTTCCGGCGTAGACCAGGGCGGCGTTTCCGGTGCTGGCGGTGAACTTTTCCAGCGACTCCTCAGTGCAGCAGCCCAGGTCCGTGCGGAGGTAGTTCATCCAGACTTCGCAAGCGTCCGTCCATGCGTCCCGCAGCGGCATTACCGCAGTGTCCGATTCGTAACGCAGTGCCGCGACGTGATCGGTGTGCGGTCGGGGGCTGTTGGAGCGGAGCGTGGCACCGAGCCGGTTTCCCTGCATGGTCAACACGTGGCGGTATCGCTAACACTCATTACAAGAAAACGTCCATCCTGGGGTTGCGTTAAGGCTGGCCGGCGCCTCTTGGGGGCAGACGCCGGCCAGCGCTCACAGTGGAAGGCCCGCCGGAGGACTGGTGGGGGGTCCAAGCTCCGGCGGCGCCTGCAAAGCGGTAATCGCTGGAGAACCCCGAAAGGTTACGCACCCACCGGAATCTTTTTCGGGATCGTTGCCTCGGTGCTGAATGGGGACTGGCGATGCAGGGCGGGTGACGACCCGCTCCAAGGTTTTCCCAAGGTCGCAGGACTAGAACTTGTACCCCTCAGGGTGACCATAGATTCAGCCGCCACCCGTTGAACGTCAGTGCGCACATCCGCATGCACATCCCCCATTTTCAAGCGTGGTTTCCCGGGACTTTTCTCCCAGATGACAGAGAGGTCATCATGCGCATAGTCGCCAGAATCCTCACTCCCTTGATGGTGGCTGGACTGCTTGTGGGGCTCGCCGCTCCGGTCGCGAGTGCGGCCGTGGTGCAGGTCAGCGCAACGGTCGAAACTGCCCCGATACACGGATCAGGGGATGCCGCGGACGACCCGGCCATCTGGATGCATCCCACCGATCCGTCGAAGAGCACCATCATCGGCACGGACAAGAGCACTGATGGGCGTGGCCTTGTCGTCTACGACCTGTCCGGACGGGAGTTGTTCTACTACCCCGACGGACGGATGAACAACGTTGATGTCCGGTACAACTTCCCCCTCGGCAGCAGCCGCGTCGGCTTGGTCGGTGTCTCGAACCGGGCACGGAGCCTTGACTTCTACAAGGTCAACGAGTCGGATCGCTCGCTGACGAAGGTCGGCAGCTTCGCCCCCACCGCCAGCATCGCCACGCCACGCGGGTTCTCCTTCTACCACTCCCCGGACACCGGTAAGTACTTCGCTTATGTCACCGATATCGGCAAGGTCGAGCAGTGGGAACTCGATGGCTCCACCGGATCAGTTAAGGGACGGCTCGTGCGCAGCTGGACGGTGAGCGGTCCCGCCCACACCGAGGGCCTGGTGGCCGATGATGAGATGAAGCGGCTCTACATCGCCCAGGAGGACATCGGCGGGATCTGGCGCTACGGCGCCGAGCCTGGGGACTCGACCGCCGGGACGAGAGTTGTCAGCACCACCGAAAATGGCGGCGACATCGTCCAGGACGTCAAGGGCATCAGCATCTACTACGGCAGCGGTGGCGCCGGATACCTGCTGGCCGCCAGCCAGGGCTCCAACCGATTCCACGCCTACGCCCGCGACGACAACAGACCGCTCGGGGCCTTCGCCATCCCGGCCGGAAACGGGATCGATGCTGTCACCGGCATGGACGGGGTAGACGTCACCAACTTCGGCGTCGGCGGGCCCTTCCCCCAGGGCTTCTTCGTCACACAGGACACCGCCAACGACGGCGGGCAGCGCCAGAACTTCAAGGCGGTGCCATGGCAGTCCATCGCTGCCGCTTACACGCCGGCTCTACTCGTCGACGCTGCCTACGACCCGCGCAAGATCGGGGCTGGGACCCCCACTTCCCAACCGCCGGACACGACGATCACGAGCCAGCCAGCCAGCCCGACGAGCTCCACATCGGCTCAGTTCGGCTTCACCTCGACGTCGACCGGCGCGACCTTCGCCTGCTCGCTCGACTCGGCAGCATTCGCCAACTGCATCAGTCCGGTGTCGTACACAGGACTGTCTGCTGGCGTGCATACCTTCCAGGTTCGTGCATCCGACCAGAACGGCGCCGACCCGACTCCCGCCAGCCATACGTGGACCGTGGACACGACCCCACCGCCGGCGGACACGGTGCCCCCGGAGACGACCATCACGTCGGGACCACCTGCGGCATCGACGTCGACCAGCGCCTCCTTCGCATTCACCTCGAGTGAAGCCAACTCGACGTTCCAGTGCAGCCTGGATGGTGCGCCGCGCGTCGCATGCACCTCGCCCCAGACCTACACCGGATTGTCGATCGGATCCCACACATTCGGGGTCTGGGCCACCGACGCGGCCGGCAACACCGATACGACGGCAGCGACGCAGACCTGGAGCGTCAGCCCCAGCGACCCGGGAGGCGGCAGCGGCATCATCGTCCGTGAGTCGGTCAGCCAGGCAACGAACACCACAGCGGGCACCACACTCACGATCCCCAAACCCGCCAACGTCGCCCCAGGAGATCTCCTGGTCAGCTGCCTCGCCCTGAACGGCGGCAGCATCACCACGACGGGCGTCCCGGCCGGCTGGACACGGCTGGCCGCGGTGACCACCATCGCAAACCCGAAAGTCTACGGCTACTACAAAGTGGCCACTGCGTCCGAGTCGGCAGGCTATTCCTGGACGACGACTTCGACGACGAGCGGAGGGGGTATCGCAAGGTATTCCGGCGCCTCAGGGCTTGACACCGCCGCGACGTCTGCATCCGGTGCGGCGGCATCCTCGGGAACCGTCCCGGCAGTAACGAGCACAACGGCGAACGCGATGCTCGTCGGCTGCATGAGCGTCAACTCCAGCTCGGCCAGCCTCACTCCGCCGGGCGGCATGGCCCAGGCAGTCGAGGCTGGCGCACGCCGCTTCGAGATTGCCGACGGCATTCAGTCGATCGCGGGGCCAAGCGGGGCGAAGACGTGGACTTTCAGCGCCGCCCGCGAGTGGGCCGGCTGGCTGGTAGCGCTTCGACCGAAGACGCCGTAACTACCCCCGCCCCGGCTCTCAGGGGCGGGGTGAGGGGACTGCGTATCGGAAAATAGCTAGCAGGTCGAATGCGTCTTCTCCCTGCGCGTCTCACCCTTCGTGATGACCATCTGGGAGTTGGTGCGGCATGTCACGCCACCCTCAGTAAATGTGTTCTGGCTACTCAACTTTGTCACGTTGTCCGTCAGGTTGTAGTGCGTTTTATAGTCGAACGACGACTGGCCGTCAGTCGTCTGATCGCGGGTATTGGTCGTGTAGTGGCCTTCGACGTTTCGGGTGGCGCCACGGTACTCAGAGGTGTAGGACCCATCGGCGTTGGTAAATTCGGTGCGTTCCACCTGGGCGCGGTTGCCGCCCGGGTCGGCCGGCGGCGCGGCCAGCGCGGGCGAGGCAGTGAGTGCGAGAGCCAGGCCAGCGCCGGAGGCGACGACCAAGCGGGTCAAAAGGTTCATGGTTAGGGTCCTTCCGCATCTTTGTCGGACGGCCCCAACCGCAGTGAGAGGACTCTAACGTTCCCGTATAGCTCCGTCAACCAGTCGCGCCGCCGCCCCCGAGGGAGCCTGCGGGCCGTCATCGGCGTCGCTGCTCCAGGCAGCGGTGGCGAACTTGACGGACGATGCGGCTCGAACGCCCTAGGCATGGGTGGCCGGCGCGGCAAAAGCCGGGCTACTTCACCTGCCCGCTCCGACCTGCAGCCAGCCATCTAGCCAAAGATTCCTGCAGCTGGCTCCATCGTTTTGAGACCATGGAGCCAGCCGTTGCGGAATCCAACTCGATCGGAACACCGAAATGGTCTCTCCCCAGAAGATGCCCGGGTCAGATCCCAACGTCAGGCTAGTCGGCTTAGCTTTGACGGGCAATAGCGCCCATTTGACTTGAAAATCGGCCCGTCCTGTGATGTCTAAATCTTCGCTTTCCAGGCTTTGCGCGCATTTAAGACATTCATCAGCCCGCCGGGGCCACAACGTCCTCCAGCACCGAGCGGTCGAAAAAGCGGACTTCGCCTGTTTCAACGAAGTAGACAGGCACCACGGACGTGCTCGGGTCTTTCGAGGTCTCGTAGATTTCGGCCGGGCTCCCGTGCTTGCGGGCGATTGTTCCGACCAGGTCCGTACCGCGAACCTTGACGGTTCGAAATTTGTAGCTCATTGGGGCTCCCTTGGTGACGTGAGACACACCCTACTCCTCGCTCCCCAGAGCGTCATGGAAGAACCCGCGGCCCGCACTGGTGCACAATGCGTTCATGACCAATGACGCTCCCCGCCCGGTCTACTTCCTTTCGGACAGCACGGGCATCACCGCAGAGACCCTCGGCAACACCCTGCTGACGCAGTTCCCCGAGAACGAATTCGACCGCATCACGATCCCCTTCATCACCACCGCCGACCAGGCCAGGGCCGTCGTCAAGGTGATCGACCACCGTGCCGCCACCGGTCTGCAGCCGATCGTGTTCTCCACCGCCGTCGGAAGCGACATCCGCCACACCCTGGGCACGTGCAACGGGATCATCGTGGACCTCATCGGGACCCATGTCGGGCAGCTGGAGCGCGCCCTGGGAACCGAGGCCAGCGGGGAACCGGGCCGGGCCCACGGGCTGGGCAACGCCGCCCGGTACCAGTCCCGGATGGCCGCCGTCGAATACGCCATGGAGCACGACGACGGCCAGAGCCTGCGCGCGCTTGAAAAGGCCCAGGTCATCCTGGTGGCCCCGTCGCGGTGCGGCAAAACCCCCACCACCATGTACCTGGCGCTGCAGCACGGCATCTTCGCCGCGAATTTCCCGCTGGTGGACGAGGACTTTGAACGCGAAGGGCTGCCCAGGCCGCTCCGGCCGTTTGTTTCAAAGTGTTTCGGCCTCACCACCAACCCCCTGCGCCTGAGCCAGGTCCGCACCGAACGTCGCCGGGGCTCGCCCTACGCGTCGCTGCGGCAGTGCGGCTTCGAGCTGCGCAGCGCCGAACGCCTGTACGTGTCGCACGGCATTCCCTACCTCAATTCGGCCAGCGTCTCCGTTGAGGAAATGGCAGCCACTATCCTGCAAAAGATGAATCTCAAGCACTAGGGCAAGGGCTTCACAAGTGTTGCGTGGACCACATCAGGTGGAATCACCGGCGGAGACCTGTCACTGTGGACAGGAATTGCGCCCATCAACCGGCGACCGCCCGGGCGGGCGGCGATACCGCATGCCATCATCTGCAAAGGAGCAGTAACCATGACGACAGACATCCTGTGGTTCTCAGAACTCGGCCTCAAGGACCTGGACCGGGTGGGCGGCAAGAACGCCTCCCTCGGCGAGATGGTGCAGAACCTGACGTCTGCCGGCGTCCAGGTCCCGGACGGCTTCGCCACGACCGCCGACGCCTACCGCAGCTTCCTGGCGGACTCTGGACTGGACCAGAGGATCGCCGACAGGCTGGTCGGCCTGGATACCGATGACGTGACGGCGCTGGCGGCAGCCGGCCAGGAGATCCGCAAACTGATGCGCGATACGCCCTTCCTGCCGGACTTTGAAGCGCAGATCCGCGCCTCGTACCAGAAGCTGGTGGAGAAGCATGGTGGCTCCGAGGACCTCTCCTGGGCCGTCCGCTCCAGCGCGACGGCGGAAGACCTCCCCGACGCCTCTTTCGCCGGCCAGCAGGAAACCTTCCTGAACGTCCGCGGCATTGAGAACATCCTGCAGGCCATCAAGGATGTCTTCGCGTCCCTGTACAACGACCGGGCCATCGCCTACCGGGTGCACCACAAGTTCGAGCACGCTGAAGTGGCACTCTCGGCGGGCGTCCAGCGGATGGTCCGTTCCGACGTCGGCGCTTCCGGCGTGATGTTCACGATGGACACCGAATCCGGGTTCCAGGACGCCGTCTTCGTCACGTCCTCCTACGGCCTCGGCGAGGCCGTCGTCCAGGGCGCCGTCAACCCGGATGAGTTCTACGTCTACAAGCCCGCCCTGGAGGCAGGCCGCCCGGCGATCCTCAAGCGCGGGCTGGGCGAGAAGGCCCTCCAGATGACGTACACCAGCAACCGCGAGGTGGGCCACACCATTGACTTCGTTCCGGTTGAGGCTTCGCTGCGGAACCGCTTCAGCCTCACCGACGACGACGTCGAGCAGCTCGCCCGCCATGCCGTCGCCATCGAAAACCACTACGGGCGCCCGATGGACATCGAATGGGGCAAGGACGGGATCGACGGCGGCCTGTACATCCTGCAGGCACGCCCGGAAACCGTGCAGTCCCGCAGGACCTCCGGCAGCCTCAGCCGCTTCCGCCTGAACGGGACGGGCCGGGTGCTGGTCGAGGGCCGCGCCATCGGCCAACGCATCGGTGCCGGCAGCGTCCGCATCCTCACCGCGATTGACCAGATGGCCGCCTTCAAGACCGGCGATGTCCTCGTCGCGGACATGACCGACCCGGACTGGGAACCGATCATGAAGCGGGCCTCCGCGATCGTGACCAACCGCGGCGGACGGACCTGCCACGCGGCGATCATCGCCCGCGAACTGGGGATTCCCGCCGTCGTCGGCACCGGGGACGCCACGGATGTCCTCTCCGACGGGCTCGACGTGACCGTTTCCTGCGCCGACGGCGAGACCGGTGTCATCTACGAGGGCCTGCTGGACTTCATTGTTGAGGAAACCGAGATCACCCAGCTGCCCGAGGCCCCGGTCAAGGTCATGATGAACGTGGGCACACCCGAGCAGGCGTTCACGTTCGCGCAGCTGCCCAACCACGGCGTGGGCCTGGCCCGGCTGGAATTCATCATCAACCGCCAGATCGGCATCCACCCCAAGGCGCTGCTGAACCTGGAAGACCAGCCCGCGGACGTCCTTGCCGAAATCCGGGACCGGATTGCCGCCTACGACAGCCCGCGCGACTACTACATCAAACGCCTGGCCGAAGGCGTGGCCACCATCGCCGCGGCGTTCGCGCCGGAGCCGGTGATTGTGCGGATGTCCGACTTCAAGTCCAACGAGTACGCGAACCTCATCGGCGGGCCCGCCTACGAGCCGCATGAAGAGAACCCGATGATCGGTTTCCGCGGTGCCTCCCGGTACCTGGAGCCGTCCTTCCGGGACTGCTTCGACCTGGAGTGCGAGGCCCTGTCCTTCGTCCGCAACGAAATGGGCCTGACCAACGTCAAGCTGATGATCCCGTTCGTTCGCACCGTGGACGAGGCCAGCGGCGTCATCGACCTGCTCGCCGAGAACGGCCTGCGCCGCGGCGAAAACGGCCTCGAGGTCATCATGATGTGCGAACTCCCGTCCAACGCACTACTGGCCGACGAGTTCCTGGACTACTTCGACGGCTTCTCCATCGGCTCCAACGACATGACCCAGCTGACCTTGGGCCTGGACCGGGATTCGGCCATCGTGGCCGGAAGCTTCGACGAGCGCAACCTTGCCGTCAAGAAGCTCCTGAGCATGGCCATCAAGGCCTGCAAGGCCCGCGGCAAGTACGTGGGCATCTGCGGCCAGGGGCCCAGCGACCACGCGGACTTCGCCGAGTGGCTGGTCGAGGAAGGCATAGACTCCGTCTCGCTGAACCCCGACACCGTGGTGGACACCTGGCTGCGCCTCGCCGGCGCTGCCGTCGCCGCCCCGGTGAACTGACGGGTTGAGCTGACGTCGAGAACTGACGCGGTGAGCTGAATTCACAGCGAACAGAGATGCCCCCGGTCCCCGGACCGGGGGCATCTCTGTTTAACGGCCAGCTTGCCCCCTCGGTTCGTTGGACGGCTGCACAAGGCGGAACTGTTGTTGCCGTCAGTTGCTCCATTGAGGAGCTACTTCCCCACAGGGGAAGCTGAATCCATCAGCGTTCCGCACCAATGACGTTCAGGACACAACGTGACTTTGCAGCAAGATCGGGCCAACGGCGCCCCCGGACTTTGGCCCGACGTACGAACCGGCGACCGTCTTGAGGACCTCGCCGCAGACGCACTGTGCCCGGACAACTGCCACTACTGCTCGGGTCCCGAAACAGACTGACGCCTTCCGGGGCGCTTTTCGCAGCCCGGTAGAACTCGCCGGTAGAATCGGGAGTCAGCCCGCAGGCAGTAAGGCCCGCGGGAGCAACCACGGCCGCAGCCGGTGAAGGGAGTGTTCCGTGCGCACAGCCGCCAGAGCCCCGTTCCACGCCCTGCGTTCGGCCATGGTGGCACTCACGGTCCTCTCCCTCGGCGCCGGGGCGCACACGCTGGCCGGCGGCCAGCTCCCCTCCCCCGGCATCCTGCTGGCCCTGTTTGCCCTGACCGCGCTGGCTTCCACCACCGCCACCCGGCTGAAGCTCAACTTCCCGGCCATGGCGGGGCTGCTGGGCACCGGGCAGCTGGTGCTGCACAACGCGTTCACCGCCTTCAGCGCTCCTGCCATTTCCCCCGCCCAGCCCGGGGCCGCGTCAGTACCCGTGGGAATGGCAGCGCCGCACCACCCCGGACCGCTTCCCCTGCCCGTCGGTGACGGCCAGCTCGCAGCATCGGTGCCGGACGCACAACTCGCCCTGCTTTCGGTGCTGATGCTGGCCGGCCACGCGCTGGCAACCCTCCTCTGCGCTGTCCTGCTCGCCAGGGGCGAGGCGGCCCTGTGGGCCCTCGCTGCCTGGCTCCGCCCGCTGCTCGGGCTCCCGGTCCCGGTGGCGCCCGCAGCCGTGGCGGCACCGCCGGCCGCCACCTGCTGGCTGGCGGACGCCGCGCCGCTGCCGTGGCGGAACCTCCGGCGCGACTGCCGCCGCGGGCCGCCCGCCGCCGTCGTATATTCCTGACTCGCACCCGGCCGCGGCCGCGTCGTTGCCAAGACATCCCGCCCAGAACATCGGTGCCCGGAGCACCAGCATAGCCGCCGCGCCACCCTCCCATCTTTTGCGATGCCCCTGGGCAGCGCATGCCTGAAAGGCAACCCTGTGAAGACTTCTTCCCTACCCGTCCTGCGCCGTACCCTCACTGCCACTGCCGTGGCCGGCGGAACCGCGGCGCTGATGCTCGCCGGCGTTTCCGGCGCCTCGGCCCACGTCGGCGTCACGCCGGATAAGACCACGGCGAACTCCTACGCCCTGCTGACTTTCGGAATCCCGCACGGCTGCGAGGAATCCGGCACCACCAAGGTGACCATCACCCTGCCCGCCGAACTCAACGATGCGCAGCCCACGGTCAACCCGAACTGGACAGCCGAGAAGGTCACAGAACAGCTGGCCGAGCCGAAGAAACTCGCGGACGGCGCCTCCATCACCAAGCGGACCAGCCAGATCGTCTACACCGCCAAGGCACCGCTGGAACCCTCCCTCCGCGACGCCCTGGTGCTCTCCGTCAAGCTGCCCGACGTTGCGGGCAAAACCCTGTACTTCCCGACCCTGCAGAACTGTGAGGTCGGCCAGACCGACTGGTCCCAGCTCCCCGCCGAGGGACAGGACCCGCACTCGCTCAAGGCACCGGCGCCGTCCGTGACGGTCACGGCTTCCGCTGCGGCCGACGGGCACACAGCCCATGCCGCCGCTTCGGACACCACCCCGGAGACCGTCCAGGCGGCTGCGGTGAACGACGACGGCGCCCAGGCCCGCAGCTGGGCGGGGCTGGTGGCCGGCGTCGGCGGCCTCGCCCTCGGCGGGCTCGCCCTGGCCCGCGGCCGGAGCAACAAACCGGTTCCGGCCGGGGCTTCGGCACCCGGCTCCGCACCCAAGGAGTAGCTGACCGCGGTTGATGCCCGGAAATCACAATCCGGGCATCAATCGGGCGCGGCCGTCGTGGCATCGTTGACTCAGGCCACAACGGGCACGAAGGTGGTGCCATGACGGCTCAGCGAATCAACAACAGACTGGCATTTACCACGGCGGCAGCCGTGGCAGCGCTCTTCCTTGCCGGCTGCGGCACCGGCACGCCGCAGTCCCAGACGTCCAGCACCCCGGCGGCCTCCCCCGCCGATTCCGCGAGCCAGCCCGCCGCCTCCGGTGCGGCCGCCGGCCCCGCCGCGTCGACTCCCGCTTCGGCGGCGCCCGCGCCCGCCGGCCCGGCACTGTGCAAGGCCGCCGGGCTGACGGCCACCACGGATTCCACCGGCGGTGGCGCGGCCGGCAGCGTCTACATGCAGCTGCTCCTGACGAACACGGGCTCCGAACCCTGCTTCCTGTCGGGCTTTGCCGGCGTCTCCCTCACCGCCGGTGCCGATGGAGCCCCGATCGGCGCCGCAGCGGCCCGGGACACCACCCCCGCCACCGAGGTTCTGCTCGAACCGGGCCAGGCCGGCGCCGCCACCTTGCGCTATACGCAGGCCGCCAACTACCCGGACTGCAGTCTGACTCCTGCCGCTGGCTTCCGCATTTACCCGCCGGAGGACACCGCCTCACTGTTCCTCGCCCAGCCCAGGGACGCCTGCGCCAACGCCGGCATCAACCTGCTCACCATCGGCGCCTTCCAGGCCCAGTAGCTCCGCTGCCGCCGAGGCGGGACGTCTGGTGACACCCCGGATTGCGGCCCGCCATTTCTTGTCGTTGCCTTAGGGCATGATGGAGGAATGAAGGGGCAGCACGCCGGCGGCACACTCGAGGCAGACGCCATGGACCGGTTCAGCAGGCCGACCCGGGAGTGGTTCCTGGGTGCCTTCACGGCGCCCACCCCGGCCCAGAACGGCGCCTGGAACGCGATCTCCTCCGGTGCGCACGCGCTCGTGGTTGCTCCCACCGGTTCCGGTAAAACGCTTGCGGCCTTCCTCTGGGCGCTCGACCGGCTGCTTGTCTCGGCCCCCGCCGAGCCCGAGTCGCTGCCCGGCCTGGACACCGCAAGAAGCGCCCGGCGGAAGGCGCCCAAGCGCAAGACCAGGGTCCTCTACATTTCGCCGCTCAAGGCGCTCGGCGTCGACGTCGAACGCAACCTCCGAGCCCCGCTGATCGGGATCACCCAGACCGCCAAACGCCTGGGCCTGCCTGCGCCGCTGATCACCGTGGGCGTCCGCTCCGGCGACACCCCGGCGTCGGACCGCCGCGCGCTGCTGAGCAACCCGCCGGACATCCTGATCACCACTCCCGAGTCGCTGTTCCTTATGCTGACGTCCAAGGCGCGGGAGACGTTGAGCGAGGTGGACACCATCATCGTTGACGAGGTCCACGCCGTCGCGGGTACCAAGCGCGGCGCGCACCTGGCCGTGTCGCTGGAACGCCTCGACGCCCTGCTGCCCAAGCCGGCCCAGCGGATCGGCCTCTCGGCGACGGTGGAGCCCAAGGAGCTGGTGGCGCAGTTCCTCGCCGGCTCCGCGCTGGTGGAGATCGTGGCCCCGCCGTCGAAGAAGAACTGGGATCTGACCGTCTCCGTGCCGGTGGAGGACATGTCCGATCTGCAGGGCGCGGCCGGCGCGTTCGACTCCGGCCCGGCCTCAGGGCTGCAGCCGCAGGCATCGATCTGGCCGCACGTCGAGGAAAAGATCGTGGACCTGGTGCTCGCCAACCAGTCCACCATTGTGTTCGCCAATTCCCGCCGGCTCGCCGAACGGCTGACCGCCCGGCTCAACGAGATCTACGCCGAGCGCCAGCTCATTGACGCCGGCGGCGGCTGGGCCGAGTTTGGTGCCGGTGCGCCGGACTTCGAAGCGGTCCCGGCGGCAGCGCCGGCGGGCGGCGCTGCCGGGGCACCAGGGCCGGGATCCCCGACGTCGACGGCGACCCCGGCCCACATGATGGCGCAGGCCGGCAGCACCGCCGGCGCGGATCCTGTCCTGGCCCGCGCGCACCACGGTTCGGTCTCCAAGGACCAGCGGGCCCTGATCGAGGACGACCTGAAATCCGGGCGCCTGCGCTGCGTGGTGGCCACTTCCTCCCTGGAACTCGGCATCGACATGGGCGCCGTGGATCTCGTGGTGCAGGTGGAGTCCCCTCCGTCCGTGGCCAGCGGGCTGCAGCGGGTGGGCCGCGCCGGCCACCAGGTCGGGGAGGTCTCCCAGGGTGTGCTGTTCCCCAAGCACCGCGCGGACCTGGTGCACACCACCATCACGGTGGAACGGATGCTCGCCGGCAAGATCGAACGGCTTTTCGTCCCCGCGAACCCGCTGGACATCCTGGCCCAGCAGACCGTCGCGGCCACGGCCCTGGGTTCCATCGATGTGGAGGACTGGTTCGCCACCGTGCGGCGGTCGGCCCCGTTCGCCTCGCTCCCCCGCTCCGCCTTCGAGGCAACCCTGGACCTGCTCGCCGGCCGCTACCCCTCGGACGAATTCGCGGAACTGCGGCCCCGCATCATCTGGGACCGGAACGCCGGCACCATCGAGGGGCGCCCCGGCGCGCAGCGGCTGGCCGTCACCTCCGGCGGCACCATCCCGGACCGCGGGCTCTTCGGCGTCTACATCATCGGCACCGAGGTCGAAGGGACCGGTTCCTCCGGCGCCAAGGGCTCCGCCGGCGGCGACGGCCGGGCTGCCAGCCCGGCCGCAGCCGCAGCCAAGGGCGGCCGCCGGGTCGGCGAACTCGACGAGGAAATGGTCTACGAATCCCGCGTGGGTGACGTGTTCGCACTGGGTGCGACCAGCTGGAAGATCGAGGACATCACCCACGACCGCGTCCTGGTCTCCCCCGCCTTCGGCCAGCCCGGGAAACTCCCGTTCTGGAAAGGTGATTCCCTCGGCCGCCCGGTGGACCTGGGCCGCGCCCTCGGCGCGTTCGTGCGCGAGCTGTCCGCGTCCGACGTCGGGCCGGCCACCGAACGCTGCAAGGCCAGCGGCCTGGACGATTTCGCCGCCAACAACCTGATCCAGTACCTCGGCGAGCAAAAGCTGGCCACCGAGGTGGTCCCCAGCGACACCACCTTGGTGGTGGAGCGCTTCCACGACGAGCTCGGCGACTGGCGGGTGGTGCTGCACAGCCCCTTTGGCATGCCGGTGCACGCGCCGTGGGCCCTCGCCGTCGGGCAGCGGCTGCACCAGCGCTACGGCATGGACGGTTCCGCAATGGCCGCCGACGACGGCATCGTCCTGCGGGTACCCATGATGGAGGATGAGCCGCCCGGCGCCGAGCTCTTCCTCTTCGATCCGGAGGAACTCGAACAGATCGTCACGGCGGAGGTCGGCGGCAGCGCGCTCTTCGCCTCCCGCTTCCGCGAGTGCGCCGCCCGGGCCCTGCTCCTGCCCCGGCAGAACCCCGGCAAACGGCAGCCCCTGTGGCAGCAGCGGCAGCGCTCAGCCCAGTTGCTCGACGTCGCCCGGAAGTACCCCACGTTCCCGATCGTCCTCGAGACCGTCCGAGAATGCCTGCAGGACGTCTACGACCTCCCGGCGCTGAAGGATATCGCCGCCTCGATCGAGCGCCGCGAGCTGCGGATCGTGCAAACCACCACCCAGCAGCCCTCACCGTTCGCCAAGTCCCTGCTGTTCGGCTATGTCGCGCAGTTCCTTTACGAGGGCGATTCCCCGCTCGCCGAGCGCCGGGCCGCGGCGCTGGCGCTGGATTCGACCCTGCTCAATGAGCTCCTTGGCCGGGTGGAGCTGCGGGAGCTGCTCGATGCGAAGGTCATTGACGCCACCGAGAGGGAGCTGCAGCGCCTCGCGCCGGACCGGAAGGTCCGCGGGCTCGAAGGGGTCGCGGACCTGCTCCGCCTGCTCGGCCCGCTCACCCCGGAGGAGGTCGCCGCACGGCTCGAACCGGCGGTTGAGCCCGGGGCGGCCGCTGGGCCTGCTCCGGAAACTGGGCCGGGCGTTGACGCGTGGCCTGTAGAGGCTCCGGAGGTCGAGGTTCCGGAGGTCGCGGCCCCCGTCGCCGACGCCGCCGCCCACCTCGTGGCGCTCCACCGCGCCAACCGCGCCATCAAGGTCAACGTCGGCGGCGGCGAGCGCTACGCCGCAGTGGAGGACGCCGCCCGCCTGCGCGACGCCCTCGGCGTCCCGCTGCCGATGGGGGTGCCGCTGGCCTTCATCGAGCCGGTCGCTGATCCTTTGGGTGACCTCGTCTCACGCTACGCCCGCACCCATGGCCCCTTCACCTCCGCCGAGGCGGCCGCCCGGCTGGGACTCGGCGTCGCCGTCGTCGGCACAGCGCTGAAGCGGCTCGCCGCGGACGGACGCGTCGTTGAAGGCGAGTTCCGCCCGCACGCCGCGCCGTCGGCACCGGCGCCCGACGATGAGGCCGGCGACGGCGACGCGGCTGCCGCGACGGCCGCCGCACCCGCGGCCCCGTCACTGGCCGGCGTCAGCGAATGGTGCGACGCCGACGTCCTGCGCAAGCTCCGCCGCCGTTCGCTCGCCGCGCTGCGGGCCGAGGTGGAGCCCGTGGACGCCGCCGCGTACGGCCGTTTCCTGCCGGCCTGGCAGAACGTCCGGGTCCCGGGCAAGCGCGGGCAGTCGGCGCTGCGCGGCCTGGACGGGATCATCACCGCCGTCGACCAGCTCTCGGGCGTGCCCATTCCGGCCTCCGCCTGGGAACCGCTGATCCTCGCCAGCCGGGTGTCGGACTACCAGCCCGCCATGCTCGATGAGCTCATGGCAGCTGGCGAAGTGCTCTGGTCCGGCGCGGGCGCGCTCCCCGGCAACGACGGCTGGGTGAGCCTGCACCTGGCCGATTCCGCCGAACTGACCCTGAACCCGGCCATCGAGTTCGAGCCCGGCGACGCGCAGCAGCGGCTGCTGGACCACCTGCGCAACAACGGCGGCGGCTATTTCTTCCGGCAGCTGACCGACGTCGCCGGCGGCATGGACTCGGTGCTCAGCGACCAGGACGTCGTCTCCGCGCTCTGGGACCTCGCGTGGGCGGGGCGGATCACGGGCGACACCTTTGCCCCGGTCCGGGCGATGATTGCCGGCGGCCACACGGCGCACCGGCAGGTTGCCCGCGCCCCGCGGGCCCGGGCTCCCCGGATGAGCCGGCTGGGACGCGCCCACGGGACCGGTTTGCTGGGTTCCCCCGGGCTGACCGGAGGGCGGTACGGCTCCGTGACCGGCACGGCTCCGACTCCGCCCCTGGCCGCGGGCCGCTGGTCCGCTCTTCCCGCCCCCGAACTGGATGCCACAATCCACGCCCGGGCCACCGCGGAACTCCTCCTGGACCGGTACGGCGTGGTCACCCGGGGGTCGGTCATGGCCGAGAACATCCTGGGCGGTTTCGGCCTCATGTACAAGGTCCTGGCCCGGCTGGAGGAAGCCGGCCGGTGCCGCCGCGGCTACTTCATCGAGCACCTTGGCGCGGCACAGTTTGCCGTGCCCGCGACCGTTGACCGGCTCCGCTCCTACGCCGAGGATACCGAGCTGCACAAGCCCGAGCCGGTGGCCCTGGCCCTGGCCGCCACGGACCCCGCCAATCCCTACGGCGCCGCCCTGCCCTGGCCGGCCCTGAACGTCGAGGCGGGAACCGGCCACCGCCCGGGCCGGAAGGCGGGTGCCCTTGTGGTGCTGGTCGACGGCGCCCTGGTCCTGTACGTGGAACGCGGCGGCAAGACCCTGCTGGCGTTCAGCGAGGACACGGAGGTCCTGGCCGCGGCCGGCGCGGCCCTGGTGGGCGTGGTCACCCGCGGCGCGGTGGACAAACTGATCATGGAAAAGGTCAACGGCCACGGCATCCTGGACACACCCGTCGCCGCAGCCCTGGCCCACGCCGGCGCCTATTCCACTCCGAAGGGACTGAGGATCCGTGCCTGAGGGCGATTCGGTCTTCCGAGCGGCCGCCCAGCTCCATGCCGCGCTGGCGGGCCAGCAACTGATCTCCTCCGATTTCCGCGTGCCTCGGTTCGCCACCCTCAAACTGGGCGGCTGGACCGTGACCGAGGTGGTCCCGCGCGGCAAACACCTGCTGATGCGGGTGGAGGGCCCGGCACGGCAAGGTGGCAGCCCGGCGGAACCGGACCGGCTGACAATCCATTCCCACCTCAAGATGGAGGGCACCTGGCAGGTCTACCCACCGGGTGGCCGGTGGCGAAAACCGGGCTTCACCGCCCGCTGCGTGCTGCGCACCGCGTCGGCGGACGCCGTCGGATTCTCGCTCGGCATCCTCGAGGTGGTCCGCACCTCCGAGGAAGACTCCATCGTCGGCCACCTGGGCCCGGATCTGCTCGGTCCGGACTGGGACCTCGCCGAGGCGGAGCGGCGGATCCGCGCCGCGCCCGACGTTCCGATCGGCGTCGCGCTGCTGGACCAGCGGAACCTCGCGGGGATCGGCAACATCTACCGCTGCGAGGCCTGTTTCCTGGCCGGTGTGCACCCGGCGGCGCCTGTCTCGGCCGTGCCTGACGTGGCCGCGATCATCGCCCATGCCAGGCTCCTGCTGGAGGCCAATCTGGGGCCCGGACGCCGGACCACCGTCCTGAACCCGCGCGGTGCTGCCGTGGGCCGGACGTCAGGGCTGCCCGGCTACTGGGTCTACCGGCGCGAACACCAGCCCTGCCTCAAGTGCCGGACCCCGGTGCGGCGCGGAGTCCTCGCCACGGCCACCGGCACGGAGGAACGGGACATCTATTACTGCCCTGCGTGCCAGCCGGCGCCGGGCGCGGGCTAGCTGCATGCTGCGGCTCAGGGTGCGGCGACCGCAGGGCCGGGTGCCGCCACCGGGAGCGCGGGTTTCTTCAGCTCCGGCACGGTGAACCGCGGCAGCAGGAGTTGCACCAGCGGGCCGATCGCCAGGGCGTAGAGCACGGTCCCCACGCCGACGGAGCCTCCGAGCAGCCAGCCTGCGGCGAGCACCACGACTTCGATGCCGGTGCGGGACGTCCGCACGGACCATCCCGTCCGCCGTGCGAGTCCGGTCATGAGCCCGTCCCGCGCCCCGGGTCCCAGCCGGGCCCCGATATAGCAGGCGGAGGCGATTCCATTGAGCAGGATGGCGCCCGCGAGCATCCCGGCCTGCCCGCCGAGGTGGGAGAACTCGGGGATCAGCGCCAGTCCGACGTCGGCGAAGACGCCCACCAGCACGGCGTTGCACAGGGTGCCGATGCCGGGCCACTGCCGCAGCGGGATCCACAGCAGGAGCACCAGGAAGCTGACGATCACCACCACCGTGCCAATGCTCAGCCCGGTCTTGACCGCGAGTCCCTGGTGGAACACGTCCCAGGGGTCCAGGCCCAGGCCGGCACGGATGAACATGGCCAGGGATATGCCGTACATGGCGAGGCCGATAAGGAGCTGAACGAGTCTGCGGGTCATCATGGACCTAATCCTCCCGGAAAACTGGCCTTGCATTCCATAGCCAGTTTGAAATACTGGCCCTATGTCCGGATCCCTGAACCCCAGTTCGCTGGCCCGGCTGCTCGGCGAGTGGAACCTCGGCGCGGCACCCGCGTATCGTGAGCTCGCCGACGTCGTCCGCCTTCTGGTCCTGGACGGACGCGTGCCGCTCGAGGTTGCGCTGCCCAGCGAACGGGCCCTCGCCGCAACCCTCGGCATCAGCCGGACGACGGTCACCGCAGCTTACTCATCGCTGCGCGAACAGGGCTTCCTCAGCAGCGGCCAGGGCAGCCGCGGCCGGACGTGCATCCCGCAGGCCGGTCCGCACGGCGGCAGCAGCGGCGGGACAAACCTCAGCGGCGCTCCGGGCCTGGCCGTTCCGGATGGAATTCTCGACCTCGCGTACGCCTCGCTTCCGGCCAGCGGCGAGGTGGTGCACCGGGCGTTCGCCTCGGCCCTGACCGAACTTCCCGCGCTGCTGCCCGGGTTCGGCTACGACGCCCTCGGCGTGAACCCGTTGCGGGAAGCCATCGCGGGACATTACGCGGCGGCCGGCGTGCCCACCACCGCGGAGCAGATTCTGGTGACGTCCGGCGCGCAGCACGCGCTGAACATCGTGCTCCGCACCCTGGCCGGCCGGTCGGACAAGGTCCTGGTGGAGCATCCCAGCTACCCGAACGCGATCGACGCCATCCGGGCCGCGGGCTGCCGGCTGGTGCCGGTGGCCATGCCTGCCGCCCGTTTCGCCGTCCGGCCGGGGCCGGCTTCCGGCGGCCCCCCGGGCTGGGACCTGGCGGCTCTCGAGACCGCACTGATGCAGCAGCGGCCCGCCATGGCCTACGTTGTTCCGGACTTCCACAACCCCACCGGACGGCTGATGTCCGATTCCCAGCGGCGCCGGCTGGTCCGCGCCGCCGCAGCAGCGGGCACCGTCCTCGTCGTCGACGAGACACTGCGCGAGCTGAACCTCGACGGCGCCGCCTCCACACCGCTGGCCGCCTTCAGCCCCGCCGTGGTTTCCATCGGTTCCCTCAGCAAGTCGCACTGGGCGGGGTTGCGGACCGGCTGGATCCGGGCCGATGAATCCCTTATCCAGCGTTTCGCCGCCGCCCGGACCACCATGGACCTCGGCGGCCCGGTGGTGGAACAGTTGGCGGCGGCCCACCTGGTCAACGCGCTCTCCGAACCGCTCCCGGCCCGACTGGCCACCTTGCGGGACAACCGTGACGCCCTGCTGGACCTCATCGCCGGGCACTTGCCGGACTGGCAGGGCGAACGGCCCGACGGCGGCCTGTCGGTGTGGTGCCGCCTTCCCGCCCCGATCAGCACCGCGCTGGCCGTGGTGGCCCCGGACTTCGGCATCCGGCTGGCGGCCGGGCCCCGCTTCGGCACCGGCGGCGCCTTCGAGCACTACCTCCGGGTGCCGTTCACCCTGCCACCGGAGCAGTTGGAAACCGCCGTGCGGGCCCTCCGTGCTGCCCAGGACAAGCTGGCGGCTTCGCCGCAGTTGCGGCGCAACCTCCCTGCCCCGCCGGCCGCGGCCATCGCCTGAGCCGGCCCCGGCCGGAGGTTCGTGGCCCGGGCAGCGGGCCCGGAGGCCCAGGGGCGGAAGATACCAGCGGGCTAGGCGTAGACCTTCTCCAGGTACGCACCCCAAGCCTTCGCCGTGGTTTCGGAATCCCCGCTGCCGCTGAAATCGTGGACAGTCATACCGACCGTGGCGCCGAAGGCATTGCGTCCGAAGAACCGGTACATCGTGTCCGCGGTGCGCAGGCCGAGGAAGTTCTCGTTCGCGAAGTCCACTTCGCCCGAGAGTTTCCCGACGCCGTCGAGCTCCAGCTCCACGGTACTGCCGGCCGCCGCCGCCTCAACGCCCAGCGCCTTCTTGAGCCGCACAAAGCCGTCCGGGGTTGCCGAGGAGGCAGGGGCCTGGACGTCGGTGAAGACCACGGGCTTGCCGTCGAAGTACTGCAGGTACTGGCCGAGGGTGTGCAGGTAAAACGCGGTGTGCTTGCTGGCGCCGTCGTACTGCTGGTCCCAATCCTCTGCGAAGATGCCGCTGTGGACGTAGTGCAGCCGGGCGCGGCCGCCGTCGAGCGGTTCCAGGACGTGCTCCAACTGGTTGAACCAGCCGTCCGGCCCGTCCATCCGGGACACCAGATGGGCAGGGTACTCCTCCACAGTCCGCACGGCCGGCCACTCGTCCGTGGGGAACATCCACGCCGGCGTGCCGGCGGTGACGGCTTCCCAGACCCGCTCGGGGGTGCCGGGCAGTTCCGTGTCAACGATGATTTCGAAGTTCCGCTTGTCAGTCATTGTCCTGCTCCTTAGCTGATGGGGTTTCAGGTGATGCCTTGGGTGGTGTCTTGAGGGAAGGGTGTAGCGCGACTACGAGGCGGTGCTTGCGTCCGCCGCCCGCAGCCGTGGCCGGCCCCTGGGCCGACGGTCCGCCGTCGTGGTATTTGTCCACCAGCCGGGTCACGGCGACGCCGAGTTCCTCGGCGAAGGCGGCCCGGTCCGCGGCCGTGCGGAAGGTGATCTCGCCATCGATGGCGAAGGTGGCCAGTGGCTGCTTGGCCGCTGCGGCGCCGGCGATCAGCCGGCCCGTCTCCTGGACCATGCGGCTGGCGAGCGCCAGCAACCAGAAGGCCGAAAAACGGTCGGAGAACCGCTGCGGGTCCGGGGCCACCGAGGCCAGCGCGGCAGGGGAAATAAGGTAGGAGGCGGCGCTTGCCCGCAGGATGCGCTCTGTGACGTTGCCCTTCCGGCGCTCCTCCACAAGTTCCACCAGCCCGTGCCGCTCCAGGGCCTTGAGGTGGTAGTTCACCTTCTGCCGCGGCAGGCCAACCTTGTTTGCGAGCTGCGTGGCCGAGCCGGGTTCGGCGAGTTCCATCAGGATGCGGGTCCGGATCGGGTCGAGCGATGCCTCCGCCGCGGCCGGGTCCTCGATCACTTCGATGTCCAACATGCTTCCAGTCTGGCAACCGACAGTTTTATTTGTCAAGAACTATTTTACCGTCGGTGCCTTCCTGCCCCGAGGTCGCCGGAAGCTGGCCGGTTCGCCGTAAGCTCCGGCGACTTCGCGGGCATCCGGCGAAGTCGCGGCGCGTCAACCCCGGCAAAGTAGAATGGACCGGTGATGCAATCCCCCCTGCCCGTGCGCGACGGCGTCAACGCGACCCGCCTCCGCCTCCCGGACGAGGGGCCCTGGGACACCGCCATGGACTACATGATGCACCGCTGGGGCCACATCGACCCGCAGGGCATCGAGGACCGTTTCGACGCCGGCGAGATCGTTGGCGAGGCCGGCATCCCGCTTGACCGCGCCACCCCGCTGCGGAACCACACCTTCATCTGGTACTACCGCACGCTGCCTCCGGAGGAACGGATCCCGGTCGAGCTGACCATCCTGCACCAGGACGAGCACCTCCTCGTGGTGGACAAGCCGCACTTCCTGCCCACCACCCCCGGCGGCACCTACATCCAGGAGTCCGCGCTGGTCCGGCTCAGGAACCAGCTGAACCTGCCGGACCTCATTCCCATGCACCGGCTGGACCGCATGACCGCCGGAATCCTGCTGCTCTCCACGAATCCCGAGACCCGGGGCAAGTACCAGGTGCTCTTCGAGAAGCGCCAGGTCCAGAAGGAATACGAGTGCGTGTCCGCCGCCGAGCCCGCGCCCGGCCACCCCGCCGTCGACTTCCCCGTGGTGGTCCGGAACCGGATGACCAAGTCGCGCAGCTACCTGCTCGCCGAGGTGATCGACGGCGAACCCAACGCCGAGACCAGAATCGAACGGCTGCGGACCTTCGACGACGGCACCGCCACTATCGCGGCCGACGGCGCCGCCATGCGCCGTGCGCTGTACCGGCTGGAGCCGCACTCGGGCAAGACCCACCAGCTCCGGGTGCACATGGCCTCGCTGGGGCTGGGGATCGTCAACGACGCCTTCTACCCGGAACTGCTGGACAAGGCCCCGGACGATTACTCGAAGCCGCTCCAGCTCCTCGCCCGCGGGATCCGGTTCGTGGACCCCATCACCGGGGTGCCCGTGGAGTACCGCAGCGGGCTGGAGCTCACCGAGGCCCGCTAGGCCCCGCAAGCATCCCTCCCGGGAAGCCGCACAAGCCCGCACCCGTCATGGACAGGCGTCCGGCCGGAAGTGCGGTACCTTGTGCCCATGGACTTCGGCAACGCTGACAGCTGGGGGGAAGCGATCTATTTCTGGATCATCCCGGTGGTCATGGGCGATGCCATTTTCCCGCCGCTCCCGTCCGAGATGGTGGTCATCACCGGCGGCGCCCTGTCCGCCGTCGGCCGCGCCAACGTGTTCCTCGTGGTGCTCCTCGCCGCGGCGGCCTCCTGGCTCGGCGACATCCTGGTGTTCCAGCTCTTCAAACGGCGCCTGAGCCATGTCCTGGACCGCTGGCGCTGGGGCAGATCATTCCACCAGTCCGTGCACACGGCGATCGGGAAGGCCGGCCGGTCCACCACCTACGGGGCCATCATCGGAATCCGCTTCATCCCCGGCGGACGCCTGGCGACCACGGCCGCCGCCGGCATCGCCAACGTCTCCACCCGCGGCTTCAGCCTCTGCGCAGCCCTCGGCGGCCTCCTCTGGGCCATCTGGTCCGTCGGCCTCGGCTATGCCACCGGTGCCGCCACCGGACTGCCGTTCTGGGCGAGCTCACTGATCGGGGTCGGCGTCGGGATGGTGGTCGGCGCCGTCGTGGGCGTGATTGTCACGCGGAAGCGCGGCAGCCGCTCCCCGGTCGTGGACGGGCCCGAGGAGGAACTGGACTTCTGAGGCGGCGCCCGGCACCTGCCTACACGGGCGCCCAGCGGCCGCGGTTGCGGCGGAGCACCATCAGGTTGCCGGTCACTGCAACGCGTTCGACGGCGTCGCGCATCATCGCTGCCGACTCCAGCGCCTGGCTGTTCTCGCCGCTGTAGGAGGTGGGCTCGACGAGGAAGCGCAGGTTCAGCTGCGGAACGCCCCCGGCCAGGTCGAGCTGGTTCGCTTCAACGTGGTGCCGCGTCTCCAGCGCTTCGACGGCGGCTGCCATCACGGCCTCCGGCGGGTTGCCCGGCTTGAGCCCGGTGATCTTCAGTCTGGTCTGGAACGACGGCATGCCCCAACCCTATCGGGACCGCGGGGCGGACCCCCAGCCGGGGTCAGCCGGTGTTGCGCAGGCCGGCCGCCACGCCGTTGACCGTGATGAGCATGGCGCGCTGGAGGCGTTCGTTGATCTCGCCGTTGGGCATGCTCTCCCCTGCGGCCTCGGCGCGGACCCGCCGCAGCAGTTCCACCTGGAGGTAGCTGATCGGGTCGAGGTACTGGTCCCGGATCTCCAGTGAGCGCTTCAGCGTGGGCTGCGCGTCGAGCAGCAGGTCCTCGCCGGTCAGGTTCTGGATCTCGGTGACGGTCAGCTCGTATTCGGCCCGGATGACACGGAACAGGTGGTGCAGCTCCTCCGGCACCAGGGTCGAGACGTAGTAGCCGGCAATGTCCATGTCCGTCTTCGCCAGGGTCATTTCCACGTTGGAGAGCACCGAGCGGAAGAAGTGCCAGCCGTCCATCATCTCCACCAGCTGGGCCGAGTGGCCGGCCTCGCGGGCGGCCTTGAGGCCGGAGCCGACGCCGAACCAGCCCGGGACGATCTGCCGTGACTGCGTCCAGCCGAATACCCACGGGATGGCCCGCAGGCCCTCGAGGCCCGCGCCGGAATCGGGCCGCTTGGACGGCCGGGAACCGATGTTGAGGGACCCCAGCTGTTCCACCGGGGTGGACGCCATGAAGTAGGCCGGCAGGTCCGGGTCATCGATCAGCGTCCGGTACCGGCCGAAGGCGGCGTCGGAAATGGTCTCCATGACGTGGCCGTAGCGTTCGCGCTGGTCCTCCGAGGTGCGCGGCGTGCGGTGCAGCGCCGAACCCTGCATGACCGCCGCGAGCGAAAGCTCGAGATTCTCGCGGGCGAGTTCGGGCAGCGAGTACTTGTCCGAGATGACCTCACCCTGTTCGGTGAACTTGATCTCGCCCTCCAGCACCCCGTTGGGCTGGGCCATGATGGCGTCGTAGGTCGGGCCGCCGCCGCGGCCCACGGAACCGCCGCGGCCATGGAACAGGCGCACCCGGACACCGTGCTTCGCGGCGACATCCCGGAGTTTGCGCTGGGTCTTGTGGATTTCCCACTGGCTGGTCATCACGCCGGATTCCTTGTTGGAGTCCGAGTAGCCAAGCATGATTTCCTGCACGTCGCCGCGCAGCCGGACCAGCTCGCGGTACGAGGGGTCGGAGAGCAGCGCATCCACGATCTCGGCCGAGGCCCGCAGTTCCTCCACGGTTTCCAGCAGCGGCGCGAAGCCGATCCTGGCGTACGGGGCTTCGCCGAAGAGGCTGACCAGCCCGGCTTCGCGGGCCAGCACCGCCGCGGCCAGGACGTCGTCCGCGCCGCGGGTCATGGAGATGATGTAGGTCTCGATCACGTCCGGGCCGTAGGTGCGCAGGGCGCGCCGGATCTCGCGGAAGACATCGTACGTGCCGTCCGCGACGCCGTCGAGCTTGATCGGATGACCGGAGAGCGGGCGGCGGGAGGCAAGCTCGGAACCCAGGACCTCGAGCCGTTCGGAACGGCTTAGTTCCGCGTACCGGACGCCGGGCCCGCCAAGACGGTCCATCAGCTGCCCGACGGCGTCATGGTGGTGGTCTGCGTGTTCGCGGATGTCGAGTGTAGCCAGGTGCAGGCCGAAGGAGGCGATGGCGCGGCGGACCCGGGCCAGGGCGCCGTCGGCGGCGAGCGCGGCGTGGTGGTTGCGGAGCGAGCGCTCCAGCAGGCCAAGCTCGGCCAGTAGCTCCGCGGTGGCGGTGTAGTCGCGGCCCGGCTCGTGCGCCGATCCGGCCGAGACGCGCCGGGCGGTGTTGATCAGCTTGGCCTTGATGCAGGTGAGTTTGAGCCGGTAAGGCTCCTGGGCGTTCAGTTCGAGGACGCGGCGGTCCAGGCCCGGCAGGTTCCCCAGGTCGACGTCGATCGAGTCCAGCAGTTCCTGGTCCGCCCCGGCGAGCGCCGTCGAGTTGGACAGGATGGAGATCAGCCCGTCGATCAGGCCGATGCTGATCCGGACGGCGTGCTGGTTCTGGATCTGCAGGATTTCGCGGGTGACGGCGGCGGTCACGTTGGGGTTGCCGTCCCGGTCGCCGCCGATCCAGGAGCCGAAGCGCACGGGGGCCTTCTCCGCGGGAAGGCTGACGCCGTGCTCGGAGAGCAGTTCGGAGAGATCCGAGAGCATCTCCGGCATGGCGTCGCCAAGGATGCCGGTGAGGTAGTAGATCGCATTCCGGGCCTCGTCCACCGGGGTGGGCCGGACCTGGCGGAGTTCGTCCGTCTGCCACATCTGGTCGATCACTTCGGCGAGCTGGCGGTCCTGGCGGCGGCGCGCGGACGTGCCCTCCGCGGTGGACACAGCGAGGATGTCGGAGAGCCGGCGGACCTTGTCCAGCACCGAGCGGCGTGACGCCTCGGTGGGGTGCGCGGTGAAGATGGGCCGGACGTCGAGCTCGTTGACGACTTCCTGGAGCACCGCAGGGCCTGCCTGGCCGGCGATGTCGGTGACGGCTTTGGCCAGCCAGCCGTCCTTTTCCTGCCGGGTGCGCAGCCCGCGGACCCGGTGGACCTGCTCGGCGGCGTTGGCCAGGTGGAAGTAGAACGCGAAGGCGCGGACCAGGTCGGTGGCCTGCTCGAGGGGCAGGGAGCCGAGCAGCTCGCGGACCTGGGCGACGACGTCGTATGAGCTCCACGGCCCGGTGGCGTCCGCACCGCCGCGGGCGGCTTCCTTGGATTCCTTGGTCAGCAGGCGCACCTGCTCCACCAGGTCCAGGAGCTCGGGGCCGTGCTGGCGGACGAGGGATTCGCCGAGGAGGGTGGACACCCGGCGGACGTCGGCCCGGAGTTCGGCCGCGAGGTCGGCGCCGGAATGCATTGCAGTGTCAGCCATGGAAACTATCTTTCGAGAGGACTTGGCTCGTACACTGCGCTGGATACTGTGAGCCGGGTTACTTTCTTCCTTAAGGATGCTACCCGCAGCCGCGGCCGGCGGGGAATCCGTCTCAGATAGTGTCGGCGGCCCCGGTTTGATGCTCGGCGGGCGGCTTCGCGGGCAAAGTGATCCGGCCGCTGTAGGGGTCGCCGTGATCCTGGCCGGTGCCGGACTGGCTTGATTCATGCCGCTGCTGCTTGAGTTCTTCCCGGGCCGCGGCCGCTTCCTGGCGGGTGGGCGCACCGGTGGCCGGGTCCATCATGCCCAACACACTGCCCAGGGTGCCGGTGGCGCCTTTCGGGTTCCCGCCCCGCCGGAGCGCGGACATCCCCGCCAGAGTGAATCCGACGATCACCGCCAGGCAGGCGAGAACTGTCCCGAGGGTTTCCAGAGCCATGCACCCACCGTACGCCCGCCGCAGCTGCCGGACCAGATCCGCCCCGGCCACCCCTGCCACGCGCCCGGCCGACGGGCCGCGGTTCCCAGGACTCGCAGCACGGTGAACGGTCCTACCGGGCGACCTTGAAGTTGAATGTTCCGGTTCCAAGCGCGCCCCAGACCCGCAGCCAGAGCGGCAGGATCATTTCGGCACCGCGGGCGGTGGTGATGTCCCCCAGATCGATGATGTCCCGGTGCCCGAAATCCTTGAGCAGCCCGCTCACGATCCCCTTGGCATCCGCGTCGTTTCCGGAGAGGAAGACGGAATGGTCTCCCCCGGCCACGCTCACCGGGTCCACCATCACGCTGGCGGTCATCGTGTTGAGGGTCTTGACTACACGGGCCTCGGGAAAGGCACGCTGGATCTGCTCACCGAGGCTGTCAGTGTTCACCGGGCTCAGCGACGGCGGAAACCCTTGCGAGAAGTCCAGCGGGTTCGCGATGTCCAGAAGCACCTTGCCGCTCAGGTTTTCCGCACCGGCCGCGGTGAGCGCCTCGAGGGAGCCCCCGCCGTTGGTGGCATTGACGACGACGTCGGCGCGCCCGGCTGCGTCCGCGAAAGTGGCGACGTCGATCCCGGCGTGCCCCGCGTGCCACACGGCAAAGGGTGCGCCGCCCATCGCGCCGGGCTCGGTCCTGGCCAGGGTGGTCCGCGGATCGCGCGTGCCGATGACCACGTCGTGCCCCAGGGCGGCCAGCGCCGCGGCGATCGTCTGGCCAACGCTTCCGGTTCCCAGTACAGCAATTTTCATGGCATCCTCATTCCGAATCAGCGGAGTAGACAGGTTCGTCTACGTGTGGGCAAGACGCTATCAGACAGACCTGTCTACTGCAACAGAAGCCGTGCGGCATGTCCGCCCGAGTTCGGCTGACAAAGTTTGAAATCTGTCAGTTGATTGTTGTACTCTTGTTCCATGACAACTTCCACACTCGGCGCAATGCGCACCCTGGGCTCCACGGGTCCCGCCACCGCCCCCATCGGCCTGGGGCTGATGGGCATGTCCGATCTCTACGGCCCCGCCGACGACGCCGAGAGCGTCGCCACGATCCAGGCTGCCCTCGACGCGGGCGTGACCCTGCTGGACACCGGGGACTTCTACGGCATGGGGCACAACGAGCTCCTGCTCCGCGATGCCATCCGGGGCCGCCGGCGCGAGGAGGCCCAGATCAGCGTCAAGTTCGGCGTCCTGCGCGATGCCCGAGGCGGCTGGAATGGCGTTGACGCCCGGCCGGCAGCCATCAAGAACTTCCTCGCCTACACCCTGCGCCGGCTCGGCACAGACTACGTCGACATCTACCGGCCCGCCCGCCTGGATCCATCCGTTCCCGTGGAGGAAACCATGGGAACACTGGCCGAGCTCGTGAAGCAGGGCCTCATCCGCCGCATCGGCCTCTCCGAGGTGGGCGCCGACACCCTGCGCCGCGCCCACGCCGTCCACCCGGTCTCCGACCTCCAGATCGAATACTCGCTGATTTCCCGCGGCATCGAAGCGGACATCCTCCCCACGGCCCGGGAACTGGGCGTCGGCATCACCGCGTACGGCGTGCTGTCCCGCGGCCTGGTGTCGGGACACTGGCCCGCCGCCGGAACCGGGAACCGGCGGGACTTCCGCGCCCATCTCCCCCGGTTCTCCGGCGAGAACCTGCAGCGCAACCTCGAGCTGGTCGAGCGGCTGCGCCTCATTGCCGAGAGCAAGGACGCCACGGTGGCCCAAGTGGCCGTCGCCTGGGTGCTGTCCCGCGGGGAGGACATCGTCCCCCTGGTCGGCGCCCGCCGCCGCGAGCGCCTCACCGAGTCCCTGGGAGCGGCCGGCCTGGTGCTCTCCGACGCGGACCTTGCCGCGATCGAGGCCGCCGTTCCGGCCGACGCCGCCGCCGGCACCCGCTACGACGCCGGCCAGATGGCCATGCTCGACAGCGAACGCCGGTGACCCCTGCCGCCGTCGTCCTGACGGAAGAGCGCATCCTCGACGCCGCCGAAGACGTCCTGCGGCGCTTCGGTCCGGCCAAGGCCACCGTGGTGGACGTCGCGAAGGCCCTCGGCGTCAGCCACGGCAGCGTCTACCGTCACTTCCCCACGAAAGTGGCGTTGCGGGACGCGGTGGCCCGGCGCTGGCTGGACCGCCTGGTGGATCCGCTGGATCCCGTCAGGGACACGGACGGCCCCTCGGCCGAACGCCTGCTCCGCTGGCTGGAACGCCTCGCGGCCATCAAACAGGGCATGGCGCTGAACGATCCCGAACTGTTTGCCACGTTCAGCCAGCTGACTGCGGAGGCGCGGGAAGTCGTGGCGGCCCACGTTGACCATCTCGCCGCCCAGCTCACGGAAATCGTGCAAGGCGGCGTCCGCAGCGGCGAGTTTTACGCCGCGGACCCCGTGGCCTCCGGCCGGGCGCTCCTGCACGCCACGGCGAGGTTCCACCACCCGCTCCACGCCGCGGAATGGGCCGACCCGGCGATCCACGAAGACCTCATAGAGGTATGGAAGCTCCTTGTCCACGGGCTGGCGGTGCGCCGCTGACGGCTGGGCGCCCGAGGGGCGCAGCACGCACTGTCCAACCGCGCCAGTGGACACAGACCGGACATAGACAGACTTGTCTGTGTAGCATGGAGCCATGACGCCGCCAGCAGCCGCAGCACCGCGGGCCGCCCGCACACCCGCAGGTCAGGCCAGGGACAAGATCCTGGCCACGGCATTCCGGCTGTTCTATGCCCACGGCCTCCGGGCCGCAGGCATCGACACGATCATCGCCGAGTCAGGCGTCGCGAAAGCCACGTTCTACAAGTATTTTCCGGCCAAGGACGACCTGATCCTGGCGTACCTGGAGAGGGTCGACGGCATCTGGACCGGCCAGCTCCACGCCGCGGCCGAAGCAGCCGGGCCCGCCCCTGAGGACCAACTCGTGGGGCTGTTCGACGCGCTGACCAGCGCCTGCCGCCGCGACGGCTACCGCGGCTGCGCCTTCATCAACGCCGCCGCCGAATCTGCCTCCGGAACCCGCGTCCATGAACGGACTGTGGCCCACAAAGAGCAGATCCGGGCGTGGATCCGGGACCTCGCCGTCCAGGCCGGCGCCCAAAATCCGGACCAACTCGCCCGCAGCCTGACCCTGCTTCTCGACGGCGGCCTGGCCAGCGGCGTGCTCGACGCCGACCCCGCAGCCGCCGCGGCCGCCCGGGACACGGCAGCGCAGCTCGTCGCGGCAGGCCGCAGAACCGCCCCCACTCCCAACTGACTCGCAGCAGGGGCCGTTTTGGAGCCTCAAAACGGCCCCTGCTGCCAGCTACTTGCACCGATGCCCCAGGAGGAACCCGTGAGTCCTACGCACCGCGATCCCGAAGCCCAGCTCGCCCGCTGGCAGCGCTTCAGGAACAGCCGCAACACGGCCCTGGCCAGCGACTACGGCTGGCTGACACTGACTTCCTTCCAGTGGCTGGAAGAACGGCCGGCCGCCGTCGAACTCGTTCCCGGGCTCTGGTCCACGGACGGCACGACGGCGTTCCTCACCGCCGCAGCGGCTGACGGACTCACGCTCGTGGAGACCGGCTGGGCCGTGGACGGCACCATCACCGCAACACTGTCCGACGAGGAGTCCCTGTTCTGGGTCCAGTACGGCGGCGAGGACGGCCGGCAGGTGGTGGTCGAACTGGCCATGCGCGCCAACAAGTACGCCGTGCGCACCCGGGATTCGACGTCGCCCGTGTTCACGGAGTTCGACGGCGTCCCCACCTTCGACTACCGGCCCGATCTGGTGGTCGAGGCCAGCTTCCGCCCCTACCCCGAGCCCGTGGACGTGCCGATCGGCACGGCCAACCCGCTGGTCGACGGCATCCACCGCTCGGTCGGCGAGCTCGTGTTCCGGCTCCCCGGCAAGGACCACGAGTTCCACCTGCAGGCCGAGGAGGAAAAGCTCGGGGCGCTGACCGTGACGTTCCACGACGAGACCAACGGGGAATCGACAGATGAGTGGCGGAAGGTCTCCACAGCCCGGCCGCGGCCGGACAACACGGTGATCCTGGACTTCAACCGCGCCATCAACTACCCCAGCGCGTTCACCCCGTACGGCACCTGCCCCATGCCGGTAAAGAACAACAGCCTGGACTACCGGATCGAGGCCGGGGAGAAGGAGCCGGCGCTGTTCTAGACGCCGGCTCCTGACAACCGCGGCTAGACGCCCGGTCTAGACGATCGCGGAAACCCCGGTCACGGCCCGGCCCACGATCAGTGTGTTGATCTCGAACGAACCCTCATAGGTGTAGATCGCCTCGGCGTCGGCGAAGATCTTGGCCATCCGGTAGTCGGTGACGATCCCGTTGCCGCCCAGCAGGGACCGGCCCATCGCCACGGTTTCCCGCATCCGGGCGCTCACATAGGACTTCGCCAGGGCCACCTGGGGCATGTCCGCGGCGCCCTGGTCCTGGAGCTGGGCGATCCGGACCATCATCCCCATGCTGGCCACGGCGTTGCCGAGCATCGTCACCAGCTGCTGCTGGACCAGCTGGAATTTCGCCAGCGGCCGGCCGAACTGCCGGCGTTCGACGGCGTACTGCCGGGCGACGTCGAACGCGGCCAGCTGCTGGCCGACCCCCTGCCAGGCGACCATGATCCGCGACCCGCGGAGCAGCTCGTTCGTGTCCTCGAAGCTGTTGATCCCGGCGAAACGGTCCGCCTCGGCCACTTTCACGTCCTTGAAGACGATGTCGGCGTTCTGCACAGTGCGCAGAGCGATCTTGTTCTCGATCCTGCTCCGGCTCACACCCGGCAATGTGGCGTCGACGATGAAGCCGCGGACGGCGCCGTCGGCCTCGTCCCGGGCCCACACCAGCATGTAGTCGCAGAACGTCCCGTTGCCGATCCAGCGCTTGGCGCCATTGAGCACCCAGGTGTCGCCGCCGTCGGGAGCCCCGCCGGGAACGCGACGGGCGAGGGTCTCCATGCCGCCGGCCACGTCGGAGCCATGTTCGGGTTCGGTCAGCGCGAAGGCGCCGGTGGTCCGGAGGTTCGCGGCGTCGTCGAGCAGGCGCGCCTTTTGCTCCTCGGAGCCGAATCCGTAGAGGGATTCGACAAAGAGGTCGTGGTGGACCAGGAAAAACGTTGCCAGGGAGGTGTCCACCCGGGTGATCTCGGCGATGACCAGTCCGGCGAACAGGTTGCTGTAGCCGCGCTGGGCCGGCGCGCTGAGCTCGAGGGCAGCAAGCTTGGGGAGGATGTGCGCGGGGAACTCGGCCTTGTTCCACCAGTCACCGGCAAAGGGTGCCACCTCGCGGGCCAGGAAATCCCGCAGCTCGGCGAGCTTGGCCTGTTCGGCAGCGTTGAGCATCGACTCGAAGCCGAAGAAGTCGGCCGTCGGCAGCCCCTCGACGGAGGCAGGTGGCGCGGAGACAGCCGGCGCGGAGGCAGCCGGCGCGGAGGCAGCCGGCGCGGATGGGTCGGCAACCCCGGCGCACATCACTTCGGCCCCATCCGGATGGCACCGTCAAGGCGGATGGTCTCGCCGTTGAGCATGGCGTTGTCGACGATGTGCGCGGCCAGGTTCGCGTACTCGGCGGGGCGGCCCAGCCGGGACGGATGCGGTACCTGCTGGCCGAGGGAATCCCGGGCTTCCTGCGGCAGCCCGGCCATCATGGGCGTCTCGAAGATGCCCGGCGCGATGGTGACCACCCGGATCAGCGAGCGCGCCAGTTCACGGGCGATCGGCAGCGTCATCGCGTGGACCGCCCCCTTGGAAGCGGCGTAGGCCGGCTGGCCAATCTGGCCGTCGAACGCAGCGACAGAGGCTGTGTTGATGATGACGCCCCGCTCCGGACCGCCGAGCCCGGTCACGGCCGGCTCGGTCGCCGCCATCGCGGCCGCGGCCAGGCGGATGACGTTGAAGGTGCCCACGAGGTTGATCTGGATGACGCGGTTGAAGCTCTCCAGCGGCAGCACGCCGTCGCGGCCCAGGACCTTGCCGGGGGTCGCGATTCCGGCGCAGTTGACGACGATCCGCAGCGGGCCGAGGGCGACGGCGGCGTCGACGGCGGCCTGCACCTCGTCTTCGCTGGTGACATCGGCGGGAACGAAGACCGCCTTGTTCGCCGCCTCTTTTCGGTCTCCGGCGGCGGGGGCCTCCACATGGGCTTCTACATGGGCTTCGCCCCGGGAGTTCAGCTCGGCGGCGAACGCGTCACCGGCGGAGCTTGGCAGGTCCACGAGGACCACGGAGGCGCCGGCGTGGAACAGGCGCCTGGCTGTCGCGGCGCCCAGGCCCGAGGCCCCGCCCGTGATCAGCGCGACTGTACCTTTGATGTCCATGCATCCTCCTTGATGTGGAACCGGAACCCGCCACGACACTGTGTGCAGTGTCACGAAGTTGCAGGGAACATTAGTTAGTGAATGTTAACTGGAATACGGAAATTCCGCACCTTCAGCGGCCCCCCGCCCGCCGAGATGCGGGCCGATTCCGGCCGCGGGGCCGGAATCGCCTCCCGCGGCGCTGCCACGATCCCGCTGCGGACGCACTGCCGCTACTAGGCTGGAGTCATGACCCCAGCAGAGATTTCCACCGCCCCCAACTGGTCGTTCCGTGCCGACGAAGCGGCCCGCTCTGTGACCAGGCTGTTCGGGCAGCGGCTCTTCTTCCTGCCGGGGACACACATCGCCGCGATCGTGCGGCCCTCCGGCCGGTTCAAAAATCTCGCCAGGCCCTGGCACTACTGGTGGCAGGCGCACTACGTGGACTGCCTCGTGGACACGGGCCGCCGGGAACTCGGCAGCGAGGGCCGGCCTGGAACACGATTCGACGGCGAGAACCGGCCCAGCGCCGGCCGGCTGGCCTCCCAGCTGGTCACCGGGATCCGGCTGCGGAACTTCCTGACCTTCGTCAACAACTACTACGACGACATGGCCTGGCTGGCGCTCTCGACGCTGCGGCTGAAAAAACTCGCGGAGGACAGCCGCAAGGCCGCCGGACGCCGCCGCAATGCCAAGGTCCTGAAAAGCCTGACGCTGCAGTTCGATTCCGCCTCCACGGACGACCTCGGCGGCGGCACGTTCTGGAGCAAGAAGCGGGATTTCAAGAACACACCGGCCACGGCACCCGTGGCGCTCTACTACGCTCGCACCGGCAGGGCAGCCAAGGCGCAAGCCCTGCTGGACTGGCTGGAGGCCCGGCTTTTCGACCCGGAACGGGGCATGTACCTGGACGGCCTGCGCATCGCCCCCGGCGGCGACGTGGTGCTGGAAAGCTCCATTTACACCTACAACCAGGGGCCCGTCCTCGGCGCGCTGCTGGAGCTCGGCGGCGAAGCCAACCTGGCCCGCGCCTCCGCGCTCGTGGCTGCCGTGGCCCGCAACCTCACCCTCCCCGCCCCGCTGATGGGACGCAGCGCCACGGTGCTGCGCTGTGAGGGCACGGGCGACGGCGGCCTGTTCACCGGCGTCCTCGTCCGGTACCTGGCACTGGCCGCCGTCGACGAGCGGCTTCCCGCCGAGGCACGGAACACTGCGGCGACCCTTGTCAACGACACCGCCGAGGCCTTCTGGGAGGGCCGCCGCATCGTGTCGGCCCAGGAACCGCTGGCCCGCAAGGGTGGCCGGATCCTCTTCTCCACCCGCCCGGAACTGCCGGCGCGGCGCAGCTACCCGGCGGGCGCCGCCGTCGAGCTTTCCACCCAGCTGCAGGCCTGGATGGTGCTGGAAGCCGCGGCCTCGATTACCGGCAGGTCCGCAGCCACAGAGGAGACTGCGGCGGAGACCGCCGAGGCCGCGGACGCGGAGACCGCCGAGGCTGCGGACGCCTCGACGGAAGCATCGGGGGGCGGGGCCGCCGGACCGGCGGCGCGGGCGACACCTGCTGCGATGACCGGCACGCCGGCAGAATCACGCACGGAATCGCCTGCCGGCAATTAAGTCACGCAATAGTTTCGTAATTGATGTGATCCTGATCACTTATGGGGCTCTCAGCTTGGTTGCTTAGGTTTGGCTAACCTACAGTTTTTCCTAGTGAGCATGCCCTAACTTCCCCGCTCACAGGGGGCTAGGGTTCCTAAGAACTTCCTTGCAGAAAGCAGCCCCCATGAAGATCCGCACCAACGCGCTGGCAGGTATCGCGCTTGCCGCCACCGCCGCGCTCGGCCTGGCCGCCTGCGGCTCCGGCGCCTCGACTTCCCCCAGCAGCGCCGCTGACGGCAAGATGTCCGGCGAGATCACGGTCTACAACGCCCAGCACGAATCCCTGACGAAGGAATGGGTGGACGCGTTCACCGCGGAAACCGGCGTCAAGGTCACCCTGCGCCAGGGCTCGGACACCGAAATGTCCAACCAGATCATCCAGGAAGGCAAGGCCTCCCCCGCCGACGTTTTCCTCACCGAAAACTCCCCGGCCATGGCCCAGGTCGAAAACGCCGGACTCTTCGCCGACGTCGACAAGGCCACCATTGACCAGGTGCCCGCCGAGTTCCGGCCCTCCACCAACAAGTGGACCGGCATCGCGGCCCGCTCCACCGTGCTGGTCTATGACAAGGCCAAGCTCACCGAGGACCAGCTGCCCAAGTCCATGCTGGACCTGGCCAAGCCGGAGTGGAAGGGCAAGTGGGCGGCGTCGCCGTCCGGCGCCGACTTCCAGGCGATCGTCTCCGCCCTGCTCGAACTCAAGGGTGAAGCCGCCGCGGAGGAATGGCTCCAGGGCATGAAAGAGAACTACAAGGCCTACAAGGGCAACAGCACGGCCATGAAGGCGGTCAACGCCGGCGAGGTCGATGCGGCCCTGATCTACCACTACTACTACTACGGCGACCAGGCGAAGACCGGCGAGAACTCCAAGAACGTCACGCCGTACTACTTCAAGAACCAGGACCCGGGCGCGTTCGTGTCCGTCTCCGGTGGCGGCGTGCTGCAGTCCTCGAAGAACGCCGCAGCGGCCCAGGCCTTCGTCAAGTTCATCACGGGCAAGAAGGGCCAGGAGGTCCTGCAGAAGGGCACTTCCTTCGAGTACGCCATCGCGTCCGGTGTCCCGGCCAACGAGAAGCTGGTCCCGCTGACGGAACTGCAGGCCCCCACCGTGGATCCGGCCAAGCTCAATTCCGCAAAGGTCACCGAGCTGATGACCAAGGCAGGACTGCTGTAGCTACGTGACAACCAAGCTGGCGGCTCCCGGAACTTCCGGAAGCACGACGACGGCGGGCCGGGGCAAACGCCCCCGCCCGCCTTTCGGCGTTTCCGCGGTGTCCATCATCGCCGTCCTCATTGCCCTGTTTTCACTGATCCCGCTCGGCTACGTCATAGTCATGACGGCGGCCACGGGGTGGGAAACCGCCGTTGAACTGATCTTCCGCGAGCGTGTAGGTGAGCTCCTGCTCAACACGGTGCTGCTGATGGCGGTCACCGTGCCGCTCTGCCTGGCCCTGGGCGTGGGCGGCGCCTGGCTGGTGGAACGGACCACGCTCCGCGGGCGGAAGTGGTGGGCCGTCCTGCTCGCGGCACCGCTGGCCATTCCCGCCTTCGTCAACAGCTACGCCTGGGTCTCCGCCGTGCCGTCCCTCGAGGGCCTGTGGTCCGGCGTGCTGATCGCCACGCTGTCGTATTTCCCGCTGGTCTACATCCCGGCCGCCGCCACGCTCAGCCGGCTGGACCCGGCCATCGAACAGTCCGCCGCGGCCCTCGGCCTCGGCGCCTGGCGCGCCTTCTTCCGGGTGGTGCTGCCGCAGCTGCGCATCGCGATGACCGGCGGCGCGCTGCTGGTGTCCCTGCACCTGCTGGCCGAGTACGGGGCCTTCGCGATGATCCGGTTCGACACGTTCACCACGGCGATCATGGTGCAGTACCAGTCCACTTTCAACGGCACCGCCGGGAACATGCTGGCCAGCGTCCTCGTGTTCCTCTGCCTGATCCTGCTGCTGGTGGAAGTCCGCAGCCGCGGCAGCGCCCGGTACGCAAGGATCGGTTCGGGCGCCCAGGCCGGCGCCCTGCGCCTTCCGCTGCACGCTTACCAGTTCCCGGCCCAGCTGTTCCTGGTCGCACTTACCGCGCTGGCTTTCGGGCTGCCGCTGACGTTCGTGCTGCGCTGGATCATCTCCGGCGGCCCGGAGATCTGGGCCGCGGACGAGTTCCTGCCCGCCCTGCTGCAGACCCTGATGTACGGCCTTGCCGGCGCCCTGGCCACCACCGTTGTCGCGTTCCCCATGGCGTACCTGGCCGTGCGGCACCCCAGCTGGTTCAGCAAGGCCCTGGAGCTGTCCAACTACATCACCAGCTCCCTGCCGGGGATCGTGGTGGGCCTGGCCTTCGTGACGGTGAGCATCAAGGCGGCGCCGGACCTCTACCAGACCTCGACCCTGCTGATCGCGGCCTATGTGCTGCTCTTCCTGCCGCGGGCGCTGGTCAACATCCGTTCCGGCCTGGCCCAGGCGCCGAAAGAACTTGACGAGGCCGCCCAGGCGCTCGGCAAGCCCCCGCTGATGGCCTTCCTCCGCGTGACGCTGCGGCTCACCGCCCCGGCCGCCGCGGGCGGCGCCGCCCTGGTGTTCCTGGCGATCGTTAACGAACTCACGGCGACGCTGCTGCTCTCCCCCAACGGCACCCGGACGCTCGCCACCGAGTTCTGGAGCAAGAGCAGCGAAATCGACTACGCCGGCGCCGCCCCCTATGCCCTGCTGATGATCCTGATTTCGGCACCGATGACCTACCTCCTCTTCCAGCAGTCCAAGAAAGCAGCGGGACAGTGACCGACCACAGCCCTTCCCGGCTCCCGGAACCGCGGATCGCCGCTTCCGTAGCCACCAGCACCAACAGCCACCTGGATATCGACTCCGTCACGAAGAACTTCGGGACCCAGGCCGTCCTCCAGGGCGTCAACCTCTCGGTCGCCAAGGGCGGCACGACGGCGATCGTGGGGCCCTCCGGCTCCGGCAAGACCACGCTGCTGCGGCTGATCGCCGGTTTTGAGCACCCGGACACCGGCAGCATTTCGCTCAACGGCGCCAAGGTGGCCGGGGAGGGCGTCTGGGTTCCGGCGCACAAGCGCCACGTGGGCTACGTGGCGCAGGACGGTGCGCTCTTCCCGCACCTGAGCGTCGGGCAGAACATCTCCTTCGGACTCGACGCCGCCAAGCTCCCCGGCGGGCACCGCGGCGTGAAGGCCCGGGTGGCGGAACTGCTGGAAATGGTGTCGCTGGACCCCGGCATGGCCAAGCGCCGCCCGCACGAGCTCTCCGGCGGGCAGCAGCAGCGCGTCGCCCTGGCCCGTGCCCTCGCCCGTGAGCCGGAACTGATGCTGCTCGATGAACCGTTCTCCGCCCTGGACGCCGGCCTGCGCGTGGCCACGCGCCGGGCGGTGGGCAAGGTGCTCCACGACGCGGGCGTCACCACCATTCTCGTCACCCATGACCAGGGCGAGGCGCTGTCCTTCGCGGACCAGGTGGCCGTGATGCGCGGCGGGCGGCTGGCGCAGATCGGCAACCCGTTCATCGTCTACACCCGCCCCGCGGACCGCGCCACCGCCGAGTTCCTGGGCGACGCCGTGATCCTGGACGCGTGGATGGAAGGCTCCCTGGCCACGTGTTCCCTGGGCGGCATCCCCGTGCGCCGGCCGCCGGCGCAGGGCCGGGTCCAGCTGATGCTGCGCCCGGAGCAGATCCGGATCGCCGAGGACGGCCCCATCCGCGGCGTCGTTGTGGACACCGACTACTTCGGGCCCGAAACCACCGTCCGACTCAAGCTCGCGGTACCGCCCGTCCTCGCGGAGGGCGCCGTGGCAGACCACCGCTACCCCGGCGGCGGCGAAATCATCACGATCCGGCACTGGAACGCCTCGATCGCCCGCCCCGGCACCGAGCTGTGCCTCCGCGTCGTCGGCGAGGCAGTGGCTTTCCCGGTGGACGACCTGCCCCCGGCGTAGCCGCAGCCGGCACGGCCGTTCCTTCACCGAAGAGCCATCGCACGCCGGGACGCACCCCCGACGGCGCCCGTTGAGCCCGTGCGGCTCCCGGCATAGGGTGGGGCGCATGACTGTTCAGCCAGCGCTCCACCGCCAGCACTGCTCCGTTGCCGCCCCCACCCAGCTGTGGCTCGACGCCGACGGGCGGCTGGCCGGAGCCGCCGGCGGCACTGGCGCCCCTGGCGATTCCAGCCCCTCCGGCGCAGAGGGCGGTGGCTGGTTCACGGGCCTGCTGCACGGGGACACCCGGATGCTGTGCCGGGCAGAGGTCCGGGTGAACGGCATGGAGCCGGAACCCGCCACGGTCGAGGCGGAAGCCGGCGGCGTGCTGCGCGTGCGGGGACTGGTCCGCGGCATCCCGGGGCCCACGGAGGACCCCGCCGTCGAACTGCTCCAGATCTGGACCGTCACGCCCGGCGTCGTCCGGCACTCCCTGCAGGTGGCCACCTCCCTCGATTCGCTCGACGTGGAAATCGAAATCCGGCTCGCCGCGGACTTCACGGACATGGCCGCCATCCGCCTCAGCCGCTTCCGGGATCCCTCCGAGCCGTTCGCGGCGGACGATTCCACGCTGCGCTGGCGCGACGGCGGACGGACTTTGACCGTCGCGGCCCCGGGCTGCGTCGCCGCTGGTGAGAGGCTCCTCTGGCGCGGGACGGCAGGGCGGGGACGCCCGTTCGAAGCGGAGTGGCAGGCTGTTCTGGCCGACAGCGAAGACGCAGTGGTGGCCGGCCGGCCGCCCGCCTCGCGCCGGGTCCGCACCGAGCCGTCCGGCGCCCTGGGCTTGCTGCTGGACAACGCCCTCGATGATCTCGCCGGGCTCCGCCTGGCCACCCGGAAGCTGCCCGACGCGCCGTTCCTCGCCGCCGGGGCGCCCTGGTACTTCACGCTGTTCGGACGTGACTCGCTCTGGGCCGCCCGGCTGCTCCTGCCCCTCGACGCCGGGCTCGCCGCCGGAACGCTGCGCTCCCTGGCAGCGTTCCAGGGCACCCGGGATGACCCGGCCGCCGCCGAGGAACCCGGCAAGATCCTGCACGAGCTCCGGTCCAAGGAACTGGTGCTGGAGAGCCAGAGCCTGCGCCTGCCGCCGGTGTACTACGGCGCCGTGGATTCAACCCCGCTGTGGCTTTGCCTGCTGGCCGAACTTGGCGGGTCCGGACTGGACGACGCAGCGGTCCGTTCGCTGCTGCCCAACGCCGCACGGGCGGTGGAATGGCTGCTGGCCGCCGGCGGCGCGCCCGGAAGCCCGAACAACGGATTCCTCAGCTACCAGGACGCAACCGGCCACGGCCTCAGCAACCAGGGCTGGAAGGATTCCCGGGATGCCATGCAGTTCCGCGACGGCCGCCAGGCCGACGGCCCCATCGCCCTGTCCGAGGTCCAGGGCTACGCCTACCAGGCCGCCGTCGACACGGCCGATCTGTTCGACGCCTATGGCGAGCCCGGCGGCCAGGCGCTGCGGGACTTTGCGGAGGCGCTGCAGCAGAATTTCCGCGAGCGCTTCTGGGTCGAGGACGACGGCGGGCCCTTCCCGGCCATGGCCCTCGACGGGCGCGGCGATCCCCTGGACGTCCCCGGGTCCAACATGGGGCATCTGCTCGGCACCGGAATCCTGGATGCCTCGGAATCGCGGCTCGTGGCGGACCGGCTGCTGAGCCCCGAGCTGTTCTCCGGCTACGGTGTGCACACGATTTCCCGGCGGGCCGCCGGCTTCTGGCCGTTCAGCTACCACTGCGGCTCGGTCTGGAGCCACGACACCGCGATCGCGGTCCGGGGGCTGCTCGCCGAGGGCTTCCTCCCCGAAGCCCGGACCATCGCCGAGGGCCTCCTGGCCGCATCCGGCTCCTTCGGCCACCGCCTCCCGGAACTGTTCGCCGGCATCAGCGCGGAGGAGGCCGGGCACGCGGTGCCATATCCGGCGTCGTGCCATCCGCAGGCGTGGTCCTCGGCGTCGGCCGTGGTGGTCGCCCAGGCCATGGGCGTCGGCTTCTAGCGACCGCCAGAAAACTTGCCCGCCGGCCAGGGCGGCCAGGATTCTGGCGGTCAGGATTCTGGCGGACGTTTTTTCTGCGGGTACGGCGTTTCGTGCCGGGCGAGCATCTCGACGAATCCCGCGATCTTCTTCTCCCGGGTGGCGGCCTGCTTGACTCCGTTGGTCCGGTAGATCAGGGCGAAC
Organism: Arthrobacter sp. NicSoilB4; assembly: GCF_019977335.1. NCBI lineage: Bacteria > Bacillati > Actinomycetota > Actinomycetes > Micrococcales > Micrococcaceae > Arthrobacter > Arthrobacter sp. NicSoilB4. Next base: position 480,235 of record NZ_AP024653.1, on the reverse strand, counting down.
CTGTTCACCGAGGTCAGTACGTCGAACATCGCCTGTGCCCGCGGGTCGGCAGCGATGGCCGCTGCCAGGTCCGCCGGGACTTCCGCCGTCGCCGCGCCGGAGTAGGCAACTTCCCAGCGGCCGTCCGCTTTGGCGCTGTCGACGGCGGCGCGTCCGGCGGGAGCCATCCGCCCCTCGGCTTCCAGGCGCCCGATCCGTTCGACGTTCCGGGCGGACCACACGCTTTTCGGTCCCCGGCGGGTCATCCGCTGGAAGGAACTCTCCGCGTCGCGGCGCCGTCCCTGGCCGTCGATCCAGCCGAAACACAGCGCTTCCTGGAGTGCTGCCTCGTAGTCCAGCTCCGTCACGGAACCACCCTTCTTGTGCAGCACCAGCCACACGCCGGGGCTCTCCGCGTGATGCCGTTCCAGCCAGGCGCGCCACTGGGCGGCGTCCTTCACCAGCAGTTCCACAAGTTCATCAGCCATGGGACCATTGTGCTCCGCACCCCCCCACAAGCGTCCGCTTTGGTGGGACGATATCCCTGAGAGCCGGAATCCGTTCCAACCCTGAGGAGCAACGATGCTGCGAGTCCGCCCGATCCACTTCACCTCCCGCCTGGACGAATGGGAGCGGCTGCTCACCAGCCTGGGCATGGTCAAGACCGTTGACGAGCCCACCTGGCGGGAGTTCGACGCCGGCTCCGGCCGCCTCGCCCTCCACTTCACCGAGCAGGGCTCGGCCGCGGACGGCACCACCTCCCTGGGCGTCGAGGTGGGTGACCTGAAGGAATTTGCCCGGCGGACCAAGGAAGCCGGAGCGGCTGAAAGCACCACGGCAGGCGGCACCACCGCGGAACTCATCGAGGCGGACCACGGTCCGTCCTGCCGGGTCACCGCCGCTGACGGTTTCAGTTTCCTGGCCGACCCGGCTTCCCGCGCCAGCGACGGGAGCTGGAGCGGGTCGCCGGAAGCGGACCCCGGCCTCGCCGTCGTCGGCGTCTGGTTCGCCGAGGACGCCGTCGCTGCGGCCCAGACCCTGCGCAACATCGGCGCCCGGCCCCGCCCGGTCCCGGGCACCGCTGGCGACGCCGGCATAGACTCAGACACTGCCGAATCGGAATCGTTTGCGGCGAAGAACGGCGGGATCCTCATGGTCGGCGCAGGAACCGGCACCGGCAGTGCGGGCCTGGGCTTCGAATACACCGGGGACTTTGACGCCCTGCGCGAACGCCTCGAGGAGGCCGGACACGAGGCCGCGGTCCTCGAGGAAGCCTTGATCCCCACCCTTCATGTCGCCAATCCCGATGCGGACGGTACCGCCGCTCACCCGCCGCTCTGGATCTCCGCGGCACCGGCTGCCGGTTGAGTGTGACCACAACGCAGCGGCGGGGATGGGGTAGAACTTAACCATGAACGTTCGCACCCCTGACCCGAACCCCGGCTGGCTCTCCGACGATGATTTGTTCGAGGCCCGCGGCCGGTTGCCCATGGTCTACGTCGAGGCCGTCCCGGTCCGGCTGGATCCGCTCGGGTTCGTGAACGAGGTCGGCACGCTCCTGCAGGCCGACGAGGACGGCACGATGGTCCGCTCGCTGGTTTCCGGCCGGGTGCTCTACCGGGAGACCATCCGTGCTGCCCTGCTGCGCCATATGGAGAAGGACCTGGGCCCGCTCGCGTTTCCGCAGCTGCCCATCAGCCCGGTGCCGTTCACGGTGGCCGAGTACTTCCCGTCCCCGTCCCACACCGGGTTCACCGACGACCGCCAGCACGCCGTCGCGCTGGCGTACATCATCCCGGTCACCGGCGAATGCACCCCGCGCCAGGACGCCCTGGAACTGACCTGGATGACGCCGCAGGAAGTCATGAGCTCGGATGTCCAACTCGAATTCAGCGGCGGCCGCGGCGCCCTGATCCGGCAGGCACTGGCCTTCGCGGGCGTCGGGAACTGACCGCCGCCGGCTGAGGGAACTGACTTCCGCCGGCTGCCCACACGCGCCTTTGTAGACTGTTGGGCGGACCGCAAAAGAATTTAAGGACTCCAGATGACCCACCCCCCGGCCGCCCCGAACTACATCGAACAGCAGGCTGGATCTCTGCAGAGCGGCGATCATCTGCTCCTGCCCGACGGCAACCGCTCCGCCGAAATCCAGCGCGTCGACGTCGAAACCGACGATTTCGGTATCCCCGCCATGGTCCTGGCGACCCTCACCGGCGGCGGCGGACTCCGGATCGCGGCGGCCTCCACCGTTCTGATTCTGGAGGCGGCTGCCGAGGCTGAAGAGACCCAGTTCGAAGACTCCGGCTCCCCGCTGCAGCTCGTCGAACCGGCCACGGATGATGACGGCACCCGCGGCGGCACAGGCGATCCGGACAGCAGCCAGGAGCCCGTCGGCGGCACCGCCGCTGCCGCCGTCGTCGTGCCGCCCCTGCCGCCCATTCCGCCCGTGGTGAGCGGCCCCAGCGAAGAGGACCTGGCGCTGATCCCTGCCCTGGAGGGCACGCCCGAAGCCGTGGTGGAGGCGGCGGCCCGCGCCCACCCGAAGTCCGTGGGAGTGCTGCTGCTCAGCGAACGGCTGGCCAAGGGAATCAACACCAAGTCCGGCAGCTGCCTCAAGGACCTCAACGACCTCGCGCAGGAACTGTTCATCATCCTCAAGGACGCCAAGAACGCCCTCGCCGTTGCCGATCTGCTCAATGTGCTGCCTTTCGACGGCAACCGCGGGCGCTGGTCGTCGGTGGAGGGTTCGCTGGCCCTGTCCAGCTTCATCTGCCGCCAACTCGGCCAGGAGGAACGGGCCGCGGTCTACGAGAAGTTCCTCCGGGCCCCCGACGCCATGGAGACGGACCCGTTCAAGGCCCGGATCAACGCCAAGGTCCGCCAGCGCTCGCTCAACGAACCGAACCTGTACGACAAGGAAATCTTCCGTGCGATGGACAACTCGAATCCGGATGCGGAACGCGAGTGGCGGCTCCTGCGGCTCGAGGCGCTGCTCTTCCTGCGCGCCCACGGCGGATCGGAAACCATCGGCGCCCCGGAGCTGGACCGCCGCATCGGCAACGAACTTGAGTCCGTCCGTTCCTGAGGCGTTTGGCCCCTATCCCCTCAGGGCAGTGCGTTGTAGATTCACCCCATGACGAACAATCTGAGCGTTGTGATCAACTCCGACGCGCAGCAGGTTTGGACGATGCTGCGCGAGCCCGCCAAGGTTGCCCAGTGGCACGGCTGGGAAGCCGACGACCAGGCGGCCGAGATCAATGAGATCTACTTCAGCCCCAATGTGGTCGAAGGCGCCGACCACACGTCCCTTGTGGTCGATGGCGGGGACGTGTTCACCTTGAAGCCCGTCCCGACCGGCACGGAGCTCAGCGTCACGCGGGCCGCCGTGGACCACAATTCCGAGTGGGCCGCCTGGGACGAGGACATCACCCAGGGCTGGCTGACGTTCATCCAGCAGCTCCGCTTTGCCCTCGAACGGCATCCGCACGGCAAACGCCGGACCTTTTTCTTCTCCGTCCCCGGCAGCGAGGGGTCCGCCATCGAAAAACTGGGCCTGTCGGATGTGCCCAAGCCCGGCGAGCCGTACTCGCTCACCCTGGCCACGGGCGAGGAAGTCTCCGGCAAGGTCTGGTTCCGCAGCAACCACCAGGTGGGGCTCACGGTCCACCACTACGCAGAACACGGCGAGGGCCTGGTGATCGTCGCGGACCAGCCCGCCATCAAGGACATCAGGCCCGAGGGCGGCTCACTGGTCATCGTCTCGACGTACGACCTCGGTGCGCACCAGCTGGAGTCCATCCGCAGCTACTGGGACAAGTGGCGGGCTGAGAACTACCCCACATCGGATCCGCTGCACTAAAGGTTGCAGGCTGTTAGCTGGCACACTTGAACGGTGCCAGCCAATCCTGACTTTGCGTCCCTGCCCCCCGAACCTGCCCGGCAGTCCGAGTTTTCCTTCCGGGTGGGCAAGCGCCTGAGTGAAAGCTGCTCGCCGTCGGCCGATCAGGTTGCCGCCAACGGCGGGGAGTTCCTTGGCCGCACCGGCACCATCACCACGCCGCATGGCGAGATCCAGACGCCGGCGTTCATCGCCGTCGGCACCAAGGCCACGGTCAAGTCGGTGCTCCCCGAGTCCGTCGCCGACCTCGGGGCGCAGGCCGTGCTGGCCAACGCCTACCACCTGTACCTGCAGCCCGGCGCGGACATCCTGGATGAGGCCGGGGGCCTGGGCGCGTTCATGAACTGGCGCGGACCCACGTTCACCGACTCCGGCGGGTTCCAGGTGATGAGCCTGGGCTCGGGGTTCAAAAAGGTCATCGACATGAAATCGGTGGACAATTCCGGACCGGACGACGCCGTCGCGCCCGGCAAGGAACGCCTGGCCCACGTGGACGAGGAAGGCGTGTGGTTCAAGAGCCACCTCAACGGCGACCGGCACCGCTTCAGCCCCGAAATCTCCATGAACGTCCAGCACCAGATCGGCGCGGACATCATGTTCGCCTTCGACGAGCTGACCACACTGCAGAACTCCCGCGGCTACCAGGAAGAGTCCCTGGAGCGCACCCGCCGCTGGGCCGAGCGCTGCATCACGGAGCACTTCCGGCTCACCGCCGAACGCGCGGGCAAGCCCTACCAGGCCCTGTTCGGAGTGATCCAGGGTGCCCAGTACGAGGACCTGCGCCGCAAGGCCTGCCGGGACCTCGGCGCGATGAACTTCGACGGCTTCGGCATCGGCGGGGCGCTGGAGAAAGAGAACCTCGGCACGATCGTGCGCTGGTGCAACGAGGAGCTGCCGGAGAACAAACCCCGGCACCTGCTGGGCATCTCCGAACCGGACGACATTTTCACCGCAATCGAAAACGGCGCGGACACGTTCGACTGTGTCTCCCCCACCCGGGTGGCCCGCAACTCGGCGTTCTACCACCCCACTGGCCGGTACAACCTCTCCGGCGCCATGTACAAGCGCGACTTCGGCCCGCTGCAGGAAGGCTGCGACTGCTACGCCTGCCTGAACTATTCGCGGGCCTACATCCACCACCTGTTCAAGGCCAAGGAGATGGTCTCGGCCACCCTGATCTCGATCCACAACGAGCGTTTCGTGGTGAAGATGGTCGACGACGCCCGCCTGGCCATAGAGGCCGGCAACTTCTTCGAGTTCAAGGCCGAGACGCTGCGGCAGTACTACTCCTAGGTTCCGGCGCCGGCGTCGGCGGGGTCGCGCGTCGACGTCGCCGGGGTCGCCGGAAGCGTGCGGGATCGCCGGAAGGTTCCGGCGATCCCGGAGCTTTCCGGCGATCTCGCGGTTTACCGGGCGATCAGTTCGTGAGGTGCAACGACGCCGAGAGCGCCGCGTCGGCGTCCCGCAGCACCTTGGCCGCCACCTGGAGGCCCTCAATCCGGCCGAGGGAAACGTCCTCGTGCTCGATGTTGACCAGCATGTCTGGGTCCACCTCGTACAAGGCCCGCAGGAACTCGGTCCAGTAGGCGGTATCGTGCCCGCGGCCGAGGGCCACGAAGTCCCAGGCGGAGTTCTTGGGCCACTCGTTGGCCCACTCGTCGCCGCCGAGGTTGGTGCGGTTTTCCTCGGGTGAAAGCCTGCGGAAGCTGTTGTCGAGGACCCCGTAGAGTGCTGCGTTCGCAGTGTTGACGCGCACGTCCTTCGCCGCCGCCTGGAAGACCAGCGGGCCGAGTTCGCGGACCACGGCGACCGGGTCCATCTGCTGCCAGAACAGGTGCGAGGCGTCCAGCTCGACGCCCACATGGGTCGCGCCGGTGAGCTCGATGAGCTTGTGCACGTCGGCGGTGTTGAACACGAGGTTCTGCGGGTGCAGTTCGAGGGCCACCTTCACGCCGTGGTCGGCGGCGAGGCGGTCGGTTTCCTTCCAGAAGCCGGCTGCGATGCCCCACTGGTAGTCGAGCACGTCCAGGGCGGCCGAGTTCCAGGCGTTGACCACCCAGTTGACCGTGGTGGCCCCCGGTTCTCCGCCGGGCAGCCCGGACATGGTGACCACGCGGTCCTGCCCCAGCCGCTGGGCCAGACGGATGCTGCGCCGGATGTCCTCGGCATGCTTCTCGCCGATCTCGCGGTTGGGGTGCAGCGGGTTGCCGTTGCAGTTCAGGCCGGCGATCGAGACGCCGGTCCCCTCGAAAATCGCGAGGTAGTCGTCGCGGGCCGCATCGCTTTCAAGGATCTGGTCCATATTTGGAACGTGGACGGCAGGCAGGAATCCACCAGTGTTGATTTCGATGCCGGTGAGCCCCAGGCCGGCGATGACCTTGAGGGCCTCGGGAAGGGGGCGGTCGTGCAGGATTGCGTTGTAGACGCCGAGTTTCATAACGTGATTTTCTTTCCGTTGTTCAGTGCGGATTCCGTGACGGCGCCGAGCAGTTCCATGTTGCGCACGCCCTCGTCGAAAGTGGCGCAGCGGGGCAGGGAGTCCGCTTCGCTGAGGCCGGCGACCTCCTCCAGGAATGCCCGGGCCTGGTAGCCGAACGCGTCGTTCTGGCCGAATCCGACGCTGGGCGCGTCCATAGCCAGGCCACCGGCGATGTAGGGGTGTCCGGGGCCGAGGATGACCTGGCGGTAGCCGTTTTCGTTGGCCGGGCCGTCGTTGAGGAACAGTTCGATCTCTGCCGGCCGGCGCTGGTCGAACCGGGCGGCGCCGTTCTCGCAAAAGACCTCGAAGATGAGGCTGTTGGCGTGGCCGGCCGCCACCCGGGAGACCTCGAAGCCGCCGGCACCGTTCTCGAATTCGGCAGAGAAGACCGCGTAGTCGTCGTTGTCGACGGGCTCGAACGTGTCGCTGACAGCGGCGTGGTCATGGCCCATGACGGCGCCGAGCGGCAAGGGGCGCTTGTCAATCACGGTGCTGAGGCGTCCGCCGCTGATGGACTTGATGTCGCCGCAGAGGAATTCGGCCACGTAAGTAAGGTGGCTTCCGACGTCGGCCAGCGCGCCGGAGCCGGGACCGCCCTTGTACCGCCAGCTCATAGGGGCCGAGGGGCTGAACCCGTAGTCGGTCCAGTAGCGGCCGCTGAAGTGGAGGACGTTGCCCAGGACACCGGACCGAATGAGGTCGCGGATGTAGGCGATGCCGGGGGTGCGGCGGAACGTGAACCCGATGCGGGCGATCGAGCTGGCGTTGCGGGCAGCGTCCGCCATGGCGCGGGCGTCCTCGAGGGAGTCGCTCAGCGGCTTTTCGCACAGCACGTGCTTTCCGGCGGCCAGGAGGCCCTCCACCACTTCACGGTGAAGGGAGTTCGCAATGACGACGCTCACGACGTCGATGTCGTCGGCTTCGGCGATCGCCTGCCACGACGTGTCATTGCGTTCGTAGCCGAAGCGCTTCGCTGCGAGGGAACCGAACTCGGCGTTGACGTCGCCGATGGAGACCAGCCGGATGGGCGGAAGGACCGGGCTGTAGAGCGCCGATGCCGTGCGGTACGCGGCCGCGTGGGCCTTGCCTGCCATGCCGGCGCCGATTACGGCGACTCCTAGACTGTCAGCCATCGATTTCTCCTTTGAAATTCGGCCAGGCCGCGGCCCGACTCTTGAAAATTGGAGCGCTACAAAAAGTTTCGCTGACTAGAAGATTAGCTATGTGAATATGTCCTGTCAATGGTTGACTGGTTATCCTCGGATGAGACATGAAAGGCTCTCCAGATGACGCTGAACACCTCACGAAACCGCCGCCCGACGATCTACGACGTCGCCAAGAGCGCGGGCGTCTCGCCATCACTGGTGTCCCTGGTGCTGCAGAACCCGTCAAAGGTCAGCGAGAAGCGCCGGACGGCTGTCCTGGCGGCCATGTCCGAGTTGGGCTACCGGCCCAGCCGGGCGGCGACGACGCTCGCCAGCAGCCAGACGAAAAGCATCGGGCTGGTCATTGACGATTTCCGCAACCTTTGGTTCGTGGACCTCCTGCGCGGGCTGGAATCCGCCCTCTCCCCCCACGGCTACCAGGTCACGCTCGCGGACTCACGGCCGGGCGAGAACCGCATCACGGAAGCGACGGACGGCCTGCTGTCCATGCACGTGGAGGGGCTGGTCATCGCGGCAGAACCAAGCGAGGCGATGATGGCCGGAACCTGGGTTCCCGCCGTCGTCGCGGGCTGGCGGGATGGTGTCCCCGCCGGGGCCGGCCTCATCACGAATGACGACGACGGCGGCGGCCGGATGGCCGCTGAACACCTGCTGGGGCTCGGACACACCCGCATCGGGCACCTCTCGGGCACCGGAGGCGCCGCCGCCCATCGGAGGGAAGGCTTCCGCGGCCGCATTCTGGAAGCCGGCGTAGAGGTCCGGATCGCCGGCGAGTCCCAGGGGACCTCCGAGGAGGACGGCTACGCGGCGGCCTGCTGGATGCTGGACCACCACCCGGACACGACGGCGCTGTTCGCCGCCAACGACTCCATGGCACTGGGTGCCCTCGCCGCCGCCAAGGCCCGGGGCCTGTCCGTCCCCGCGGACCTGTCCGTGATCGGCTACGACAACTCCCAGCTGGCCAAGTCGCGGTATCTGGACATGTCCACCGTGGACAACCGCAGCGACATCGTCGGCGTCGATGTCGCCAACGCGCTGCTGGCGCGAATCCAGGACCCCACGCTCGAGCCCGAACGCAAGCTGATCGAGCCGGCCCTCGTCGTCCGCGGCACCACGGCCCGCGTTTCCGGCTGACGGCGTCCGCTCGGTCTGCGGCCCGGCAGCGAACCAGCGACCCCCGCCTTCCCGATGCCGGCGGCCGCGCGCTGCGGCCCGGACCCTATGCCCCGTAGCTCGGTTCGCGTTTCTTGATCCAGCCGATCGCGGCCGCGGTCACCGGAACGAAGAGGAACTCCACGAGGGTCTTGTAGAGGAAGCCCACGGCGACGTAGTTCACGAACATGCCGATGTCGGTAATCCCGATCACGGAAGCCGCGATACTGCAGAAGATCAGGGTGTCCACGAACTCCCCGACCACCGAGGAGCCCATGATCCTTGCCCACAGGGACTTCTCCCCCGTGCGGGCCTTCATCTTCACGAGGATCCAGGCGTTGATGGTCTGCCCGGCCAGGAACGCCAGCAGCGAGGCGAGCACGATCTGCGGAACCGGTCCCAGGGCGCCTTCCAGCGCGGCCTGCTTGGCGGTGCCGAAGTCGTCGTCGAACCCTGGCAGGGCGATGACGATCCAGTAGCACAGGGACGCGAAGACCGAGAGCGCGAAAGTGGTGATGATGGCCTTCCGCGCCACCTTGAACCCGTAGACCTCGCTGATCACGTCGCCAAGGATGTAGGCCAGCGGGAAGAGGAAGAAGCCGCCGTCGGTGATGATCGGGCCGATCGCCACACCTTTGGACGCCCCGATGTTGGACAGGATCAACACCACGGCCATGACGGCCAGGAGGATGCCGAAGTACGGGGAACCGATCGAGGCGAATTTCGGCGGCGCGGCGGCCGGAAAAGTCTTGGCGGAGGTCATGGCTGTTCCATTCATAGTGGTTCGCCTGGTGCCCGGATCCTCATGGAGGACAACGTGGCAGCCGGCTGTATTAGCACTGGAAGGCTCCGTGCAGGCTGGCCGCCGGAACCGCCTTCCATTCTCTCACCCCGCCCCGCTGTTAACCACGACGGCGGACCGCCGGCTGCCGGAACCGAAGTCCAGCAGCCGGCTGCCCGCCGTCGTAAGCGCCGTCCGTTTCCGAGCGGCGGGTGGCCCTAGCGGCGCGAGGCGTCGACGAGGTCCTTGTCGTCGTCCCTGCGTCCGTCGCCCGTCACAGCCGTGCCAGCGGCAGGCTCCCACGCGTGGCCCTGTTCGTGGTCCAGGTGCGTGGACTTCTTGTTCTTCAGCGCGAAGATGTAGACCAGCAGCGAGAGGCCGATGGCCACCGTGACGTAGGTGAAGAACACGTCCACCTGGCCGGCCTTCTGCAGCGCTGCGCCAATCAGTGGAACCGTGCCGCCGAACAGCGAGTTGGCAATGGCGTAGCCCAGGCCCACGCCGAGGGCGCGGATGGAGGCAGGGAACAGCTCGGCCTTCACGAGGGCGTTGATCGAGGTGTAGCCGCCGACGATCAGCAGGCCGCCCATCATGAGCAGGAACGCGGTGAACGGGTCCTTGGTCCCGGCCAGGGTGGACAGCAGCGGCCAGGTGAACAGCAGGCCGGTGATGCCGAACCAGAGCAGGAGCGGCTTGCGGCCGACCTTGTCGGAGATCATGCCGTAAACCGGCTGGAGCAGCATAAAGATGAACAGTGCCCAGAAGTTGATCACCGACGTGTCGGTCTTCGCGATGCCGGAGGTATCGTTCATGAACTTCAGGATGAAGTTGGTGTACGTGTAGAACGCCACCGTGCCGCCGAGGGTGACGCCGATGCAGATCAGCAGGGGCTTCCAGTACTGGGTGAAAAGCAGCTTCATGGTGCCCGGCTGGGCAACGCCGGCAACGGCGGGAATTTTGGCGGCCTCGACCTGCTCCTCGGACACGGTTTCTTCCATCGAGCGCCGCAGCCACAGGACCACGAGCGCCGCGACGCCGCCGATTGCGAACGGGATGCGCCATCCCCACTCGGTCAGCGCTGATTTGTCCATGGTGTTCTGCAGGATGACCAGGACCAGCAGCGCCAGCATCTGGCCGCCGATCAGCGTGACGTACTGGAAGCTGGAGAAGAATCCGCGGCGCCTGGAGGTAGCGGCCTCGGACATGTAGGTGGCGCTTGTGCCGTATTCGCCGCCAACGGAGAAGCCCTGGATCAACCGCACAACGATCAGCAGGATCAGCGCCCAAACACCGATCTGCTGGGTGGTCGGCAGGATCGCGATGGCGAAGGAACCGGCCGACATCAGCGTCACACTGAGCGTCAGCGCAGCTTTTCGGCCCTTGCGGTCGGCGTACCGGCCGAAGAACCAGGCGCCGATCGGGCGCATGAGGAACGACGTCGAGAAGACGGCCATCGCCTCCAGGCCGGCCTGGAGCTCGTCCTTGGAATTGAAGAAGTGCGACTGGAAATAGGCCGCGAAGACTGTGTAGACGTAGAGGTCGTACCACTCCACGAGGTTGCCGGCGGAGCCTTTGAGAATATTGCTTACGGCTCGTCTCGTCTGTGCCGATTCGGACAGCTGGGTGCTCATCAATGAACCTTCCTGGATCCGGCGCCGCAAGAAAGCAACACCGTCCGCCACCTTATTCGCGGTGATCCGGAACACGTGGGTTTTGTTCATATTGGTCATGCGCACAATACGGACGGTTTTCCGGGAATGGCAGGATGGGACCATGACTTCCACCGCCTTTGACTCCGCCGCCCTGGCGGCCCCCGCCCACGACGACGCCCCGGCTGCTCCCGCCGTCGCCTTGACCATCGCCGGCTCCGAAGCGACCGGCGGCGCCGGCGCCCAGGCCGACCTGAAGACCTTCCAGGAACTTGGCGTCTTCGGCATCGCCAACCTGACGTGCATCGTGTCCTTCGATCCGCAGGACAACTGGAACCACCGCTTCGTCCCGGTCGACCAGCAGGTCATCGCCCACCAACTGGAGGCGACGACGGCGGCCTACGGCGCCGCGTCCGGCGCACCGTCGACTCTGGACACGGTGAAGATCGGGATGCTGGGCAGCCCGGCAACGATTTCGACCGTGGCCTCGGCCCTGGCCGCGGGCGGGTTCACCAACGTCGTCCTGGATCCGGTGCTGATCTGCAAGGGCCAGGAGCCGGGCCACGCGCTGGACACGGACCAGGCCCTCAAGGCTCAGATCCTGCCCCTCGCCACGTTTGTCACGCCGAACCACTTCGAGGCCGAGTCCCTCTCCGGCCTCGAAATCACCGACCTCGAATCGCTCAAGGCCGCCGCGGTCCGGATCCACGAACTCAGCGGCGCCGCGGTGCTCGCCAAGGGCGGCGTGCGCCTGGCCGGGCCGGACGCCGTCGACGTCTACTACGACGGCGAGACGCTGGAAGTCCTGTCCGCCCCGAAGGTGGGCGAAGTGGCAGTGTCGGGTGCCGGCTGCTCGCTGGCCGCCGCAGTGACGGCCGAACTGGCCAAGGGCGCGACCCCGCTCGAGGCTGCCCGGACGGCCAAGGCGTTTGTGACCGCGGGAATCCGCAACCGGGTGGCTTCGGGAGCGCCGTTCGATGCGCTCTGGCAGGGCGGCCCGCGCTAACGCCGTCCCACCGGGTCCCGGCGCGCGGTCTGGGCCCAGTTCGCGGAAGGTCGGTTATTCACGCGCCGGCTGCGCGGGGGTCGGACACCCTGCCCATAAAGAGGGGCAGCCCGCTCGCGACGTGGACGATCTCATACAGGAACGGCCGGTCGAACCGGATCACCTCGGTCGCTGCCACTCCGCTGACTGCCCGGGCGTTGATCTGGCTCACGGCGGCAGCAATCGTGCCCTTCTCGGCCACGGTGATGCTGGCGGACTGTGCGGCCGCCTGGATCTTGAGGCCGTGCTGGATTGAGCCGAAGTCGGTCTGGGTCTGGAGCATCGTCTGCAGCCCCAGGTCAGTGAAAACCTGGCGCAGATCAAAGTCGCTCTTGTGGTCCCACCGCGGCAAGACGATCTGCACGGGCGCCGGGTCGGCGGCTTCAAGGGCCAGGGCTGCGTCGACGGCGTCCTGCGCCCCGGGCCCCGAAGTCCCGGAATCCGGGAGCACGAGCCGCATCACAAATCCCTCGGCGTAGGGCAAATCGACGGCCTGCCAGCCTGCACCCCGGGCGTAGGCAAGGTCCTGAACGCCCGACATGGTGGGGACGGAAACCTGCCCGCCGTCGGACGTCGTAAACGGCAGGTCAGAAGTGTCCGCCGGGTCGAAAGGGACCTTCCACGCCGAGGCGAAGTACACCGCGTTGAGCACGCTGAAAGTGTCCCTGCGGTCGTACTTCGCGGGCGCCTCCTTGATCCGTCCGCCGGTGTTCTGGTTCACCCAGGCGTCGATTGCCGGCTTGGTGGCGGCCTCATCCTGGAAGTCCACCGGGTATACGCCGGTTCCGTAATACCGCGCCAAGGACTGCAGATAGCGTTCCCCCGTGGGCTCGCCCTTGTCCACGAACAAGCCGTTTGCCGTGTGCAGGACCGGCCGGCGCGGCGGGTCCTTTTCATCCACCGAGCCTGGGTCGCCGTCGAAAGCTTCCAAGGAAGTCAGCAGCGCGTTCAGGGCTTCGTCGCGATGCTCCGCGGGGAAGCCCAGCACACTGTCCATCTCGGCAGCGGTTGCGCCGGATGCGCCCACCCGCAGCATTGCCAGGGCAACCAGCAGGCTGCCCGGGGACGAAACCACGTTTCCACTTCCGGCGTCCCCGCCGTCTGTCAGAAGGGCGGCGCCCAGCTTCCGCGCCGATGCCCGAAGGAGAGCCAACTCGGCCGGATAGGCGGACTCTTCCGCCGAGACGCGTTCGACGCCGTCGGCCTGCACCAGCGCCGGAGGCGAGGCGGAACAGGCCGTCAAGGCCAGCGCCAGGGCAGCCCCCGCGGCAACAAGCCGCGCTGTGGTCTTCTGTCTCATCGCGCCCCCAAGGCCCGCACAACAGCGAAAGTAGAAGGGCGGAGATCCCGCCTACGGCCAGTCAAGCACCGGGCCCGGCAAAGCGCGACCGCGCCCGGGTCACGATTTGACGCCGTTTTCCCGCCCAAGCACCAGCCCCCAGCCCGTCCACCCACGTCGCGCAGCCCAGTTTCGCCGGAAACAGTCCAGTTCGCCGGGGAGCTCCGGCGAACTCGCACGTTTCCGGCGAACTCGAACCGCCTTAGCCCCGGGGAATGTTGCGCAGGTTGCTCCGCGCCATGCTGACGGCCTCTCCGGCACCCCGGTTGAGGACCGCCTTGGACATGGCCGTGGCGAAGCCCAAGATCTGGGCGCCCTTGATCTTGGGCGGGAGGGACAGCGCCTTGGGGTCCGTGATGAGCTCCACCAGCGACGGCCCGGGGTGGGCGAAGGCTTCCCGGTAGGCCGCCTCAATCCGGGACGGGTCCGTGACCCGGACGGCGTGAAAGCCCAGGGCGCGGGCCACCGCGGCATAGTTGGCATCGGGGACGTCCACGCCGAAGTCCGGGAGCCCGTCCACCAGCATCTCCAGCTTGACCATGCCCAGGGTGGAGTTGTTGAACACCACCACGTTGACCGGGAGCCGGTGCGCTGCGACCGTGATCAGCTCCCCCAGCAGCATCGACAGGCCGCCGTCGCCCGAGACAGAGACAACCTGCCGGCCGGGGTAGGCCAGCTGGGCACCGATCGCATGCGGAAGCGCGTTGGCCATGGAACCGTGGAGGTACGAGCCGATCAGCCGGCGGGTGCCCAGCGGGCTGATGTACCGGGCGGTCCAGACGTTGCACATGCCCGTATCGGCGGTGAAGATCGCATCCTTCGCTGCGACCTGGTCCAGCAGCGAGGCCGCGTACTCCGGGTGCATCGGCTGGGTCTTTTCGACCCTCCGCGTGTAGGCGCCGACAGCCTTGTTCATCAACCGGTCGTGCTTCTTGAGCATCGCCTCGAGGAAGCGCCGGCTCTTCTTCGGCTTCAGCAGGGGCATGAGGGCCGCGAGCGTTGGCAGTACGTCGCCGTGGACCGCGATGTCGACGTCGGTCCGCCGGCCCAGGTTCTGCGCGGCCCGGTCCACCTGCGCCGTGCGGGTTCCGGGCAGGAACTGGTCGTAGGGGAAGTCAGTGCCGAGCAGGATCAGCAGGTCCGCGTCCTGGATCCCCTCGGCCGCGGCGCCGTAGCCCAGCAGCCCGGTCATGCCGATGTCGTAGGGATTGTCGTACTGCATAAAGTCCTTGCCGCGGAGCGAATGCCCGATCGGCGCGGCGAGCAATTCGGCGAGGGCGATGACCTCGTCGTGGGCACCCTCGACGCCAGCCCCGGCGAAAATCGCGACCTTCCCGGCGTCGTTGATGGCCTCCGCCAGTTCCCGCACGCTGGCCGGGTCCGGCACAAGCGTGGCCGGGCGGAACGCGGCGGGAGCCGGGGTTGGAGCGGTCGCCTCCACCCCGGCGATGTCGCCGGGGAGGGTCACGACGGCGACGCCGCGGAGCGCGACCGCGTGCTGGATGGCGCTGTGCATCACGCGCGGCGCCTGCTCGGCGGTGCTGATGAGTTCGGAGTAGACCGAGCACTCGTTGAAGAGCCGGTCAGGGTGGGTCTCCTGGAAGAAGCTGCTGCCGATCTGCTTGCTGGGGATGTGCGAGGCGATGGCCAGCACCGGGGCGCCGGAGCGGTTGGCGTCGTAGAGCCCGTTGATCAGGTGCAGGTTGCCCGGCCCGCAGGAACCGGCGCAGACCGCGAGCTTGCCGGTCAGCTGCGCCTCCGCCGCTGCGGCGAACGCGGCGGCCTCTTCATGCCGGACGTGGATCCAGTCGATCCCGCCTTTCGCGGCGCCGCCGGTCTTGCGGACGGCGTCGACGATCGGGTTGAGGCTGTCGCCGACAATTCCGTAGATCCGCTGCACGCCGGCGGCTTGGAGTTGTTCGATGAGCTGGGTTGCAAGTTCCTTGGCCATGGCTGGGCGCTCCCGCAGTCGAATCCACTAGCTGACACGGCCAATATAGTCCGCTGAGCTTTCAGCCACGCACAGCAGACGCCCCCTCACCTGATGTGAGGAGGTCAGCTGCCCGAGTGCGCCTGCAGGAAGGAGTAGACCTCGGTCTCGTCCACGCCGGGGAAGGCGCCCGGGGGCATCGCCGCGAGCAGGTGCGAATGGGCCCGCGCCGAGGGCCAGGCATTCCCGGCCCACTCCGAGGTCAGGGCGGCCGGGGGCCTGCGGCAGCAGCTCTCGTCCGGACAGGTGGATTTGGAACGCTCGGTGGTGTCGCGGCCGCGGAACCACTTCACCTGCGCATACGGCACCCCCACGGACAGCGAGAACTCGCCGTTGGCGGAGCGCTCGGTCCGGGCCGTGCACCAGTAGGTCCCGGCCGGGGTGTCCGTGTACTGGTTGTAGGCGCTGAACTTGTCCGGCACGTCGAACACCACCCGGGAGGTCCAGTTCTTGCAGGAGGGCTGGCCCTCGATGGCGCCGGTGTGGTCCTGCGGGAACGTCACGCCGTCGTTCTCGTACGCCTTGTAGATGATGCCGCTCTTGTGCGTCTTCTGGAAGTGGGTGCGGATGTCCAGGTGCTGGGTGGCGAGGTTGGTGAACCGGTGCGCGGCGGTCTCGTAGGACACGGCGAAGGCATCGCGGATGTCCTCGACGGCGATTTCTTTTGCCTGCTTGGCGCGCTGCAGGAATTCCACGGTCGCCTGCTCGGGCAGCAGGAGCGCGGCGGCGAAGTAGTTCGTGGCCACGCGCTGCATCAGGAAGTCGCCGTAGTTCGACGGCGTCTGGTGGCCCAGGACGTAGTGGCCCAGCGCCTGCAGCAGCACGGACCGCGGGTCGTGGTCGCTGCGGGCGTTCTGCGTCAGGTAAATCCGGCGGTTCTTCAGGTCCGTCACCGAGCGGGTGGAATGCGGCAGGTCGCCCACATGGTGGAGGCTGAAGCCGAGGTGCCCCGCGATGTCCGCGATGACGTGATGGGACAGCGGTCCGGACGTGTGGCCCACGGAGGCCAGGACCTTCTGCGCCTCCGCCTCGTACTCCGGGAAGTAGTTGTTCCGCTCGCGCATCATGGCGCGGAGCTCTCCGTTGGCACGGCGCGCCTCTTCCGGCGTCGCGACCTGCTCGTTCAGCCGGCGTTCCAGCTCGTGCTGCAGCCCCACCATGGACTCCAGCACGTCCATCGGAAGCCGTGAGCTGATGCGGATCTTGGGCAGGTTCAGGGACTCGTAGATGGGGCTGCGCTGGTAGCGTTCCAGCTCGATCTCCAGTGCGGCGCGGCGGTTGGGTGGCTCCGCGCCGAGCAGTTCGTCGATGCTCACGCCGAGGGCCGCCGCGAGCTGCTGGAGCAGGCCGAGTTTCGGCTCGCGCTTGCCGTTCTCGATCAGGCTCAGCTGGCTGGGGGCCGTGCCCACGGTGGCGCTCAGGTCATCCAGCGTCAGCCCGGCCGCCTTGCGCAGGTGGCGGACGCGGCGGCCCATGCTGATGACATCCACCTCGGGCGCTGCCGAGGACGGGGACGAGACGGGGCGGTTCCAGCTGGCGGGATGCATTTCTTGAGAATACGCGAAGAAGTGCATTTCTTTCCAGAGTTTTGGTCTAGAAAGCCCCTTGAAAGTACAGAAAAGTAGGTCTTACGGAAATCCCCAGCCGCTCCCCCACCTCGCAAGCTCGGTGAGGGACCCCGGCGGCCGGGGGCCCAACACCGCTCCGGATCAGCCGGCTTGACCTGCGAGGAAGCAGCCAAGCCGGCCCCGGACCCCCACCAAGGAGACAAAGATGACTGCAGCATTTGAGCCCACCCAGCAGACGCCCGAAGAGCAGGCCGCCGCCCTGGAGCTCGAGTGGGCTGCCAGCCCGCGCTGGGAAGGTGTCACTCGGGACTACAAGGCTTCCGACGTCGTCCGCCTCCGCGGCCGCGTCTCCGAAGAGCACACGCTGGCCCGCCGCGGCTCCGAGAAGCTGTGGAAGCAGCTCACCGAGGAGCACAAGGAAGGCAAGTACACCAACGCCCTCGGCGCGCTGACCGGCAACCAGGCCGTGCAGCAGGTCAAGGCCGGCCTCCGCGCCATCTACCTCTCCGGCTGGCAGGTCGCCGCCGACGCCAACAACTCCGGCCACACCTATCCGGACCAGTCCCTCTACCCGGCCAACTCTGTTCCCACCGTGGTGCGCCGCATCAACAACGCCCTGCTCCGCGCCGACCAGATCGAGTTCTCCGAAGGCGTCCAGACGGTCGAGGACTGGATGGTCCCGATCGTCGCCGACGCCGAGGCCGGCTTCGGCGGACCGCTCAACGCCTACGAGCTGATGAAGTCCATGATCCAGGCCGGCGCCTCGGGCGTGCACTGGGAAGACCAGCTCGCGTCGGAGAAGAAGTGCGGCCACCTCGGCGGCAAGGTCCTGATCCCCACCCAGCAGCACGTGCGCACGCTGAACGCGGCCCGCCTGGCAGCCGACGTCGCCGGCACCCCGTCGGTCATCATCGCCCGCACCGACGCCGAGGCCGCCACCCTGATCACCTCCGACGTCGACGAGCGGGACCAGGAATTCATCCTCCGCGAAGGGGGACAGCCGGTTCGCACCGCGGAGGGCTTCTACAAGGTGCGCAACGGGATCGAACCCTGCATCGCCCGCGCCAAGGCCTACGCCCCCTACTCCGACCTCATCTGGATGGAGACGGGCACCCCGGACCTGGAACTGGCCCGCAAGTTCGCCGAATCCGTCAAGGCCGACTTCCCGGACCAGATGCTCTCCTACAACTGCTCCCCGTCGTTCAACTGGAAGAAGCACCTCGACGACGCCACCATCGCCAAGTTCCAGCGCGAACTCGGCGCCATGGGCTTCACCTTCCAGTTCATCACCCTGGCCGGCTTCCACGCCCTGAACTACTCGATGTTCGACCTCGCCCACGGCTACGCCCGCGAAGGCATGAGCGCCTACGTCGAACTCCAGGAGAAGGAATTCGCCTCCGAATCCCGCGGCTACACCGCAACGAAGCACCAGCGCGAAGTCGGCACCGGCTACTTCGACGACATCGCCACCGCGCTCAACCCGAACGCATCCACCCTCGCATTGGTCGGATCGACCGAAGAGGGCCAGTTCCACTAACGCTTACGACGGCGGCAGCTCCGCCAGCGGTCCGAACACTCCTCCGCGTGCTATTCCCCATTGCCGCCTTCGCCACCACGCACCTCGGCGGGGCGGCAATGGGGCCCCATTTACGCACGCTTCCGGAGCATCCGGCCCGCCGCCTCCAGCGCACGTCACCACTCGCCGTCGTTCTTCCTATTTAGGAGATTTGAAATGAACAGCTTCACTGACAACTTCACCATCAACGGGATCACGCTGACCGCGCAGCCGATTTGCCGGCAGGGCGAGGTTCTTACTCCGGACGCGCTGGCGTTTGTCGCCAAGCTGCACAAGGCCACCGCGGGCCGCCGGCTGGAGCTGCTGCAGGCACGCCGTGACCGCCGCCAGCAGATCGGCAAGGGCCAGGACCCGCGGTTCCTCCGGGAGACTGAGTCCGTCCGAAACGATCCGAACTGGCGCGTCGCTCCCCCGGCCCCGGGCCTGACGGACCGCCGCGTCGAGATCACAGGACCGGTGGACAAGAAGATGACCATCAACGCGCTGAACTCCGGTGCCAAGGTGTGGCTCGCGGACATGGAGGACTCCTCCACGCCGTCCTGGCGCAACGTCATCCAGGGCCAGCTCAACCTCACCGACGCGCTGGAGCGGAGGATCGACTTCGTCACCCCGGAGGGCAAGGAGTACAAGCTCCGCGCCGCCGAGGACCTGCCCACGATCGTGGTCCGGCCCCGCGGCTGGCACCTGCCGGAGAAGCACATGCTTATTGACGGCACCCCGATTGCCGGCGGAATCGTCGACTTCGGGCTGTACTTCTTCCACAACGCCCGCCGGCTGATCGCCCAGGGCAAAGGCCCGTACTTCTACCTGCCGAAGATCGAGAACCACCTTGAGGCCCGGCTGTGGAACGACATCTTCGTCCTCGCCCAGGACCTGCTTGGCATCCCGCAGGGCACCATCCGCGCCACCGTGCTGATCGAAACCATCACAGCCGCGTTCGAGATGGAGGAGATCCTCTACGAGCTGCGCGACCACGCCGCGGGCCTCAACGCCGGCCGCTGGGACTACATCTTCTCGCTCATCAAGAACTTCCGCACCCGCGGACCGCGCTTTGTCCTGCCGGACCGCAGCCAGGTGACCATGACCCAGCCGTTCATGCGCGCCTACACGGAGCAGCTGGTCCGGGCCTGCCACAAGCGCGGCGCCATGGCGATCGGCGGCATGGCCGCGGCCGTCCCCAACCGCAAGGACGCGGACGCCAACGCGATCGCCATCGAGAAGGTCCGTGCGGACAAGACCCGGGAGGCCGGCGACGGCTTCGACGGCTCCTGGGTGGCCCACCCGGACCTGGTTCCGGTTTGCCGCGAAGTGTTCGACGGCGTTCTCGCCGACCGCCCGAACCAGCTGGACCGCCTCCGCGAGGACGTCACTCCGGACGACCGCGCTCTGCTCGACATCGCCTCCACCACCGGCACCATCACCGAGCAGGGCATCCGGAATAACATCGAGGTCGGAATCCGCTACATCGAGTCCTGGCTCCGGGGCAACGGCGCCGTCGCCATCCACAATCTGATGGAGGACGCCGCCACTGCGGAGATCTCCCGCTCGCAGCTGTGGCAGTGGATTTTCTCCCGCGCCATCACGGACCAGGGCGACGTCATCACCCGCGAATGGGTCGAGGACATGGTGGACGAGGAGTTCGCCGGGCTGGAACGTTTCGAGGGCGACCGCTTCGCCGATGCGCGGGACATCTTCGAGGAAGTCACGCTCACGCCGTCGTTCCCGGCCTTCCTGACGCTTCCCGCTTACGACCGGTTCCTGCATGAAGCTCGCGACGGCGCGGAAGTCCCCAGCGAGGACCCGGCGCTCGTCCCCGCCTAACGGCAGGGCACAGATTTCCGTTTGCTGGGCCGCCATGCCCTTCGCAACAGGCACCCCGAGATCCGGGGCGGCAGCCCAGCAACGGAAGACCCCTCCGACCACGGCGTCGAGGTGACAGTTCAGGCCCATGGTCCCGACGGACATGGGGCTGAACTGTCACCTCGGCGTTCACTTCGACATCCTTCAGTGCGCCTTCGGGACGTGCCGGAGCGAAAGTGCGGTGCCGAGGATGAACAGCACCACCGAGCAAAGCACCATCAGCAGCGGGCCGGTCCAGGATCCGGTGACGCCGTTCGCGTAGCCCAGCAGGGTCGGTGCCAGCGCGCCGAAGGAGTAGCCCACACCCTGCACGACGGCGGACATCCGTCCGGCGGAGGCCTGGTCCCGGGCCAGCCGGATGATGGCAATGAAGATCAACGTGATGCCGCCGCCCTGGGCGATACCGCCAAACGAGGACCACAGCCACCAGAGCTCCGGCGCCAGCAGCAGGCCCAGCGGAACGGTCACCCAGAACACACCGAGGGTGAGCCCGACCGCCGTCGTACTGGCGAAACGCGCCGCGAGCGGAACGCCCAGCCCTCCCACGATCGCAAGGATCTGGAACAGCGAGGATCCGGCGCCGGCGCCCGCGGCCGTCATGCCCAGTTCGTCCGCGAGGATGCTGGGCAACCAGGCGGTCACACCGTAGTAGGAGAACGCCTGTCCTGCGAAGCCCACGGTCAGCCCGACCGTGATCCAGCGCGACGCCGGCTTGGCCCCGGCGCGCACCGGCCCCGGGCCGGGAACCGGTTCGGGGCGGAACGCCCGGCCACCGAAGGCGAGCACCCAGACGACCAATGCCGCGATGGCGAAGAGCCCGCAGGAAGCGAGGGCCAGCCGCCAGCCGAACAGCTCGGCCAGCGGAGCCATCACCATGGCCGTGATGAAGGAGCCGATGTTCAAGGCGGCGGTGTAAATGCCCATCGCTGTGCCCTGCCGGGCCGGAGCGAAGTCCCGCCGGATGATCAGGGGTACGGCGATGTTGCCGATCGTAATGGCGACGCCGAGAATCACCGTGCCCATCATCACGACGGCGCCGTTGCCCGCCGAACGCACAACCACGCCGAGCAGCACGCCCAGGAGGGTGAGGGTAACGGCGACTTCCGCGCCGAGTTTGCGGCCGGTCAACGAGGCCAGCGGCGAGGCCAAGGCGAAGCACAGCACCGGGATGCCGGTCAGGAAGCCCAGTTCCACCGGGGAGAACCCGAGTTCCTGTTGCATCAGGCCGACCACCGGCGCCACGGCCACGAACGGGCCGCGCATGTTCAGTGCAATGAGCCCGATGGCGGCCAGCAGGATCCAGCTCCGCGGCACCTTCGCCAGCACGCCGGCGCTCATGGGTGCCGCCGCTCGGCCGGCAGGCAGAAATATGCTTTCATCAGGTCCATTGCTATCACGTGCCCGCGCCGGACCCTTCGATTGTGACTCCCCCGGGGTCAGCGACCGCGTCAGCCCGCGGACTGCAGGGTCGCCTCGATCACCGCGGGCGAAAGCACAAACTGCGTGACCATCTGGCTGGCGCCCAGGATGGCTGCCTGGTCCCCCGCCATGGAAAGACCAATCCGCAGATGGGTGGTCGCAAGCGGCAGCGACCGCCGGTAGACCACTTCACGAACGCCCGCCATGAGGTGTTCACCGGCCTGGCCCAGGCTTCCGCCGATCACAATGACCGACGGATTGAGCAGGTTCACCACGGTGGCCAGCACGTCACCCAGGTCCCGCCCGGCCTGACGCAGGGCCTGAATGGCCTGTAAGTTCCCCTCGGCCACGAGCCGCAGCACGTCGCCGCCGTCGTCCGCCGTCACGCCTTGGAGCGTCAGGGACTGCGCGACGGCGGGGCCGGAGGCGAGCGCCTCGAGGCAGCCGTAGTTGCCGCAGCGGCAGAGCACATTGTCGCCGCGCGGCACCCGGACGTGGCCGAGGTCCCCCGCCGTGCCGTCGGCGCCGCGCTGGAGCTGGCCGCTGCTGATGATGCCGGCGCCAATCCCGGTGGCGACCTTGATAAACAGGAAGTTGCCGTGTTCCGGCCAGTAGGAGGCCTGTTCGCCGAGGGCCATGATGTTGACGTCGTTGTCGACCAGCACGGGGACCGGAAGCGAGCGCTGGACGTGCCGGACCACGTCGAACCCGTCCCAGCCGGGCATGATCGGCGGCTTCACTGGCATTCCGGTGGCGTGTTCTACGGGGCCGGGCAGGCCGATGCCGATGCCGGCGAGGTCCTCCGTGCCGCGGCCCGCCCGTCTGAGCAATTTGGTCCCTTCCGACACCACCCGGTCCAGCACGGCTTCCGGGCCGTCGGCTACGTCCTGGCCCAGCCGGCGCTCCGTCAGCACAGACCCATTCAAATCCGTGACGGCTATGTTCACGTGGGTGGCGCCGACGTCGACCGCCAACACCACGCGGGCGGCGGGGTTGAAGGCAAAGCGCGACGGCGGCCGGCCGCCGCTGGAACTGGCCTCGCCTGCCGGCCCTACCAGTCCGGATTGAATCAGCGCGTCAATGCGGGAAGCGACTGTGGAACGCGCCAGGCCGGTGGTGAGGGCCAGCTCGGCGCGGGTGCGGGCCTTGCCATCGCGCAGAAGTTGAAACAGGTCTCCTGCACGGGACATGCTGCCCGCTGCCTCGGGTGCGGCGGCGTCGGTGCCGGTAGGCGAAGTCATGTGTCAGTGATAGCACGGGCACTTCTGCGTGTCACGTTCTCAGAATCCGGAACCCAGTTTCCAACTTTTGCTTGACGATCGACAAAAGTCGTCCTAGCTTGAGTGTGAGGCAGCTCATACCCCAACGACGAGGAGAGACAGTGCCATTCTCGATCCCGCTCTACGCGGTCGACGTCGAAAGCTCCGCATCCGCAGCCCTCCCGGAGGACTGTGATCCCATGGCGTCCACCCGGTAGGGCCAGCTATGCCTCCCGAGGAATCCATGCGCGTCCAGGAACCCACTCCCGGCCGGCAGCCGCTCGGCGTAGCCATGATCGGGTACGCATTCATGGGTAAGGCCCACTCGAACGCCTGGCGCAACGTGGCCAGCTTCTTCCATGTCCCTGCCTTCGAGCAAAGGGTCCTGGTCGGGCGGGACGCGGAGCGGGTCGCGGACGCCGCGGAGAGATACGGCTGGTCCGAATCCGCCACGGATTGGCGGGTGGTCATTGCCCGCGATGACATCCAGATCATAGACATCTGCGCCCCAGGCGTGATGCATGCCGAGATTGCCACCGCCGCCCTCGCCGCAGGCAAACACGTGCTAGTGGAGAAACCGCTGGCGAACACCCTGGCCGAGGCCGAAGCCATGGCCGTAGCCGCCCGCGACGCGCAGTCCCGTGGTGTGCAGTCAATGATCGGCTTCAACTACCGCCGGGTCCCGGCCTTGGCCCTGGCCCGCGAACTGATCTCAGAGGGCAGGCTGGGCGCCGTCAAGCAACTCCGGGCCGCTTACCTGCAGGACTGGCTGACAAACCCGGAATCGCCCATGACGTGGCGCCTGCGCAAGGACACTGCAGGGTCCGGGGCGCTCGGCGATATCGCATCACACGCCATCGACCAGGTGTTGTTCCTGCTCGCGGACCAGGTCACAGACGTTTCCGGACGGCTGCACACTTTCACCTCGCACCGCCCGGGCGCCCACGGACTGGAAGAAGTCACCGTCGACGACGCCGCTTGGGCGACGCTGACGCTGGCGTCCGGCGCCATCGCATCAATTGAAGTCTCACGCGTGGCCACAGGAAAGAAAAACTCGCTCAAGCTGGAAATATACGGCGACCGGGGCTCGATCCTGTTTGACCTCGAGAACCTCAATGAACTCGACTTCCTGGACGCCACGCTTCCGGCACGGGAGCAAGGCTACCGCCGCATCCTGGTCAACGAACCCGGACACCCGTATATGGCCGGCTGGTGGCCGCAGGGCCATGTCATCGGCTGGGAACACACATTTACTCACGAAATCCGCGACTTCCTCGTGGCGGTGGGCACGGGAACCCCGCCCTCGCCGTCGTTCCAGGACGGGCTGACTGTCCAGCGTGTCCTGGCCGCCGTGGAGGAAAGTGCGGCGGCCGGCGGCTCCCGGGTCAAGCTGGACAATTTCCAGGCAGCCTCCGCCCCCACCACCGTCCCCCAAGGAGCATGACGTGACACGCCCGTACACCCTGTTCACCGGCCAGTGGGCCGATCTGCCGTTCGAGGAAGTCGCGCGCCTGGCCTCCGGCTGGGGCTATGACGGACTAGAGATCGCCGTCTCCGGGGACCACCTGGACGCCTGGCGCTGGGACGAGCCGGGCTACGCCCAGTCCAAACTTGCCGTCCTGGAAAAATACAACCTCAAAGTCTGGGCCATCTCCAACCACCTCAAGGGCCAGGCCGTGTGCGATGACCCGATCGACTTCCGCCACAAGGCAATCGTCGGCCCCAAGGTCTGGGGCAACGGCGACCCCGAAGGCGTCAGACAGCGCGCCGCGGAGGAAATGCAGCACACTGCGCGGCTCGCCAGGGCCTTGGGCGTGGACACCGTCGTCGGGTTCACTGGCTCCTCGATCTGGCAGTACGTCGCGATGTTCCCGCCCGTCCCGGCCGCCGTGATCGACGCCGGCTACCAGGACTTCGCGGACCGCTGGAACCCGATCCTGGACGTGTTCGACGAGTGTGGGGTCCGGTTCGCCCACGAGGTCCATCCCTCCGAGATCGCCTACGACTACTGGACCACCGTGCGCACCCTTGAGACGATCGGCCACCGCGAGGCCTTCGGGCTGAACTGGGACCCGTCCCATTTCATGTGGCAGGGCATCGACCCGGTGTCCTTCATCTGGGATTTCAAGGAGCGGATCTATCACGTGGACTGCAAGGACACCAAGCTCCGGCCCACCGGCCGGAACACTGTTCTGGGCTCCCACCTGCCCTGGGGCGACCCGCGCCGCGGCTGGGACTTCGTCTCCGCCGGCCGCGGCGACGTGCCCTGGGAATCGTCCTTCCGCGCCCTGACCGCGATCGGCTACGACGGCCCCATCTCCGTCGAGTGGGAGGACGCCGGCATGGACCGCCTCCACGGGGCTCCAGAAGCCCTGGCCGCCCTCAAAAGATTCGACTTTCCGGCGTCGAGCAGCTCCTTCGACGCCGCGTTCAGCGCCGCGGACCCGGCCAAACGGCCGCAATAGTGGGCGCTCGCGTATCACTGAACGGAGCACAAGCAGCCCTTGTCACAGTTAGCCCGGAGGACGCATCGATGGAGAACCACAACTCCCCGGCACCACCGCCGATCCTGGAAGTCCGCGGATTGACCAAGAGTTTTTTCGGCATTCCCGTCCTGGAAGACGCCCATCTCAGTCTTCACCGGGGCCAGGTGCACGGCCTCATGGGGGAAAACGGGGCCGGGAAGTCCACCCTGATGAAGGTTCTGGCCGGCGTGTACCAGCCAGACGCCGGAACCGTGCTCCTGGAGGGCCAGGAAGTTACCTTCAGCCACCCCACCAAAGCCCACGAAGCCGGACTGTCATCCGTGTTCCAGGAATTCAACCTCCTGCCTGACCGGACAGTGGCCGAGAACATCTACCTCGGCCGGGAGCCGCGCCGAGGACTGCTGGTAAACAAGGCCCTGATGAATTCGAAAACGGCGGAGCTGCTGGGGTCCTTGGGCATCACCGAGATCCGGCCCACCACGCAAGTCAGGAGCCTGACTGTGGCCGAGCAGCAGGTCGTCGAGATCGCGAAAGCGGTCAGCTATGACGCCCGGATCATCTCCATGGATGAGCCCACAGCCGCCCTTGCCGGCGCCGAGGTTGAACTTCTTTACGGGATCGTGGCGCGTCTTCGTGAGCGCGGAACGGCCATCCTCTACGTCTCCCACCGCCTGAGGGAAGTATTCGACCTCTGCGACGTCATTACCGTCTTGAAGGACGGCAGGGTGGTGAGCACCCAGCCCGCGGCCGAACTGGACGACGCCGCGCTGGTCCGGTTGATGGTGGGCCGGCCAATCTCGGCCTTCTTCCCGGACAAGCTGCCCCGGGAGCAAGTGGAAGCCGACGGCGCTGAGAAGGAGCCGATCCTCGAGTTGGACGGCGTTGGCAATGGCCAGCTGGACGGGATAAGCCTCAGCATCCGGCCCGGCGAGATTGTCGGTTTGGCGGGGCTCCAAGGGTCCGGCCGTACGGAATTGCTTCACGGCATCTTTGGCGCAGCACCCTTCACACGGGGAACGATGAAGTTGGCGGGCCGGGAGGTGATGCCCAAGTCGCCGCGCCAAGGCGTGCGGGCACGGATGGCACTGATCACCGAGGACCGCAAGGCTGAGGGCCTGAGCCTGAACCAGTCCATCCTGGACAACGCCCTCAGCGTGATCCGGTCCGTGTTTCCGCGCCGCACCGGGTCCGTCAGGACGGAAATCCCAGGCGTGTTTTCCTCCCTCGAGGTGATCGCCCGCGATCTGGACCAGGAGGTGCAGTACTTGTCGGGCGGCAACCAGCAAAAAGTGGTCCTCGCCAAGTGGCTGGCGATCCGGCCCCGGCTTGTCCTGCTGGATGAACCCACCCGCGGCATTGACGTCGGGGCCAAAGTTGCCGTGTACCGGCTGATGCGGCAGCTGGCGGCGGAGGGGAAGGCCATCCTGATGGTGTCCAGTGAGCTTCCGGAAGTCATCGGCATGTCTGACCGGATTCTTGTCATGCGCGATGGCCGGCTGGCCGGCGAACTTCCCGCCGGAACGTCTGAAGAAGCCATCCTGCAGATGGGAACCGGCGCCAGGACAGCACCCGAAGGAGAGGCATGACACAGCGAGTGGGATTCTTCCAGAAACTGTCCTCCACGCAGATCGTCTACGTCGTCGCGCTGGTGACCCTCCTCCTGGGCGCATTGCTGGTGAACTCCGTGGGTCGGAGTTTTTTCAGCGCGGGAAATATCTCCAGCATTCTGACCGGAACCAGCGTCCTGGGCTTCATCGCGATCGGTCAGACGCTCGTCATCCTGGCCGGCAGCCTGGATCTGTCGGTTCCCTATGTCACCAGCCTGGCCAGCCTTATCGCCGCCGGAGTGATGGCCAACAACCCCAACAACGTCCTGTCCGCAGTTCTGCTGACGCTGGGGGCGGCAGCCGTCATTGGCCTGGCGAACGGACTGATCGTCGCCCGCCTCCACGTGCACGGGTTTATCGCCACGCTCGGTGTGGGCCTGATAATCAGCGGCTTCCTTGCCACCAACTTCAAGGGCAGCTTCGGCCAGACACCGCTGGCGTTCCGCTTGGTGGGGGCCACGGGGCTCGGCCCGGTTCCGATCTCGACGATCATCATGCTGGCCTGCGCGGGCCTGGCCGGCCTGCTCCTGCACCGCACACGCGTCGGGCACCATCTGTACGCCGTCGGCGGCGACATCGCCGTGGCTCGTACGTCGGGAATCCGCGTTGATGTGCCGGTCATTACTGCGCACGTCATCTGCTCGGTACTGGCAGCCATGGCAGGACTGCTGCTTGCCAGCAGGCTTGGCGTCGGCAGTCCCACAGTGGGTTCACAGGGCGGCTACGACCTGCTCTCCATCGCCGCAGTCGTGCTCGGCGGCACGTTGCTCTCCGGTGGCAAGGGGACTATCACAGGCACCCTCGGGGGCGTGCTGATCTTTGCCATGCTGGACAACATCATGTCCGTCATGCAGGTCAACCCGTTCCTGAAGGACGTCGTCAGGGGCGTCGTCATCGTCGCGGCCGTCGCCGTCTATGCCGGGCGCCGGATCGTGAGTAGACCGGAACGGTTCGCCTCGAAAGGTCCCGCGGGAACGCCCGCGGGCCAGCCTGTGTCCGTGGAGGGGCCATGAGTACGGCACTGAACTCCGAGCGTGGCGCGGTTCTCAAGCAGAACCGTGCGAGCCGTTCCGAGCGGCTCCTGCGGGCCGTGCGCACTCCCGGCGGCGCCGTCTTCGTCCTGCTGATCGGCCTCCTGGCCGCCATCATTGTGCTCAATCCGTCTTTCGGCGAGCCGAGCTCCTTCATCCGGTTCATCGGCAGGACTGCCCCCATTGCCATCGCCGCCATCGGCCAGTACTTCGTCATTGTCGGCGGGGAATTCGACCTGTCGATGGGCTCGGTCGTGACCATGCAGGTCATCGTTGCCGGCAACCTGATCGGGCAGGACGATTCCAAGGTGATCCCGGTGCTGGTCCTGATGATTATGCTGGGCGCCTTCATCGGGCTGGTCAACGGACTCATCACCACTTTGCTGCAAGTCCCGAGTTTCATTGTGACGCTCGGCATGATGCTGGCGTTGCTTGGGCTGGTCCTCTATTGGACCGGCGGAGCGGCGCAGGGCAACCCTGCGGCCAGCTTCCGGCAGATCGGGCGCGGCGGTATCCAGGGCGTGCCGGTCCTGGACATCATTCCCTATCCGGTCATTATCCTCACAGCGGTGGCCGTGGCGGCGTCCGTCCTGATGCGGCGCCCGTTCGGCCGCATGTTGATCGCGGTGGGCGACAATTCTGTTGCGGCCGCCCTGGCCGGCTCAAGCGTGTGGTGGGTGCGGACGCGGGCCTTCATCATGTCGTCGCTGTCGGCAACCGTGGCCGGAATCCTGCTCGTGGGTTACGCGGGCGTCCACCCGTCGGTGGGGCGCGGCTACGAGTTCACGGCCATCACCGCCGTCGTTCTTGGGGGCGTCGTGCTGGGCGGCGGGCGGGGCTGGGTCCTGTCCGCTGCGGCCGGGGCGTTCGCCCTCGAGTCGCTATTCACCCTCCTGAACTTCATGGGGGTCCAGGCGACCTGGCGAGACACGGTCCAAGGAATCATCATCATCATCGCAGTGGCCGCCGCATCCAGATCATGGCAGCGCAAGCGCAAGGGGGCCAGTTCCGCTGCCCATGACGAACAGCACCAATTGGCCGCAGCACCCACGCCCGACGAGGGCACCGAACAAGGAGGAGAAAGAGTCTGATGCGCAATAACTCTGTCCGCGTGATCGCCCTTGCCGCAGCATTGCCGCTGGCGGTCCTGACCGCGTGTACCACCACCGACCCGTCCGTCACCCAAACGACGGGGGCCGGCACCGGCTCTCCGGCAGCCAGCAGTCCGGCGAGTAAAGATTGGTTTGACCAGACGCTCTACGACACCCAGAACCAGCAGCGCTCCGCCACCTTTGAAGGGGACCCGGAGCAGCCTTACCTGCAGTACATCGCCGGCCCAATGACGGACACGTCCAAGTTCGCCGCCCAGGGAGCCCAGAAGGTGTGCTTTGCGAACGCCTCCATCTCCAACCCCTGGCGGCAAACCGGCTGGATCACCATGAATCAGCAACTCAAGGAACTCCAGGCCTCGGGCGTCATTTCCGAAATGGAAACCCGTGACGCCAAGGACAATGACAACACCCAGATCGCGGACATCGACTACTTCATCGCCGAAGGCAAATGCGGTGCGTTCGTCATTTCTCCCAACTCCACGGCAGCTCTCACCCAAGCCGTCGAACGTGCCTGCCAGACAGGGAAACCCGTGGTGGTGTTTGACCGGGGCGTGGAGACCAAATGCGCCACTACGTTCATCCACCCGATCGGCGGCTTCGCGTGGGGCATCGACACCGCCACTTTCCTCAGTGAGAAGCTGAAATCGGGCGACAAGGTGGTGGCCTTGCGTATCCTCCCGGGTGTGGACGTGCTGGAGCACCGCTGGGCGGCGGCCAAGAAGATCTTCGAGGAAAAGGGCATCCAGGCCAAGGACTACTTCACCGGCGCGGATCCCACGGAGATTAAAAAGATCATCTCCGACGAACTGGCCACGGGTGACGTCAAGGGTGTCTGGATGGACGCCGGCGACGGCGCAGTGTCTGCCCTCGAGGCTTTCGAGGACGCCGGCAAGGCCCTGCCTGTGATGACCGGCGAGGACGAGATGAGCTTCCTGACCAAGTGGAAGCAGACCGGGATTGCCGCCATGGCCCCGGTCTATTCCAACTTCCAGTGGCGGACCCCGCTGCTGGCCTTGGAAAAGATCTTCAAGGGCGAGCAGGTTCCGACCGAATGGGTCCTCCCGCAGAAGCCCATCCTGGCAGACGAACTGGACGACTGGCTGCAGCGCAACGAGGGCATGCCAAGCGGGCACTACGCCAAGTTCGGCGGCGAGGACCTGGACGGCTACCCCGAGGTCTGGCAACAGCGGCAGATGCCCTGACCGGGACTGGCGGTCCCGGGGGGTTCCCGCGGGACCGCCACAGCCTGGAATCGGCAGCAGGACAAGTAGAAGGGAGAAAGCAGCTTTGGCACGTCTGGCCGGAATCAGCACGTGGGTCTGGGAATCCCCCTTGACCGACGCCAACCTCCCCGGGCTGCTGGCGAAAATCGCCGGCCTGGGTTTTGACGCCGTCGAACTTCCGCTGGAAAACGCGGGCGACTTCTCTTCCGGCACGGTGCTCAACTCCCTTGCGGGTACCGGCCTGAAACCTTTTGTAGTGGGAGCCATGGCGCCGGGGCGGGACCTGGTGGCCGCGGATCAAGCCGCCGTGGAAAGGACACAGGCCTACCTGGGCGACTGCATCACGATGGCCAGCAGCATCGGTTCGCCGACCGTGTGCGGGCCCTTCTACGCCCAAACCGGCAGGGTCTGGCGGATGTCGGGGGACCAGCGGCGGGACGCCTACGCCGAGCTGCGCCGAAACCTCCAGCCGGTCGCGGCCCGGGCCCAGGACTCGGGGGTGGTGCTGGGCATCGAACCCCTGAACCGGTACGAAACGTCGCTGATCAACACAGTGGAGCAGGCGCTTGAGGCGCTGGAGCCACTGCTCGGGAACGGCGTCGGCCTCGCGCTGGACACCTACCACCTTCACATCGAGGAGCGCTCGGTGGCTGCGGCCGTCCGGGCCGCCGGGGAACATTTGGTCCACGTGCAGGTCTGCGGAAACGACCGCGGCGCCCCCGGCGGGGACCAGACGGATTGGGAAGGCTTCCTGCAGGTCCTGGATGAGGTGGGCTACGCGGGACCACTCAACATCGAGAGTTTCACCGTTGAAAATGCCGCCATTGCCGTCGCGGCATCGATCTGGCGGCCGCTGGCCCCGAGCCAGGATCAGCTGGCTGAAAATGGATTGGCCTTCCTCCGCGGCCTGTACCGGGACAATGGAGTATGACCCACGTAATCCGGAGAGCAACCGCGGACGACGCCGGCAGGCTGGCCCGGCTTGCCGCCGTCACCTTCCCGCTGGCCTGCCCGCCCGGTTCGACGGCGGCGGACATCGCCGCGCACCTGGCGGCCACCCTCAGCGAGGACCATTTCCGCGCCTACCTGGCCGATCCGGAGATCACCATCCTCGTGATCGACGCCGACGGCGAGCTCCGCGGCTACAGCCTCCTCGCCGCCCGACCCGCCAGGGACCCGGACGTGGCCGGCGCCTTGAGCATCATGCCTTCGACCGAGCTGAGCAAGTGCTACGTCCACCCGGACCACCACGGGCTGGGCGCCGCCGCCGAGCTGATGCACGCCAGCGTCGTCGAGGCCGCGGGGGCCGGCGCCCGCGGCCTCTGGCTCGGCGTGAACGAGCTGAACGCCCGCGCCATCCGGTTTTACGAAAAGTCCGGCTTCCGCAAGGTCGGTACGAAATCGTTCAAGCTCGGCAGCACCGTCGAACACGACTTCGTGATGGAGCGCCCGGTCACGCAGTGAGCGCCCCGCCCCTCAGTGACCAAGCCGACAGGCCGTCCGGGAATGGCCCCGCACCCGGCGGGGTTGACGCCAGCATGAAGATTGAGATCTGGTCCGACGTGGCCTGCCCCTGGTGCTATATCGGCAAGCGCCGCTTTGAGACCGCCCTCGCGGCCTTCCCGCACCGGGATTCCGTCGAGGTCCAGTGGCGCAGCTACCAGCTGGATCCGTCGCTGCCGGAGCACTATGACGGCACCGAGCTGGACTACCTGAGCACCCGCAAGGGCATGGCCCCGGCCCAGGTTGCCGGCATGTTCGCGCACGTGGCGGAGCAGGCCAGGGGCGAGGGGCTCAACTACCGCTTCGACGATGTCGTGGTGGCCAACAGCTTCACGGCCCACCGGCTGATTCACCTTGCCGCGTCCCACGGGAAGCAGGACGCCGCGAAGGAACGCCTGCTCAGCGACCACTTCGAGCAGGGCAAGGACATCGGCAGCCGGGACTACCTCACGTCCCTTGGCCTGGACCTCGGGATCGACGCCGTCGAACTGGACGAGCTGTTCACCACCGACAAGTACGCCGACGACGTCCGGCTGGACTTCGAGGAAGGCCGGGCCCTTGGTATCAACGGTGTCCCGTTCTTCGTGATCGACCGGAAATTCGGGCTCTCCGGCGCCCAGCCCGCCGAGACCTTCACCGCGGCCCTCGAGCAGGCATGGCAGGAAAGCCAGCCGCTGGTCATGGTGGGAGCCGCTGACAGCGGCGAAGCCGGTACCGCATCTGCCGAAGGCGAAGCCTGCGGCCCGGGCGGCTGCGCCATCTGACGCTCCGCGGACGTCGAACTCGCCGGAAGCGTCCGGGGTCGCCGGACGTTTCCGGCGACCGGGCCGGTTTCCGGCGAACCCGGACTTTGGCCGCGGCCACAACCGTATTTGCTGACAGATCGCGCTAAAGTGTCTGTATGCCCAGGATTTCGGCCGCGAGCAACGCCGCCCAACGCGCCGAGACCCAGCACCGCATCCTGACGGCATTCGGTGAGCTCCTCTTCACCCACGGCCTTCCGGGGCTGACCATGACCGACGTCGCCCGTCACGCCCGGATCGGCCGCACCGCGGTGTACAACTACTACGCGGACATCGAAGAGCTCCTGATCGCCTACGCCCTGGATGAGACTGAGCGGTTCCTGGTTGATCTGCGGGAGTCCCTGGACTCGCTGGAGAACCCCGTGGACCGTCTGGCACTGTACGTGCGGGCGCAGGTCGAGGACCTCAGCCGGCGCCACCTGCCGCCAGGACCCGCGATGGGCGCTGTGCTCTCCCCTGCGTCGTTCGCGAAGCTTGCGGACCACGTCGGGGAGCTTAGCGTGCTCCTGCAGGGCATCCTGCGCGACGGCGTCGCCCAGGGTTTCCTGCCGGAGGCGGACATCACCCAACTCGCGCAGCTCATCCATGGAACCCTGTCCTCCAGCGCCGCCCGTGGTGACGGTGCGGGGGAGGACGCGGAGGCGGAGGCCCGGCTGGCCCGCACCGTGCAGTTCGTCCAGCTCGGCGCCGGGGCCCGCTTCGGCGACGACGGCCGTCCCGTCCGCCTGACGCCGCGTGAGCCCGCAGTGCCGGGCGGCAGCTAAGGCTAGCTGCCGGGAGTAGCCGTCGGCATGACGGGCCACTCGGATTCGTCCACAATCCGCCGGTCCTCGCGCGGGCAGCTGAGTTGGCCCGGCGTCTGGTCGACCAGCTCCGGTTTCGCCAGGTCCTTGAAGTCCCCGGTGAGGATGATGTCCACGCTCGGGTCCGTCCGGGCGTCCTGGAAGTAGTCCGAGCCCGGCAGGTTGCGCTGGACGCTGAACGCCGCAGACTGGCCCGCGGCGCCAGAAACAATCAGCGCCACGCCCCGGTAGCTGGACGTCGTATTGGCGACGGCCCCGACCATGAATTTGCGGGCAGCGAACTCATCGGCCACCGTCCGGGCCAGGCCCGGACGGGACGTCGAGTTGAAGACGTTGAGATTGATCTTCTCCGGAGGGGTGTAGTCATAGACCGCCACGGGGCAGACGGGCGTGGCAGCCCGGCTCCGCTCCGCCGTCGGGATCTTGATCTGGCCGTTCATGATGGCCAGCGAAACGACGATCGCGGCGGCCACCACTCCGAGCAGCAGCACCAGGACGGCGCCGTGCAGGATGCGGCGCCGCATCCTGACGGGATTGTCCCGGAGGTCGTCATCTTCCACGAAGGTGGCGCGCAAATCCGCGCCGGAAATGACCTGGTGCCCGTGCAGGACGGTGACGTCCTTCGGCTTCCTAGCCATTTATCACCAGGACGCGCGCGTGGATCGCCGTGCGCTGGTGCAACGCGGTCCGGACGGCGCGGTGCAGGCCGTCCTCCAGGTACAGGACGCCCCGGTACTCCACGACGTGCGGGAACAGATCGCCGAAGAACGTCGAGTCCTCCGCCAGCAACGCCTCAAGGTCCAGCGTGCGTTTGGTGGTCACGAGTTCGTCCAGCCGGACCGGCCGCGGCGGCAGCGCTGCCCAGTCCTTGGGCGTGTTGTAACCATGGTCGGGGTACGGGCGTCCCTCGCCCACGGCTTTGAATATCACCCTGCAAGCCTAAGGAACTTGGCGTGCCAAGGGAATCTTCGACTCCCCGCGCCGGGAGGTTGTAGCCAAACGGTAACCATTTGTCACACCGCCCGGCCTTTGATGTCACAGTCAATACCTTGCTGGCGGCACGGTCCACAACACATGCAAAGACGCCCGCCGGCTGGGAGAATGGAGCCATGACGACTCCCGAGACCCCAGCTTCCCACCCGCCGTCGGCTCCGCCACTGGCGCTGCTGCTCGACGTCGACGGGCCCGTGGCGAGTCCTGTCACCCGCGCGGTGCAGCCTGCGATCATCGCCGACCTCCTGGCGCTGGCTGCGGCGGGGATCCCGGTCATCTTCAACACGGGCCGTTCCGCCGCGTTCATCCGCGAGCAGGTGATGGAGCCGATGATCGCTGCCGGGATGCCGACCGACATCCTCATTCACGCCATCTGCGAGAAGGGCGCGGTCTGGTTCAGCTACACCTCCGCGGGCCCCGGCGCCGTCCACGTAGATCACGACTTGGCCATCCCGCGGGCGTTTGGCGACGACGTCCGCCGGCTAGTGGCCGAGGACTACGCCAGCCATATGTTTTTTGACGAGACCAAGCTGGCGATGGTGTCCGTGGAGCAACACATCTCGGTCGAGAACTCCGACTACCGGGACGAGCAGCAGCTGTTCGACGCCGATGCCATGGAGCTGATGGGCCGGCATGGCCTGGGAGTGGTGCGGCTGGACCACCATGCCCCTGATTCCGATGACCGGATCGACTACCGGGTGGACCCCACCATCATCTCTACCGACATCGAGTCGGTCCGGCTCGGCAAGGACCTCGGCGCGAGCCGGGCCGTGGAGCTGCTCGCCGCCCAGGGCGTCACCCCGCAGGCCTGGCGCACTGTGGGCGACTCCCGCACCGATTACGCCATGGCCGACTGGCTGCACCACAATGACCACCCGGTGAAACACGTCGACGTCCGTCCTGCCGACGGCGTCCCGGTGAAACCCTACGAGGTGCTCACGGCGGCGGATCTCGGGCTGGGTGCGGACGTCATCCACGACGACGCCGGGGCGGCCTTCCTGCGCGGCTGGCGCTCGGCCCTTGCCGGCTGAACTAGCAGGCTGAACCACGCTGTAACGCAGGGTTGAAGGCGTAAGGCAAAGGGGCGCTTGCGGCCCCTACCGGCGGCGTTTCAGCCGCGGATTATCAGGGCGATTTTGGGGCGGGCGATATTATGCAAGCAGGGAGACATTCACACAAAGAATTACGGAGAACCGACATTACAGAGTCATTGGTCCAGGACGAGATCTACTACGGCAGCCAGGCATCGGTAGAAGCCCACGACGAGGTCACCTCCGCGGCCGCCGTCGCGCGGTTCCGGACCCGCCAGGACGTTGTGCGCCGGCGGGGCCGGTACGGACTGATCAATGAGAACCGCACGCCGTACCAGGCCATGGTTGAGGACCTGATGTTCATCCGAACGGTGCTTGACGGCGCCGGCCTCGACTATCTCCTGGTCCGCGGGAACAACCACCGGCCGGTCATTGCCGTGGACTGGAAGGACCGCAAGGAACTCCGGGATGCCCTTGTGGCGGCCTGCCACGATGAGCCCTTCTACTCGATGAGCGTCGACGCGAAGAAGAAGTCCTCGGTGCTGGTGGCCGACGGGGAGCTCTCCCCCAACCGGCAGTCCCGGATTTTCCGGCTGTACCGGCCCCGGGTCGAGCCCGAGGGCGGTTTTGAGTTCGGCGCGTCGGCCGGGGTGCAGCTCGAACTGTGGAGTTTCGAAGGAGACCAGCTCATCCTCCCGATCGAGAACTCGCTGACCCGCCGCACGCTCCTGGCCCAGGACGCCGTCCGCGGAACCGTGGAGCGCTACGGCCGCACCTGGCCGACGATCGAGAACATGTTCGCGGACCACGCCAGTGACATCAGCTTCGATATCGATCTTGTGTTCTCCTGGGTCGACGGCAGCTCCCCGGAATACATCGCGGCCCGTCGCGCGCGAATGGCCGGCGTCGTCGTGGGTGAAGGCGACGACCACGAGGCCCGGTTCCGCCAGATCGACGAGCTCAAGTATGCGCTGCGCTCGGTGTACATGTTCGCGCCCTGGATCCGCAGGATCTTCATCGCCACGGATTCCCCCGCCCCCTCCTGGCTGGCCGACCACCCGAGCGTCACGATTGTGCGCAGCGAGGAGTTCTTCGCGGATCCCTCAGTGCTGCCCACCCACAACTCGCAGGCCGTGGAGTGCCAGCTCCACCACATCGACGGCCTGTCCGAGCACTTCCTGTACTCGAATGACGACATGTTCTTCGGCCGCGCCGTCGGACCGGACATGTTCTTCACACCCGGCGGCATCACGAAGTTCATCGAGGCGGAGACCCGGATCGGCCTCGGGGACAACGACGCCGAGCGCAGCGGTTTCGAGAATGCCGCCCGCGTGAACCGGAAGCTTCTGTGGGACCGCTTCGGCCGGATCACCACCCGACACCTGGAACATACGGCCGCTCCGCTGCGCCGCAGCGTCGTGGCCACGATGGAGCAGGAGTTCCCGGCGGAGTTCGCCAAGACGGCTGCCAGCACGTTCCGCGCAGCCGACAACATCTCGGTGACCAACTCGTTCTACCACTACTACGCGCTGCTGACGGGCCGGGCCGTCACCCAGACGGCGGCAAAGGTGCGTTATGTGGACACCACCGCCCGGGCCGGGCTCAACTACCTGCCCAAGCTGCTCGCCAAGCGGAACATGGATTTCTTCTGCCTCAATGACGGCAGCTTCCCGGAGGTTGCGGCCGAGGAACGCGCCGAACTCGTGACGGACTTCCTGGAGAAGTACTACCCGATCAAGGCTCCCTGGGAAAAGTAAACGGTTCCAATGGCGGCGGGCCCTCAGTTTCTGGCGGTCAGCCGCCGGTGGCCGGTGATCCTGGCCTGGTCCTCGAGCTTCGCCTTGCCCGGGATACGGATTCCTGCCGCCAAGATCCTCCGCTGGACTTCCGCGGC
Organism: Arthrobacter sp. NicSoilB4; assembly: GCF_019977335.1. NCBI lineage: Bacteria > Bacillati > Actinomycetota > Actinomycetes > Micrococcales > Micrococcaceae > Arthrobacter > Arthrobacter sp. NicSoilB4. The sequence goes on along the minus strand of NZ_AP024653.1, from coordinate 442,589 downwards.
GGTGACCAGCTCGCCGACAGCCGGTGTGTCGCCGAGCAGGACCACGGAGTGCACAATCGTGTGTTCGTAGACGTGGACGAGGTTGAACGCCTGGCCGCCGTCGCGTCCGCGGGTTCCGCCCACCGGAACGTTGAGGTCCTGCGTGTAGCACGTGGCTGACGCGACGGAGACCGGGATCCCGGCGAAGGTCGCCGTCGTCGAGTAGTGCAGGTGGCCGCCCAGGATGGCCCGGACGTCGGAGTTCCGCAGGACCCCGGCGAGTGCCGACTGGTCCCGCAGCTCCACCAGGACGGCGAGGTCCAGGACCGAGGGCACCGGCGGGTGGTGGAGGGCAAGGATCGTTCCGTCCGGGGCGGGGGTGGCGAGTTCAGCCTCGAGCCACTCCAGCTGTGCAGGGCTCAGCTCGCCGTGGTGGAAGCCTGGAACCGAGGTGTCGAGAGTGATGATCCGCAGCCCGTTGACGAAGTAGGTGTGGTCCACGGGCGCATCGTCCGCCGGGAGGTCCAGCAGGCCGGTGCGGAAGTTTTCCCGGTTGTCGTGGTTTCCCATAGCCCAGATGACTTTCGCGCCCAGCGCCTGGCAGGCGGGCTCGACGATGGCCCGCAGCTTCGCGTAGGCCTCAGGTTCGCCCCGGTCGGCGAGGTCGCCGGTGAAGATCACTGCTTCGGGGCGGGCGCCGGAGGCCTGCACTTCGTCGAAGAGTTGTCGGAGCAGGGCGTCGCTGTCGACCACACCGTGCAGCGGTGCCGTACCTCCCAGCAGATGGGGGTCACTCAGATGGAGTAGAAAATGACGTGGCCGGGGGTGCTCGGCCTCGATGGGCTCCATTGCTACCTTCCTGGTTGGGTGGAGGCTGTAGCCCCCGACTTCCCTCTCAGTAATGTCTATCCAATCAGACATTCGGCCAACAATGCGCAAACTCCAGTAGGCATGTTTGAAAAGACGGCAACAACGAGTAATCCGGCGGACACATACCTGCCCCGGTATGTGTCCGCCGGACCCTGCTTACTCAGGTACCTGGCGGCTAGCTCAGGTAGCCGTTCGGGTTCAGCACGTACTTCGTGGCCGCGCCGGCGTCGAACTCCGCGTAACCCTTCGGCGCGTCCTCCAGCGCGATCGCCTTCGCGTTGACGTTCTTGGCGATGTGGACCTTGTCATGCAGGATCGCCATCATCAGCTGGCGGTTGTACTTCATCACCGGACACTGGCCGGTGGTGAAGCTCAGCGACTTGGCCCAGCCGGTGCCAAGGCTGAGGGAGAGCGCGCCCTTCTTGGCCGCCTCGTCGATGCCGCCCGGATCCCCGGTGACATAGAGTCCCGGGATGCCGAGCGCTCCGCCGGCCGCGGTAATCTCCATCAGCGAGTTGAGCACCGTTGCCGGAGCTTCCTTGGCGTCGTGGCCGTGACCCCTGGCCTCGAAGCCGACGGCGTCGACGCCGCAATCGACTTCCGGGACGCCCAGCAGCTGTTCGATCTGCTCGGCGGGCCCGCCCTGGGTCAGGTCCACGGTTTCACAGCCGAAGCTGCGCGCCTGGGCCAGCCGGTCAGCGTTCAGGTCCCCAACAATAACGACGGCGGCGCCCAGCAGCTGGGCGCTTGTGGCCGCAGCCAGCCCGACCGGGCCGGCTCCCGCGACGTAAACCGTGGAGCCGACTCCTACACCGGCGGAGACGGCGCCATGGAAGCCGGTGGGGAAGATATCCGACAGCATCGTCAGGTCCATCATCTTCTCGAGGGCCTGGTCCTTGTCCGGGAACTTCAGCAGGTTCCAGTCCGCGTACGGCACCAGGACGTAGTTCGCCTGGCCACCGACCCAGCCGCCCATGTCGACATAGCCATAGGCGCTGCCGGGGCGGTCAGGGTTGACGTTCAGGCAGATGCCCGTCTTCCGCTCCTTGCAGTTGCGGCAGCGTCCGCACGCGATGTTGAACGGGACGGAGCAGATGTCCCCTACCTTGATGAATTCGACGTCCGGTCCGACCTCCACCACTTCGCCGGTGATTTCATGGCCGAGGACCAGGTCCGAGGGGGCTGTCGTGCGGCCACGGACCATGTGCTGGTCGGAGCCGCAAATGTTCGTGGCAACGGTTTTGAGGATTACGCCATGGCGCACCGAACGGCCCACGTTGGCGGGGTTGACCCCCGGACCGTCTTTGAGTTCGAAGCTGGGGTAGTCAATGTCGATAAGTTCGACCTTGCCCGGCCCCTTGTAGGCAACGGCTTTGTTCCCTGTCATCACTTTCCTCCTGGTTTCACGGACCCCCAATAAGAGTGTCCAGTTGTGATTCACGAAGCGTGCTGATGCACCGTCCCCCGGCTCTCGGCGGCTGCACCGCCGATGCCCGGACGCGCGTCGGCGCCATGGGCGTGCCCGGTTTTCTTGGAAGGTCCGGCCAGTCTAGGCGGTAAGCATGCTTAGGGATAGGGGCCGTTGGCCCCTTGTGGTCTGGGAGTCTGCTCTCAGCTGAGAGCGGACTGAACCGCCTCAATGACCTCCGGCGCGTCCGGCTCCACCGTGGGGGCGAAACGGGCCACGACGTCGCCGTCGCGGTTCACCAGGAACTTCTCGAAGTTCCATTTCACTAGCCCCGGCAGGACGCCGTTCCGGAATTTGGTGAGTTCGGCGTAGATCGGATGCTGATTCTTGCCGCGGACATTGGCTTTGGTGGTCAGCGGGAAGGTGACGCCGAAGTTCCGTTCGCAGAATTCGGCGATCTCGGCGTCGGCGGCGGGCTCCTGGCCCGCGAACTGGTTGCAGGGGACACCGAGCACCTGAAAGCCCTGGTCACGGAACCTGTTGTGGAGGGCCTCAAGTCCTGCGTACTGCGGAGTGAACCCGCACTGGGATGCGACGTTCACCACCAGCACCACTTCGCCCTTGAAGCGGCCAAAGTCGGTGTCCGTACCGTCGATCAGGGTGAGCGGGATGGTGTGGAGAGCGGTCATGGAGGGTTCCTTGCGAATTCGTCGGAGTGAAGATCGTGTCCGGAGGGTGTCCGGAATTGGTCACGACAGTCATTCGACGCCAACGCCCGAGGGTATGGGTTTATGCCTGCTACGGTCCGGGTGTCAACGACGGGTCCGTGGTCGCCGACGGTTCAGTGGACTGCGTGGGCGGTGCAGGTGCCGACGTGGGCTCCGGCGCGGGCGGCGGTGGCGCCGGTGGCGCCGGTTCCACGACGGGCGGCGGCGGCGCAGGCTCCTCAACGGGCGGCGGTGGCGGCGGTTCCACAGCGGGAGGCGGCGGCGCGGGCTCCACAACGGGCGGTGGCGGTGGCGGTGGCGGTGGCGGTGGCGGCGCAGGCTCCTCAATGGACGGGAGCGGCGGCACTGTCGGCGCGGTGGGCTCCGGCGACGGAGTCTGCGTCGGCGTTTCCGTAGGTGGCGGCGTTGTGGTGCCGGGCGCCGTGGTCGGCGGCGGGTCGCCAGGGGTCGGGGTGTCGCTCGGCGGCTCGGAGCCACCCGGCGCCGTGGTTTCCCCTGTTGATCCGCTCGACGGCTCGCTGGGTTCTGGCGTTGGCGTGTCCCACCGCGTCTTCGTCGGCGAGAGGGAGTCCCCGGTCGACGGAGTGGGGGTGGCCGCGGCAGAGGTGGAGAACGGTGTGCTGGCCCACGCCGAGGCGGGCGATTCGTGGGCTCCGCCGGCCACCACGTGAGTCCCTTCTTCGGACACCGGGATCGCCCAGCCGAGGGATGTGTTGGACGGCTTGCCGGCGTCGGGTGCGTAGCTGGTCATGTCGATGGTGCCCAGCTGGTCCGTCTGCTTGATCGGCAGCAGCGTCCAGTCGTGCGGGTTCTTGTGGGAGCCGTTCAGGATGGTCTCAAAATGCAGGTGGCAGCCGGTGGACGATCCGGTGGTTCCCACCCGGGCAATGACCTCGCCCACCCGTACCGAGTCGCCCTTCTTGACGGCGATCGCTTCGAGATGGTTGTAGGTGGTGATGAGCCCATTGCCGTGGTCGATTTCCACGCGGTTCCCGCCACCCCACGGGTGCCAGCCCACTGCCCGCACAACTCCGGAGTCGGCCGAATAGACACGTGTGCCACAAGCCGCGGCGTAGTCCTGCCCCCAGTGGAATTCACCCGCTGTCCCCGTGATGGGGCTGGTCCGCAGGCCGAACGGCGAGGACTCCGAAAGCGATTCGAGCGGCGCCATAAGGAAGCCTTCCGCCGGCCGCTTTAGCCCGGCGGACGCAACATTGAGTTCACCCGGAACACCATCTTTGGAGGTCGTCTCGACTGTGGACCGGGTGTAGGCCACGAGCGCCAGGGTGTCCGCGGTGAAAGAGGACGAGGCCAGGGCCTCGGCGCCCGAGCCGGTCGGGGCGCCGGTGGTTCCCGGGTCCAGGACGCCGGGTCCCACAACGCCGGAGGCCGGAGACGGGGACGGCGTAACAGCGAGTCCGGCGCCGGACAGACCCTGGACTCCGAAGGTCAGGACCGCCAGTGAAAGGCAGAAGCCCCCGGACAAACAGCGCACGGCGGTGATACGCGCCCTGACTGCCTGCTCACTCGATGAGGTTCCCCAGTGTTTTCCCACGACGTGACTCCTGCACTCTGTCCGCCAGTCCCCTGGTTCGCGGACTCACTTTCTTATGGGACCACAATCGGGCGGCACTGGGAACCGTAAAAACTACCCCTTTCAAACTCGAGTGGTGGCCCAGTAGTACTGGGCATGGGGGCAAGTACCGGCCCTGGCAGCGTTGGGCGGAGAATGGAGCATGCGCAATCTCCTGAGGGAATGGCAGGCCGAACTCAAGCAGACGTTTACCGGAACCCGGGACACCGTGCCGGAGTGGGTGCCGCGGCTGGCGGAAGGCGACGATCCTGGCTACCACCGGCCGGGTTCCGCGGTCTGGGCCGTCCATGGGGACATGCCGACGATTGTGGCCGGCATACGGGCCCTGCTGATGCAGGCGCTTCATCCTGGCGCACTGGCCGGTGTCCACGACCACTCCCGGTTCCGGGAGGATCCACTGGGCCGGCTTGCTGGAACCATCCGCTGGATCTTCACAGTGTCCTATGGATCAACCGCCGCGGCCCGTGCAGCCTCCGACTGGGTGCTCCGCCTGCACGGATCCGTGCGCGGGGACTACGTGGACGGGCACGGGATTCCCCGCAGCTATGCGGCGAATGATCCGGAACTTCTCCGCTGGGTCCATATTGCATTCACCGATGCTTTCCTCTCGGCACACAAGATCTGGGGCCGGCCCATCCCCGGCGGTCCCGATGCCTACGTGCGCGAGTGGGCGCAGGCCGGCGAGCTGATGGGGGTTGACGCGCCGCCGCGCAGTGAGGAGGACATGCGCCGGCAGCTGGACCACTGGTACGACGCCGGCGAGCTCCGTTCCGACGAAAGGGTCGCCGAGACTGTGGCGTTTATCCGCAATCCGCCGCTCCATCCCGCGCTCAGGCCGGGCTACCGGGTGCTCTTCGCGGCGGCCGTGGTGAGCCTCCAGCCCAAGTACCGCGCGCTGCTGGGCCTCCGGACCGCACGGCTGGGCCCTCTCCCCCTGCCCGTGCGCCTGGCCACCAAGGTGACACTCGGCGTCGTCCATCTTGCCCTGGGCCGGACCGGACCCAGCGAGCAGGCTGCCCGGGCCCGGCTCCGCAGGCTGGGCTACCGGGCCTGAAGGCGGATGCGGACCGCGTCCGGGCCAGGCTTCCGGGTTGTTGGCCAGCACCCCGCATTTGGCTGCTCACCCGCTTTCCGGGGCAGCCCGGACACAAAAAGGCCCCGGTCCAAGGGACCGGGGCCAACCGCGGAGAATGGGGGATTTGAACCCCCGAGGGCGTTAACCCAACACGCGTTCCAGGCGTGCGCCATAGGCCGCTAGGCGAATTCTCCAGTAGCTTCTGAATCAAAAGCAGATACTAGACTACCTGAACTTCCCGGCATCGCCCAATTGGCCCCTCGGACCCCCGCGCCACGGGACATGCCCCGCCCCCGACGCAGCCGGTGGACATAGTCCAGCCATGCGCACTCCCAGCCGCCAGGAAGGGGCATGTCCCACTGGAAAATCCGGGCCCACGGCGCACGATTCGGGGCACACTCAATCGTCGGGTAAACTTGCTGACGGCCCCTCATGTGGCGTCATCCTGTTGAACTCCCCCAGGACCGGAAGGTAGCAAGGGTAAATGGGCTCTGGCGGGTGCATGAGGGGTCTTTTATGTCTGTGCCGATTGGTAGGGTTTAGCTGTGACTGTTACTACCGCTCTTTACCGTAGATACCGCCCCGATTCGTTCGCGGACGTTATCGGGCAGGAACACGTCACCGAGCCGCTGATGACGGCCCTGCGCAAGAACCGCGTGAACCACGCCTACCTCTTCTCGGGCCCCCGCGGTTGCGGAAAAACCACCTCGGCCCGCATCCTGGCCCGTTGCCTCAACTGCGCCGAAGGCCCCACGGACACCCCCTGCGGCAAATGCCCCAGCTGCATTGAGCTCGCCCGCGGCGGCTCCGGTTCCCTCGACGTCATCGAAATCGACGCCGCCAGCCACGGCGGCGTGGACGACGCCCGTGACCTGCGTGAACGGGCCACCTACGCACCCGTCCGTGACCGCTACAAGATCTTCATTATCGACGAAGCCCACATGGTCACGTCCGCCGGGTTCAACGCGCTGCTCAAGATCGTCGAAGAACCGCCGGAACACATCAAATTCATCTTCGCCACCACGGAGCCGGACAAGGTCATCGGCACTATCCGCTCCCGCACGCACCACTACCCGTTCCGGCTGGTGCCGCCGGAGCCGCTCATGGCTTATCTCGAGCTGCTCTGCCAGCAGGAGAACGTCCCCGTGGCGCCCGGCGTGCTCTCGCTCGTCATCCGCGCCGGCGGCGGTTCCGTGCGCGACTCGCTCTCCGTCCTGGACCAGCTCATGGCCGGCGCCGGACCAAACGGCCTGGACTACGAACTCGCCGTCGCCCTCCTGGGCTACACCCACGCCTCCCTGCTGGACGACGTCGTGGAGGCGGTGGCCGCGTCCGACGCCGCCACCGTGTTCCGCGCGGTGGACCGGGTCATCCAGACCGGACATGACCCCCGCCGCTTCGTGGAGGACCTGCTCGAGCGCTTCCGGGACCTCATCATCGTCCAGGCCATGCCGGAAAGCGCCCAGTCGATCCTCCGCGGCATGCCCGCTGACCAGATCGCGCGCCTCCAGAACCAGGCCCACAACCTCGGCGCCGCCGAGCTGTCCCGGGCAGCGGATGTCACCAACACCGCCCTGACGGAGATGACGGGCGCCACATCGCCGCGGCTGCACCTCGAATTGCTCTGCGCCCGCATCCTGCTGCCGTCCTCCGAGCAGACTGAGCGGGGAATTGCCGCCCGCATCGATCGTGTGGAGCGTCGCCTGAATTACGCCGGGAACGACGTCGGGGCTCCCGCCACGGCACTCCCGGCTCCGGCGCTTTCTGTTCCGGCAACCGCGGTTCCGGCCGCTGCCGCCACGCCGGCGCCGGCGCCGGTTCCGGCCGCTGCAGCTCCGGCGGCCGCGGCACCTGCCCTGGCCCCTGCGCGTGACGCCGAACCGGCCCGGGAAACGCTCACCCCTCCGCGTGTCAGCACGGGCGACTGGCCCGTCGACGAGCCAGCGGCGGCCAGCCGTGTCCCTTCCGGGAAGGCCACCTCACCTGTTGCGCCCGCGCCGGTGCAGCCAGCGCCGGCAGCCGTTGCGTCATCCGCTCCCGCCGGCACGACCCCTGCGCCGTCTGCGCCGGCCGCGCCAGCTCCGGTCCAGAACCAGCCGGCACCGTCGGCTCCTGCTGCAGCGCCCGCCGCGGCCGGCGCCGGGTCCGGTCCCGACGTCGAGGTCCTCCGCCGTGCCTGGCCGGAGATCCTGCAGACGCTGACCAAGATCAAGCGGAGCACGTGGGCCCTCGTCGAACCGAATGCCCAGGTGGGCCACTTTGAGGACCACGTCCTGACGCTCGCCTTCACCACCTCCGGGCTGGCCGGCGCGTTCGGCCGGGCGGACCACTCCGAGAACCTGCGGCAGGCGATCCACAAGACGATTGGCATCGAGTGCCAGATCACCGCAGTGGCCGGCGGAAGCAACAGCGCAGCGAGCTCTGAGCCAAACCCAAAAGCACCCGTTAGCCGGGACGTCCCGGCCACGGCTACCGACGTTGACTGGGGCCTGCCCCCGGCCGATGCCCCGGCTCAGTCCACCCCCGCCCAATCCGTCCCGTCCAACCCCGGACCGCCGCAGACGGTGCGCACCGCACCGGCGCCGCCGACCCCGGCTGCCGTCATTCCGGACGCGCCTGCTGCCCCGGTTGCTCCTGCTGCCCACGCTCCTGCCCAGCAACCCGAAGCTCCGGTCGCCCCGGTGCAGGCACCCGCTTCCCAAGCGCCGTCCCCCGCCCCGGAGGCTGTTGCCCCCGGGGTAACCCCGTCCACCGCTCCGGCAACCGAACCGCAGGTAACGCCGTCTGAGGCCGCCGGGTCCTACGCTTACCCCGACGATGACTGGGGCCCGCCGCGCGACGAGGATGCTCCGCCGCTGGACGAGGAGCCGCCCATGGACTGGGATCCGTCGGCGCCCGCCGTCGCGCGGCCCGTCCAGCCGGCCGCCGCGTCCGCCGGCCAACGGAAGGCCTCGCCGGCTCGTTCCCGCGCTGCGTCCAAGCAGCCCCAGGCCAGTGACCCGGCCCCCCAGGAGCCGGACACCGCCAACGACCCGTGGGCCCGCGCTGTCGAGGAGGCCCCGGGGATCTGGGCGGTCGGCACGGCTTCCAACGTCGGGAGCCACCGCCCGGAGGAGTCGGTGACGCCCGAGCCCACGCCTGAGCCGGAACCGCCGCACTACGAACCCGCGGCGGCCCAGGTCCCGCATTACGCCGCAGCGGTGTCGGCTTCCGCCGCCTATGAGCCCGTGGAGTCATCATCGAACGGCTGGGGAGACTCCGCCGAGTTGGTACCGGCCGGCGTCGCGCCGGCTTCAGCCTCAGCGGGCGCTGCCCTCGCCACAGCGGCACCGTCAACAATTGCGGCCCCGGCATCCCAGACTGAGCCAACGGCGACGGGCCGGCAAAGCCTCTACCAGCGGCTGTCCAACAGCCCCGAAGCCGAAGCCGGACGTGCCAAGGCGCCGGCCCGCGCCGCTGCCGCCACCACCACGTATGTCCAGGACATCCCGAGCGCGGACGACGAAACGATCGAGGAATCGGGCGTCTTCGGACGGGCCGCCGTCGAACGTATCCTGGGCGGGAAACTAGTGGAGGAGCGGTCACTGGACGGAAGCCCGCTCCCTCCGCGCTTCTAGCCGCCCCGCCGGGCCCGCCGCCCGTCATCACCCCAAACGAACGAGGACATTGTGTACGAAGGTGCAGTTCAAGAGCTGATTGACGAGCTCGGACGCCTTCCCGGAGTCGGTCCCAAGTCCGCCCAGCGGCTGGCTTTCCACATCCTTGAGGCCGACCCGCAGGACATGAAGCGGCTCGTGGACGCCATCACCACAGTCAAGGAACGGGTCAAGTTCTGCACGGTGTGCGGCAACGTGACGGAGCAGGAACTGTGCAACATCTGCCGCGACCCGCGCCGGGACCCCTCAATAATCTGCGTCGTCGAAGAATCCAAGGATGTCCTCGCCGTCGAACGCACGCGCTCGTTCCGCGGCCGGTATCACGTGCTGGGCGGGGCGATTAACCCCATCGCCGGCATCGGCCCGGAGCAGCTCCGGATCCGCGAACTCCTCACCCGGCTCAACGACGGCGCCATCCAGGAAATCATCATCGCGACCGACCCCAACCTGGAGGGCGAGGCCACGGCCACCTACCTCGCCCGTATGCTCAAGTCGATCGGCATCGCCGTCACCCGGCTGGCATCGGGCCTGCCGGTGGGAGGCGACCTTGAGTATGCCGACGAAGTCACCCTCGGCCGCGCCTTCGAGGGCCGCCGCAACGCTTTGAGCTGAGCGGAGTCCAACCCATGTCCCGGCCGGCCCCGATCCACACCGAACGCCTGGTGCTGCGCCCAGTCGCAGTGGAAGACGCGGCGGCGGTCATGCGATTCCGTAGCGACCCTGTGGCCACGCAGTATCTGTCCCACGAACCCTTGGGTCCCGAGGAGAATATCGCCAGGCTGGTCCGGGTGGTTGGTGCCGCTGAAGCGTCCGGCGTGGATTGGTTCAACTTCGGCTGGGCCATTGAGCTCCGCGAGACGGGCGAGGTCATCGGTGACGGCCGGACATGGAACTCGGAAGAGCCGCCGGCGCCGGGCAAGATACCCGCCGACTGCGGGAGCCTCGGGTATGTCCTCCATCCCGACCACCACGGCCGTGGTCTGGGCCGCGAGGCAGCGGGCGCCCTGGTCAACTGGCTCTTCGAAGAACGCGGAACACAAACGGTGTTCGCGGGAGTGTATGAGCCCAATCTCCCCTCCCGACGGCTCTTGGCCGGCCTGGGCTTCCGGCAAGACCGCCATTTCTCAGCCTCGCAGGACACAACGGGCAAGAAACTTCCGTCCCGGCGCTACAGACTGGACCGGCCTTCCCTCCCGGCCGGCCCCCGAACCGGGCGCTCCGCCGTCCCGAGACAACCCGCAATGGACATGCCCAGCGCACACGCCCAGGAATGGACATAGTGCCAATATGTCCGTCCGCCGACCCTGGCGGAGGGCAAGCGCAGACGGGCGGGAGCGCATGTCCAGTCGTGGCCCGCGGCGGAGGGCATGTCCGGCGGAGCCGGAGCCCAGGTGTCTGGCATACGGTCACAATTCAGCAACCGGGGCCCCGCGGCGATAAACTGGGCGGAGAAGTTACGCCGTCGCGCCGTTTGGTTGCTTGGCCCATAACCCCGATCCAGTGAGGGTGCGCGCATGAGTTTGCCCATTACCGAAGTCCACCCCGGACCGCAGCCACAGGAGCTGCCCGTCTCTGCCAGCACCACGAAACATCTTGTGGTGAAGAAGTTCGGCGGTTCCTCCGTGGCGGACGCGGAGGGCATTAAGCGCGTGGCCCGGCGGATCGTGGATGCCCAGAACGCAGGCGACGAAGTGGTCGTCGTCGTGTCCGCCATGGGCGACACCACCGACGAGCTCCTTGACCTCGCATCGCAGGTCACCGATTCTGCCCCGGCCCGGGAAATGGACATGCTCCTTTCCGCCGGGGAACGCATTTCCATGGCGCTGCTCGCCATGGCCATCAACAAGTTCGGCGCCTCGGCCCAGTCCTTCACCGGCTCGCAGGCCGGCATGATCACCGACGGCATCCACGGCAAGGCCCGGATCATCGACGTCGACCCGCACCGCATCCGCACGGCCCTTGATAAGGGGCATGTTGCGATCGTCGCGGGGTTCCAGGGCATGAGCCGCACCACCAACGAAGTTACGACCCTGGGCCGCGGCGGCTCGGACACGACGGCGGTGGCGCTGGCAGCCGCCCTCGACGCAGATGTGTGCGAAATCTTCACCGACGTCGACGGGATCTACACCGCCGATCCGCGCGTTGTCCCGTCCGCCCGAAAGATCGACCGGATCTCCAGCGAGGAGATGCTCGAACTAGCGGCGTCCGGCGCCAAGATCCTGCACCTGCGCTGCGTCGAGTACGCGCGACGCTTCGGTGTGCCCCTTCACGTCCGGTCCTCATTCAGCCAGAACGAAGGCACCTGGGTTCTGCCCGGCGCCGACGACAAGATCACAACCCAACAGGGAGTCGCCTTGGAGCAGCCAATCATCTCCGGAGTTGCACACGACCGTTCGGAGGCCAAGGTTACGGTTGTCGGTGTTCCCGATATCCCCGGCAAGGCCGCAGCGATCTTCCAGGTCATCGCCGATGCGCACTCAAACATCGACATGATCGTCCAGAACGTCTCCACCCACGGCACCGGCCGGACCGACATTTCCTTCACGCTGCCGATCGTCGAGGGCGCAGATGCCCTGGCCGCCCTGCACGCCGCGCAGGACCGGATCGGCTTCGAGAGCATCGAGTACAACGAGAAGATCGGCAAGCTGTCGCTGATCGGCGCCGGCATGCGCTCCCACCCGGGCGTCTCGGCGCGGTTCTTCGCGGCGCTTTCAGAAGCAGGCATCAACATCAACATGATCTCGACGTCTGAGATCCGGATTTCCGTCGTCACGCACGCGGACCTTCTGGACGACGCGGTGCGCGCCATCCACAAGGCCTTCGACCTGGACAGCGAAGACGAGGCGACGGTTTATGGCGGTACCGGCCGCTGAGCCACCCCGCTGGCACCACGACTTAACTGACAAAGGGAGCGGCGTCCGCCGCTCCCTTTGTCATGCCCCCGGTGTTCTCTCCCCAGCTCGTCGCTGTTCAGACTTCCTCTTTGGGGAGGTCTTCCTTCCGGACCGCGTAGCGATGTCCCTGCGCATCGGTCTCCACTTCGAAACCGGCAAGGTCCGTTGCAGAGGCCTGCTCGTAGTCGTCATGTTTGTGCACGACCGGCGCGGCGGGGTCTCCCCGCGAGGCCGGGCCGAAAAGGAAGCGTGCCCACGAGGACGGGTGCAGGTGCTGCCTCAGTGCAGCTTTCCTCAGAGCAAGTGCCACAATTCCCACCCCCTCTCCAGCCTTGGAGTCATGCGGAACGGCTGTGCCAGTGCCCTCATTTTACGCCCGACGGCGGGAAAAGGCATGGGCGGCGGCGGGCCGGAACGCAGTCCACAGCCTCGCTAGCGCAACGACTTGTCCCCGGGGTCGCGGGGCACGACGTAAGTGCTGCCGTCGGGGCGGCGCAGTGTCTCCCACTGCATGGTTTCGGCTTCGCGCTGGGCCAGCAACTGCCTGTTCTGCTCCGTCATCTCGTGGCCAAGGGCGCTGCGGTTGGCGGGTCCGAAAATCATCCGCAATTTCCCCATTTTGTGCATGAACCTCTGGGAGGCGTTTCCGGTGCTTTCCTCTGCCATCACTATCCACTCCTAAGAACAAGACGTTCCCATCAGTGTACGCTAATGATTAGTGCACTAACTATCTACGGGAGGGCCCACATGACAGATGTGACCGAACAAACCCAGGATGACCTCCTGCTGGAACACCAGCTCTGCTTCGCCCTCACTGTGGCCTCCCGCAGTGTCGTCGGCGCCTACAAACCGGTCCTGGACAAGCTGGGGCTGACCCATCCCCAGTACCTCGTGATGCTGTGCCTTTGGGAATCAAGCCCGCGTTCCGTTCGCGACATCAGCGGCGCCCTCGCCCAGGAGCCGGCGACCATCTCGCCCCTGCTGCGCCGTCTGGAAACGGCCGGGCTCATCACCCGCCAGCGTGTTCCCGGTGACGAGCGGACCCTGGCCGTGGGCCTGACTCCACAAGGCGCAGCGCTCCGGCAACAGGCCACGGCCGTGCCGGGTACCATGATGGACCGGCTGGGCCTGACCCGCGAACAGGTCACCCACCTGCATGCCGCCATGATGGATCTGATTGCGGCCACACAGACCGTCCCCGAGGACCCGGCCCGGCGGTAGACTGGGCAAAACACAGGAGGTCAGCTGATGCGCAAGCTATTGAGCCACGCGGCACTGGTTCTGATGGTGGCGGCCGGGCTGGCGGCCTGTTCCCCAGGCGGCGGGCCCGCCCCGACGGCAACCGCGCCCACTGGCACGGAGAGTCCGTCCGCGACGGGCACCCCGTCGCCGGACACCGAGACCAAGACCCCTGCCCCCTCGCCGTCCGCCGCGCCCGTGACCTCCGGCCCCGGGCAGGGCAACGCCGAACTCTCGATTATGGTCAAGCCTTCCGAGACCGGCACCCCCGCGAACTTCACCCTGGTCTGCGTCGACGGCGTCCCCGCCGCTGAAAGCCAGCATCCCAACGCTGCCGCGGCCTGCCTCGCCCTGAAGACCAACGCCGCAATCCTCAGCCCTGCGCCCCGGCCCACGGACCAGGCCTGCACCATGCAGTACGGCGGCCCGCAGCTGGCAACAGTGACCGGCGTTGTGGACGGCCGGCCGGTCGAAACGAACTTCAGCCTGCGCGACGGCTGCGAGATCGCCACCTGGAACGCCGCCAAGGACGTCCTTGGCACCACTGGCGGAGCTGTCTAAGCTGCAACACCTCCGCCAGGACGACTGGCTGACCCGCCAGGCCGCCCATCAGACGCGTGTCCGGCGCTATGCCGACCCTTACCTCGCCCGGAGGTCGGCGGGCAAGAAGCACCCGGTCGAGGACTTCCTCTTCACCTACTACACGCAGAAGCCGGGCAAGCTGATGCGCTGGCACCCGGGCGCCGGCGCCGTGTTGTCCGGGCCCGCCGCGGCCGAGCGGACCACCTGGAAGTACTACCGCATGCCCGACGACGGCGAACTCGCCGCCGCCGGGCTGCCGGCCGGCACCCCCGCTGTCACGGTCGACGTCGAAGCATTCGTGCGGGACCGCCGGGACGCCCTGCAGTTCGCCGGGATCATCCTGGCCGGGACTGCGGCGAGGCCGGCCCAGTTCGGCTGCTTCGGGCTGCACGAATGGGCGATGGTCTACCGGCAGGACAAATTCGAGCTCCGGCATGAATACCTCCAGCTGCGGCTCGGCCCCGGACGGACCGACGAGGTCGTGGAAGAGAACAGGATCCGCTGCTCGCACTTCGACGCCTTCCGGTTTTACACCCCGGATGCCGTGCCGCTGAACAGCCTGGAACCGAGCCGCGAGAACCAGCGGGCCATGGAACAGCCGGGCTGCCTGCACGCCAACATGGACCTGTACAAGTGGGCCTACAAACTGGCGCCGCTGCTCCCCAGCGAGCTCGTGATGGACTGCTTCGAGCTCTCCTGGCGGATCAGGGCCATGGACATGCAGGCGTCCCCCTATGACCTGAAGGCGTGGGGGTATCCCGCCATCCTGATCGAGACCCCCGAAGGCAAGGCCGAGTACGTCGAGTACCAGCGGGCTTTTTCCGCCGAATCGCAGGAGCTGCGGCAGCGCCTGCTGCGGGAACTGTCGCCCTTGCTCCAGTTGGCGGGTTCCGTCCGGAACCCAGCCCCCGAAAGCCCGGAAGGACCACAATGACAGCCGCTCACGATAGTCACCGCCGCCACGAGATCGACCTGACCGTCCGCCTGACCGAGGCCCCGGGCGCCCCGGAATACGTGTTCCGGCTGGCGGCCAGCAACGGCGCCCTTGCCGATGAGTGCACGCTGCCGGATTCCGCGGCCGCCCTGGCGGCAGTGGAGCGGCACGGGGAGGACATCTTCTTCCCCAAGCCCGGTCCGCCGAAGATGTGCACCCAGCAGTATGGGGGCCCGCAGGTGGCCGTGGTGACCGGTTGGTTCCTGGGCAGGGAGGTCACCAGCCAGTTCAGCCGCACCGACGGCTGCGAGATTGCCCGCTGGCGCACCATGGCGCCGCTGCTGGGCGGGGTTGCAGGCTCCACCGGGGCAATTTGAGCCCGCGGAACCCCGCAGGCGTCACCACTTAACAGGCAAAGGCAATGGCCGGCGGTGCGAACCGCCGGCCATTGCCTTTGTTGTCAGGTTTAGTTGCGCCTAGATTGCGTAGTTGGGCCGCTCAAGCTCCTGGTTCTGGAACTTGGACTGCGCAGCTGCGCTGCCTGAAGTCGGCGCCACGGAGGCAACGCCTGCAGCATTCACGACGAGGCTGACAAACGTCGGCTCGCTGGCACCGGCAAAGGTGATCCGACCGATGTAGGAGCCGGGCTTCAGACCCAGCCAGTTCAGCGTGATCTTGCCCGTTTCACCGTTCGGCAGCACCAGCGGGTTCGGCGTGATGGTCGCATTGTTCTCGTTGGCACCGAGGATCGCGGCATCAACGCTTGCCTTCGTGGCCTTGCCGCCCGCGCTGGAGTACAGGTTCGCGTAAATCGTGTAGTCGCCTGCGGCCGGGTTCGAGATCGACAGTGTCTCGCTGGACGACGACGTCGCCACCTGCTCGACACCACCGGGCGTGACGACCCACATGTCGAAGTCCGCGGCCGGGTCGGAGGAGATGACCGAGAACTTGGCCAGCGGAGCACCGGCCTTGACTGTCACCTTCTTGACGTAGGTCGAGGCATCGGGGCGGCCAGCGAACGGACCGGGGACCAGCTCCACGGCAGAGGAATCCGCCTTGGACAGGCCGTCGAGGGTCATGTTGATCGGGCTGCTCGAGCCGGACACAACGCTGATGTCGCCCGAACCGGTGCCGGCCTCGGTGCTCAGGAAAACATCCTTCGCGGCGACGACAGACTGCGGCCGGACTGCGATCGGCGAGGTGACGGTCTTTCCTGCACCCTCCCAGCTCATCGAACCCATGGCGAACTTGCCCAGGGCAGCGTTCTTGTTCTCAAAGGTGACCTTGAAGGTCTTCTTCTCGCCGGCGGCCTTGAAGTTCAGGGCTGCCGGAGCCACGTTGACCTGGATTCCGGGCACGTTGGCTTTGACCTTGTAGACGCCCGGGGTGAGGGCGGTGACCGTGCGGGTAACCTCGATCTTGCCGGTGAGGTTGCCCAGCGAGAAGGACGCAACGTTCATGTCGCGCGGCAGCGTGCTGGACGGCAGGCCGAGGTTGATCCCGGTGCCCTGGATGAACTTCCAGTAGTCCTCTTCGTTGGCGTCGTAGACAAGACCCGGGTCGACCATGCGTGCCGGATCCACCTGGCCCGCGCCCGTGGCGTGGACGTCGGTGTTCTTGGAGCCATCAGCGTTCACGACGTTGCCGGCTGTGGTCATCATGGCGGACTTGACCGTTGCCGGGGACCACTTCGGGTTCTTGCCCAGGAGCAGCGCGCCGAAGCCTGCGACGTGAGGTGCTGCCATGGAGGTACCGGACATAAACCCGAACTTTGCGCCGTCAGCGCCGATCGGCGAGACACCGGCGAGGACTGCAACGCCCGGAGCCGCAACATCAGGCTTCAGCAGGTCCGAATCGGTGGCCAGCAGCGGCCCTCGGGAGGAGAAGCCGGCGATCTGCGGCTGCGCCTCCAGCGGGAGTCCGGTGGTGTCCTTGTTGACCAGGGAAACCTTGATGTCCGGGGTGGCAGTTACCTTGGCCTTGATGGCCTCGGTGGCCGGCGGGTTCACGTGGACAGTCGGGACTGCGTGCTGATCGGTGTCCAGCGAGGAATTGCTCAGGTTCACCAGGATCATGCCGACGCCGCCGCCGCGGGCGACCTCGGCGCTCTTGGCGACGCGGTCGACAACGCCGCGGTCGCAGACGACGACCTTGCCGGCGACCTTCGCCGGGTCCAGGGTGCCGGGACCGCACAGGGCCGGGTTCGACGGCGGGGTCGCCGCGGCCGCGTTGACAGCCAGCACAACGCCGGCGTCCTTGACTTCCTTGTTCATGATGCTGGCGCCGCGGAACTTGGTGCCGTCAGCGAATTCAACCGTGCCCTGAAGCTCCTGGGAGAAGCTGCTGGCCGCAACCGTGGTGACCCAGGGGCCGCCGTGGTTGACAGTACTGGCCGTCGGACCGGAGTTGCCGGCCGAAGCGGCGACGAAGATGCCTGCGGAGGCAGCGTTCAGGAAGGCAATCGAGACCGGGTCAATAACGGACGTTGCGGAACCTGAGATCGAGTAGTTCAGCACGTCGACGCCGTCTTTGACGGCACGGTCGACGGCGGCAACGGACGAGGAGCTGTAGCAGCCGCCCGTGTTGGGGTCGGTGTCTTCCCAGCAGACCTTGTAAACGGAGAGCTTGGCGGCCGGCGCTACGCCGCTCGTCAGGCCGAAGCTGCGCCCGTCGACGAAAGTCTCGACGTTGGCGTTGCCCGCCGAGGTGCTTGCCGTGTGGGTGCCGTGGCTGGCGACATCGACCGGAGAGAGCAGTTCTTCCGGAGCGCGGTTGCCCGGGGGCGTGAACTTCAGGAAGTCCTCGGCGAAGTAGTGCGCGCTCAGGACCTTGGAGTTACAGGCAGAACCGTCGAAGTCCTGGCCCTTCTGGCACTCACCGATAAAGGTGTCGCCGTCGGACTTGAGCATTGCGATCTTGCCGTCCGCCGTCCGGTACGGCACACCGACGACAGGCTGGCCGACGAGGGGCTTGACCTCTTCCCCGGCGAAGAACGCGCTGGACGGGGTGTAGCCGGTGTCGATGACGCCGACGACGACGCCCTTGCCGGCGCCGTCCTGGCCGCCGAACTTCGTGTTCCAGGTTCCGTTGGCTCCGCTGAGCTTCAGGAAGTCGGTGCTGGAGTAGTCCGGAGCGTTTTCCGTGTCAGGGGCAACCGTCAGTACGCTGGGGTCCTTGGCCAATTTGAGGGCCTGGTCCGCGGTGAGGTTGGCGCTGAAGCCGTTGAGGACGGCGGTGAACTGCCGATTGATCTGGACGTTCTGCGTGCCCGCGACGTCGGCCTGCTTCTTTTCGAGGTGCGCCTCGTACTTCTTGACTTCGGCCCTGTTGGTGTCGAGCTTCTTGCCCGATTCCGGCTTGGTTGACGCGAGGCCGGGCGTGCCGCCGTCATACGTGGCTGCCGGCTTCTCGGTCAGGACAACGATGTAACGGCCGTCCTTATAGCTGCTGGCATCCAGATTCTTCTGGGCCACCGCCGCAACGGCGGAACCCTGCACTGGGGCCGCGGTGGCGGGCGAGATCGCGACTGTCGACAAGAGCACCGGCAAGCCCAGGGTCAGTGCCACGGCCCTCCGGAGTCCCCCGCTTCGAAGGAAGCTCTTTCCTGGTGTATTCACGTGTTGTTGAACCTTTCATAAGGAACGGTCCCGACGTTGCTGCCGGGTCAAGGGACTGGCAGGACAGAAAGAGCTGAGACTCTCAGGGCCCCGACGGATACCAGCCGATTCATACAGTACAGACTGAGAGCCAGTTATGACATAGAACACAAAGGGTAAATCAAAATTTGTCACACCCTTCGACAGAACTCCCGCGGCCGGCGGGGTGAAAGAGGGTGGCGAAGGCCCCGCGGAGCCACGCGCACGCGGGCGCGGGGCCGCTCCGGGCCGGCTACTGCCGGGGCGTCCGGACAACCTCGCTGATCCAGGCGCGGGTCTTCGCATCGACCGGCCCGGCCACATTGCTCTGCCGGGCCCTGCGGTCCGCTTTGATCTTCTGCAGGACCATCCGTCCAAGTCCCGCGAACACAGCGGCGGCAACAACGGGCAACAGCACAGATTTCGATTTCTCAGACATAAGCACATGCTACTGACGGGGCACAGGGGTGACCATAGCGTCGCCGCAGGTCACCCGCGTGACAACGCCGGACAGCGGGGAGCGTTCCGGCCGGCCGCCCCGGCAACCGGGCGGGCAACGTTCACACTCCCGGCCGAATGCGGCCGGGAGCACTGGGGCCGGTAGAATAGGCATGCAAGCTCGCGGAGCGCCCTTTCACGCTGTATTCACCACACTGTCCTCACACACAGCGGATCGGCGTGAGACGGCACCCTCCGCTGCGCCCTTACCCAATGCTCACGCACAGGAGTTGCCGGATGCCCCGGATCGTTGTCGACGTCATGCCCAAGCCCGAGATTCTCGACCCGCAGGGGAAGGCCATCGTGGGTGCACTCCCCCGGCTGGGCTTCACCGCTTTTAGCGCTGTCCGCCAGGGGAAGCGCTTTGAACTCACCGTCGACGGCGAGGTGACCGAGGAGATCCTGGCCCAGGCCCGGAACGCCGCGGAAACCCTGCTGTCCAACCCGGTCATCGAGGACGTCGTCAACGTCGAGGTCGTCGAGGCCTGAGATGACTGAACTCCCCCTGATCGGCGAGGCCATCGCCGTCGCGGCCCACCCGCAGCTCGCTGGTGCGAAGATCGGCGTCGTTACCTTCCCCGGCACCCTGGACGACCGCGACGCCGTCCGTGCGGTCCGCCTGGCCGGCGCCACGCCCGTGGCCCTCTGGCACGCAGACACCACCCTCGGCGACGTCGACGCCGTCGTCATTCCCGGCGGTTTTTCCTACGGCGACTACCTCCGCGCCGGGGCCATCTCCCGGTTCGCGCCGCTGATGTCCAGGATCATCGACGCCGCCAACTCGGACGCCAAGCTGCCGGTCCTGGGCATCTGCAACGGTTTCCAGATCCTCACCGAATCGCACCTGCTGCCCGGTTCGATGATCAAGAACGACCACCTGAAGTTCATGTGCCGCGACCAGGTCCTGCGCGTGGAGAACAACACCACCGCCTGGACCGGCGACTATGCCGTCGGCCAGGAAATCACTGTGCCGCTGAAGAACCAGGACGGCCAGTACATCGCCGACGAGAAGACCCTGGACGCCCTGGAGGCGGAGGGGCGGGTGGTGTTCCGCTACGTCGGCTGGAACCCCAACGGCTCGCGCCGCGACATCGCCGGCATCTCCAACGCCGCGGGCAACGTGGTGGGCCTCATGCCGCACCCGGAGCACGCCGTGGAGGCAGGGTTCGGCCCCGAAGACGGCTCCGGCACCGAAGGCCTCGGCTTCTTCACCTCTGTACTGAACAAGATCGTGGGAGACAACAAATGACGGAGACGTCGACGGGCCGGACGGCCGGCACCGCCACCGAGTCCAAGAAGTTCAACATCGACACCGTCGAGAACGCGGCCAAGACCCCGGACGTGGAGCTCCCCTGGGCCGAGCTGGGCCTGAAGCAGAACGAGTTCGACGAGGTCGTCAAGGTCCTGGGCCGCCGCCCCACCGGCGCCGAGCTCGCCATGTACTCCGTTATGTGGAGCGAGCACTGCTCCTACAAATCCTCGAAGAACCACCTGCGCCAGTTCGGCGACAAGGTGACCGACGAGATGAAAAAGGACATGCTCGTGGGCATCGGCGAAAACGCCGGCGTCACCAACCTGGGCGACGGCTGGGCCGTGACGTTCAAGATCGAGTCCCACAACTCGCCGTCGTTCGTGGAGCCCTACCAGGGCGCGGCAACCGGCATCGGCGGCATTGTCCGCGACATCATCTCCATGGGCGCCCGCCCGGTGGCCGTCATGGACCCGCTGCGCTTCGGCGCCATCGACCACCCGGACACCGCCCGCGTTATGCACGGCGCCGTGGCCGGGATTGGCGGCTACGGCAACTCGCTGGGCCTGCCCAACATCGGCGGCGAAATGGTCTTCGACTCCGTCTACCAGGGCAACCCGCTGGTCAACGCCCTGGCAGTCGGCGTGATGCGCCACGAGGACATCCGCCTCGCCAACGCCTCCGGCAAGGGCAACAAGGTGGTGCTCTTCGGTGCCCGCACCGGCGGCGACGGCATCGGCGGCGCCTCCGTGCTGGCCTCGGAGTCCTTCGACGACACCAAGCCGTCCAAGCGCCCCGCTGTCCAGGTGGGCGACCCCTTCGCCGAGAAGGTCCTGATCGAGTGCTGCCTCGAGCTGTTCAAGGGCTCCCTCGTGGAGGGCATCCAGGACCTCGGTGCCGCAGGCATTTCCTGCGCCACGTCCGAGCTCGCCTCCAACGGCGACGGCGGCATGGAAGTCGAGCTGACCTCGGTCCTGCTGCGTGACCCCACCCTGACCCCGGGCGAAATCCTGATGTCCGAGTCGCAGGAACGCATGATGGCCGTGGTCACCCCCGAGAACATCGCCGCGTTCGAAGCGGTCATGGACAAGTGGGCCGTGGAGTACTCCTGGCTGGGCGAGGTGACCGACACCGGCCGCCTGATCATCACGTGGGAAGGCGAAGTCATCGTCGACGTCGACCCGCGCACGGTCGCCCACGACGGTCCGGTCTACGACCGCCCCTACGCCCGCCCGGAGTGGCAGGACGCCGTGCAGGCCGATGTCTTCACCGGGTCCGTGCAGGATGCCGGACGCCCCTCAGCCCCGGCTGAACTGGCCGCCGCCATCACCGAACTCGTTGCCTCTCCGAACATGTGCAGCAAGTCCTGGATCACCAACCAGTACGACCGCTACGTCGGCGGCAACACCGCCATGGCGTTCCCGGACGACGCCGGAGTGGTCCGGGTGGACGAGGAAACCGGCCTTGGCGTGGCCCTGGCCACCGACGCCAACGGCCGCTACACCTACCTCGATCCGTACCACGGCGCGCAGCTGGCCCTCGCCGAGGCGTACCGCAACGTCGCCACCTCCGGCGCCGTGCCGATGGCGGTCAGCGACTGCCTGAACTTCGGCTCCCCCGAGGACCCCGACGTCATGTGGCAGCTCGCCGAAGCAATCCGCGGCCTGTCCGACGCCTGCATGGTGCTCGGCATCCCGGTCACCGGCGGCAACGTCTCGCTGTACAACCAGACCGGCACCACGCCCATCCACCCCTCCCCCGTGGTTGCTGTGCTCGGCAAGTTCGACGACGTCGCGCGCCGCACGCCGTCGGGCTGGAAGGAAGACGGCCAGGCCATCTACCTGCTCGGCACGACGGCGGCGGAACTGGACGGTTCGGAGTGGTCCAACATGCGCGGCCACCTCGGCGGGCTGCCGCCCAAGGTTGACCTGGCCGCCGAACGCGAACTGGGCGAGATCCTGATCAACGCCTCCCGCGACGGCATGGTGGACTCCGCTCACGACCTCTCCGAAGGCGGCCTCGCGGCAGCCCTCGTGGAGTCCTCGCTGCGCTACGGCGTGGGTGCCCGGATCGCCCTGCAGGACGTCCTGGACCGCGACGGGGTGGACCTGTTCACGGCGCTGTTCTCCGAGACGCAGGGCCGGGCCATTGTGGCCGTGCCCCGCTCCGAAGAGATCCGCTTCAAGGACATGTGCACCGCGCGCGGCTTCGCACACATCCGGATCGGCGTTGTGGACGCCGAGGGCGGCACGCTGGAGATCAACGGCGTCGAGACCCTGAACCTCGGGTCCCTCCGCGAAGCCCACGAGGCCACCCTGCCGAAGTACTTCGGCTAGTCCCCACCGCCCCCGTCGACTGCTCCGTAGCTGCCCTTCTGGACCCTCAGAACGGCAGTTGCGGAGCAGTCGTTTGGGTTTAACCGCCGGGACGCCAGCCAGCCTGAACGAGTGCGGTCCGGACCTTCGCCACCGCGGCCCTGGCGTCGTCGTGCATGTGGCGTTTGGAGATCCGGACCTCGGTCCAGCCGAGAGCCGTGTACCGCTCGGAACGGGCAATGTCCCGGACAATCTGCCCCTCGTCACCGTGATGCTCGCCTTCGTACTCGATGCCGATCCGGTACTTCCGGTAGGACAAGTCGGGTTCGTGGTGCCGTGCTCCGCCGTCGTCGATGATCGGCACATTCAGTTCCGGTTCCGGAAGACGGGCCCGGACAATGGCAAGCCTCAGCATGGATTCCTGCGGCGAATCCGAGCCCACGCGAATCAGTTTGATAGCCTCCCGCGCCCTCCGGATTCCGCGTTTTCCCCTGTGGCGGTCGATCATCCGCTGCAGGTCCCCGAGGCTGCACAACGGCAAGTCCCTGCCATCGAACTCACGACGGGGCACCCGGACACAGCTGTCGCCGGCCACCACGAGTTCGTCTACGCTCAGCATTTCGGCCAGATCCAGCCAGGTCCGCTCCGGGGTGGTGATCGGAATCCCATCCAGGAGTGTCACCTCGTCGTCGTAGAGTTTCATCCGGTGAACGATCACATGCGGCCGGTTGAGATGGGCCGCACCTTCGGGCCTGATCACGTGGTACATCTCGGGTCCCTCCTTTGCTTGCCGTGCCGGAAGCGAACCAAGCTCCGCCGCGGTGTGGTGCGACGCGGCGCATCGCTCATTGACCTCAATGAAAGGCCGCACTCTCACGCTCAGGGGAAGCCCCGGCACCGGATCCTGGGAACGAATGCCCCTGCCGAGCGCTGCGAGGGAGCGGTGGCGGAGCCGCTTGGACGACACCCCGACTGCTGCCGCTTCGGCAACGGTGAAGGGTCGTCCGTGGAAATCATCCGGCAGCGGGCTCGCGGTTTTCATGGCTTCATAAGACCAGAACCGCGTCGACGCCGCAGAAGTTATCCACAACGTCCCATCCTCTGCTCCATAAGCGCCGTTATGACGCCTCAAAAGGGCGGTTACGGAGCAGTCGACGGGGGTTAATCGTCGCTGCGGAGTTCGCGCTGGCGGGCGCTGAGCAGTTCCAGTTCGGGCCGCGCGGCCACAAAGCGTTCGACGGCGGCAAGCACCTCGACGAGATGCGCACGGTCCGCCGCGACCAGCCCCACACCAATCAGGGCCCGCCGGTACTGGTCCTGCAGTCCGGCCTCGGTCACGGAAACGTCGAAGCGGCGCTTGAGCTCGGCCAGCACCGGGCGCACCACGGAGCGTTTCTCCTTCAGGCTGTGGACATCGCCGAGGAGGACATCGAATTCAATCCAGCCGATCCACATGATCCAAGCCTATCCATTGCTCCGTAAGGGCCGTTTTGAGGGTTCAAAAGGGCGGGTACGGAGCAACGGACACGGGTCAGATGGTGAGTTCGCCCATCCGGTCCCAGCCCTCGCCGTCGAGCTGGCGGCTGATGATCCGGGGTGTTTCGGCCAGGGCCTGGGGCATGTCCGCCATGGCCTTCTTGAAGTGGGCGCTGTTGACATGGTCCCCGGCGGCGTCGTCCTTGAAGGCCTCGACCAGGACAAATTCGTTGGGGTCCTCCACACTGCGGGACCAGTCGAACCAGAGGTTCCCGGGTTCCTGACGGGTGGCCCGGGTGAAGTCCTCCACGAGCCCGAGCCAGCGCTCTGACCAGTCGGGCTTTACCTTGAATTTGACGACGATGAAGATCACGGGAGAGTGCCTTTCGGTACAGCGGGACGGTGTTCCATTCTTGCAGGAGGCTCAGCAGGCCCGGATCGCTTCCCGGGCCAGTTCCTGCTGCCGCGGGGTGCCGACGCGTTCGGCCCACTGCTCCGCGAGCTGGAACTCCACCATCGCCTCCGTGCAGCGGCCTGCGTCGTGCAGCGTCCAACCCAGGTTGTTGTGCAGGGCCACGAGCCACTGCTTGGTCCGCTCGTCGTGGACCGTGGAGGCGTACTCCAGGGCGCTCCGGGTCCAGGTCTCGGCGTGGGCGGAGTCGGCAATGGCCAGCATGTGCAGCGCATCCACGGCCAGGAATTCCTCGCCCAGATGGTCTGCGAGTTCGGCGGCCTGCTCAAAGAGCGGCACGGCCATCTCGGGGTGGCCGCTGGAATTGAGCACCCGGCCGCGTTCCAGCAGCACCCGGACGGCCACGGTGGGTTCGTCGCCGTCGATCGCGTCCAGGAGCGCGTCGGCTTCCTCATACCGGCCCTGAAGCCCGATGGCCCGGCCCAGCTGGGTGGAAAGCTCGGCCCGTTCGTCGGCATCGAAGCGGTCCTCGGAGGCGGCCGCGCGGAAGCGGGCTTCCGAAAGGGCAGGGTCATCGAAGTCCCATAGTTGGTCAAGGGTCTGTTGATTCAGCATTCTGCCTGCTCTCAGTCCACACCTGCGGCCAGTTCCTGTGCACTCCTAATGTAACGGGAAGTGATGTGAGCCCGCGCCCGCTTCGTCAGGGCGCCGCCCGCCGCGTAGAACCAGTTGGACGGCCCACCGAACGCCGTGATGTGGATGTAGACCCGGCCCTTCGCATCGACGGAAATCTCGAATGCTTCCTCACCGCGGACCGGATGCCCGGGAAGGGTCCCGTAGCCAAATCCGGCGGACTGCGGGGCGCCGCCGGGCACCGGGCGCCGGACCCAGACCACCTCGCAGGGTGCGTCCAGCCGGAACGGCCCGACGCCGAAGCCGGTCACCACGCGAGTGCCGGGGACCACGACGTCGGATTCCGCGCGGACCCGCAGCCCCGCCCGCTTCTGCAGCTGCCAGGTCAGCATGCCCTGGACCACGCGGCGATACGTGGCCATTCCCTCGCCCACAAAGGCATGGGTGACCAGGCAGTCGGCGTCTGCGGGCGGAGGCCCATGCTCCGTGGAACCGATCCCTGCATAGTTCAGCTCCCCGGCCGCGATCCGCGCGCTCACGATCGGCCGCCGGCCAGCCG
Source organism: Arthrobacter sp. NicSoilB4 (assembly GCF_019977335.1). Taxonomy (NCBI): domain Bacteria; kingdom Bacillati; phylum Actinomycetota; class Actinomycetes; order Micrococcales; family Micrococcaceae; genus Arthrobacter; species Arthrobacter sp. NicSoilB4. The sequence goes on along the minus strand of NZ_AP024653.1, from coordinate 416,853 downwards.
CGCCCAGCCCAGCTGCTCCTGCTGGCGCCGGCTCAGCGAAGCCACCACCAGGTCGTACGAATCCTCGACCATGTCGCGCACCATCGAATCGGGCAGGGACCCGTCCAGGCGCACTCCGTTCCAATGCTTTTTGTTCAGGTGCCACGCCCCGGTGATTTCCGGGTGCGCGGCGCGCAGCTGCTCCGCCAGGGCAGGCTCGCATTTCAGGCTCACGGAAAAATCGTGCTGGTCCATCGCGGACAGTGCGAACATCTTGGCTGCGTGGCCGGCCCCGCCGGAGACTGCGGCCCGCACCTTGAAGACGGACGTTTCCGGTCCGAACGGGAAGTCCTCGAAAGCGCCGGGAAAGCCAAGGCAAATTCCACGGAGTGCTGCTACATCCATGATCCGAGCCTACTGGCCGGCCCGGACACTCTGCCGGGACCTTGCTGCTCCACCCCGAAGGGCCCTCAGAGGCCGAAGCGCCTGGCGTCCTGCGCCGGGCAAGCGTTCATGATGACGTCGAGGCCGGCGGCCTTCGCGCGGGCCGCCGCCGCTTCATCGATGACGCCCAGCTGCATCCAGATAGCCTTCGCGCCGACGGCGATCGCCTGATCCACTACTGCCCCCACTTTCTGGGAATTCACAAAACAGTCGACGACGTCGATCGGCTGCTTCTCGGCCGGGATGTCGGCCAGGGCGGCGTAGCCGGTCTCCCCGTGCACGGGATCAGCGGGCAGATTCACCGGGATAATCTCCATCCCGAGCCGGTCCCGGATGAACAGGGACGTGTCATAGGCGGCACGCCATTGATTCGTTGACAGGCCGACAATGGCCCACCGCCCCTTGGTGCGCATGAGTTTTTCGAGGACTGCCGGATCGTTGACGTGGGCCATGTGCACAGCCTATCCGCCGCGGCGCCGGGTCCCGGTCAGTTGCGGGGCATCCGCGGGTCCTGCAGCGAACAATTGACTGAAGCCCCAGCGCCGAATGACTGATCGCCGAATATTACGCGACAAATCCCCGGAATTTGAGGAAATGCCCGCGATCCGTTTTAGTTGGGAAGGACCATCCCGAGCGGCCAAGAGACCTGGATCAATGAAGCCGCAGCAACCCTGATTGCAGGGTGCTACCGCCAGGACCGATGGAGTATCCCTATGACAACTACCCTTATCTCGCCTGCGCCCAGGACGCGCCCCACGGCCCCGGAGGCCGCCCCTGCCACCGAAGCCGAGCGTCTCTCCTTCTGGGAGGCGGCCGCCCTCCGGCTCGACTGGGAGGACGCGCCCGGGCAGGACAAGCCCTGGCACACCACCCACCGCCGCGTTCCGGCCGACGTCGATGCCGGCACCGGCCCGGACATCAGCTGGTTCGAGGGCGGAAGGCTCAACGTCGCCTACAACTGCGTCGACCGCCATGTAGCGGCGGGACGCGGGGACAAGGTGGCCCTGCACTTCGAGGGCGAGCCGGGCGACCGCCGCACCATCAGCTACGCCGAACTGCAGCGCGAGGTCTCCAGGGCCGCCAACGCGCTGCTGGACCTCGGCGTCACCAAGGGCGACCGGGTGGTCATCTACCTTCCGGTCATCCCCGAAACCGTGATCATCACGCTGGCTGTGGCCCGGATCGGCGCCATCCATTCGCTCGTCTTCGGCGGCTTTTCCGCCGAGGCGCTCAAGTTCCGGGTGGAGGACACCCTCGCCAAACTGCTGGTCACCACCGACGGCCAGTTCCGCCGCGGCACGGCCGTGCCGGTCAAGGACAACGCGGATGCGGCCGTGTCCGGGGACAACGCGATCGAACACGTCCTGGTGGTCAACCGCACCACCGCACCGGAACTTCTGGACACCGTCCCGATGACCGCGGGCCGCGACGTGTGGTGGCACGACGCCGTCGGGACCGCCTCCGATGTCCACGACGCCGAGGCGTTCGACGCCGAGACGCCGCTGTTCATCATGTACACCTCAGGCACCACCGGAAAGCCCAAGGGCCTGGTCCACACGTCCGGCGGCTACCTGACGCAGGCGTCCTGGAGCTTCGAGCACCTGTTCAGCAACCCGGACCCCGCGCTCCGGGACCAGGACGTGCACTGGTGCACGGCCGACCTCGCCTGGGTCACCGCCCACACCTACGAGCTGTACGGCCCGCTCTCCAACGGCGCCACCCAGGTGATCTTCGAGGGCACCCCCAACACCCCGCACCCGGGCCGGCACTTCGAAATCATCGAACGCTACGGCGTGACGCAGTACTACACCGCGCCCACCCTGGTCCGGTCCCTGATGGGCTGGTTCCCGGACGGCGTCCCGGCCGGCTACGACCTCTCCTCCATCCGGCTGCTCGGTACCGTCGGCGAGGCCGTGAACCCCGAGGCGTGGCGCTGGCTCAGGGACAACGTCGGAGCCGGCACGGCCCCCGTGGTGGACACCTGGTGGCAGTCGGAAACCGGCGCCACCATCCTCTCGCCTGCCCCGACTGACACGGAGTTCAAGCCCGGCTGCGCGGCCCGTCCGCTGCCCGGCGTCGGCACCCGGATCGTCGACGACGCCGGCAACACTGTGCCCCCGGGCGTTCAGGGCTTCATCGTGGTGGATGCCCCCGGCCCCGCGATCGCCCGGACCGTGTGGGGCAACCCGCAGCGCTACTTCGACTCCTACTGGCGGCAGTACGCGGCGCAGGGCTGGTTCCTCGCCGGCGACGGCGCCAAATACGACGACGACGGCGACATCTGGATTCTCGGGCGCGTGGATGACACCCTCAACGTCTCCGGGCACCTGCTCTCCACGATCGAGATCGAATCGGCCCTGGTCTCCCACCCGGACGTTGTGGAGGCTGGCGTCTGCCCGGTCGCGGACCCGAAGACCGGCCACGCGATCGTCGCTTTTGTCGTGCTGAAGGATTCGGCCGCGACGGAAGGCATCGCGGCCGGACTGAAGGCACACGTCGCGAAGGCGATCGGGCCGATCGCCAAGCCGCGCGACGTCGTCGTCGTTCCTGATGTGCCGAAGACCCGCAGCGGCAAGATCATGCGCCGGCTGCTGACCCAGCTGTTCGAAGGGATCGCGCTCGGGGACACCACCTCGCTCCAGAACGAACCATGCATCGCGGACATCCAGGATGTCCTGCGAATCCGCAATACCCAGAAGTAAGGAACACCCATGACTGACATCAGCAGCGTCGCCCGTCTTTCCGAACCACTCAAGTTCGCCTATTGGGTTCCCAATGTTTCCGGCGGCCTGGTGGTTTCCACCATCGAACAGCGCACCGGCTGGGACTTCGACTACAACAAGAAGCTCGCCCGGATCGCCGAGGACTCCGGCTTCGAATACGCCCTCACCCAGACCCGCTACGCCGCCTCCTACGGCGCGGACAAGCAGCACGAGGCCACGTCGTTCAGCCTCGCGCTGCTGGCCGCCACCGAGCGCCTCAAGGTGATCTCCGCCGTCCACCCGGGCATGTGGCACCCCGGCGTCCTGGCGAAGTTCATCATCACCGCGGACCACATCTCCAACGGCCGCGCCGCCGTAAACATCGTCTCCGGCTGGCTCAAGGACGAGTTCACCAACTTCGGCCTCGAATGGCTTGAACACGACGAGCGCTACGTCCGTACCGAGGAGTTCATCAAGGTCCTCCGCGGGCTCTGGACGGAGCAGGAGTACAGCCAGGCAGGCAAGTACTACAACATCAACAACTTCACCCTGCAGCCGGCCCCGGTGGACGTGCCGGGCCGGGCGCACCCGGAGATCTTCTTCGGCGGGAACTCCACGGCCGCGCAGGCCACGGCCGGCCGGGTGGCGGACTGGTACTTCTCCAACGGCAAGGACCTGGAAGGGTTCAAGGAGAACATCGCCGGCGTGGTCGCCGCGGCCGGCGCGGCCAGGCGCGGCACCGGGGACGCCCTCCCCTCCCTGGATTTCCCGAAGTTTGGCCTCAACGGATTTGTCATCGCCCGGGATTCCGAGAAGGAAGCCCGGGACACGCTCCGTGAGATCGTCGGCAAGGCGCACAAGCCCGCCGTCGAAGGGTTCCGTGCCGCCGTCCAGGAAGCCGGAGCGTCCACCAAGGACGGCAAGGGCATGTGGGCCGACTCCAGCTTCGAGGACCTCGTCCAGTACAACGACGGCTTCAAGACCCAGCTGATCGGCACGCCGGAGCAGATCGCCGAGCGGATCGTGGCGTACAAGAAGATCGGCGTGAACCTGTTCCTCACCGGCTACCTGCACTTCCAGGAGGAGGTCGCCGCGTTCGGTGCGGACATCCTGCCGATCGTGCGCGAACTCGAGGCGGAGCTCGCGCGCAAGCACGGCGTCGAGCTGGACCTGTCCCAGACCCCGGCGGCCAACGGCACTACCAGCAAGCTGGTGAACGCGTAATGGCTGACCGCAAGTTCGGTTTCCGCACCCGCGCCCTGCACGCCGGCGGCACCCCCGACGCCGAGCACGGCGCCCGCGCCGTGCCGATCTACCAGACCACCTCGTTCGTCTTCAAGGACACCCAGGACGCCGCGAACCTCTTCGCCCTGCAGAAATACGGCAACATCTACTCCCGGATCGGCAACCCCACGGTCGCCGCGTTCGAGGAGCGCATCGCCTCCCTCGAGGGCGGCATCGGTGCGGTGGCCACGTCCTCGGGCATGGCCGCCGAATTCATCACCTTCGCCGCCCTGACCCAGTCCGGGGACCACATCGTCGCCGCCTCCCAGCTTTACGGCGGCACCGTGACCCAGCTGGACGTCACCCTGCGGCGTTTCGGAGTGGACACCACATTCGTCCCCGGCACCGACCCCGCTGACTACGCCGCCGCCGTCCGGGAAAACACCAAAGCGATCTTCGTCGAGGTCGTGGCCAACCCGTCGTCGGAAGTCCAGGACCTGGAGGGGCTGGCCAAGGTAGCGCATGACGCCGGCATCCCGCTCGTCGTCGACGCCACCTTGAGCACCCCGTACCTTGTGCGGCCGATCGAGCACGGGGCGGATATCGTGATCCACTCCGCCACCAAGTTCCTCGGCGGGCACGGCACCACCCTCGGCGGCGTGATTGTCGAGAGCGGCCGCTTCAACTGGGGCAACGGCAAGTTCCCCACGATGACCGAGCCCGTGGCCTCCTACGGCAACGTCTCCTGGTGGGGGAACTTCGGCGAGTACGGCTTCCTCACCAAGCTGCGCTGCGAGCAGCTGCGCGACATCGGCCCCGCCCTGTCCCCGCAGTCAGCCTTCCAGCTGCTGCAGGGCGTGGAGACGCTCCCCCAGCGGCTGGACGAACACCTTCGGAACGCCCAGGCCGTGGCGGAATGGCTGGAGGCGGACGAGCGCGTGGCCTACGTGAACTTCTCGGGCCTGCCCTCGCACCCGCACTTCGAGCGGGCCAGGAAGTACCTGCCGCTGGGTCCCGGCTCGGTGTTCTCCTTCGGCGTGAAGGGCGGCCGGGCCGCTGGCCAGAAATTCATCGAGTCACTGCAGCTGGCCTCGCACCTGGCCAACGTGGGCGACTCGCGGACCCTCGTAATCCATCCCGGGTCCACCACCCACCAGCAGCTCAGCCCCGAGCAGCTCGAATCCGCCGGCGTCCCCGAGGACCTGGTCCGCATCTCGATCGGGCTCGAAGACATCGACGACATCCTCTGGGACCTGGACCAGGCCCTGGATGCGGCGTCGGTCGTCGAGGCCGACTCGGATCAACTGTCGGCCGATACCTGCACGATCGGAGCACTTTCATGAGCAGCGAAGCAGTACGGACCTGGACCGGCCCCTCGGCGCCGGAGCGGCTGAACCTGCTGCGGCAGGCGAAGTCCATCGCGATTGTGGGCGCCTCGGACAAGCCGTCCCGGGCAAGCTACTTCGTGGCGACCTACCTGCAGTCCTCCACGCGGTACAAGGTCTATTTCGTGAACCCGGTCGTGAAGGAGATCCTGGGCGAGCCGACCTACGCCTCGCTGGCTGACCTGCCGGAGAGCCCGGACATCGTTGACGTGTTCCGCAGGCACGACGACCTGCCGGGCGTCCTGGACGAAGCCGTCGCGGCCGGCGCCAAGACCCTGTGGCTGCAGCTCGGCTCGTGGCACGAGGATGTCGCGAAGGAAGCCGAAGCTGCCGGGCTTGACGTCGTGATGGACCGCTGCGTGAAGATTGAGCATGCCCGGTTCCATGGCGGCCTGCATCTGGCCGGCTTCGACACCGGCGTCATTTCCTCCAAGCGGCAGGTCCTGGCCTAACAGTCCGCCGCGGACTGTCCGCGGCCCGTTCTTGCTGCCGAACTCGCGGGTACCGTGCGGGCTCGCCGTAACGTACCGGCGTGCCCGCACGTTACCCGCGATCTGGCCGGACTAGCTTGAGGGAACGGTGGGAAGCACGCCGGGCAGCGTCGGCTCCGGCAGCGGATTCGCCGGGAGATCCCTTTCCCCGCCCGAGCCGGGGAGCGCGGGGACGCCCGGGGTGACCGGACGGTGGGGTGGTGTCGGAAGGACTCCGCCGCGGCCAATGGCAGGCGGCGTGGCGGCGCCGGGCTTCGCAGGAACTCCCCCGTCAGATCCGGGAGCCTGCGGGACAGTGTCTGCCGCCGGCGGCGTGGTGGCGCCCGCCTTCGACGGCACGGGAGCCGCCGGGATGTCCGCCGGTGAGGGCTTGGCAGGTTCCGGAGCCACATCGGATTTCCCGCCGGAAGGCTGGAAGATGAGGCCCACCGTGTGGCTGACACTTTCGCGGAAATCCCCGCTGGAGGCCGCCACAGCGCCGGCACCGAGGGTCATGGCACCCACGACGGCGCCGCCGACGATTGCCAGCCTGCGCTTCCGGCCGCGGCGCTCGGCGAGGCTCGTGACCCCGGCCGGCAGCGCTTCGTCGGAATACTCCGGAGCGGACGCGACGGCGGGCATCGCCGTCGTCGTCGCGGCGGAAGCTCCGGCCGCAGAACCGCGGGCGCTGAATCCGGGGGCGCCGGCGGACAGCAGCTCCGCAAGGTCGGCGCGGGGCGCGGGAGCCCGGTCCGGTACCAGGGCGCGGAGCTCCTCCAGCGAACTGCGGAGTCCGGTGGATGCTTCGAGTCCGGAATCACGGAGCATCGCCTGGATGCTGCCATCCTGCTGGGGTTCGCGTGTTCCGGTCATGATGCTGCGTGGTCCTTTTCGGTGACGAGTTCGCGCAGGGCGCTGAGCCCGCGTCGTTGAAGCTGTTTGATGGCCCCCGGCGTCTTGTCCATGATGCGGGCCACCTGATCGATGGAGAGGTCCGCGACGATCCGCAAGACCAGAACTTCCCGTTGCTCGTCGTTGAGTTGGGAGAGGGAATCTGCAATGCCGCCCAGGGAACCCATGGCCTCGTCCTCGGCGGAAACGGCGTACCGTGTGTCGTCCAGGGGATCGTATTCGGCCAGGTAGGGCGTGCGCTCGGCCCGCCGGTGGTGATCGACCAGCCTCGCGTGGGCGATGGAGAAAATAAAGGTCCGCAGGCCGCTGTGGCCGCCGGTGACCTTGGCAAGTTTCGGCAGGACATCGACGAAGACGTCCTGGGTGAGGGCCTCGGCGTCATCCACCCCGCGGGCCCGGAAGTATCCGAGCACCGCAGGTGAAATGACGGTGTAGACAGCGCTGAATCCTGAAGGGTCGCCAGCTAAGGCTGCTGACAATTCGTCATCGCTTAGCTGTTCCGCCAAGAGGCTGTCCTTCCGGTTACTGCTGGGGTGCGGCCCCGGCAAGTCTAGCGGCCGCACCCCCGGTGCCTCCAAAGAGGCGTTCAATGCCTACTTGTTGAGCTCAGGCAGCTCGTCCGACGGCACAGCCGGAACGGCCGGAACGGTGGAGGCGCCGTCGGCACCCGGGACAGCAGGAACGGCGGCGGTTACGCCGGCGTGGGCCTTGGCCTCGGCAGCGCCCTTGGCGTTGGCGGCACCATCGACGGAGACACCGTCCTTGTCAGCTTCGAGGGAGCCCTCTGCGGAGCCTTCGGTGCCCTCAACGCTGACATCACCCTCGGCGGAGCCATCGGCGGACGGGGAAGCCGGAACGGCCGGGACGGCCGGAACAGCCGGGGTGGCGGGAAGCTCAGGAGTCGCCGGAACCTCGGGGGTTGCCGGGACAGCGGGCGTAGCGGGGGTCACTTCAGCCTGCTGGGTGTTCGAAACCTGGGCCGCGTTGGCCAGGCCGATACCGGAGAATCCTCCAACAGCGAGAATCGCGGCGCCGACAGCAATCTTGGTGGTCTTGCTAACACTCTTCATAAGAAACGTACATCCTTTGTTTTTTGTTTGAAGGCCGGCTGAAGCCTGATGGGGGCAGTCAACAGCCCGCTCGTTCATTGGAAGGCTGGCCAGCGCCCGATGGGGGCGGGCGCTGGCCTGCACTTGCATTGGAAGGCCAGCCGGATTCCTGGTGGGGGGTCCATCCTCCGGCGGCGCTTACAAAGAGGTAATCGCTGGGGCACGCCAAAAGGTTACGCACCGGTCCAAAGTTTTTTTCGGCACGGCTTTTGTGGAGTTAACGACGACGGCGGCGGGCCCCCTGAGAGTGCCCGCCGCCGCCGCCGCCGTCGGCCGTATCAGAACTGTCAGGAACGGAATAGTCCGCTGTAGGCGTTGAGGGCAACCTGACCGCCCAGGTGGGCGTAGAGGACATTGCTCCCCGCCGGGATCTCCCGGCTTTTGACCAGGTCGATCAGCCCGGCGAGGGACTTGCCCTCGTAGACGGGGTCGGTGATCATGGCTTCGAGCGAGGCGCCGAGGCGGATGGCTTCCAGGGTGGACTCGACGGGAATTCCGTAGAGGTCCCCGGCCCAACCCTCCATGACATTGATTTCGTCGTCCCGGAGCTCCCGGCCCAGGCCGATCAGCTCGGCGGTGTTGCGGGCGATGCGTTCGACCTGGTCGCGGGTCTTCGCCAGGGTCGCCGAGGCATCGATGCCGATCACGCGGCGCGGCTTGTCCTGGCCGGCAAAGCCCGCGATCATCCCCGCGTGCGTGGATCCGGTGACGGTGCAGACGATGATCGTGTCGAAAAAAATGCCGAGCTCCCGCTCCTGCTGTTCCACCTCGTAGGCCCAGTTGGCGAAGCCCAGCCCGCCCAGCCGGTGGTCGGAGCCGCCGGCAGGGATCGCGTACGGCTTGCCGCCGGCGGCCTTGACTTCCTCAATGGCGTTCTCCCAGCTGCTGCGGACGCCGATGTCAAAGCCCGCGCTGTCCAGGCGCACGTCCGCGCCCATGATCCGCGAGAGCAGGATGTTGCCGACGCGGTCAGACAGAGGGTCCGGCCAGTCGACCCAGTTTTCCTGGACCAGGCGGGCCTTGAGGCCGAGCTTCGCGGCCACAGCCGCGACCTGGCGGGTGTGGTTGGACTGGTAGCCGCCGATCGAGACAAGGGTGTCCGCGCCCTGCGCCAGGGCATCCGGGACGAAGTACTCCAGCTTGCGGGTCTTGTTCCCGCCAAACGCGAGGCCGCTGTTGACGTCCTCCCGCTTTGCCCAGATCTGCGCCCCGCCCAGATGCGCGCTGAGGCGAGGCAGCGGGTGGATGGGGCTCGGCCCAAACATCAGGGGGTAGCGCTCAAAATCGGTGATAGCCATCGACGGCCCTTCGCTCGCGGTGGGAAACGGCATTTGCACGCCAACATGCAATATATTGCATTCTCCGGTACCCACCCCGGTTGGGCAAGGGGATATACGATATGTTGCATGCCAGTTCCCCCGCTCGCCGGAGTCCACAAGCGGCCGCTGCTCCGGGACAACGTTTTTGAATCGCTCCGGAACGCCATTGTGGACGGCACCTTCGAGCCCGGCGAGCGGCTGAAGGACACGGAACTTGAAGCCTGGCTGGGCGTCAGCCGCACCCCGATCCGCGAGGCGCTGCTGCGGCTGGAACGCGCCGGGCTGGTCATTGCGCTGCCGGGAAAGGCGACCATCGTCGCCCCGTACGACCAGGCCTCAACCCTGAGTTCGCAGCAGGTGGTCGCCGGGCTGCATGAGCTGGCCGCGCGGCTGGCCGTCCCGGTCCTGGCCGAGGACCACCTCTCCGCCATGGCCGGGGCCAATGCGCGCTTCGAACAGGCACTGCGGGACGCGGACGTCGAGGCGGCACTCCGGGCCGACGACGATTTCCACGCCGTCTTCGTCACCGTCAGCGGCAACCCCGTGCTGCGGGACCTCCTGGAGCAGACCACCCCCGTCCTGCGCCGGGTGGAGCGGATGCGCTTCGGCTCCTTTGCCGCCCGCGGATCGGTGGCCCAGCACGCTGAGATCATCAGGCTCGCGCGCCTTGGCGACGCCGAAGCCGCCGCCAGGGCGTGCCGGGAGAACTGGCTTTCGCTGCGTTTTGCGTCGGCCGAGTAGCTCTGGCCCAACCACGATTAACTACGACGGCGGCGGGCCACCCTTCCAGGTGACCCGCCGCCGTCGTACATCAGTTGTTGCGTCAGCCAGTATCAGTCGTTGATCAGGTCGTTGATCACGATGGTCTGGTCGCGGTCCGGGCCGACGCCGATCGCCGAGAAGCGCGTGCCGGAGAGCTTCTCAAGGGCCAGCACGTAGTTCTTGGCGTTCTCCGGGAGATCGTCCAGCGTGCGGGCGCCGGTGATGTCCTCGGTCCAGCCTTCGAAGAATTCGAAGATCGGTTTGGCGTGGTGGAACTCGGTCTGGGTCATCGGCATTTCGTCGTGCCGGACGCCGTCGACGTCGTAGGCAACGCAGACCGGGATCTGTTCGATGCCCGTGAGGACGTCCAGCTTGGTGACGAAGTAGTCGGTGAAGCCGTTGACGCGGGAGGCGTGGCGCGCCAGCACGGCGTCGTACCAGCCGCAGCGGCGCGGCCGGCCGGTGTTGACGCCGAACTCGCCGCCGGTCTTCTGCAGGTACAGGCCCATCTCATCGAACAGTTCCGTGGGGAAGGGGCCTGCGCCAACGCGGGTCGTGTAGGCCTTGATGATGCCGATGGAGCGCGAAATGCGGGTGGGGCCGATGCCCGAGCCCACGGAGGCGCCGCCCGCCGTCGGGTTCGACGACGTCACGAAGGGGTAAGTGCCGTGGTCGACGTCCAGGAACGTGGCCTGGCCGCCCTCCATGAGGACCACCTTGCCCTCGTCCAGGGCCGTGTTCAGGACAAAGGTGCTGTCGATGACCAGCGGGCGGAGGCGCTCGGCGAAGGACAGGAAGTACTCCACGATCTCGTCCACCTCGATGTCGCGGCGGTTGTAGACCTTGACCAGGAGTTCGTTCTTCTGGCGCAGCGAGCCTTCGACCTTCTGTCGCAGGATGGAGGCGTCAAAGACGTCCTGGACGCGGATGCCGAGGCGGGCCACCTTGTCCATGTAGGCCGGGCCGATGCCGCGTCCGGTGGTGCCGATGGCGCGGCTGCCGAGGAAACGCTCGGTGACCTTGTCCAGGACCTGGTGGTAGGGCGCAACGAGGTGCGCGTTGGCGGAGACACGCAGCTTGGAGGTGTCGGCGCCGCGGGCTTCGAGCCCGTCAATCTCCTGGAACAGGGCCTCAAGGTTCACCACGCAGCCGTTGCCGATGATCGGAACCGCGTTCGGGCTCAGGATGCCGGCCGGAAGGAGCTTAAGCTCATACTTCTCACCGCCCACGACGACTGTGTGCCCGGCGTTGTTGCCGCCGTTGGGCTTGACGACGTAGTCGACTCGGCCACCAAGCAGGTCAGTGGCCTTACCTTTGCCTTCGTCGCCCCATTGGGCTCCGACGATCACGATTGCTGGCATGGGATCCTCCCCCATTCGTTCGGGCCGGGTTCCGGGTGATCCACAGAGGTGGTCACCGCAACCGAGCGCCGTTCATGAGAATGCCCCGAATCTACCGCTGTGCTCACACCCAACGCCAGAGTTCCGGGGCTCTTACCACCCAAGTTTAGCCGATTGCGGTGGCGGCGGGTCATTCGACCATCCACTGGACTCATCGCCGGGAAAAATGTGACTGTCTGCACAGACTTTGGTCCCGGCGGCCGCCCGCGCCCCCCCGCATCGCCCTCTCCCGGCCGGATTCCCGGGGAGGAGCCGCACGCCGCGGCGCCGTGTGGCTCCGGGAACCGGGCCTCCGGCAGACTCTTCATTTCGCAGGGCTTGATAGACTAGTAAAGATCGATCAGGAATCGGTCCACACCACATTTTCAAACCACACCGTACTTGGCGTGCCCCGGTGCCCGGCGTGCCCGCGTACGGTCTGGCAGCTTTACCAATCCCGCAGGAGACTCAGCAATATATGACAGCCTTGGCCACTGAAAATTCCCGCGAACAGCTTCTGAGCCGCCGCTACGAACCTAGCGTCGCGGCCGTCAACGAGCTGTGCGACACGCTGCAGGCAACCAAAGCTGGCACGAATGTCCCCTACGTCGACCCGATGCACGACGTCGACGAGTGCCGCATCATCAGCCTCTTCTCCAACATCGGAACCGAGGACGAATCGGGTTTCATCACCGCCGGCGACGACGAGGCCGCCACCCGCCTGCTCGGCGTCCAGTGGAAGCTGGGCCTGCGTCCGGAGTACGTGATGCCGTGGAACGTCCACCCCTGGCACGTCCCGGGCGAGCCCAACGGCAAGTTCACGCCGGACCAGATCTCCGCGGGCCTGAAGCCGCTGCTGAAGTTCCTCGCCCTGGTGCCCCGCGCCTCCGTGATTGTGGCTCACGGCACCGAGGCCAACCGTCTCGCGAACCTGCTCCTCAAGACCGAAGTGCCCATGATCTGGCGCCGCGGCCTCAAGACCTACAAGGTCCGCTCGCTCAGCGGCCGCGCCTTCGCCGGCACTCCGGCCCGCCAGGAGCAGTACCTCGAAGAGATGGGCACCGTCTACGCAGACGCGATGGCCCGCACAGGCCTCGCCAAGACCAGCTGACCTTCCGCATTAACGACGGCGGGCGCCCACCTTTCGGTGGACGCCCGCCGTCGTCGTTTAACCCGTGCGTTGCTGGTTAGCGTTTCTCGGCTTCGATGGCTTCCTTGGCGGAGGGGTCGGAGTCCTTGAGGAACTTCTCGATCCGCTCCGGTTCCTCGGCCTCGCCGATCGCCGCGGACGCCCGGCCCAGCGAATACAGGGCGCGCAGGAAGCCGCGGTTGGGTTCGTGCTCCCACGGGATGGGCCCGACGCCGCGCCAGCCGTTGCGGCGCAGCGAATCCAGGCCGCGGTGGTAGCCGACGCGGGAGTAGGCGTAGGAATCGATGGTCCGGCCCTCTGCCCACGCTTCCTCGGCCAGCACGGCCCAGAGCAGCGAGGACGTCGGGTGCTTCGCCACGAGGTCCAGGGCCTCCTGGCCGAGCGCGAGGTGCTGGTAGACCTCGGTTTCGGCCGGCAGGAGCGTAGGCTCGGGGCCCATCAGGTTCTTGCGGAACTCGTCCGACATGCCTAGAACGTCTTGCCGGTGGAGCCGAGCTGCTGGGCAGCCTCGACGACGCGGGCCGCGAGGCCGGCCTCGGCGGAGGCGCCCCAGACGCGGGGATCGTACAGCTTCTTGTTGCCGACCTCGCCGTCGACCTTCAGGACGCCGTCGTAGTTGCGGAACATGTGGTCCACCACCGGACGGGTGTACGCGTACTGGGTGTCGGTGTCGATGTTCATCTTGATCACGCCATAGGAGACCGCGTCGGCGATTTCCTTCTCGGAGGAGCCGGAGCCGCCGTGGAAGACGAGGTCGAACGGGTTGGCCTTGCCGATCTTGGCGCCCACCTGCTCCTGGATGTCCTTGAGGATTTCGGGGCGGAGCTTGACGCCGCCGGGCTTGTAGACGCCGTGCACGTTGCCGAAGGTCAGCGCCGTGATGTAGCGGCCGTTTTCGCCGGAACCGAGCGCGTCGATCGTGGCCAGGGCATCCTCGACGGTGGTGTAGAGCTTGTCGTTGATGGCGTTCTCGACGCCGTCCTCCTCGCCGCCGACGGTGCCGATCTCGACCTCGAGGATCATCTTGGCGGCAGCGGTGCGCTCCAGCAGTTCACGGGCGATGCGCAGGTTTTCCTGCAGGGTCTCGGCGGAGCCGTCCCACATGTGCGAGTTGAAGAGCGGGTTGCGCCCGGCTTTGACCTCGGCCTCGGAGGCTGCCAGCAGCGGCAGGACGAAGCCCTCGAGCTTGTCCTTGGGGCAGTGGTCCGTGTGCAGGGCGATGTTGACGCCGTAATTCTTGGCGACCTCGCGGGCGAACGCGGCGAAACCGAGCGAACCGGCCACCATGTCCTTCGTGGAGGCGCCGGACCAGTAGGCGGCGCCGCCGGTGGAGACCTGGACGATGCCGTCGGACTCGGCCTCGGCGAAGCCGCGGAGGGCCGCGTTGAGGGTCTGGGAGGAGGTGACGTTGACGGCGGGGAACGCGAAGCCGCCCGTCTTAGCGCGGTCGATCATCTCGGAGTAGATCTCTGGGGTTGCAATGGGCATGCTGACTCCTAAAGTGAATTTCGTCTGCGGGCTGTTGACCCTGGAGTGAACCTCGTCGGCTAGGAACCATCCTAGCCATTCCCGCGCCGGTGGCAGTGTTTCCGGTCACTCGGGCCTGTAATACTCGCCCCTGGCGTCCGGTGTCCTGTACTACCCCGGGATTTGGTTGAACACGTGCCGGCGGATCCAGGCGTGCATCGCGATGGCCGCGGCCGAGGCGGCGTTGATCGAGCGGGTGGAGCCGAACTGCTCGATCGACAGGGTATCCACCGCCGCTTCGTGGATTTCTGCTGTCAGGCCGGGCCCCTCCTGCCCGAACACCAGGACGCAGTCCCTGGGCAGTTCATAGGTTTCCAGCGGGACGGAGTCGGGGAAGATGTCGATGCCGATGATCGCCAGGCCCTCCCCCTGCGCCCAGGCCACGAAGTCGTCAACGGTGGGGTGGTGGCGGACGTGCTGGTAGCGGTCGGTGACCATGGCGCCGCGGCGGTTCCACCGGCGCCGTCCGATGATGTGCACTTCCTTCGCCAGGAACGCGTTGGCGGACCGCACGACGGTGCCGATGTTCATGTCGTGCTGCCAGTTCTCGATCGCGATATGGAAGTTATGGCGTCGGGAGTCCAGTTCCGCGACGATCGCCTCGTGCTTCCAGTAGCGGTACTTGTCCAGCACATTGCGGCGGTCCCCGTCCGCCAGAAGGTCCGGATCCCAGTGCTCGCCCTCCGGCAGTTCGCCTTCCCAGGGGCCGACGCCGACCTCCGCCTTGGGCTCCAGCTCGCCGTCCGGGGCGGCCGCGGTACCGGCAGGGGGTTCGCTGGGGGTCTCGGGTTCAGTCACGACTCAACATTAGACTGGGACCGGAAGCGGCACACTATCGGCGGAGGGCACCATGGCGGACCAGTACGAAGACCACGGGACAGACCAGCGTTCAGACTCCGGCGACGTGCGGTCCACGTCCTCGGTGTACCGCAGCGGCCAGGAGATCGAGTGCTGGCTGACCGACATGGACGGCGTCCTGGTCCACGAGAACCAGCCCATCCCGGGCGCCTCCGAACTCATCCAGCGCTGGGTGGACACCTCCAAGCGCTTCCTTGTCCTGACCAACAATTCCATCTTCACGCCCAGGGACCTCGCCGCACGGTTGAAGAGTTCCGGCCTGGAGATCCCGGAGGAGAACATCTGGACCTCGGCCCTGGCCACCGCCCAGTTCCTCAAGGACCAGGTGCGCGGTTCGGATTCCGGCAACCGGGCCTACACAATCGGCGAGGCGGGCCTCACGACGGCCCTGCACGAAGCCGGTTTTATCCTCACCGACCAGGACCCGGACTTCGTGGTGCTCGGCGAAACCCGCACCTACTCCTTTGAGGCCATCACCATGGCCATCCGGCTGATTTTGGGCGGGGCGAGGTTCATCGCCACAAACCCGGACGCCACCGGGCCCTCGAAGGACGGCCCGATGCCTGCCACCGGCGCCATCGCGGCGCTCATCACCAAGGCGACCGGCCGGGAGCCCTACATCGTGGGCAAGCCGAACCCGATGATGTTCCGCTCGGCCATGAACCAGATCGACGCGCATTCGGAAACCACCGCCATGATCGGTGACCGGATGGACACCGACATCATCGCCGGCATGGAGGCGGGGCTGCACACGGTGCTGGTGCTCAGCGGGATCACCCACAAGGACGATATCGCCGCCTACCCGTTCCGGCCCAACCAGGTCCTGAACTCTGTCGCTGACCTGAAGAACCAGATCTAGGGCGCCGCGCCAGGACCCTGGAACACCGGAACGCTGAAACGCCGGAACACTAGAACGCGGTCTTCTTGCCTCCGCCGGAGGGCAGCGGAAAAAGCTCGTCCTGCAGGCCCTCGATGACCGGCCGGTAGACGAACGGATTCCAGCCCGGGCTGGCGTGCGCCGGCCGGGCGCCGTCGGTCCGTTGCGAGTCGGAGGCCATGTTGTCCTTGAAGGTCAGGGACCAGGAGTCGCGGGCCGTGTCGTAATCCACCGTCCGGTCGCGGGGATTGCCGATAAACGCCATCTTTGTCCCGCCGAGCTTTCCGGCGAACCGGGTGGCGTCGAAGTGGTAGATGTAAGCGGACTCGGACTGGATCAGTGTGCTGGAGGGCGCGATCGGCGAGAGCTGCTCCAGGGTCTGGTCCAGGACCTGCCCCCAGCTGCGCTCGTCCTTGTGCAGCATCCGCTCGCCGAGTTCATAGCCGCCACGCAGCACCGTGGGGAACCGGAAGCCGCTCTCGTAGAGGAAGACCACGCCCTCAAACCAGCTCTGGTCCAGCACGTCGTACTTGCTGTACGGGCTGGAATCCAGCAGGATAAACGCCACCTCAATGCCGTGAAGCTCCCTTAGGCGGGCGGCGACCTGGGTGGCCACCATGCCGCCGAAGCTGTGGCCGTAGAAGTAGAGCGTGTCCAGCTGGTTGGCCCGGGCGTGCTCCACTACCGCGATCACGATCTGGTCGATGTCGAGTCCCACGTTGGAGTATCCGACGGCGGCGAGCCGGCCCCGCTTGTTCAGCGCCCCCCGCAACGCGTTCAGGATCCACAGGGCTTCCTCCCAGCTGGTCTTGTAGCCGGGAAAGAGGAACCAGCTGGCGTGCGGAAAGTACTTCTCTGCCGTCTCGTCGGGCACCGTGAGGATCCGGTGGACCCGGCGCTCGGCCTGCACCCGCCGGGTGAACAACATGTCGGCGGCCAGCACGGAGGCGGAGCCCGTGCCGATCAGGAAACTCCGCCGGGAAAGTCTCTTGAGTTCGGCGGCGTGCCGGAGCACGCGGGCGTCGGCGTCGCCGGCCCCGCCCACATCCTCAACTTCAGGCTCATGCGGCACATCTCTACCGTAGCCACCGGGGTAGCCGGATCAGAAACGGCACCGGATAACAGCTCAGCCACAGTCCGGCGGCCGGTGCTTCCTAGGCGGGTTCGGGGGTGCTGCCGACTTCACGGCGGCTGATTTCCAGGCCGATCTCGTCGTAGGTGGCCAGGAGTTCCGAGCGGGCCATATCGGCGGGATTGTCCAGGAGCCCAAACACGGAATCGCTGGCGGCCAGCAGTTCGTCGTCCGAGTAGCCCGTCAGCGGGCGCGTACCTGAGGCGTCGATGGAGGCTGTGAATTCCCCGGCCAGGTCCAACGGCTGCAGCGCGGCGGACGGATCGAAAATGTGCGTGGAAAGCTCCAGCGAGACACCGTTTCCGGTCCGCAGTGCGCCCGCGACGTCGCCCGGGGCGGCGCCGCCGTCGATCGCGTTCAGGTCGTTGCGGAGTCCGGCCAGCGCGGACGACTCGACGAAGGCAGCACTCCCCAGCTCAACCCGGACGTGGGAGGTGATCCCCATCTGGCGGATGCGCTGGATGGTCTGCATAAGGGTGGGACGGGAGGCCTGTGTGAGGCTGCCAAGAACGTCGATCCGGACAGTGTCGGAAACGGTATCGACTTTGACGTGGGCATTAAGAGACTGGTCCATAGGTACTCCAAAAAAATAAGGAATCTATGGCCGACGGCTCAACCTCACCCAGCGTATAGGCCAACGGCGGGGCGCACAAGTCATATTGCGCTACCGGTTCAGCCGGCCTCTTGCCGGCCCGGCTCCTCGAAGTGGGTCCGGGACGCCGTGCCGCCCACGGACTGGACCAGGGAGGTGGCGATGTCACGGAGCTTGACGTTGCCGTTGCTCGACGCGTCGGTGAGGATCCTGACGGCCGTCTCCTGGTTGCAGCGGTTCTGCGCCATCACGATCCCGATGGCCATGTCGATCACGGTGCGGGATTCAAGGGTGGCCCGGAGATTTGTGGCGCTGTCCGTGTGCAGGGAAAAGCGGACGGCCAGCCGCAGCGCCTGGGAGATTTCGCGGGTGTAGCCGCGGGCCCGGGCGGCAACATCGCCGTCGAACTTGTGCGGCACATCCGAGTAGAGGTTGAGCGCCGCCTGGGCCTCGCCCTGCAGGTGGAACGGCACGGAGAGCACCGAGCGCAGCCCGTGTGAAGCGACGGCAGTGGCGTAGTCCGGGCCCCAGCGGTCCTCGTCAAACAGGTCCGGGACGTAGACTTCGCGCTCTTCCTGCGCCGCCGTCAGGCACGGGCCCTGCGAGAGCCGGTACTGTATTTCGTCCACCTCACGGGCGGAATCGCTGCTCCAGCCGATGGTCGCGGCCTTGCGGTCGCGCAACAGCGTGATCCCGCACAGCGCATCGTCCCCGGCGCCCGCCACCTGGTGCGCGGAGAACCGGGCCAGCTCGTTGAGGAAGTCCTCGAAATCGGCGCTGTCCAGGATGAGGTTCTGGATCTGGTTGACGGTGCTGAGGGGTTCTGTTCCGAGGAGTTCTTCGGGAAGGAGCATGGCGCGTGGTCTCCGAGGGCGTGTTTTGGCGGATGTTAGAAATGATAAATCACACCCCAACCACCGTCTACACGTGTCCGCTGAGGGGTGAACCGCCTAGCTGAGGCCGAGTTCGTCCTTGCCGAAGGCGAAGAGGTACGGAACGCCGGCCTCGGCCTCGATCTTTTCCTTGGCTCCGGTGTCACGGTCCACGATCACGGCGACGGCGACGACGTTGCCGCCCGCCTTGCGGACACCCTCGACGGCGGTCAGCGCGGAACCGCCTGTGGTGGACGTGTCTTCCAGCACCAGCACCTTGCGGCCCTCGACGGAGGGGCCTTCCACTTGGCGGCCCATGCCGTAGGACTTCTGCGCCTTGCGGACCACGAAGGCGTCCACGGGTCGTCCGGCGTCGACGGCGGAGTGCATCACGGCGGTGCCCACGGGGTCGGCACCCATGGTGAGCCCGCCTGCGCACTCAAAGTCGATCCCGGCGTCGTCCAGCAGTGAGAGCATGACCTGGCCGACCAGCTTTGAGGCCTCGTGGTGCAGCGTGATCCGGCGGAGGTCGATGTAGTAGTCGGCTTCGGCGCCGCTGGAGAGGATGACCTTGCCGCGGACGACGGCCAGCTCCTTGATCAGTTCAAGCAGGCGGGCACGGGCGGCAGCGGCGTCAGCTGCAGGGGCACTGGTGGCAGTCATGGGACCCAGTTTAGTGGCTGGGCGGCACGGGATTCCCCGCCGCCCCGTTAGATGTCGGGCAGCCTCGGGAAGATTCCCGGGCAGCCGGCGCCGGGCCTTATTACTCTAGGCAGCCACGCCGGGCAGGAGTCCGATGGAACCATGACGGCAGGAACGGATCCTTCCACCCGCTGGCCCATCATCCCCAAAGACGTCGGCAGCTTCCGGGTCCGGCCGAACCTGGTGGACTATGACGCCGCGCGCGCCGCGTTCTCCTGGGACGAAGCCCGCCGCGAGCTGTCCGGGCTGCCCGGCGGCCGCGGCGTCAACATCGCTTACGAGGCGGTGGACCGGCATGCCGCCGGCGGGCACGCGGGGCACGAGGCGCTGCGGTTCGTCCGGGCCGACGGCAGCAGCCACTCCCTCACCTTCGCGGAACTCGCCGGGCAGACCAACCGCTTCGCCAGCGTGCTCCGGAGCCTCGGCATCGGGCGGGGCGAGCGCGTCTTCTCACTCACCGGCCGCGGTCCGGCGCTCTACATTGCCGTGCTGGGAACCCTCAAGAACGCCAGCGTCTTCTGTCCGCTGTTCTCCGCTTTCGGCCCCGAACCCGTCCGCCAGCGGCTGCACCTGGGCTCCGGCCGGGCCCTGGTCACCACACGTGCGCTGTACCGAAAGAAAATAGCCCAGCTCCGCGACTCACTCCCGGAGCTCCGGCACGTGCTGCTGACCGATGCAGATGGCCGCCCGGAGCCGGGCACCCTGGACCTCACCGCGCTGATGCGCGCGGCGCCGGCCGACGGTGAGGCGGCCGCGACACAGGCCGAGGACATGGCGCTGCTGCACTTCACATCCGGGACCACCGGAACGCCCAAGGGCGCCATTCACGTGCACGACGCCGTCACCGCGCACCATGCGACCGGCACTACCGCCCTGGACCTGCATCCGGAGGACATCTACTGGTGCACGGCCGACCCGGGCTGGGTCACCGGCACCTCGTACGGCGTGATCGCGCCGCTGACCCACGGAGTGACGACCATCGTGGACGAGGAGGAGATGGACCCGGACCGCTGGTACCGGATCCTCGCCGAACAGCACGTCACGGTCTGGTACACCGCGCCCACAGCGCTGCGGATGCTTATGAAAGCCGGCGCGGACCGCGCCCGGGGCCATGACCTGTCCGCCCTGCGCTTCGTCGCCAGCGTCGGTGAACCGCTTAACCCCGAAGTCGTCGTCTGGGGCCAGGAGGCCTTTGGCCAGCCCGTGCATGACAACTGGTGGCAGACCGAAACCGGCGGGATCATGATCTCCAACTATGCCGCCACCGAGATCCGCCCCGGTTCGATGGGCCGGCCGCTGCCCGGCGTCGAGGCGGGCATCGTGGCCCGGGACGCGCAGGACAAGCCGGTCGTCCGCGACGGCGAGGCGGTCCTCGTGACGGCGCCGGACGCGGTGGGCGAACTGGCCCTGCGTCCGGGCTGGCCCTCCATGTTCCGCGGCTACCTGCACGAGGAGGAACGCTACCGCCGCTGCTTTGCGGGCGGCTGGTACCTCACCGGCGACCTCGCCAAGCGCGACGCCGACGGGTACTACTGGTTCGTCGGACGCGGCGACGACGTGATCAAGTCCTCGGGGCACCTGATCGGCCCCTTCGAGGTGGAAAGCTGCCTCATGGAGCACGACGCCGTGGCCGAGGCAGGGGTGATCGGGGTCCCCGACCCGGTGGCCGGCGAGGTGGTCAAGGCCTTCGTGGAGCTGCGGCCCGGCCGGCAGCCGTCCGAGGAACTGCAGCTGGAGATCATCGGCTTTGCCCGGAAGAAGCTCGGCCCCGCCGTGGCGCCGAGGCTGCTGGAGTTCACCGTTGCCCTCCCCCGGACCCGCAGCGGCAAGATCCTCCGGCGGCTGCTCAAGGCCCGCGAGCTGGGCCTGCCGGAAGGCGACACGTCCACCATTGAGACACCTGCTGGGGCGCCGGAGCCGGAGGCACGGAAATGACCGGACCGCTCGAGCCTCCGGCCCGCCCCCTGGACCCGGCGCACGGCCGGCACCTGCTGCTGCAGATGCTGCGTGTTCGCCGGCTGGAGGAAAAATGCGTCGAGCTCTACAGCGCCGCCAAGATCCGCGGCTTCCTGCACGTGTACATCGGCGAGGAAGCGGTGGCGGCAGGCGTCCTGGAAACGCTGGAGCCGGACGACGCCGTCCTCGCCACCTACCGGGAACACGGCCATGCCCTGCTCCGCGGGGTCCCTGCCGGGGCGATCCTCGCCGAGATGTACGGCTGCGTCGAGGGCTGCTGCCGGGGCCGGGGCGGCTCCATGCATCTCTTCGACGCCGCCACGCGCTTCTACGGGGGCAACGCGATCGTTGCCGGCGGGCTGCCGCTCGCCGTCGGAATGGCGCTCGCGGACAAGATGTCCGGCCGCTCCCGCGCCACTGTGTGCTTCTTCGGTGAGGGCGCCGTCGCGGAGGGTGAATTCCACGAGAGCCTCAACCTCGCCGCGCTCTGGCAGCTTCCTGTGCTCTTCTGCTGCGAAAACAACCTCTACGCCATGGGAACCGCGCTGGGCCGTTCGGAATCCCAGACGGACATTGCCCTCAAGGCCGCCGGCTACGAGATAGCGGCCTGGGCCGTGGACGGCATGGACGTCCTCGCCGTCGAAGACGCCGCCCGCCGCGCCGTCGAGGCGGTCCGCGCCGGGGGCGGACCGCACTTCCTCGAACTGCGCACCTACCGATTCCGGGCCCACTCGATGTTCGACCCGGAACGGTACCGGGACAAAGCCGAAGTAGCCCAATGGCTCGAACGCGACCCCATCGCCCTGCTCCGCGCCTCGATGGAGGCCGCAGGCCAGCTCTCCGCCCAGGAGTGGAGCCAGCTGCAGGCGGACGCCGATGCCGAGGTCACGGCCGCCGTCGGGTTCGCCGAAACCGGGACGCTCGAACCCGTGGAGGACCTGGCCCGCTTCGTCTACAGCGAGCGCACTGGCGACCGCGCCGGGGAGCGTGCCGGGGACAACGGGGCCGGCGCTGGCGGCCGTCGGAGCCGGCCATGAAATCCAGCTACCGCGAGGCGCTCCGGGCCGGGATCCGCGACGCGATGCTCCGCGACGAAAGGGTCTTCCTGATGGGCGAAGACGTGGGCTCCTATGGCGGGTCCTTCGCCGTAAGCCTGGGGCTGCTGGAGGAATTCGGCCCGGACCGCATCCGTGACACCCCGCTGTCCGAGTCCGGTTTCGTCGGCGCCGGCATCGGGGCGGCCTTGGCCGGAATGCGTCCGATTGTGGAGATCATGACCGTCAACTTCAGCCTGCTGGCCCTCGACCAGATCGTGAACAACGCGGCCAGCCTGCTTCACATGTCCGGCGGACAGTTCAACGTCCCCATCGTGATCCGGATGACCACGGGTGCCGGCCGCCAGCTGGGCGCCCAGCATTCGCACAGCCTGGAGGGCTGGTTCGCGCACATCCCCGGCCTGCGCATCCTGGCCCCCGCCACCCTGGCCGACGCCCGCGGGATGTTGTGGACAGCGCTGCAGGACCCCGATCCGGTGCTGATCTTCGAACACGGCTCGCTCTACAACGTCGCCGGCGAACTCGACGACGATGCCGGGGCCGTGGACATCGACACCGCCGCCGTGCGGCGGCCCGGCACGGACATCACGCTGATCACCTACGGCGGGACACTTCCCGCCGTTCTCGACGCCGCCGGCCAGCTTGAGGCCGGGGGTATCGACGCCGAAGTGCTGGACCTGCGCACGCTCCGCCCCCTCGACGACGCCGCCATCCTCGCCTCCGTCCGCAAGACCCACCGCGCCGTGGTGGTGGATGAAGGCTGGCGCAGCGGCAGCATCTCCGCCGAAATCAGCGCCCGGATCACCGAAAACGCGTTCTACGACCTGGACGCGCCGGTGGGCCGGGTCTGCAGCGCCGAAGTGCCGATCCCCTACGCCAAGCATCTGGAACTTGCGGCACTGCCGTCTGTGGACCGGATCACCGCGGCGGCCCGGCAGGCGGTCAGCGCCGGTGGCTGACTTCCTGATGCCCTCGCTCGGGGCCGACATGGAACACGGCAAGATCGTCGAATGGCTGGTCAAGCCCGGCGACTACGTCCGCCGCGGCGATCTCGTGGCAGTGGTGGACACGGACAAGACCGTCATGGACGTGGAGTCCTTCCAGGAGGGAGTGGTCGCCGAACTGCTCGTGGATCCCGGGGCGACGGTTCCGATCGGGACGCCGCTGGCCCGCATCACCCCGACTCCGGCGGAGACCGGGACCGGGACCGGGACCGGAGCCCCTGTCCCGCCGCCCGCCCCTGTCCCGTCATCCGCCGCCGGGGCGCCCCCGGCCCGGGCTGCCGCCGCGCCGACCGCCGCTGTACAGACCGCCGCTGTACAGACCGCCCCGGGGGACGCTCCCCCGATCGCGCCGCCGCTGCGGCATCTGGCCCACAGGCTGGGAGTCGATCCGGCCAGGATCCACGGGACCGGCAAGGGCGGCGCCATCACGCGGGCCGACGTGGAGCACGCCGTCGCGGCGAGGCCGTCCGCCGGACGCGTGCGTTCCTCGCCCCGGGCCCGGAGGCTCGCCGCCGAACTCGGCGTCGAGCTTGCGTCCGTCAGCGGCACCGGCCCGGAGGGTGCCGTGACCGTGGCGGACGTCCAGCTCGCCGCAGGCAGCAGGACACCGGCCGCGGTTCCGGTCGCCGGGGGCCCCGGGGAAGGTGTCCCGGAGGCAGGTACGGCCGGGACCGCTCCCCCGCCGGAAGGACAGGCAACGGAGGCGCCCCAGGCGGGCAAAACAGCAGAGGCCCGCGAGCGCGTTGCCAGCCTGCGCCGCGCCGTCGGCGCCCTGATGTCGCGGTCGAAGAAGACCATCCCGCACTACTATCTGAGCACCACCCTGGACCTACGGGCCGCCGTCGAATGGATGCAGTCCGTCAACGCGCAGCGCCCGGTGGCCTCCCGGCTGGTCCCCTCGGCCCTCCTGCTGAAGGCCGCGGCGCTCGCGGCCAAGGACGTGCAGGAGGTCAACGGCTTCTACGACGACGGCGGGTTCCGCCCCAGCGCGTCCGTGCACCTCGGCGTCGCCGTGGCCCTGCGGCAGGGCGGCATCGTGGCCCCCGCCATCCACGACGCCGACACGCTGGCCGTGGACGTGCTGATGGAGCAGTTGCGGGACCTCGTCAGCCGTGCCCGCGCCGGCCGGCTGCAGCGCGCCGAGATGGCGGACCCCACCATCACAGTGACCAATCTCGGCGATCTGGGTGTGGAGAGCGTCTTCGGTGTGATCTATCCCCCGCAGGTCGCGATGCTCGGCTTGGGCAGGGTCATGGAACAACCCTGGGCGCAAAACGGCATGCTCGGCATCCGTCCCGCCGTTATTGCCACGCTCTCCGCGGACCACCGGGTCAGCGACGGCCTGCGCGGCGGCCGCTACTTGACCCGGATCGACGAGCTGCTGCAGAAGCCGGAGGAACTGTGAACAGGCGGGTTCGGAAAACGGGTGGGATCGAAAAACGGGAGGAACCATGAAGGAAGACGAAGCCCGGGCGGCGGTTCAGGCCGCGATCGGCAAGGTGGCGCCGGACGTGGACCTGGCCGAGGTGGATGAGGACTCCCGGCTGCGGCAGGATCTGGAGCTCGACTCGCTGGACTTCCTCCGGCTCGTCGAAACGATCGACACGGCCACCGGCGTCGACATCCCGGAGCGGGACTACCCGGACGTTGCCACCGTCAAGGGGCTGATCGGCTACCTGGCGGCCCACGGCTGAAGCATCCGTTGCTCCACGCCCGCCCTTTTGGAAGCGCTAAAGGGCGGCTGCGGAGCAGTGGGCGGGGACGGCGGGCCGCACTGAGCGGCCCGCTACGAACGCTGCGGGGTGCGCCGGGCGAAGGCGGGCGCGTGTTCGGGCCGCGGCCCGAAGGCGATGAAGCGGGGGATGATGGTCCGGAACGCCGGAACGTGCCGGGCGACGAAGAGTGCCGCAGCCGGAAACTTTGTCCGTTTCCCGGACAGGATCGGGCCGAAGATCGCGTGTTGCATGACCCGTTGGGCGGACTGCACAATGACGGTGGGCAGCCGCCGCCGTCGTTCCACTTTCTCCAGGTCTGCCGTTGTCACCCGCCCCCGGAGCAGTGGGGGGGCCAGGAACTCAGCGGCGGCAGCAGCGTCCTGGATGGCGAGGTTGATTCCGACGCCGCCGGCCGGGGACATCGCATGCGCCGCATCCCCGATGCACAGCAGCCCGTTGATGTGCCATGAATGCAGCCGGTTCAGGCGCACATCCAGCCAGTGGAGGTCGTCGAGGGACGCGATGGCGTCAACACGGTCCGCAAGGTCCGGGCGGAGCGCCGCAACCCGCCGCCGGAAGCCCTCGACGCCTTCCGCGCGGATCCGGGCGTCGGCGCCCTTGGCCGCGAGGTAGCCCATTTGGTAGTAGTCGTTGCGGAACAGGGCCAGCAGTGCCTCGCCGGGGCCGAACGCCGGGACGAGCCCCGCCACCTCACCCGTTTCGGAGGGATAGCGGGGCAGCCGGAACCACCAGGTGTCGAAGGGCACCGGGAACTCCTGTGGCGCCAGCCCGGCCGCGGTGCGCAGCGCAGAATGGCGGCCGTCTGTGGCAACAACGAGGTCCGCCAGGAGTTCGT
This sequence comes from Arthrobacter sp. NicSoilB4, assembly GCF_019977335.1. Lineage (NCBI taxonomy): Bacteria > Bacillati > Actinomycetota > Actinomycetes > Micrococcales > Micrococcaceae > Arthrobacter > Arthrobacter sp. NicSoilB4. Next base: position 390,872 of record NZ_AP024653.1, on the reverse strand, counting down.
CATGTGCGCCGTCGGGGGTCCGGAAGCGGACTCCGCGGACCCTGCCCCCGTTGCGGACCAGCCCGGTGGCCGTGTGGCTCATGAGCAGCTTGAATCCCGGTTCCTGGGCGGCGGCTCCGGCGAGGAAGCTCAGGAAATCCCATTGCGGCATCATGGCGATGTAGTTGTACGGCGGCGGCAAGGCATCAAAGTCGCCCATGGTCACGGGCGGCCCGCCGGGGACCGGGAATACGACATTCTTCAGGCGGCTCTGCGGGAGCCGGCGGAATTCGTCGCCGAGTCCTAGTTCGTCAATGAGCCGGATGGTGGACGGATGCACGGTGTCGCCGCGGAAGTCGCGCAAGAAGTCCGCGTGCTTCTCCAAAACCGTTACCCGCACCCCGGCCCGTGCCAGAAGCAAGCCAAGCATCATCCCCGCAGGTCCACCACCCACCACCGCACATCCGGTCGTCTCCATGGCCATACGCTACGCCTGCCCGCGGTGGCGCGGGAGGGGTTATTTGCGCACGTTTCGGGTAGGCACGGCGGTTCCGGACCGGCGCGCCGGGGATCCGCGTAGCGCCGGTCCGAAACCCTGGCGCCTCAACAGGCCCGGCGCGGCAGGCCTCCTGACTGCGGAGGTTGGCGCAGGGCGTTGGAGCGGCGCAGCGCCACGCTGACGGACTTAGTTGAGCATGGTTGACACTGCTGACTAGGCTGGATCACATGCGCGAACTCCAGGCCAGGATCATTGAAGAAATGGGCGTCCAGCCCCGGATCGACCCCGCCGGGGAGGTGCGCAAACGCGTCACGTTCCTCAAGGAGTACCTCAAGGCCACGCATACCAAGGGCTTCGTCCTGGGCATCTCCGGCGGTCTGGATTCCTCGCTCGCGGGCCGGCTTGCCCAGTTGGCTGTCGAGGAGCTCGCGGCCGAGGGTGTGGACGCCAACTTCGTTGCCGTCCGCTTGCCCTACGGTGTGCAGCACGACGAGGACGACGCCCAGGCGGCCCTGGACTTTATCCAGGCCAAGACCGAGTGGACGTTCAACATCTCCGCGGCCGTGGACGGGTTCGAGGACGAATTCGAGAAGACCGTGGGCAACGGGATCTCCGACTTCCATAAGGGCAACACCAAGGCCCGCACCCGCATGATCGCGCAGTACGCCCTCGCCGGCGAGCACAACTACCTGGTCATCGGAACGGACCATGGGGCGGAGTCGGTCACCGGCTTCTTCACCAAGTTCGGCGACGGCGGCGCGGACATCCTGCCGATCTTCGGACTCAACAAGCGCCAGAACAGGGCCCTGCTCGCCGAACTTGGCGCCCCGGCCCGGGTCTGGGAGAAGGTCCCGACGGCAGACCTCCTGGACGGCCAGCCGGGCCGCACGGATGAGGACGAGCTGGGCCTGACGTACGACCAGATCGACGACTACCTCGAGGGCCGCGAGGTCCCGGACGCCGTGGCCGCGTCCATCGAGCAGAAATATCTCCGCACCCGGCACAAGCGCACGGTCCCGGTCACCATCTTTGATACCTGGTGGAAGTAGCCGGCACCCCGCGCTCCGGGGGCATTTTGAGCCCCCGCTGGACCGTTTAGCGGCCATCGCCCGGCGTGTCCGTGTCGATGTGCCCCCGGACAGCAGCCGGTAGCCCCCTGGCCCGGTTTAGCGGCCCTGCAGCAGCGTCGAGATCCGGTGCGCCTCATCCATCAGCAGGCGGCCCAGCAGCTCCTGCCGTTCGCCCTTGAAGCGCGGCTCAATCCCGGTCAGGGACAGCGCCCAGGCGGGGCGGCCGCGCTGGTCGAAGACTGCGGCTCCCATCCCCCAACTGCCTTCGAGCACCAGCCCGGGATTCACCGAATAGCCGGCCTGCCGCGTCGCTTCAAGGTTCGCCCGGACCAGGTCCTCGGTGTGCGCCGCCGCGAAATCGCCGGCGTGCTCTGCCCAGCCGGCCAGCAGCTCCTCCTGCTCGTTCTCGGGCAGGAACGCCATGATGGCGGTGCCGGCGGATGCCACCCCGAGCGGGAAGCGGACGCCTTCGTGCAGCACGAAGGACCGCACCGGGAAGCTCCCCTCCTCCCGCAGCAGGCACACAGTTTCGGCCCCGCGCCGGATGGAGAAGAACGCGCTTTCGCCGGTCTCCTCGGCGAGCCGGCGGAGGCTGGGCCGGGCGATGTCCTCCAGCGGGAAACGCGCGGAGGCCACGGAGCCCATCAGCAGGATCTCCGGCCCCAGCACCCAGTTGCCGCTCTGCGGGTCCTGGTCCAGCAGCCCCTCGGCGGCCAGCGAAGACAGCAGCCGGTGCACGGTGGGGCGCGTTAGCCCGGATTCCCGGACGAGTTCCCCGAGCGGGGAGCCTTCCGGTTTCCGTCCGACAATGCGCAGCAGGGACGCGACACGGCTGACGACCTGAGCGCCCTGGACCGGTAGAGAATTCATCTTTTTCCTCGCGAAGTTGCGTTTGACCGCCCAAATTATCCATATTGTGGACAGTCTCAAGCCTACCGTCCACACTGTAAAAACGGCACCCTGAAGGCCAAAACCACCCGTTGACAGCCCCCTTTTCGGCACCGTAGGCTCCAACAGCAGAACTACGGTCCACAACGTGGATTGCACCAAGAGCTCAATGAGGAGAAGCAATGTCAAAGGTGAAATCCGGGGCGGCCGCCGCGCTGCAGGACGTACTGCGGGACGGCATGACACTCGCCGTCGGAGGCTTTGGCCTGAGCGGCATCCCCGCCGACCTGATCGAGGCCGTGCGCGATTCGGGCGTCAAGAACCTCACGGTCGTGTCCAACAACATGGGCGTGGACGGCAAAGGCCTCGGCGTGCTGATTGAAGCCGGCCAGGTCAGCAAAGTCATCGCGTCCTACGTGGGCGAAAACAAGCTCTTCGCCGAGCAGTACCTCGCCGGCAATCTGGAAGTCGAGTTCACCCCGCAGGGCACCCTCGCCGAGCGCCTCCGCGCCGGCGGCGCCGGCATCCCGGCCTTCTACACCAAGACCGGCGTCGGCACCCTCGTCGCCGAAGGCAAGCCGCTCGCGGAGTTCGACGGCGAAACATACGTCCAGGAACGCGCCATCAAGGCCGACGTCGCACTGGTACACGCCCACACCGCCGACACCGACGGCAACCTGATCTACCGCTACACCGCCCAGAACTTCAACCCGGTGGTCGCCACGGCCGGCGCTGTCACCGTCGCGGAGGCCGAGGTGATCGTGGAACCCGGCCAGCTGGACCCGAACCACATCGTCACCCCCGGCGTCTTCGTCCAGCGGCTGGTCCAGGCCAGCGGCCGGGTCAAGGACATCGAACAGCGGACCGTCCGCCCCCGCACCGAAGCCGCATCCGTTCCGGCCTAAGCGCCGCCCCTACTTTCTTCAGGAGAATCACCATGGCTTGGACCCGGAATGAAATGGCCGCCATCGCGGCCGAAGAACTCAACGACGGCGACTACGTCAACCTCGGCATCGGCATCCCCACGCTGGTCGCCAACAACCTGCGCGACGGCGTCCGCGTCGTCCTGCAGAGCGAGAACGGCCTGCTCGGCATGGGCCCGTTCCCCTACGAGGGCGAGGAGGATGCGGACCTGATCAACGCGGGCAAGCAGACCGTCACGGTCCTGCCCGGAGGGAGCATCTTCGACTCCGCCACGTCCTTCGGCATGATCCGCGGCGGACACGTCAAGGTCGCCATCCTCGGCGCCATGCAGGTCTCCGGCGCCGGCGACCTCGCCAACTGGACCATCCCCGGAAAGATGGTCAAGGGCATGGGCGGCGCCATGGACCTCGTCGCCGGCACCCCGCGCGTTGTGGTCCTCACCGAACACAACGCCAAGGACGGCACCGCCAAGATCGTCAAGGAGTGCACCCTGCCGCTCACCGGCCTGAGCTGCGTCGACCGGATCATCAGCGACCTGGCGGTGTTCGACTTGGATAGGGTCGACGGCGTCCGGCGGCTCACGCTTACCCGCCTCGCCCCGGGCGTCACAGTGGCGGAGATTCGTGAAAAGACGGAGGCGGAGTTCGACGTCGCCCCCTCCCTCGACGAAAGCGCCACCTTTGAAGGCGCCACGGCATGAGCCTCAAGGAGCAGTTCGGCAAAGATGTCCTGCTGACCGGCTGGGGTCACAGCCGGTTCGGCAAACTCACGGACGAGACCCTCGAATCCCTGATCGTCCAGGTCGCCACGGAGGCGATCGGCAACGCCGGGATCGAGCCGGGCCAGATCGACGAAATCTACCTCGGCCAGTTCAACTCCGGCATGATGCCGCTGGCGTTCCCGTCCTCGCTGGCCCTGCAGGTCTCCGAGCAACTGGCCAACGTCCCGTCCACGCGGGTCGAGAACGCCTGCGCCTCCGGCTCGGCCGCGTTCCAGCAGGGCACAAAGTCGCTGCTGGCCGGCACCGCGAAGACCGTCCTCGTGGTCGGCGCCGAAAAGATGACGCACGCGGGCGCCGACGTCGTGGGCGCGGCCTTGCTCGGCGCCGACTACGACATGGCCGGCAAGGCCTCCAGCACCGGGTTCACGGGGCTCTTTGCCGAGGTGGCGAAGCACTACGAGAAGCGCTACGGACCGGTTTCGGACGTCCTGGGCACCATCGCGGCGAAGAACCACCGCAACGGCGTCGACAACCCCTACGCCCAGCTCCGCAAGGACCTCGGCGAGGAGTTCTGCCGCACCGTCTCGGACAAGAACCCGATGGTCGCCGACCCGCTGCGCCGCACGGACTGCTCGCCCGTGTCCGACGGCGCGGCCGCCGTCGTGCTCAGCGTCGCCCCCACCGGCGGCGCCACGGCACCCGTGCGGCTTGCCGGCTTCGGCCAGGCGAACGACTTCTTCCCGACCGACCGCCGGGACCCCACCGCGTTCGCCGCGACCCGGGCTTCCTGGCAGCGCGCGCTGGGGATGGCCGGCGTCGGCCTCGGGGAGTTGGACTTCGCCGAGGTCCACGACTGCTTCACCATCGCCGAGCTGCTGATGTATGAGGCGTTGGGGCTGACCGAACCGGGTCAGGGTTCCCGCGCCGTGCAGGAAGGCTGGGTCTTCAAGGACGGCAAGCTGCCCATCAACGTCTCCGGCGGACTCAAGGCCAAGGGCCACCCCGTCGGCGCCACAGGTGTCTCCCAGCACGTCATCGCCGCCATGCAGCTCACCGGCACCGCCGGCGACATGCAGCTGCCCGCGGCCCGGCGTGCCGCGGTGCAGAACATGGGCGGCGTCGGCATCGCGAACTACGTCAGCGTGCTCGAAGCCGTCTAGGGGCAAAGAGCCGCGGTTCCTCCCCACCTTTGGCGTGCTCCACCGGCGTGTTCCGGCCTGCAGCGCGGCCCCGGGGCGCAAAGGTGGGGAGGTTCCGCACCGTCACCGCGGCTGGTCGCGCTCCCGGATCAGCTTCGCGATGGCGCCGAAGCCCAGCCGTTCCGCGTTTTCCAGGGCTGTCCGGCCCTTGGGATCGCGGATGGCGGGGTCCGCGCCGGCTTCGAGGAGCTGGCGCACAACCTCCTGCTGCCGAGGACCCCCATCATTGAGCAGGATGACTTCCTGAAGGGCTGTCCAGCCCAGATTGTTGACGTGGTTGACGGGAACGCCGGCGGCTAGAAGGATCCGCACGGTGTCCACATGCCCGTGTTCACTCGCGGGAATCAGGGCCGTGCCGCCGAAGCGGTTGGTGCTGGCGACGTCGGCCCCGTTCGCGAGGGTCAGCTGCAGGATCTCGTTGAGTCCCTCGGCTCCCGCGTAGAGGAAGGCCGAGTCCTGGATGGCATCCTTGGCGTTGACGTTGGCGCCGGCCCGGATCAGCCTGGTCGCCGAGGCAACATCGTTCGCCTTGGCCGCCCTGACCAGCTGCCGGTCAAGCTCGGCCTGCGCCTCCGGAGTCAGCGCCGGCCGGGTTGGGGCCGGGGGCGGTGGGGCCGGGGGCGAGGTCTGGACCGGCGGAGGAGGCGCCTCCCGCCCCCGCGGCTCCTCAGTGTCCGCGTCGCAACCGGCGAGCGCGGCTGCCACCACGACGGCCAGGCACACACCGACGGCCCCTACCAGCCTCCGCCGCGCACCGCGCACTGCCCCCGGTCCGAGCCGCGTCTTGCGCCTCCCCATAGACCAGAGCCTACTGCGCCGTGCCGGCAATGGCCGTGGCTCCGGAGTCCGGCGGCCCGGGAGTAGACTCCGGGCATGGGATCCGTCGACGACGCCCTGGCCGCCCTGCCTGGACCTGCCCGCGATGCCCTGCAGCGGGTCATCGACATCGCGCGGGCTTCGGCCCCCGACGCCGTCGACGGTGTCAGCTATGGCATGCCCGCGCTGAAAGTCCACGGAAAGCCGCTCATTGGCGTGACGGCGAGCGCCAAGCATCTCTCCGTCTTCCCGTTCTCGTCCGCGGTCGTGGCGGCCGTCGCGTCCCGGCTTGATGGTTTCTCCGTGTCCAAAGGAACCATCCGCTTCTCAGCGGACCACCCCATCCCTGACGAGGTCCTGGCGGAAATCGTCCGGCTCCGGCTCGCGGAGATCACCTAGACTCGAGTGAATCCCCTGCCCGCAATCTGAGGAGCCTCCATGCGCGCCACGATCATCCACGCCCCCGGTGACATCCGGGTCGAAGACCGCGACTACCCCACCGTCCAGCTGCCCACCGACGCCGTCGTGAAAGTCACCGCGTCGTGCGTCTGCGGCTCGGACCTGTGGCCTTACCGGGGCGTGAAACCCACCCGCCGGCCCACTGCGATCGGCCACGAGTTCATCGGCACCGTGGAGAGCATCGGCTCCGGGATCACCGGCCTGGAAGTCGGCGATCTCGTGATCGCGCCGTTCGTGGTCAGCTGCGGGGCCTGCCCGCAGTGCCTCAACGGCGTCACCGTGGCCTGCGAGCACCTCGCCGGCTGGGGCGGCAAGGACGACACCGGGCACGCGATCGACGGCGGCCAGGGCCAGGCGGTCCGCGTCCCGCTGGCCGATTCCACCCTCGTCAAGGTTCCCGGCATCACGGAGCCGGATGACGCCCTCCGCAAGAGCCTGCTCACGCTGTCCGATGTGATGGCGACCGGCCACCACGCGGCCCTCGCCGCAAAGGCCGGACCGGGCCGGACCGTCGTGGTGGTGGGCGACGGCGCCGTCGGACTCTGCGGGGTGCTGGCCGCCAAGCGGCTCGGGGCGGAAAGGATCATCGCGATGTCCCGCCACGCGGACCGGCAGGCGATCGCCCGCGAATTCGGTGCCACCGACATCGTGGAAGAGCGCGGGGACGAGGGCGTCGCCAAGGTCCGCGAACTCCTCGGCGGGGTGCTGGCCGATTCCGTCCTTGAGTGTGTCGGCACCAAGGAAGCAATGGAGCAGGCGCTGCACAGCACCCGCCCGGGCGGGGCGCTGGGCTTCGTTGGCGTCCCCACCGGCGGCAGCGAGGTCCCGCTGCGCTACCTCTTCGACACGAACATCTCCATCGGCGGCGGCATGGCCCCGGCCCGGACCTACATCCCGGAACTGCTGGCGGACGTCCTCGACGGCACCATCAACCCGGGCCGCGTCTTCGACGTCGTTATGCCGCTGGAGGAAGCGCCGGAGGCCTACCGCGCCATGGACGAACGCCGCGCCATCAAGGTCCTGCTGACCCCCTGACCACGCCCGACGGCGGCGGCGCGGGACTGGTGCGCGGGCCCCGGCAGGGTCCCGCCTGCCGCCGCGCGCAGGGGCCCTTGGGCCGGCTCTTGTTCTCCCGAGGCCCGAGGGTCTAGCGTGAAGCGCATCAGCATCCGCCGCCGATGAGGAGCCGTCATGGCCAGGTTCGTGCAGATCATCGAATTCCAGACCGCCCGCATTGAGGAAATTGAAGCCCTGGGCCGGCCGTCCAGGACCGAAGGAAGCACCGCTCCCACCTTCCGCCGAATCCTGGCCACCGCGGACCGTGACCGCCCCGGAACGTATCTCACCATCGTCGAATTCGACTCCTACGATTCGGCCATGGAGAACTCCGGCCGGCCGGAGACCTCCGACTTCGCCGCCAGGATGGCGGCCCTCTGCGATGGGCCGCCGGTGTTCCGGAACTTGGACGTGATGTGGGAGGACGACGGTGCCACCGCGGATAACCCGTAGGCGCAAACCATGGACTCTGAACACAATGCCGCAGAGCCCCTTGTGCTGGACCTCCGTGGGGCCGGCGCTGCGCCGCTGCGGCTGGTGGGCGGCAAAGCCCTGAACCTCGGGAAGCTCGTGGCGGCCGGGTTGCCGGTGCCGGGCGGGTTCTGCCTGACAACCGTCGCCTACGACCTGGCGGCACCGCCCGGGCTCGGCGCCCTCGCCGCCGAACTCGACGCTGTCGGTCCCGGAGCGGCGACGGCGTCGGGCCCGGCAACGCTGGCCCCGGGTGAAGTCAGCCCGGGTGAACGCAGCCCGGCCGCCGCGCGGGCCAGGCGGCTCATCGAGGAATCGCCGATCCCAGCCGAGGTGGACGCCGCGGTCAGGAAAACCTACGAGGCAATGGGCGGCAGCGTTCCGGTGGCGGTCCGGTCCTCGGCCACGGCAGAGGACCTTCCTTTCGCCAGTTTCGCGGGCCAACAGGACTCCTTCCTCGATATCACCGGCGCGGATGCGGTGGTCGAGGCGGTCCGGCGCTGCTGGGCGTCGCTGTGGAGCGAGCGGGCCGTGGCCTACCGCGCCGCCAACGGGATCAGCAACCGCGATGTCGGGCTCGCCGTCGTCGTCCAGGTCATGGTCGACGCCGCCACGGCGGGGGTCCTGTTCACCGCAAATCCCGTCACCGGGACCCGGACGGAAACGGTGATCAACGCGAGCCCCGGCTCAGGCCAGGCCGTGGTCTCGGGGGCGGTCAACCCTGACCAGTTCGTGCTGGAGACGGCGTCCGCCCAGGTCACACGGAGCACCCCGGGAGGGCCGGAATCCGGACGGAGTCCGAGCCTGAGCGGCCCGCAACTCCAGGAACTCACCGCGTTGGGGGACGGCGTCCAGCGCCTCTTTGGGGCGCCGCAGGACATCGAGTGGGCCATTGAAGCTGGCGGCAAGATCTGGCTCACCCAGTCACGCCCGATCACCACGCTGTATCCGCTGCCCGAACCCGCACCCGAAGACGCCGCAGCCGGGGCCGCGGCCCCCACCCGGGTCTACCTCTGCGGCACCCTGTTCCAGGGGCTGACCCGGCCCATCACGCCGTTGGGGCTGGCCGTCCTCGAGAAGATGCGCAACAGCAAGGGACCCTGGCGGTACGTCAACCCCGGGCTGCGGATGTACGTGGACCTCACGTCGGTGGCCCGCAGCAAGTCGGGCCGGGCCTATCTGCTGCGGGTACTCCCGCTTGCGGACGGGAGGTCCGGGGCCGTGCTTCCGGCACTGCTCGAGGATCCAAGGTTCGGCATCATCGAGCGCTCGTTCCGGGAATCCGTCCGCAAGGCCGTCCTGAGGCGCGACCGCCCGCAACCGCCGGAACGCAAAGGCAGCACCGAGCAGACAGCCAGCCTGGCTCTCATCGCGGGCCTCATTCCGGCCATGGTCCGGCCCGCATTCCGGCCCGCCGCCGAGCTGCGCCGGGCGATGAATTACGGGAAGCAGCTCGAATCCAAGCTGGTCCTGGCCGAACCCGCCAGCTCGGCCGAGCGGCTCGACTTCATCGAGCAGATATTCGGCCGGACGATCAACGGGCTGATTCAGGCCACGCTGCCGGGCCCGTCCGTTGGCTACATCATGCTGGCCGTTGCCCGCCGGCTGCTGCGCGGCATCGCGCAGCCCCGGGAGCTGGAAGCCGTGCTTCGCGGGCTCCCCCATAACATCACCACCGAAATGGACCTGGAACTCTGGCAGCTCGCCGTGTCCATCGGCGACGACCCGGTGTCGCGCGGGGAGTTCCTGGCGAAACGGCCCGAGGAGTTGTCAGCCGCCTATCTTGCCGGCCGGCTGCCGCCCCAGGCGCAGTCAGGAGTGCGCGGCTTTCTCGCCCGCTACGGCCACCGCGCTGTGGCGGAGATAGACCTCGGCATGCCGCGGTGGTCCGCGAAGCCCGACCATATCCTCGGCATGATTTCCAACTACCTCCGTGTCGAGGATCCGGAACAGGCCCCGGACCGGCAGTTCGCCCGGGCCGCCGAGCATGCGGAGGACCGGATCCGCAGCCTCGTGGAGCGGGCCCGGGACCGGAGTCCGTGGCGCGCACGGGCACTGGCGCTGAGCCTGCGCCGCGTGCGGCAGCTGGCCGGATTGCGCGAACTGCCCAAGTTCTACATCGTGTTGATACTCGGCGAGATGCACCGGCAGCTTCTGCGGATCGGCGCCGACATGGCATCGGCCGGCACCGTCGCGGCCGCGGACGACGTCTTCTTCCTCGACTTCGACGAGATCCGCGTCGGCCTGCGCGGCGCGGACCTGCACGGCATCGTCACGGCCCGCCGCCGGCTGTACGACACCGAACTGCGACGCCGGCGTATCCCCCGGCTGCTGCTCTCCGACGGCACCGACGTCGAGGCCGCGTTAATGGCGAAGTCTCCCCCATCCGGTGCCCTGGCCGGGACGCCGGCTTCGGCCGGCACCGCCACGGGCCGGGTCCGGGTGATCCTGGACCCGGTGGGCGCCCACCTGGAACCCGGCGACATCCTGGTGGCCCCGTCCACGGACCCGGGCTGGACGCCGCTGTTCATGACGGCCGGTGCACTTGTCATGGAGATGGGCGGGATCATTTCCCATGGCGCCGTGGTGGCCCGCGAGTACGGCATCCCGGCGGTCGTGGGCGTCCCGGACGCCACCACGCGGCTGCACACCGGCCAGACGGTCACTGTTGACGGGGCCGCCGGAACTATCGATGAGGAGCGGTGATCCGGCCGAAGCGGACAGCTGTCCCGCTGTAGTCCGGGCCGTGGTCACGGTCGGGCCGGCAGCACAGGTGTAGCACAGCCGTGCCAGATAGAATTGGCCCATGACCACACCGGTCCACTGGCCAACGCACCACGGGCGGTCGCTTCAGCGCCCGCCACACCGGTCAGCGCAAAAACCCTCCGGCACGTTCGGCCTGGCCCGCAGGGCGAGGAACCTCCTGCAACGGGTGCCGGTGTGGACCTGGCGGGTGCTGATGCATTCGGTGAAGGCCAGCGAGAACTCCCGCTTCAACGTCGACCCGATTACCGGCGTCGAATACTTCCATGACATCGATTTCGTGGGCGACGGCATCCGGGCCCACCGCCTCGACGTCATTACGCCCTCCGTCGTCAACCCCTCCCCCGTCACCCCCTCCCCTGCCGGCGGCGCCGGGACTGACGATGCCGGTTCCGGCAGTTCCCCGGGAACGTTGGCCGTTTACGTGTACTTCCATGGCGGCGGCTGGACGTCCGGCGACAAAGCGTCGCTGACCAAGTACTGCGCGAGCCAGGCCGAGGGCGGCATGGTGGTGGTCAACGTGAACTACCGGAAGGCGCCGCGGTTCCAGATGTCCCACGTCCTGGCGGACGCCAATGCCGCACTGGCGTGGGTCCGGCAGAACATCGCCGGCTACGGCGGCGACGCATCGCGGATCGTGCTCGGCGGCGACTCCGCGGGCGGGCAGATCGCGGCGCTCCTGACCGCGGCCAGTTTCCAGCCGGAACTGGCGCGGCACCACGGCCTGACACCGGCAGTGCCCGCGTCCGATTTCAAGGGCCTGGTCCAGCACTGCAGCGTGGTGGACTTCTCCGTCTTCTTCGAAAAAGGCTTCGTGCTGAGCTTGAACTTCATCCGTATGCTGTTGCCCGGCCTCCATCCCGGCGGCCGCACGGGGGGCCGCACCGGCAGCCTTGTCGACGGCCTGCGCCGCGCCTTTGGCGGGGTTGGCCGCTCGGGCTCCGACACCGGGCACCTGGAGGCCCTCCGCAGGGGCGCGGGATTCCTCTCGCCGATCGAATGGCTGGATTCCCGCTTCCCGCCGGTCTTTGTGACTACCTCGGAGCGGGACTTCTTCTTCGCCGCCAACATGAACTTCATTGCTCGGCTTCGTGAACATGGCGTCCACGTGGACAGCCTGATCTACGGCTGGGACAGCTCCAACACCGAACACACCTGGCAGCAGGACTTCCGCTACCCGGAATCGCAGGAAGTGTACCGCCGGCTTCACGCCTTCGTGCACAAAGTGGCCTGAGCGGCGTCCGGGCCGGCCCGGCGGCAGCCTCTCGGGGCTATGTTTAGTCCATGGTGTCTGCCGACAGCAACGAACAGAACAATCCAGAACCTGAGGGGTTCGGATCCGCGCTGGTCGATGAAGCGGCCAGACGCGATGCTGCCCTGGGCGACGTCGACTGGACCGCCCTGCCCGACGGCGCCGTGCGGGGCACGTTCGAAGCCCCCAGCGGAACACTTGCCACCCTGTCCATGGGCACTCCGGGAAATCCCCGGGTGCTCTTAATCCCGGGGGCCACCGGATCCAAGGAAGACTTTGTGCTGATGCTCCCCGAGCTGGCCGCCGCCGGATATTACGTCCTGACGTGTGACATTGCCGGCCAGTACGAATCGGCAGCGGCTGGCCCCGAGAACCTCGCGCCTCCCAGGGGCCACTACGACTACGAGCTGTTCACCAATGACCTGATCGCCATGCTCGACGCCGAGGACGGGCCCGCGCACGTCGTGGGGTATTCCTTCGCCGCGATCTTCGCCCAGCTGGCCTTCTCCCGGCGGCCGGAAAAATTCCGCAGCCTCACCCTGCTCAGCTGCCCGCCCGAACCGGGCCAGAGTTTCCGCGGGGTCCAGCGGGTCGGACGCATCAGCGGCTGGATCAGGCCACGGATCGGCGCCGCGCTGATGATACTGGGCATCCGCGTCAATGTCGTCCGCGTCCCGCCCAACCGGATACGGTTCGTGAATTACCGGTTCCGGTTCACCCGCCGGAGTTCCGTGCGCGACATCATCGGACTGATGCAGCACGCGCCGGACCTCAGGGACGAGTTGGCCGCCGCGTCGCTGCCGAAGTTCGTCGCCGTCGGTGAACATGACCTTTGGCCGCTCGCGCTGCACCGCCGCTTCGCCCAGTCCATCGGAGCGCGCATCGCGGTCTACCGGGGCGGGCATAGTCCGAGCGAGACCTCGCCGCACCAAATGAGCCGCGACCTGATCGCACTCTACGGATCCGCTTAACGGGGGTGGCCGCGTTCCCACTGCCGGCGGCGCCGGCGCCGCCGGAAGGGGCTTTCCTGCTTGAACTCGACACGGAACGTGGTCCACGCCATCGACAGCCTGCGCCCCACTGAATGCCTGCTCGCCAGCGGCCGCGCGGAGACCTGCACCCTCAGCGACGGGTCAGCGATGACCGTCACCTCGGGCGGGATCTGGTAGGAAATGTCCAGGTCATCGTGGACCGGCGGAAGGCCCCGATGGACGGAGCCCCGGATCCGGTCCCAGACGTCCGACCGCATGGCGAAATTCGAGCCAAACAGCGGAGGATGCCCCAGCAGCCAGCCGATGGCCCAGAAATACCCGGCAATGTAGACGCTCCGTCCCGCCCACCGGGCGAACCTGTTGCCGCCGTAGAAGTCGCCGGGGCCGGACACGGCCGACAGCGGGCCGGCCTTGTCAAGGATGGCCGCGACCCGCTCGAGCCAGTCGGCCGGCGGAATCGAGTCCGTGTCCAGCCTGGCGATCAGTTCGCCGCGCGCTTCATCGAAGCCGTGAGCCGTGCAGGCTGCAATTCCGGGGAGTTCGACGGCGATCCGCCGGGCGCCGGCCGCTGCGCAGACCGCCGCGGTATTGTCCGTGCTGGCATTGTCCACAACGACGATTTCGTCGGCCGGACGGGTCTGGCCGGCCAGTGCCGCGAGGCACGCGGCGAGCATGTCGGCGTCGTTCCGGGTCGGGATAACCACCGATATTGTTGCCATGGTGCCCCGACTATAGCCCCGGGACCGGACGAAATGCGCCCGTTGGCCTCTTGCACCCAGGCCCCCGGACCCGTAGGTTGGGCAACAGCGGACGAATGTCTCCGCAGCCGTTGGCCTCCGGGCCGCCGGAGATCAGCAGCATTTCAGAAGGATATGGCATGGCTACAGGCACAGTTAAATGGTTCAACGCCGAAAAGGGTTTTGGCTTCATTGCCCCGGATGACGGGTCAGCCGACGTTTTCGCCCACTACTCGGCAATCGCCAGCAGCGGCTACCGCTCCCTGGACGAGAACCAGAAGGTCGAGTTCGACGTCACCCAGGGCCCGAAGGGCCCGCAGGCTGAGAACATCCGCCCGCTCTAAGCACTCCGGATAGCAGCACCGGCCAGCCGGCCGCCATGCTTTCCCCAACACCACAAACGCCCCGCTCGAGGAATCCTCGGGAGGGGCGTTTGTCGTGGACGCGTCTGGCGGTCAGCCGACGTGGACCCACGGGCGCCGGGTCACGTCCGGTTCCGCTTCCCGCAGCACTTCACGGGTCACCGGCGCGATTTCCCCTTCGCCAAACGCCAGGAAGCGAAGCAGGTTGGTGACCGGGTTGCCCTCGGTCCAGCGGAAGTAGACATGCGGCATCAGGCCCGTCACATCGCGGATGTGAAGCAGGACAGAGGCGATCGTGTTCGGCACCACGGGTCCGTGGACTTCCAGGATCCGGTAGCCGTGCCGGGTGACGCCGCGGACGAAGAGTTCGGTCTCGAAGTCGGAGGAGTCGTCCACGACCACCTCGAGGAACAGGGCCCGGTAGTCCACCGGCAAATGGCTGACCTCCATGGCGGACTCCAGTTTCTGCCGGTAGGCCTCCGCGCTCAGTCGGAGCGGTTCATGGGCGATGATCCGGATGGGCCCGTCCAGTTCGTCGGACATGAATTCCAGCGCCTCAGAGTCCAGATGGACCCGGGTGGCGTGCAGTTCAAAGGAACGCCCGACCCGGGACAGCAGCGAAATGACAATGATCCCCAGGATGAACACGGAAGCGATCCGGATACCCTCCGGCCGTTCGATGATGTTCGCGACGGTGGTGTAGATGAAGACGACGGCAACGACGCCGAACCCGACCGTGCGTTTGCGCTGCCGCTTACGGCGGGCCGACAGCGTCACGGCCACCGCGGCCGAGGTCATCAGGACCAGGACGCCGGTGGCGTAGGCGCCGCCCTGCGCGTCGACGTCGGCGTCGAACAGCCAGGTGACCAGGAATGCGACGAGGGTGAACACCAGCACCAGCGGCCGGACCGCCCGGGCCCACTCGGGGGCCATCCCGTAGCGGGGCAGGTAGCGGGGCACCAGGTTCAGCAGCCCGGCCAGCGCGGAAGCCCCGGCGAACCAGAGGATCGCGATGGTGCTGATGTCATAGACGGTGCCGAACCCTACTCCCAGGTAGTCGTGGGCCAGGAACGCCAGCGCGCGCCCGTTCGCCTGCCCGCCGGGCTGGAATTCCTGCTCCGGGATGAGCACCACGGTGGTGAAACTGCTGACGATCAGGAAGCTGCTCATGATGAGCGCCGCCGTCGTCAGCAGCTTGCGGGTTCCCGCGATGCGGCCGGCGGGGTTGTCCTCGGTATCGCGTGCGTGGCCCCGGATCTGCGGCATAACGGCAACGCCCGTCTCGAACCCGGAAAGACCCAGTGCCAGTTTGGGGAACACGAGCAAGGCAAACCCGACCGCCAGCAGGGGGTTGCCGTGGGACGTGGAGATTGCCTGCCACCAGTTGTCCACGGCAACGGGGTGCGTGAACACCTCAACGACCGAAACTGCCAGCACAACGACGTTCAGGCTCAGGTACACGGCAACGATCAGGACCGCGACGCCGATGGCCTCCTTGAAGCCGCGCAGGAAGACCGCACCCAGCATCGCCAGCAGGAACAGCGTGATCAGCACGTTTTGTCCCTGCAGCCAGCTGGGGGCGATCGGGTTCTGGATCAGGTGGGCGGTGGCGTCGGCCGCCGACAGCGTCATGGTGATCATGAAGTCCGTCGCGGCGAAACCGAGCAGGACCAGGACGAACAGCTTGCCGCCCCATCGCGGCATGAGCCGTTCGAGCATCGCGATGGAGCCCTCGCCCCGGTGGCTCTCGCCCGCCACGCGGCGGTAGACGGGCAAGGCGCCCAGCAACGTGATCGCGACGAGCACGAGGGTCGCGAGCGGCGAAATCACGCCGGCGGCGAGCGCGGCGATCGCCGGCTGGTAGCCCAGGGTGGAGAAATAGTCGACGCCGGTCAGGCACATCACCTGCCACCAGGTGTGCTTTTTCTCGTGGGCCGTGGGCACACCGCCCGGGCCCTGGTGGCTGCCCTTGCTGTCCTGAAGCCCGACCAGCAGCCAGTTCTTCACGGTGGATTTGGTTCGCGGCCGCGGCGCCGACGGGTCTGCCGGCGGCCTGCTCAGCGTGGTCATGTTTTCCTTCCGTCACGGCGCGGTCCCGGATGGCGGTGCGCCGGATAGCCCTCATTTGCGAAACTAGCAGCGGCCACGCGCGAAGTCCGTGCCGGGACGGGGATCTTGACGAATCCTTGACGCGGGGCCGCCCCGCCCGATACCGCCAGGAATGGAAGAATGGCTCCATGGCACGTGGAACGCTGCGCATCTTCCTGGGGTCAGCACCCGGCGTGGGCAAGACGTACGCGATGCTCAGGGAGGGGCACCGGCTGCGCGAAAGCGGCGAGGACGTCGTCATCGCGTTTGCCCGGGACCGGGGGCGCCGCGACACCCGCGCCTTGCTGGCAGGGCTTGAGCAGATCCCGGCCAAGCGGGTCCCGTATCAAGGGCTCCACCTCGAAGAGCTGGACCTGGCAGCGGTCATCCGCCGCGGGCCCGCCACGGCCATCGTCGACGACTATGCCCATGCCAATCCCAAGGGCAGCCCGAATGCCCACCGTTGGCAGGATGTCGATGAACTGCTCGACGCCGGCATTAACGTCCTGACCACCTTGGACATCCAGCATCTCGCGTCCCTCAGCGACGTCGTCAGCGCCATCACCGACGTCCGGCCCGCGGAGAGCGTGCCCGATGAGGTCGCCCGGCAGGCGGGACAGATCCAGCTGGTGGACATCTCCCCCGAACTCCTGCGGCAGCGCCTCGCTGACGGCAAGATCGTCGCAGCCGACAGGGTCGACTCTGCGCTCGCAGACTACTACCGTCCGGGCAACCTGGCGGCCCTGCGGGAGCTGGCCCTGCTGTGGCTGGCGGACCGGGTGGACGAGGGGCTCGCCGCGTACCGGACGGGAAACGGAATCGACGCCAGCTGGGCGGCCCGGGAGCGGATCGTGGTCGGGCTGCCCGGCGGGCCGGAGGGCGAAACCCTGATCCGCCGCGGTGCCCGCATCCTCAACCGGGTCAACGGCGGTGACCTGCTCGCGGTGCACGTGCGCGCAGCGGAATCTGCGGCCGCAGAATCGCCGCAGGAGCTGGAGTCACAACGCCGCCTGGTCCAGGACCTTGGCGGCAGCTACCACCTCGTGGCCGGGGAAGACCCGGCCGCGGCGCTGCTGGACTTTGCCCGCAGCGTCAACGCCACCCAGATCGTCGTTGGAATCCCCCGCAGCGGGCGCCTGACCAGGCTGCTGGCCGGCCTTCGTGGCGGCAGCACGGGAGCCCGGGTGGTCCGCGACGCGGGCGCCATCGACGTTCACATCGTGTCCGGGCCGCCTGAGGGCCGAGGCCCCGTTGTGCGCCGGCGGCAGGATCTGGGCCGGGCCCGGGTCACGACAGGCTTTGTGATGGCCATCCTCCTGCCCGCCGTCCTGCAGCTCCTGCTGGCAGTAAACCCCGACAAGAACCTGGCCGCCACCGTCCTGGTCCAGCTCAGCGGCTCCGTCGCCGTGGCGCTGGTCGGCGGCCTGTGGCCCGCTATCGTCGCGGCGCTCTGGAGCAGCCTGCTGGTGAACTACTTCTCCACCCCGCCGTTGGGCAACCTGACCATCAGCGATTCCGAGAACGTGCTCGCCCTCCTGGTGTTTGTCGGGGTTTCCGCCGCAGTCGCCACTGTGGTGGATCTCTCCGCGCGGCGTTCCAAGGAAGCGGCCCTTGCGAGGGCGGAGGCCGCCACTCTCGCGGACCTCTCGCGCGGGGCGGCCGGTTCGGAGGACACCATTGTGGGACTGCTGCAGCAGGCCCTGGACGTCTTCCAGGTCAGGGGCGCGGCCCTTCTGACCCGTCCGGACGACGACGCCTTCCGCGCCGGGGCCGCTGCCACTGCCACTGCCACGTCCGGCCAGGGCGGGGGTTGGCGGGTTGTCGCCAGCGCCGGCGAAGTATCCGGCGTCAGTCCCGGCGCCGGCGATAGCCCCGGCATCGGAGGAATCCACGGAGAGAACGTGGAGCGGATTGACGCCACCACATGCCTTGTCCTGTCCGGCAGGGTGCTGCCGGCCAGTGACAGGCGGCTCCTGGGCGCCTTTGGTGTCCATCTGGCGGCCCAGCTGGAACGGCGGCAACTGCTGGCCAGCCGATCTGAAGTCCTGAAGCTCGCTGAAGGCAACACCATGCGAACGTCGATCCTCCGCGCAGTCTCGCACGATCTCCGCACTCCGCTGGCCGGCATCAAGCTCGCAGTGGGTGGCCTTCGGCAGGAGGGTGTCCGCTACACGCGGGAGGAGGAAGGGGAACTGCTGGCGACTATCGAGGACTGTTCGGACCGGCTGGAAGTACTGGTGGGGAACCTGCTGGACATGTCCCGGCTCACGTCGGACTCGATCAAACCGTTGCTGCGGCCGGTGCGGTGGTACGAGGTCATTCCCGGCGGGCTGCACGGGATCGCTCCGGGCCGGGTGCGTGTCGAGCTCCCCGCCAACATGCCCGAGGTCGATGCCGACCACGGCATGCTGGAGCGTGTCATTGCCAATATCGTGGAGAACGCGGTCAAGTACGCCCCCGGGTCCGACATTGTCCTGGCCGGTTCCGCCGGCGGACTGGGCCCGGCCACCGCGAGTGGCCGCCCGGCCGGCGAGCTCCGCATCATCGACCACGGAACGGGCATCCCGGCGGAACGGGTCGTGGACATGTTCCGCCCCTTCCAGCGCCTCGACGATGCCACGCAGGCCACAGGAGTGGGGCTCGGCCTCGCTGTGGCGAAGGGTTTCACCGAGGCGATGGGCGGCAGGCTGAGCGCCGAAGCGACGCCGGGCGGCGGCCTGACCATGGTGATCAGCCTTCCGCTGTCCTCCGGCGTTCCGTTCCGCGCCGAACCGGACCAGGCACCCCTGGTCCCACAATCTGCGGTCATTGGCCGGCTCCATAAGCCGCCGCTCCTCGCCTCCGGGACGGACCCGGTATGACCTCCGTACTGGTGGTCGACGACGACACCTACTTGCTCCGCGCCCTGCGGATCACGCTGCAGGCCCATGGCTACGAGGTCGTGACGGCCGCCGACGGCCGTTCGGCACTGCTCGCTGCCCAGCAGCAGCCGCCGGCCCTCGTGATCCTGGACCTCGGACTTCCTGACATGGACGGATCGGCGGTGCTCCGGAAGCTCCGCGGCTGGAGCGCAGTGCCGGTCCTGGTCCTGTCCGCCCGGCACGGGTCCGAGGACAAGGTCGAAGCGCTCGACGCCGGCGCCGACGACTACATCACCAAGCCTTTCGGGCTGGAGGAGCTCCTGGCGCGCCTGCGTGCCCTGCTTCGCCGCAGCGCCGAGGCGGGGCAGCCGGCGGTGGTCACCACCGAAGCGTTCACCGTGGACCTCGGCAAACGCCGGGTCCTCCGCGACGGCCAGGACATCCGGCTGACTCCGACCGAGTGGAAGATGCTGGAGGTGCTGGTCCGCAGTCCGGAGAAACTCGTCACCCAGCAGCAGCTCCTGTCCGAGGTGTGGGGTCCGGCCTACGCCAAGGAGACCAACTATCTCCGCGTCTATATGGCCCAGCTTCGGCGCAAGCTGGAACCGGAGGCAGCCGCCCCGCGGCACCTGATCACCGAGGCAGGGATCGGTTACCGGTTCCTGCCCTGATCAGTCCCGCGGGCCCGTTGACCCCGGCCCTTCCTACACAAACGCGGACTTGCCCGTCACGGCCCGGGCCACAATCAGCGAGTTGATCTCGTAGCTGCCCTCGTACGTGTACAGGATCTCGGCGTCGCCAAAGAGCTTGCCCATCTCGTAGTCGCTGCTGATCCCGTTGCCGCCCAGCAGCGAGCGCCCCATCGCCACCGATGCCCGGGCCAGCCGGGTGGTGGTGGACTTGGCCATCGCGGCCTGGACCATTTCGAGCTTGCCGTCTTCCTGGATCCTGGCCAGCTGCGCCATCAGCGACAGGGAGGCGGACGCGTTGCCCAGGATCTCGGCCAGCTGCTGTTGGATCAGCTGGAAGCGTGCCAGTTCCTTGCCGAACTGCTTCCGCTCCAGCGAGTAGGAACGCGCGACGTCGAACGCGGCCAGCTGGATGCCGGCCGCCTGCCAGCCCACCCAGGCGCGGGAATCGCGGAGCAGCTCGTTGGCCTTGGAGAAGTCCGTGGCCCCGGGCAGGAGGTTGGACTCCGGGATACGGACCTCGTCGAGCACGATGTCCGCGTTCTGCATGATCCGCAGCCCGATCTTGTTCGCGATCTTCGTGGCGGCGTAGCCGGGGCGGTCCGTCTCCACGATGAAGCCCTTGATCTGATGGTCCGCGACGTCCCGCGCCCAGACCAGGGCGAAGTCCGCAATCGTGCCGGCACCGATCCAGCGCTTGGCCCCGCTGATCACCCACTCCCCGCCCTCGAGCCGGGCGGTCGTGGCCAGCCCGCCGGCGATGTCCGAGCCGTGGTCCGGCTCGGTCAGGGCAAAGGCGCCGATCTGCGTGAGGGCGGTGAGCCCCGGCAACCAGCGGGCCTTCTGCGCCTCGGAGCCGAGCTGGTCGATCATGCCGACAATCAGCTCGTTGTGGATCCCCACGAGGGCCGAGAGGGACACGTCGGCGCGGGCCACCTCTACGTACATGAGGCCCTTAAACAGCTTGGAGGTGCCGTCGGTCTGGAGGCCGCCGAGGCCGTATTTGCCCAGTTCGGCGAGCAGCCCGAAGGGGAATTCCTCGCGGTTCCAGTAGTCGATCGAGGCAGCCCGGATCCGGGACTGGAGAAAATCGCGGATCTCCAGATAGCGGGCCTGTTCCGCCGGAGGCAGCAGGTCGACGATGTACATCAGATCAGCGTCCGGGAAGGGCGGCACGGCTACGGCCCCCCGCGCTGATTCGTCCTCGGTGATTTTCTGTCCGCTGGCACGTCCTTGTGGCTGCACGGGCAAGCATCCCTTCGTAGTGATCCGGTCATGAACCCGGCCTGCTCTTCCAAACCCTTGGATGTCCTAGTATATTGCACAGTGATGGGGATCACTGAGGCAACGGGTGATTCCAGGGCAACGGCGCCGGGCTTGAACCGGCTGCGCCACCAGACTTCGAAAGGTGCACCATGACAGTCACTGAGGATTTCCGCGCAGCACGCGACCGCATGCTTGAGCTCCGAACGGACTATGACGCGGCGCGCAGCGAATTCCAGTGGCCGCGCTTTGAGCACTTCAACTTCGCCCTGGACTGGTTCGACCAGATCGCGGCGGACCCGGCCAAAGCGGACAACCCGGCCCTCGTCATCGTCGAGCAGGACGGCTCCGCCACCCGGCGCAGCTTCGCGGACCTGTCCCGGCGCTCCGGCCAGGTGGCCAACTGGCTGCGCGGCCAGGGGGTGCGGCGCGGCGACCGGATGATCATCATGCTGGGCAACCAGGTGGAACTCTGGGAACTGATGCTCGCCGGGATCAAGCTGGGCATCGTGATGATCCCGACCACCACCCTGATGGGGCCGGCCGATTTGAAGGACCGGGTGGAGCGGGGCGGTGCGAACTGGGCCGCCGTCGGAAGCGCCAATATCGGCAAGTTTGCCGAGGTCCCGGGCGACTACACGCTGATCGAAGTCGGCGCGGGCAACCCCGAGACGGACAAAGCCGCCCTGCAAGCCGCTCTGCAAGCCGCCTTGCAATACTCAGAGTCCGCCGGCGCAGACGAGGACTTCACACCTGACGCCCCGACCCTGGCAGACGAGACCCTGCTGCTCTACTTCACCTCGGGCACCACCTCCAAGGCCAAGCTGGTGGAGCACACGCACACCTCCTACCCCGTGGGCCACCTGTCCACCATGTTCTGGATCGGGATGGAGCCCGGCGACGTGCACCTGAACGTGGCCTCGCCCGGCTGGGCCAAGCACGCCTGGTCCAACGTATTCACACCGTGGATCGCCGAAGCCTGCGTCTTTATCTACAACTACGAGCGGTTTGACGCCAAAGCGCTGATGGAGCAGATGGACCGCGAATCCGTCACCAGCTTCTGCGCCCCTCCCACGGTCTGGCGGATGCTGATCCAGGCCGATCTGACCCTGCTCAAGAACCCGCCGACCAAGGTGGTGTCCGCCGGCGAGCCGCTCAACGCCGAGGTCATCGACCAGGTCCAGCGTGCCTGGGGCCAGACCATCCGCGACGGCTTCGGGCAGACCGAATCCACCGTCCAGATCGCCAATACCCCCGGCCAGCCGATCAAGATCGGCGCCATGGGCAAACCGCTTCCCGGTTACGACGTCGTCCTCGTGGACCCGGCGACCGGCGCGGAGGGCGACGACGGCGAACTCTGCCTGCGCCTCGACCCGCGGCCCGTCGGGCTGATGAAGGCGTACTACGGCGATCCGGAGAAGACGGCGGAGGCGTTCCGCGACGGTTACTACCACACGGGCGACATGGCGAGCCGGGACGAGCGCGGCATCATCACGTACGTGGGCCGCGGCGACGATGTCTTCAAATCCTCCGACTACCGGCTGTCCCCGTTCGAGCTGGAAAGCGTGCTGATCGAGCACCCTGCGGTGGCCGAGGCCGCCGTCGTCCCCTCGCCCGACGCCCTCAAGCTCTCCGTGCCCAAGGCGTATGTGGTCCTGGCGGCCGGGCACGAGGCCGGCCCGGAGCTGGCCGAGGACATCCTGCGGTACTGCCGCGACCATCT
Source organism: Arthrobacter sp. NicSoilB4 (assembly GCF_019977335.1). Taxonomy (NCBI): domain Bacteria; kingdom Bacillati; phylum Actinomycetota; class Actinomycetes; order Micrococcales; family Micrococcaceae; genus Arthrobacter; species Arthrobacter sp. NicSoilB4. The sequence goes on along the minus strand of NZ_AP024653.1, from coordinate 368,060 downwards.
GGCACCGTTCAAGCGGATCCGCAGGCTGGAGTTTGCCGAGCTGCCCAAAACCATCTCGGGCAAGATCCGGCGCGTGGAACTGCGGCACAGCGAGGAGCTGCGCCACGGCGGGGGGACGGTCCCGGCGGGCCTCGGCACGGAGTACTCCGAGTCGGACTTCCCCGGACTGAAATCCCCTGCCGAAAAGCTAGGCTGAACCCCATGAGACTGAGCACAAGAAGCTGGGGGTGCCGTGGCAACGCCGCTGCCGCGTGATCCGATCGCCGACGCCCGGCTGAACTGGGAGCGCCACGGCTGGTCCGACGTCGCCGCGCCGATGGCAGCCATCACCGCCATCATGCGCACGCAGCAGCTCCTGCTGGCACGGATCGAGGGCGTCCTGAAGCCGTTCGGGCTGACGTTCGCCCGCTACGAACTGCTCGCCCTGCTGAGCTTTGCCCGCAGCGGCGCACTGCCCATGAACAAGGCCAGCGCACTGCTGCAGGTCCACCCCACCTCGGTGACGAACGCCGTCGACCGGCTGCAGCAGGCCGGGCTGGTGATCCGCTCGCCGCACCCCACGGACGGGCGCACCACTCTCATCGAGCTCACCCAGGAGGGGCGGACGCTGGCGAAAAATGCGACGGCGGCACTCAACTCCGAGGTGTTCGCCCAGTCCGGCTTCGCGGAGCAGGATGTCGACCAGCTGATCCGGATCCTGGGCACCTTCCGCCGCAACGCCGGGGACTTCAGCGAGTGATCCACCCGGCCGAAAAGCCGCACCACCATTGACCGCCCGTCACAATGCAGTGCCGGGTTCCGCGGCACCAGGAGACGACTCATGCAGCCGAACGCCTATTCCCGCCCCGATGACCGGGAGCTGCTCCGCGCCTCCCTGCGCCTGCTCGCCGGCAGGTTCCGGCCCGCTGTGCTCTTCGCCGGGCTGGCCAGCGGCGAGCGGCTGCAACTGACGGATTTCCTCGGCACCGCGACGTCCAGCCTGCATCAGGTGGTGGTAGTCCCCGGGGCCGGCCTAGGCGGCCGGGTCTTCACGCAGCGGCGGCCGTTCCTGGTGGACGACTACGTCGCCTCGGAGGGCATCACCCATGAATACGACCTCGCCGTCCGGCGGGAGCGGCTGACGTCGATGGCGGCCGTCCCCGTTGTGGTCCGGGGCAAGTCGCGTGCCGTGCTGTACATCGCGAGCCGGGACAGCGCCCGGCTGGGGGAAAGCGCCGTGTGCGAGGCGATGGCGGCCGCCGCCGAGATCGCCGGTGAACTGCGGGTCCGGGACGAGGTGGACCGCAGGGTCGCAATCATCGACACGGCACGGGCCGAACCTGCCCTGACCCACGACCGGAGCTGGCTGGAACACATCCGGGAGGCCCACGCCGAGCTGCGGTCACTGGCCGGCACTGTTTCGGATCCGCACCTGGCCCGCCAGCTGGACATCATCGGCAGCCATCTGGCGCCGCCGCCCGCCGAGGGGGTCCACCCGACAGCCCGGCTGGCCCGGCGCGAGCTCGACGTGCTGGCACAGGTGGCCCTCGGCTGTTCGTACCAGGAAACCGCGGAACGCCTCGGGCTGAAAGCGGTGACCGTCAAGAGCTATCTGCAGAACGCCATGGCCAAACTGTCCGCGCACAACCGGCTCGAGGCCGTGTCCGCCGCCCGCCGGCTGGGGCTCATTCCGTAGAGCGGGGGTCGCCGGTTCCACCGGCAACCCCCGCTCCCGGACCACGGATCCCCCAGTGCCAGAATCCGCAGGCCGGCCCGAGCCGCTAGGGCGCGGAGACGGGCTCGACGACTCCTGCGCCGTCGGCGTCCCGCGCGGCCGGCTGGCCTTTGCCGTCTTCCAGCCCCCGCTTTTCCCGGTTGGGCAGCGCCAGGGTGCAGAGCACGCTGAACACGCCGATCCCTGCGAGCAGGAACCCGACGGCGGCGGCGCCGTTCGTTCCGGCCAGCTGGGCGGCCACCAGCGGCACGATGCCGCCGCCGACCACACCGGCGAGGTTGTAGCCCATGCCGGCACCGGTGTAGCGGTAGCGCGTCTCGAACAGTTCCGGCAGCAGCGCCCCGGCGGGACCGTAGGCGATGGCGAAGATCACCAGGGTGACCGTGAGGCCGACGGCGAAGGCAAAGACGCTCTTCGCGCTCAGGATCGGGAAGAGCGCCAGGGACCACGGCACGGCGAGGACGCACGAGGTGGCGATAACCTTCTTCCGGCCGAAGCGATCCGAGAGCATCCCGGAAGCCAGCGTGGCTGCGGCCACGAAGACCGAAGCGACCATGCCGGTGCTGAGTACTTCCACCCGGCTCAGCTGCATGCCGGTGGGGCTTGTCGCGTAGCTCGTGAGGTAGGCCGTGCCCATGTAGAAGAAAGCGAACAGGAGGGTCAGGGAACCGCCGGCGAGCAGGATTTCGCGCGGCTGGCGCTTGATCGACTCGAGGACGGGCAGCTTGGTGGTGGTTTCGGTGGTCTTGGCTGCGTTCTTGAACACCGGGGTTTCCTCAATGCTCAGACGGACCCACAGGCCTACGAGCACCAGCACGGCACTGAGGATGAACGGCACGCGCCAGCCGATGGAGATGAAGGCCTCAGACTTGTCCCCGAGGGTGAGGTTAGTGATCAGGAACGTGCCGCTGGCCAGGGCGAAGGCCACGGAGGGGCCGATCTGCGGGAAGGAGCCGAAGAGCCCCCGCTTGCCCTTGGGCGCGTATTCGGCGACCAGCAGGGTGGCTCCGGCCCATTCTCCGCCGACCGCGAGGCCCTGCACGAAACGCAGCACCACCAGCAGAATCGGGGCGGCGACGCCGATGGTGTTGGCATCGGGGATGAACCCGATCAGCACTGTGGCGATGCCCATCATGAGCAGTGTTGTGATGAGGGTCTTCTTCCGGCCGATCCGGTCGCCGAAGTGGCCGAAAATGATGGCCCCGACGGGACGCGCGAAGAAGGCAACGGCGAACGTGCCGAAGGAGGCGACGGTGCCGGCCGCAGCGCCGAGCGCGGGGAAGAAGACGACCGGGAAGACCAGGGCGGCGGCGGTGCCGTAGATGAAGAAGTCGTAGAACTCGATGGTGGTCCCGGCGAAACTGGCAAAAGCTACCTTGCGCAGGGTTTTGCGGCTCGGTGGCGCTTGCACCCCGGCCGGCGAAGTCGGTGGAACTGAGGTCATGGCAATCTCCTTTGATGTCAGCCTCGATGCATGGCTGTGTGACTTAGCTCACCGTAACGAAAGCGTGGACATCCAACTACCTCCGAAAAGAGGTAGTTCCGATGAGCGCGGGACCGTTCCGGCGGTCACCTAGACTTCGTCAAGAAGCCAACAAAGTAACTGAGGAGCGCAATGATTCCGGAGATCAATATCTGGGCGGTACTGCTGGCCACGCTGTCCAGCATGGTGGTCGGGTCTGTCTGGTACACGCCGAAGGTGTTCGGGAACTACTGGATGCGCGTCGCCAAAGTCACGCCCAGCGGTGACACCAAGGACGCCGTCAAACCCATCCTGATCACCCTGGTGGTCAGCTTCGTCAGCGCACTGGTCCTGGCCGGCTCGGCCGCCATCTCCCAGCACTTCTACGGCGGAAACTTCCTGGTCAACTCCCTGGTTACCGCCGTGATCCTCTGGGCCGGTTTCACCGCGGCCCGGTTCGTCACCCATGACGCCTTCGAAGGCCGCCCTGCCGGGTTGACCGCGCTGAACTGCGCGCACGAGTTCGTGACCCTGACGGTCATGGCCCTCATCATCGGGCTGTTCGGCATCAGCGCGGCCTGATGTCCTGACCGGCCGGCCCGGTGCGGCGGGTCCAGCGTGGCGACGCGGGGGCTGCGGGAGCCTATTTTGCCCCGAACCTGACCGGAGTATCGTGGTTCGAAGCCGGACGGCGCCGTCCGGCCAGGCAGCAATTCGTGCGTACCGAGCGTCGAGCGGCAAGCGCCTAGGAGGGGCAATGACTTCGCCCAGCGTCCCAATACCGCAGCCTCCCCCGAAGCCGGTGGTCGGCAACCTGCCCGACATCGATTCCAGCAAGGGGCTCCTGGGAGTAGCCGAGGTGGCCGAGCGGTATGGCCCCATAGTGCGAATCCAGTTCTTCAACCGCAGCGTCATCGCCATCTCCTCCCAGCAGCTCGTCAACGAAGTGTGCGATGAGTCCCGTTTCGGCAAAGTGCTGGGCGTATCCCTCCGCCAAGTTCGCGAGTTCATCGGCGACGGCTTGTTCACCGCGGAAACACAGGAACCCAACTGGCAAAAAGCGCACCGGATCCTGATGCCGGCTTTCGGGCCAGCGGCGCTGAAGCGGATGTTCAGCGGTATGGACGACATCGCCGAGCAGCTGCTCCTCAAATGGGAGAGGCTCGGCCCCGCCGCCCGGATAGACGTTCCGGACAACACCACCCGGCTGACCCTGGACACCATCGCCCTGTGCTCCTTCAGCTACCGTTTCAACAGCCTCTACCGGGAGGAGCTGCATCCCTTCGTGGGGGCGATGGTCCGGGCCCTCGTCGAATCCGGGCAGCGGGCGCGAAGGCTCCCGGTCCAGAACAAGATCATGCTGCGCCGACGCCACCAGCTTGAAGAAGACAACGCCCTGATGTTCGGGGTCGCCGACCAGATGATCAGCGACCGCCGGCGCAATCCCAGCCCGGCAGGCAGCGAAGACATCCTGGACACCATGCTCAACGCGGCGGACCCGGTGACCGGCGAGCGGCTGTCCGAGGACAACATCCGCTATCAGATGGTCACCTTCCTGGTGGCCGGGCATGAGACCACCAGCGGCCTGCTGTCCTTTGCGCTCTACGAGCTGCTGCGCCATCCCGGTGTTCTGGCCAAGGCGCGCGCCCAGGTGGACGAGGTCCTCGGCGCCGAGAGCGCCCGGTTCGAGCACCTGCCCCGGCTGGGTTACCTGGACCAGATCCTCAAGGAGACGCTCCGGCTCTGGCCCACCGCCCCGGGGTTCAACGTCGCCCCGTTCGTGGACACGACGCTGGGCGGCCGCTACGAGGTCCCGGCGGGCCAGCCAATACTGGTCCTGCTCCCGCTGCTGCACCGCGACAAGGCGGCGTGGGGCGAGGACGCCGAGATCTTCGATCCGGACAGGTTCTCCCCGGAGCGGGCCGCGGAAATCCCTGCCAATGCCTGGAAGCCCTTCGGCAACGGCCAGCGCTCCTGCATCGGCCGGGGATTTGCCCTGCAAGAGGCCCTGCTTTTCCTCGCCAAGCTCCTGCAGCGCTTTGAGATCACGCCCGCGGACCCGGGGTATGAACTGCGGATCCACCACACCCTGACCATGAAGCCCGAAGGGCTCTTCATCCAGGTGCGACGGCGGGACGTCACGATCGCGGCCGGCCCCCAGGCCGCCGTCGAACGTGCCCGGCAGGCGGAGGCGCCGGCAACAGCAGAGCCCAACGGCGTCCCGGTCCGGGTGCTCTACGGTTCCAATGCAGGCACGTCCCAGGACCTCGCCCAGCGCATCGCCAACGACGCCGGACGGCGCGGCTACAGCCCCACCATCGGACCGCTCGACGACGCAGCCGGCGGACTGCCCACGGTCGGGCTCGTCGCCATCGTGGCTTCCTCCTACGAGGGGCGGCCGCCGGACAACGCACAAAAATTCGTGGCCTGGACCGGGCGCCTGCAGCCGGGCGACCTCGCCGGAGTGCGGTACACGGTCTTCGGCAACGGCAACAAGGACTGGGCGCGGACCTACCAGGAGGTGCCCAAGGCCATCGACGCGCGGCTCGAGGCTGCCGGCGCCACACGGATCTACTACCGGGGCGAAGCCAACGCCCGGGGGGACTTTTTCGGCGATTTTGAAGAGTGGTACGCGGGATTCTGGGCCGCCGTGGACGCCGCACTCGGGCAGAAGACCAGCACACCGGCCGCACAGCCCCAGCTTGAACTCCAATTCGTCGGCAACGTCCGGGATCCGCTGTTGCGCCAGAACGGACTGGCCCTCGGTACCGTCGTCGCGAACCGGGAGCTGGTCGATCTGGCCAAACCCGGCGCCCGGTCCAAGAGGCACGTCGAGATCGCCCTGCCCGAAGGGATGAGCTACCGGACCGGGGACTATCTGGCCGTCCTGCCGCTGAACCCCAGCACCCTCGTCCAGCGCGCCTTGGCCCACTTCAACCTCGACTACGACTCGCACGTCCAGTTGAGCATGGAGCAGGGGGACACGTTCCTGCCCACCGGCGCTCCCGTGGCTGTGGGCGAACTGCTGAGCAGCTACGTCGAGCTCGCAGTCCCCGCAACACGCACGCAACTGGAGGGCCTGGCTGATGTCGCGACGGATCCGGCACAGCGCGGGGAACTCGAGGCCCTGGCGGAGAACCGCGAGCGCCATGCCGCCGAGATCCTCGACAAACGCGTCTCTGTCCTGGATCTGCTGGAAATGTACCCGTCAAGCCAGCTGTCGTTCACTTCGTTCCTGCAGCTGCTGACCCAGCTGACCCCTCGGCGGTACTCCATTTCCTCGTCCCCGCTCTGGAGCCCCGACCACGCGACGCTGACCTTCTCCGTCATCCAGGCTCCGGCATGGTCGGGACGCGGCGTCTTCGAGGGCGCCTCGTCCACCTTCCTCGCCCTGGCCAGGCCCGGGTCAAGGGTCGCGGTTACGGTCCGCGCCTCGAACGCGGCCTTCCACCCGCCGTCGTCCTTGGACGTCCCGCTCATCATGGTCTGCGCCGGAACCGGGCTGGCACCGTTCCGCGGATTCGTCCAGGACCGGGCGCTGCGGGCCGAGGCCGAGGACACGACGCCGGCCCCCGCCCTGCTGTTCTTCGGCTGCCGGGCGCCGGACACCGATTTCCTCTACCGCGCGGAACTTGCATCATGGGCAGACCAAGCCAACCTGGACCTCCGGCCGGCCTTTTCCGCCGCACCCGAGGACGGCGTGAAATACGTCCAGGACCGGCTGTGGGCGGACCGGGCCGACGTCGTCGAGCTGGTCAGACAGGGCGCCACGGTCTACGTCTGCGGCGACGGCAAACACATGGCACCGCAGGTCCGCGAGACGTGCGCGCTGATCTACCAGGAGGCGACCGGCGCCTCCAAGGCGGTGGCCGAGGCCTGGATGGACGAAGTGGAACGCACCCACGGCAGGTACGTGGCCGACATCTTCACGTGAGGACGCGGCGCCGGTCAGCGGTGCGTGAAGTCCGGCTGGCGCTTCTCGGTGAAAGCCGCCATCCCTTCCTTCTGGTCCTCGGTGGCGAACAGCGAGTGGAACACCCGGCGTTCAAACAGCACACCCTGGGCCAGCCCGGTCTCGAAGGCGGCGTTGACTGCTTCCTTGGCCACCATCGCCACGGGCTTGGACTTGGAGGCAATCACCTCGGCGGCCCGGAGGGCCTCCTCCACCACGTCCGCGGCCGCCACCACGCGGGACACAAGGCCGGCGCGTTCGGCTTCCTCGGCGTCCATGAACCGTCCGGTCAGGATCATGTCCATCGCCTTGGACTTGCCGACGGCGCGGGTGAGGCGCTGCGAGCCGCCCATCCCGGGCAGCACGCCCAGGTTGATTTCCGGCTGGCCGAACTTGGCGTTGTCGCCGGCAATGATGAAATCGCACATCATCGCGAGCTCACAGCCTCCGCCGAGGGCGAAGCCTGACACTGCCGCGACCACGGGGATGCGCAGCCGGGTGAAGTCCTCCCAGCCCCGGAACCAGTCCGCCGCGTACATGTCCATGTACCCCTTGGACTGCATTTCCTTGATGTCTGCACCCGCGGCGAAGGCCTTGGCGGAGCCCGTCAGCACCACGGCCCCCACCTCGGGGTCGGCGTCCATGGCGGACACCGCGGCCACGAGTTCGTCCATGGTCGCCTTGTTGAGGGCGTTCAGTGCCTCGGGCCGGTTGAGCGTCACGAGCCCCACCCGGCCGCGCCGCTCCACCAGAATGTTTGTGTACTGCTCCGTCATGCCTGTCCCCTCAGCTGTTCAACGATGGTTGGTGTTCGGCCGTTCAGTGGCCGGACTTGTCCCGGATGTCCGTGATGATGCCGGAGAAGTCCCGTCCGGCCCCGCCTTCCGCGGCAAAGGTATCGTAGATTTCCGATGCCAGCGGACCCAGCCGGGCGGCGACGCCGGTGCTTTCCAGCGCGTTGAGCGCCAGCTTCAGGTCCTTGGCCATGAGGGCTCCCGCGAAACCGGGCTGGTAGTCGCGGTTGGCGGGGCTCGTGGGAACCGGCCCTGGAACGGGGCAGTTGGTGGTCAGCGCCCAGCACTGGCCCGAGGCCGCGGAGGCGACGTCGAACAGGGCCTGGTGCGTGAGCCCCAGCTTCTCCCCGAGCACGAAGGCCTCACTGACGGCGATCATCGAGACGCCGAGGATCATGTTGTTGCAGATCTTCGCCGCCTGCCCGGCACCGTGTTCCCCGCAGTGCACTACCCGCTTGCCCATGACTTCGAGCATCGGCCTGACCGCTTCGAAGTCTTCGGGAAGTGCCCCCACCATAAACGTCAGTGTGCCGGCCTCGGCCCCGACGACGCCGCCGGAGACCGGGGCATCAACGGCCCGGTGGCCTGCGGCGAGAGCCAGGTCGGCGGCCTCGCGCGCCTCGTCCACGTTGATCGTGGAGCAGTCCAGGAAGAGGGTGCCCGGCCGGGCCACGTCCAGCAGGCCCGGCTGGCTCTGCTTTCCCGGCCCGCCGGGGCTGCCGCGGTAGGCGTCGAGGAGGTGCGTGCCGCTGGGCAGCATGGTCAGCACGACGCCGGCGCCCGCCACCGCCTCGACCGCAGTCTCCGCGGTGGCGATTCCGTGCGCCCGGGCCGTCTCCAACGCGGCCGGCACCACGTCGAAGCCGGTCACCGTGTAGCCGGCCTTGACCAGGTTGATGGCCATCGGCCCGCCCATGTGGCCAAGGCCCAGGAAGGCGATGGTGCCCGTCGGCGCCCCGGGCTGGCCCGCTCCGGCCGGCGATGTTTCAGACATTGTCCCGCTCCTTCGACAGCTTCAGTTCACGGTCGCCCAGCGGCGAAAAATAGGATTCGACGTCGTTCCGGCTGACCTCCGCCAGGCTGGCAGGCTGCCAGTGCGGGTCGCGGTCCTTGTCCACCACCTGCGCGCGGATGCCTTCACGGAAGTCGGGGCCGGCCAGGAACCGCAGCCCCACCCGGTATTCCTGCTCCAGGGCTTCCTCGAGGCTCAGGTCCTTGGCCCGGCGCAGGGATGCCAGCGCCACTTTCACGGCGGTCGGCGACTTGCCCTCGATTGTGTCGGCGGCATCGGCCGCTTCCGCTGCGTTCTCTCCGCCAAAAGCCCGCAGCCTCTGCAGGATCTCTTCGGCGTCGTCGCTGGCGTAGCAGGCGTCGATCCACTCCCGCTGCGCCGCGAGGACGGAACCGGGGGCTTCCTCGACGAAGCGTGCGACGGCGGTGTCCGCCGGCTCGCTCTCCAGCGCCACCTCAAGGTCAGCCAGGCTGGCTGACGGCACGAAGTGGTCCGCGAGCCCCAGGAACAGCGCATCCGCGCCGCTCAGGTGCGCTCCCGTGAGGGCCGCGTGGGTGCCGGTCTCCCCCGGCGATCGGGACAGCAGCAGGGTTCCGCCGACGTCGGGCACAAATCCGATCGTGGTCTCCGGCATGCCCATCCGGGTGCGTTCGGTGACGATCCGGACTGAGCCGTGCGCGGAGATCCCCACCCCGCCGCCGAGGACCAGTCCGTCCATGAACGCCACATACGGCTTGGGGTACTCGGAAATCAGCAGGTTCAGCCGGTATTCCTCTGCCCAGAAGGCAGCGGTCGCGTCGCCGCCGTCGAGCATGTCCCGGTAGATGGCAACGATGTCGCCGCCGGCGCACAGCCCGCGGTCACCGGCGCCGCGGACCAGGACGGCCGCCACGGCGTCGTCGTCGGCCCAGAGGGTGAGCTGGTCCAGCATGGCCGAGGCCATGCCCGCGGTGAGCGCGTTGACGGCCCGGGGCCGGTTCAGCGTGACGACGCCGAGCCGGCCGCGCCGTTCGAACAGCACTTCCGCCGGCGCCGCGTCCTCGGAGTGCTTGCCCGCCATCAGCTGCCTTCCGGCATCACGAAGCTGGCACCGGTGCGGATGCCGGAGGGCCAGCGCGTGGTGACGGTCTTGGTCTTGGTGTAGAAGCGGAACGCGTCGGCGCCGTGCTGGTTGAGGTCACCGAAGCCGGAGGCCTTCCAGCCGCCGAAGGTGTAGTAGGCGATCGGCACGGGGATGGGCACGTTGATGCCCACCATGCCCACCTGGACCCGGCTGGCGAAGTCACGGGCCGAATCGCCGTCGCGGGTGAAGATGGCCACGCCGTTGCCGAACTCGTGCTCGCTGCACAGGCGCAGGGCCTCGTCGTAGTCCTCAGCGCGAAGGACGCTCAGGACGGGGCCGAAGATCTCTTCCTTGTAGATCGTCATGTCCTTGGTGACGTTGTCGAAGAGCGTGGGGCCCACCCAGAAACCGCCCTCATAGCCTTCGACCTTGAGGCCGCGGCCGTCGGCCAGCAAGGTGGCGCCCTCGTCGACGCCGGCCTTGATGTAGCCCTCGATCCGTTCCTTGGCGGAAGCTGCCACCACCGGGCCGAAGTCGGAATCCTTCGCGAGGCTGTGGCCAACCTTCAGGTCCGCGATCCGTTCCTCCAGCTTGGCGACGAGCGCGTCGCCGGTTGCCTTGCCGACCGGCACGGCCACCGAGATGGCCATGCAGCGTTCGCCGGCGGAGCCGAAGCCTGCCCCCATCAGGGCGTCCGCGGCCATGTCCAGGTCCGCGTCCGGCATGATCACCATGTGGTTCTTGGCGCCGCCGAAGCACTGGGCGCGCTTGCCGTTCGCGGCGGCCGTGGCGTAGATGTACTGCGCGATCGGCGTGGAGCCGACGAAGCCGATGGCCTGGACGCGGGGGTCTTCCAGCAGCGCGTCCACCGCTTCCTTGTCGCCGTTGACGACGTTGAAGACGCCAGCGGGGAGACCGGCCTCGGTGAAGAGCTCGGCGAGGCGCAGCGGCACGGAGGGGTCACGTTCGGACGGCTTGAGGATGAAGGAGTTGCCCGCGGCGAGGGCCGGGCCGGACTTCCAGAGCGGGATCATGGCCGGGAAGTTGAAGGGGGTGATGCCGGCGACGACGCCGAGGGGTTGGCGCAGCGAGTGGACGTCGATGCCGGTTCCGGCGCTGTCCGAGAATTCGCCCTTGAGCAGGTGCGGGGCGCCGGCGGCGAATTCGACGACCTCGATGCCGCGCTGGATGTCACCTTTCGCGTCGAGGAAGGTCTTGCCGTGTTCCGAGGACAGCAGGGTGGCGAGCTCGTCCAGGTTCTGGTTGACCAGGTCGACGAACTTGAGCAGGATCCGGCCGCGGCGCTGCGGGTTCATGGCCGCCCATTCGAGCTGGCCCTTTTCCGCGTTGGACACGACGTTGCGGACCTCTTCGGTGCTGGCCAGCGGCACCCGGGCCTGGACCTCGCCCGTGCACGGATCGTAGACGTCGCTGAAGCGCCCCGAGGTGCCTTCAACATGCTGGCCGTCAATGTAATGGGATAGTTCGCGAACCATGATGGAATGCTCCTTTGCACCGTGTGGCTGACGTGGTGACGGCAGGACCGCCTGTGACCCACGTCATCTGCTGCTCCTGAATATACTCGGACTTCCTACTAAATTCCAGAGGGGCCGGGGCCGGCGTGCAGCTTCGCCCGGCAGCCAAGTTCGGTAAGTTAGGGACTGTGAAGATAGCTACCTGGAATGTGAACTCGCTCCGTGCCCGTGCCGACCGCGTTGAAGCCTGGCTTCAGCGCACCGACTGTGATGTCCTGGCCATCCAGGAGACCAAGTGCAAGGACGACAACTTCCCCTGGGAGCTGTTCGAGAACATGGGCTACGAGGTTGCGCACTTCGGCCTGAGCCAGTGGAACGGCGTGGCGATCGCCTCCCGGGTGGGGCTCGCCGACGTCGAACGCACCTTCCTGGACCAGCCCGTGTTCGGCAAGAACGGCAAGGACGCCGTGCAGGAGGCCCGCGCCATCGGCGCCACCTGCGGCGGAGTCAGGGTCTGGAGCCTCTATGTTCCCAACGGCCGGGCCCTCGACGATGAGCATATGCCGTACAAGCTCAGCTGGCTGGACGCGCTGCGGACCCACGCGGAGGGCTGGATCCGTGAGGACCCCCAGGCGCAGATCGCCCTGATGGGCGACTGGAACATCGCCCCGCAGGACGACGATGTCTGGGACATCGACTACTTCCGCACCGAAGGCCTCACCCACGTCAGCGAACCGGAGCGGGCGGCCTTCCACGCCTTCGAGAACGCCGGCTTCCAGGACGTTGTCCGCCCGCACACCCCCGGGCCCGGGGTCTACACCTACTGGGACTACACACAGCTGCGCTTCCCGAAAAAGGAAGGGATGCGGATCGACTTTGTCCTTGCCTCCCCCGCGCTGGCCGCCCGGGTCACCGGCGCCGCGATCGACCGCGAGGAACGCAAGGGCAAGGGGGCCTCTGATCACGCCCCCGTGATCGTGGAGCTGAGTGACTGATGAGGGCACAGGGAAGCGACGGAATCCAATGACGGGAAACCTCTACCACGGACAGGCGGGGCTGCCGTTCTCCTCCGCGCTGCGGATCTACGAGCCCCTGGAGGCGTTCCCCGAGGAACAGCAGGAGGCCCTCCGCGAGGCAGGGTCCCGGGGCGGCTCCCGCGCGGCAGTCGAAAACGCCGAGCTGCTCGCCTCCCTGGGCCGCATCACCCGCCCTGGCGGGGACCCGTTTCCCACCGGGGCGACGGATCTGGTCCGCGTCCTCGCGGCGCCGCGCCCGGACAACGCTTTACCGGCGGCGCCAACCGCCGACGCCGGCACCTCCGGCGCCGGGCATCCGGACGGCCTGCTGTACTGCCCGAGCCAGCTGGTGCTCCGGGCCGGGCTGGCCGCCAACGCCCTGATGGAGGGCATCCACGGGCCTTTGGCGCAACTGCTGATTCCGGAGGAGCAGCGCGACAAGCACCAGGAACGGATCGATGACGTGCGGGCGCACGCCGGGCTGGGCCGCGTGCACACCCGGGCTTCCACCTGGGGCATCCCGTTCAGCTGGTTCTGCCTGTTCCAGGAATCGGACCCCACGGACGTGGTGGAATCCGAGGGGCACATTGTGACCGTGCGGATCCGGGCGACCATCGGCGAAGCCCTCGAGCGGGTCCGCTATGCGGTGGCCCACCTGGCCCTCGCCGCACCGGACCTGGACATGCTCGAGGACCTGACCCAGCTCACTGAATGGCTGGAGCTCTTCCACCCGGAGTCGGTGGTGGAACTGGACTACGGCGCGGTGGCGGACAAGGTCTACCCCGATGAGTCACCCATGGATGTCAGGCTGGGCATCGAGTGCCTGGCCGAAGGGGACATGACGGGCGCGGCCGCGGCCTACCGCCGGCTGGCATCCCGCTGGATCCCGATCCGGCAACTGGCCCGCGCTTCCTGACTGTCCCGCGCTACCGACGCACCTGCCGGTACCGCACTGATCAGGCGTGCTGCGGAGGGACCGGCTCCTGGGCCGTTGCACCCGGCGCGGCGGCCATCCGGGTTTCGGCGCCGCGGGGCGGTGCCGTTGTGCTTCGGACAATCAGCTGGTGCGGGGCAACCGTGGAGCGCACTGCCCCGTCCACGCCGTCGAGTTCGTCCAGCAGCATCTTGGTGCCCAGTTCGGCCTGCTCGTCGGGGCGCTGCCTGACGGTGGTGAGGCCCATGGCCTCGGAAAAGTCGTGGTCGTCGATCCCAATCACGGAGAGTTCCCCGGGGATGCGGACTCCGGCCCGGGTGGCCTCGAAGATGATCCCCATGGCCATCTCGTCGGAGGCGCAGAAGATGGCAGTGGGCTTCGGCCCGGGCCTGTCCCAGAGCCGGCGGAAGGCGTTCTGGCCGCTGGGGACCGTAAAATCGCCCCATTCGTCCCATTCCTCCCGGACGTTCAGGCCGGCTTCCGCCATCACATCCTGGAAAGCCTTGATCCGGACCCGGGGGACGTCGAAGTTGAGGTCGGTTTCGTCGTCGCCGTGCAGCAGGGCGATTTCCTTGTGCCCGAGGCCGATCAGGTGCCGCACGGCCGTTGCGGCGGCCGCGTAGTCGTCGATGCCGATGTAGGGACATTCTTCGACGTGCCCGCCGACGACGACCAGCGGGATGTCGATCTTCTGGAGGTGTTCAATCTCTTCATGTGTCAGCGCCATACACAGGACCAGCAGCGCGTCGATCTGTTTGTAGACCATCGTCTTGCTGAAGAGCCGCTCACGGTGGCTGCCGTGCCCGCCCAGATTGAACAGTGAAAGGTTGTACTGCCGGGCATGCAGTTCCCGGTCCGCGCCCTCGATGGCTTTGGAGAAAAACCAGCGGCTGACGAACGGGGCAAGCACGCCGATGGTCTTGGTGCGCCCGGTTGCCAGCCCGGAGGCCGATGAGGATGCGACATAGCCTAGATCCTCCGCGATGCCCAGGATCTTCTCCCGGGTGGCGGGCGAAACCCTGGGCAGTCCCCGGACGGCGCGGGACACGGTGGCGGTGGACACTCCGGCAGCCAGGGCCACGTCCTCGATGCTGACGCCCGAATGGCCTCCGCGTTGCGCCCTGTCTGTCGTCTTTGCCACCGTGTCCCCTTATCGACTGTCTGCTGCTGCCTGATGCCGGACGCAGGAGTTCCTTGCCCGCCCCCGCGGCCTCAGAGCCGCAGCTCCGGTCCTCAGTTGCGCCTGGTTGCCGTCCTTTCGGGCAGGCGGCGGCGTAGCCGGATCAGTCCGTACACGGCCAGCACCATGGCCAGCAGGCCCAGGGCCCAGCCCAGCGCCGGCTGGCCGGTCACCTCCATCCAGACGGTGACGACGAACAGCACCAGGGCCCAGAAACCGAGCAGCCCGATGATGATGTCGAAGTCCTCGCCGGAGCGGACACGACGGTGTTCGCTCCGGACCAGACCACGGCTCGGCTTGCCGTTCATTGCCGGGCCGTCATTTCACGGCACCGGCGGTGAGGCCAGCGACGATCTTACGCTGGAAGACCAGCACCAGGATGACCAGCGGAATTGTGACGATCGTTCCGGCCGCCATGATCGCGGTGTACGGAATCTGCTGCGGCTGGGCCCCGGCGAAGTTGGCAATGGCCACTGTCACCGGCTGGGTTTGGTCGTTCGAGAGCTGGCTGGCAATCAGGAACTCGTTCCATGAGGAGATGAACGCCAGGATCGCGGTCGTGAAGATGGCCGGTGCGGCCAGCGGCATGATGACCCTGCGGAACGCCTGCCCCTGGGTGCAGCCGTCCACGCGGGCCGCTTCCTCAAGCTCCCACGGCATTTCCCGGAAGAACGACGTCATGGTGTAGACCGTCAGCGGGAGGACGAAGGAGATGTTCGGAATGATCAGCGCCTGGTAGGTGCCGATCCAGCCGATATTCGTGAACAGCTGGAACAGCGGGGTGATGAGGGCGACACCGGGGAACATGGACGCCCCCAGGATGAAGCCCAGCACCAGGTACTTGAACCGGAAGTTCAACCGGGCCAGGGCGTAGGCCGCGAACACGCCCAGCACCAGCGAGATCAGGGTCACCGTCACACCGATGAACACACTGTTCAGCAGCGCCTGGCCGAACCTGTTGCCGAACGAGGTATCGAAGGCGGTGCGGAAGTTGTCGAGTGTCACGTGGGTGGGCAGGAGCGAAGTGTCGTAGGTGTAGCCCACATCGCGGAACGCCGTCACCACCATCCAGTACGCCGGGGCCAGGCACCAGAACAGGATCACGGCGGCGCTGATGTACGTCCGGGCGCTCGCCCATTTCTCGCGGTTCTGGGCTGCCTTGCGGCCACGGTCCTGCTCGGCCCGGAGTTCGGTCGCGGCGGTCATTTCTTCCCCTTACCTGCGCCGGTTTGCTGCTCCACGACGTTCGCTCCGAGGAAGCGGACAAAGATGAAGGCCACAATGAAGATTATGATGAATGTAATGGTGGACAAGGCTGCGGCGGAGTTGAAGCCCTGCCTGATCTGGTTGACCACCAGAATGGAAAGCGTGGTGGTGTTGTTGGAGCCTTCCGTCAGGATGTACGGGAGGTCGAACATCCGCAGGGCATCCAGCGTCCGGAAGAGGATGGCGACCATCAGCGCCGGCTTCACCAGCGGCAGGGTGATCATCCTGAACCGCTGCCAGGCGGAGGCGCCGTCGACCTTGGCCGCCTCGTAGACTTCGGCCGGAATCATCTGCAGGCCGGCCAGGATCAGCAGCGCCATGAACGGCGTCGTCTTCCAGGTGTCGGCGATGATGACCGCCCAACGGGCCGGGATTTCGCTGCCCGTCCACAGGATGGTGGTGTTGAAGAGCTTGTTGCCGATGCCTTCAAAGGCGAAGATGAACAGCCACAGCTGGGCCGTGACGGCGGTCGGGATGGCCCACGGCACCAGCACGGCTGCGCGGACCAGGCTCCGGCCCCGGAAGGTCCGCGCCATGATGATGGCCATCCAGAAACCAAGGATGGTCTCCAGGGTCACCGTGACGATGGTGAAGTAGAAGGTGGTCCCGGTGGCTGACCAGAACTGCGCGCCCAATGTTCCGGGCGGGCAGGCCACGGTTCCGCCGCCCGGGGCGGCACACTGCTGGAAGAGCCAGTTGGTGTAATTCGAGAAGCCGGCAGGTCCGCCCTCGGTGAATAGACCCGTGGCGGGGTCAAGGCCGGCATCCTTCTGGAACGACATCACGATGGCGGTGATGATCGGGTAGACGATCACGATTGCCAGCGCAAAGATGGTTGGTGCCAGCAGCCACGAGGCCCACTTGCCCTGGCTCGCTATCGCGTTGTCCTCCCCCACGCCCTTGGGGCCGTGGTGGATCGGAGCACTGCCCGACGCCGGTTCTTTGACCGGCGTCGGGCCTAGTTCTGTAGCCATGGCTGAACTACTGTCCCGCGCTAGCGGACTCGATGGACTTCTGCATGTCGGACAAGGCCGCATCTACGGTCTTTTCGCCCTTGATCGCAGCGTAGGCATTTTCCTGGATGGCCTTGGTGACGGCCGGGTAGAACGGGGTAACCGGACGCGGCACGGCGTTCTCGATCGAGGTCTTCAGCACCGGCAGGTACGGCAGCTTCGTGACGAGCTCCTGGTCGTCATACAGCGCGCCGAGGACCGGGGCAAGTGAACCCTGGGTGGCGTAGAACTTCTGGGTCTCCTCAGAGGTGAGGAACTTGAGGAAATCCAGGGCCGTGGCCTTGTTCTTTGAGTAAACGCTCATTCCGGCACTGTGCCCGCCCAGGGAGGATGCACCGGGGCCGTCCGCGCCGACCAGCGCGGTCATGCCGAGGACGTCCTTCACCTTGGAGGAACCTTCCGTCGTCGCCAGGTTGTAGACGTAGGGCCAGTTGCGGTGGAACAGGAGTTTGCCGTCCTGGAAGGCCTGGCGGCCCTGCTCCTCCTGGAAGGTGATGGCTTCCTTCGGGATGCTTCCGTCGGCGTATGCCTTGGTCAGAGTTTCGAGGCCGGCCTTGGCCTCAGGGGTGTTCAGGCTCGGCTTGCCTTCCGCGTTCAGCACGGAGCCGCCGGCGGAGTTGATGGCCTCAGACGTGTTTACGGTGAGGCCCTCGTACTTGGCGTACTGGCCGGCGAAGCAACCGATGTTGTTCGCCTTGGCGATGGAGCACATACCCATCATCTCGTCCCAGGTCTTGGGCGCCGTGGGGACGAGGTCCTTGCGGTAGTAGAGGATGCCGCCGTCGGAGTTTTGCGGGGCCGCATAGAGCGTGCCCTTGTAAGAGGCACTGTCGACCGTCGGCTTCAGCATCGCCGAGGTGTCCAGCTTCATTTTGTCCTTGAGCGGCTGGAGCCAGCCCTTGGCGGCGAACTCGGCGGTCCACACAACGTCGACGCTGACGACGTCGTAGTTTGCGTTCTTGGCCTGGAAGTTCTGGACCAGGTCATCGTGCTGCTGGTCGGCCTGGTCGGTCTGCTCCTTGAACGTGACCTTCTCGTTCGGGTGGGCAGCATTCCACTTCTCGATCAGCGGGCGGACCACGTTGCTGTTGTCCTTGCCCTGGACGTACGTGATGGGGCCGCGGCCGTCGAGGCCTTGCTCTGCGTCGGCGCCGGCGGTCGAACCGCCTCCACCGCCACAAGCGGAAAGGGTAAGGGCTAGAACGCCTGCTGTGGCTACGGGAAGTAGAAACTTCGATGTTTTCATACTGGGGGGCTCCTCGCTGAGTACCGGACAAAAAACGGCGGTGCGTTGCTGTGGTGAGCATCACAGTAATCAACTTCCGGTGAGGAATGCAAGCGTTTACATCGAACCTTTATGGAAAGGAGATCCTATTCCGATCCGCCGTTGGATGCGACAATCCGCGCCATCTCAGGGGATGGCGGCCCGTCGGCCCGCTCGCGACGGGCGCGCCAAGTTGTTGCGGAAAGCTCACGGCCGGAGTCAGCGGACCCGTTCGGCCCGCCCGAACCTTGACCGCGCGCCGGAGGCGATGTGGATGAGTACCGGAGTGCGCTTGCCTAGTACGACGTCGAGTGCCTCCACGAGGGCGGACACGTCGGCCGCGAGCCGGTGCGGGGCCACGCCCTGGCGGGGCTGGATCCTGATCCGCAGGCCCGGTTCGCCGCGGAAATCGTACGTGGCCACCGTTGTTCCGGCCAGGTCCGGACGGTCCGCCAGGGCGGCCCGGAGCGCCTGCTCGGCCACGCCGCTTCCGATCCTGACGTTTCCCGGAACTTCGCCCGGGTCCTCCTCGGACACCAGCAGGTTGGACCGGCCCTTGCCCTGCTGCGCGACCCACGCCACCATGGCGCCGATCACCAGGAGCAGTACGAGTACCACCACAATCCAGAGCCAGCTCTCCGAACGCCCCGGGAAGCGCGTACGTTCGAAGAGATCACGCCAGATGCTCCAGACGCCGGCGGACCAGCCCTGCCACCACACAGCGACCGGCGGCACCGTGGCAAGCAGGATCAGCAGGGCTCCGATGGCGAGGAGCTTCAGGCCGAGGACGCCGATGAGTATCCTGTTGAGGATCCTGGGAGTGCCGTTCATGCGCCGACCACCCCGGTCGATGCCACATTGATCCGCACATCCGGCGAGGGGGACAGTGCCATGTCCCGGAGCTCATCCTGTACGGCGCCGAGGACGGCATCCGGGCGCAGCGGTACGCCGGAGGTCGGCCGGACGTTGACCTGCACCTGCTGCCGGGACACCGTCACCATCACCTGTTCCTGGCTCACGTTGGCTGCCACCCGCGCGCGGCGTGCCAGCGCGGAGGCAATCACTTCGTCGTCCACGACGACGGCGGCGCGGCGGTCCCGCAAGATGTGGCGGGCCCGCCGTCCGGGCAACACCGCGTTCAGGAAGAAGAAGAGCCCTGCCATCACAACTACTGCGCCGATGACGCCGAGCAAGAGTGGCGGGACCCCGTTTGGGAGTGCCACAGCCTGCTCCGCCGCGGCCAATGGGTCAACCAGCCAGGGCGGCTGTCCGACGGCCCGGACCGCGGTTTCCAGGAGGGCATAACCGCACAGCCCGGCCACGAGTCCGGCGGCGATAATGGAGGCGACGGCCCTTGAGGAGTGGGTCTCGCGTTTCAGGATCGCCTCCATGCCGGCGACGCCGTCCCGGGCAGGGGCTTCACTGCCGACCGAGGGTGCTGCGCCGGGGGCTGGCGGGGCGTAGCTTCCGTGGCCGGGATCGTGTCCGGTGTTGTGGCTCAATGGACGCGCCCTCCTTCACTCATGCTGGCGCCGCCGATCCGAATGTCCACCCTGCTCAGCCGGGCACCGCTGAGCTCGGTCACGCGGTGCAGGATGTCCGCTTTGGCGGCCACGGCCCGGTCCCAGATGGAGCCGCCGAGGCCTGCGACCCGTCCGGCGTCCCGCACGACTGTGGTGAGCGGGGGCACGGTGATCGGTGAGACCAGGGACAAGGCCAGGAGCCCGTCGTCGTCGGACCACTCCGCCCGGACTTCCTGCGGCGGAACGCCGAGGGCTTCTGCCGCGGCGGCCTGCGCCACACTGGTCAGCGCCTGGGTGCTGATCCGGGTGTGCCCGGCCATCGCGGCGGCGTGGGCAGCAGGTGCCGGGCCGCTCATGAGGAGGAACGCCGGCCCGTGAGGGCGTCAAGCACGCTGCGAAGGTCCAGTTTCCCTTCCGCCGCGCGGCCCAGCAGGGCTCCGATCCCCATGAACAGCAGGGCGCCCAGGAATCCCCAGACGCCAAACTGGAACGACATAAACGCCACGAACGCGCCCACTGCGATCCCCACCACGGTCAGGTTCACTGGATTGCCTCCCTCGCGGGCCGGGTCTCCGCCGCGGTGCCGGGCTTCGCCGGGCCGGGGACGTAGACATCGTTGATCTCGATGTTGACTTCGATGACCTGGAGTCCAACGAGTTCCTCGACAGCCGCATACACGGCGGCACGAATCTGGTCTGCCAGGGCGTGAAGGGGCGTGCCATAGAGCGCCACCAGGTCAATGTCGACGGCGACCTGGGTTTCGCCGACCTCGGCGCGGACGCCGGCGGCGTGATCCGAGCTGCCCACCGCGTCACGGAAGGCGCCGAGCGCGCGGGACGGACCGGAACCCAGGGAGTAGACGCCGGGGACTGCGCGGGCGGCGATGCCTGCAACCTTCGCGACGGCGTTTTCGGAAATGACGGTGCGGCCGGCGCCGGGCATCGGCGCGGCCGTGGCTGGCTCGGGCACCGGGACCGCTCCGGGCTGAGGATTCTGGTATTCCATGAGGCACTCCCCCTTCTCTTTGTGACCACCCTAGTACCTGCACCCGGCAAGGTGGCCGCCTGGCCCGGGGAAGGCCGTGCCCCGTCCGGGAAATCGCGCCGGTGCCCGGCCCGCCTAGGCTATCGCCCCCGGAAGCGGGCTGAACAGGCCCGCTACCCGCAGTTCGTGGCGAGCCAGGTCTGCACCGGAGCCATGGCGTTCTGGAGTTTTCCGCTGGAGAAGACCGTCTGGTCCTTGATGCCGGCGATGGCCACCTGGCTGAGGGTGGTGAAGTCCGCCTTGATGCTGTCCGGGGCGCGTTCCGCAGTGCGGGTCAGCTCGGCTTTGGTCTGCTCCAGCTGGGCCGCCGAGCTCTGCGCCGCCGAGAGCGGAAGCAGGGTGGATCCGGTGGCCTGTTCGGAAATGGTTGTGCAGGCCTCGGCTGCCGTGGCGAAGTCGCCCCAGGGGCCGGAGGACTTGCTGGGGCTCGCGGTCGCGGACGACGGCGAGGGGCTGGCGGCCCCGGACGACGGCGCGCCGCCGGCTTCCGGCGCCGAGCAGGCAGTGAGGGCGAGGGCCGCCAGGAGGGCGCATACGGTCAGCGGGCGTGCAGCATTATTCGAAATCACGTTGTTGGAATCACTTTTCGGTTGAGATTGCACCGCCGGCCCGATCACGCTGCCGGCGGTCTTGGCGTTCTTTCCCCAGCGTGCGAGTCTAGCCCGGCCGGTTGGCCAGCCCCCAAACCGGCCGCCGCCGTCGGCCTTCCATCGGTTGCTCCGTAACCGCCCTTTTGAAGGCCCATAAGGGCACTTACGGAGCAGTCGACGGGGTCAAAAGAAGAAAAGCACCAGTTCCGAAGAACTGATGCTTCCCAGTGGTGGCTCCGACCGGCGTCGATCCGGTGACCTTTCGATTTTCAGTCGAACGCTCTACCAACTGAGCTACAGAGCCTAGGTGACGTGTCACCATGAGAGCCGGAATTTCTTCTGGCAATCAGAGCGACCCTGACGGGACTTGAACCCGCGACCTCCGCCGTGACAGGGCGGCGCGCTAACCAACTGCGCTACAGGGCCTTGCTATTTATTTCTTGTCTGCGGTATCGCTACCGCAATTTTTCAAGGCCTTTAGCCTACCAGACTTTCACACCCGGTTTGACCAGTTCCTTGCGTACCCCCAACGGGATTCGAACCCGTGCCGCCGCCGTGAAAGGGCGGTGTCCTAGGCCGCTAGACGATGGGGGCCAGGACGCCATCCGGTACAAACCACTAAACAAAGGCAAAAATTAAGGGCCGAAGCCTTCCGTTTTTGTCCTTTCGGGTTCCTCCGAACTGGACTATAAAACTATAAGGGCAGACCCCCGGATTATCCAAAATCGGCGGACGCCGCCCATTTCGCGGTGCTCAGCTTCGCTGGGCTCGGTCCTGCTGCGTCCGCTCCACATCGGCGGCCGACGCCAGATCCCCCTTGGCCCGCAAACCCGCGACGACGCCGTCAATGTCGGCATCCGTCCGGTTCTGGCTGAGCTTGCGTTTCGCTTCAACCCTCGTGATGACAAGCTCGACGCCGACAATCGCCCGGAGCTGGCCGGCGATGAAACGCGCGGGCGCATCGTCCACGGCCCAGGGCCGGTCCGAGGCTGCCTCGTGCAGCGTGGTCAGCCGCCGCACTAGGTCTTCCACCCAGGCCGGGTCGTCGTGGATGACGAGCCTGCCGTAGGCGTGGGCGGTGGTGTAGTTCCACGTCGGCACCACGCGGCCGTGCTCGGCCTTGGTGGCGTACCAGTTCGGGGAGATGTACGCGTCGGAGCGCTGGATGATGACCAGGGATTCACCCAGCGCCGGCAGCCGCCACTGATCGTTGTTGCGGGCAACATGGCCCAGCAGCGCCCCGCGCTCGCCCACCTCCGGGTCATAGACGAACGGCAGCAAGGTGGCGAGCAGGCCCTGCTCCGTCGACGTCACCAGGTTGGCCGCCCCGGGGTTCGAGAGCAAATCCCTGACAGCGTCCTGGTCGGCGGCGAAATGCGAGGGGACGTACATGGACGGTTCCTTTGTCGGCTGTGTTCTGCGGTGTTAAAACGGGACTGCTGACTATCTCAGGTTACGAGCATGACAGCGAGCGTGATCATGACCAAGGCGATACCGCCGTCGAGCACGCGCCAGCTGCCCGGCCGGGCGAACAGCGGGGCGAGGAACCGGGCTCCGGCGCCCAGTGCGGCGAACCACGCCACGCTTCCCAGCCCGGCTCCGGCGGCAAACCACCACCGCCCGTCGGCACCATGGGTGCCGGCCAGGGACCCCAGCAGCAGCACGGTGTCCAGATAGACGTGCGGGTTCAGCCAGGTCAGTGCCAGGCAGGTCCCCAGGGCGGCCGCCCACGTTCCCGTGTTGCCGGCCGCCGGCTGGGCCACCTGCGTTCCGCGGATTGCCCGAGCTGCGGCCATCGCCCCGTAGGCCAGGAGGAAGGCGGCCCCCGCCCAGCGCACGGCCTCGAGGACTCCGGGTGCCTGCTCAATGAGGACGCCCACGCCGGCCACGCCCAGCACAATCAGCACGAGGTCCGATATGGCACACACGGCAACAACCAGGAGGACATGCGAGCGCTGGACGCCCTGGCGGAGCACAAAGGCGTTCTGCGCGCCGATGGCGACGATGAGGGACAGCCCGCTGGCCAGGCCCGATGCGAGGGAAAGGATCACGGGATCAACGGTAGGGGCGCCACGAACATGAAACCAGTTAACAAATCTTGGCCAACATAAGATGAGCTAATGATCGACATCCAGCCGGACCAGGCCCGGACCCTGGCCGCCATCGTGGCGCACGGAAGCTTCGAGGCCGCCGCCAGCCACCTCCTGGTCACGGCGTCGGCGGTGAGCCAGCGCGTCCGCGCCCTCGAAGTCGCCGTCGGCCGGCCGGTATTGACACGGACCCGCCCTGTCGGGCTCACCCCGTCCGGGCAGGCGGTGGTGCGCTTCGCCCGGCAGCTGGACATGCTCTCCGCCGATCTGGCCGAGGAGCTGCAGCCCGGCACGCAGCCCGCCAGCATCCGGCTGACCCTCGTGATCAACAGCGACTCCCTGCACACCTGGGCACTCCCCGGCCTGGCCGCCGTGTCGGACAAGGTCCAGCTGGAGATCCTGCGCGAGGACCAGGACTATTCGCTGGAGCTCCTGCGCAGCGGCGCCGCAGCCGCCGCCATCACCACCACGGCAAAGGCTGCGCCGGGCTGCTCATCCCGGCGCCTGGGTGTCATGCGCTACCTGCCGGTCTGCGCGCCAGGCTTCGCCGCGCGCTGGTTTCCCGCCGGCGCGACGGCGGACACGCTCGCCGTCGCACCCGTCATCGTCTTCGACCGCAAGGACGATCTGCAGGACCGCTACCTGCGGGGCGTGAGCCGCAAGAACCTCCAGCCGCCGCGGCATTATGTCCCGGCTGCCCACGAGTTCGGGGAGGCCATCCGCTGGGGTATGGGATGGGGGCTGCTCCCCGAAATCGAGGTCTCGGAGGAGCTGAAGCGCCACACCCTGGTCTCCCTGGACCCTTCCGCGCACGTGGATGTACCGCTCCACTGGCAGCAGTGGCGGCACGGATCGGCGGCCCTCGACGAGGTTGCGGCGGCCATCCAGGCTGCCGCACGCCCGCTGCGGTGAGTCCTCCGCGGACCGGAGCACGGCACTTGGCAGCAACTCGCCTAGACGTGACCGATTTCCGCCAGTCCCAGGGCCCCTGCACGGGCTAGATTGGCAGCATGGCAACAACCGCCCAGACAGGCTCCCCCCAACCGGACAGCGCGCGCCCGGACCGCACCCACGAAGTGCCGCCGCACGCCCCCGCCCCCCGGCCCGCAAACCCGACAAACCCGGCAAAACCCGCGAAGAAGCTCCTGCCCCCGGGCCAGATCAGCAGGCTCGGCATCGCCGCCGTGGTGGTCACCGTGGTGTTGTGGGCCTCCGCCTTCGTGGGCATCCGGGCGGTGGGGCCCAGCTTCTCCCCCGGCTCCCTGACCCTCGGCCGGCTGGCGATCGCCGCCGTCGTCCTTGGCCTGGTGGTGCTGCCGCAGCTGCTGAAGAACCGCAACCTCCCCAGGGGCCGCGAGTGGTGGCCCATCCTGGCCTACGGCGTGATGTGGTTCGGCGGCTACAACGTCGCCCTGAACGCCGCCGAACACCTCCTCGACGCCGGCACGGCCGCGCTGCTGATCAACGTCAACCCGATCCTGGTGGCCATCATGGCCGGGGTGATCCTCAAGGAGGGATTCCCCCGCTGGCTGATCATCGGCAGCCTCGTCGCGTTCGGCGGGGTCGCGGTGATCGCGCTTGGGTCCGGGCAGCGGTCCACGGCCGACGTCGCCGGCGTGCTGCTGTGCCTGCTGGCGGCGGCCCTCGCAGCGGTCAGTGTCATCGTGCAAAAACCGGTCCTGCGGAAGTTCCCGGCGGCCCAGGCCACCTGGTTTGGAATTCTGGTCGGCGCGGTCTGCTGCCTGCCCTTCAGCGGCCAGCTGATCACGGAACTGCAGGCGGCCCCGCTGCCGGCGACGCTGGGGCTGGTCTATCTCGGCATCTTCCCCACAGCAATCGCCTTCACCACGTGGGCCTATGCGCTGTCCCTGATCGACGCCGGCCGGCTCGCGGCCACCACCTACCTCGTGCCCGGCACCACGATCCTGATCTCCTGGCTGGTGCTCGGCGAGATCCCCACGATCTGGGGCCTGGTGGGAGGCGTCATCTGCCTCGTGGGGGTGGGGCTGACCCGGCGCCGGTCCCGCTGATTCGGCGCTAAAGTTTCAGCTATGCCCGCTTCCCTGCCGCCAGGCCTGCCAATCGTTCCGGACGGCCCGGAGAACCCGGAGAACACCGACGACGGCGGGAACGGCTCCGGCCACGATCACGCCCCGTTCCCGATGTCCGAGGCGGACTTCGAAGCTGCGGTGAGCGATGCCCTGGACCAGATCCCGCCGGAGCTGGCGAAGACCATGAACAACGTGGCCATCTTCATCGAGGACGACTACGTCCCGCAGCCGGGCGAGGACCCTGACACCGTATTGCTGGGACTCTACGAGGGGGTGCCACTGACCGAACGGGACTCCTGGTGGGACGCCGGTTCCCTGCCGGACCGCATCACCATTTACCGGCAGCCGATCCTGGAGATCTGCGAATCGCGTGAGGACGTGATCGAGGAGGTGACGGTCACCGTGGTCCATGAGATCGCGCACCACTTCGGCATCAGCGACGATCGACTGCACGAGCTCGGCTGGGGCTAGCCTTGTAGGCATGGGACACGACCACAGCCACTCGCACGGCATCTCTGTAACCGGCACTGCCAAGCACCGGAAGCGCCTGGTCGCCGTCCTCGCCATCACCCTCGCCGTCGTCCTGATCCAGATCATCGGCGCACTGATTTCCGGGTCATTGGCCCTGCTGGCCGACGCCGGCCACATGCTTTCCGACGCGGCCGGCGTCTTCATCGCCTTGCTGGCCGCCTGGATCGCCTCCCGGCCGGCCAGCGACCAGCGCACGTACGGCTACCAGCGCGCGGAGGTGCTGGCCGCGCTGGCCAACGCGCTGGTGCTGATCGTCATCTCGGTGGTCATTTTCACGGAAGCCGTCCGCCGCTTTGGCTCCACCCCCGAGGTGCAGACCGACGTCATGCTTTACGCGGCCGTCCTGGGCGCCGTCGCGAACCTCGTGTCCCTGCTGATCCTCCGCGGCGCCCAGAAGGAGAGCCTCAACGTCCGTGGCGCCTACCTGGAGGTCCTGGGCGACCTGCTGGGCTCCTTCGCGGTCATCGCCGCCGCCGTGGTCATTATGGTCACGGGGTACCAGGCGGCGGACACCATCGCCTCGATCGTCATTGCGCTGATGATCCTGCCGCGGGCCTGGCACCTGCTCCGCGACGTCGTGGATGTGCTGCTCGAGGCGACCCCCAAGGGTGTGGACGTGCAGCTGATCCGCGAGCACATCCTCTCCGTGGAGGGCGTGGTGTCCGTGCATGACATCCACATCTGGACCATCACCTCCGGCGTCCCGGTGTTTTCCGCCCACGTGGTGGTGGAGGATGCGGCGCTGGGGGCCCGCGGCGCGGACCAGGTCCTGGACAAGCTGGTCAGCTGCCTGGGCTCGCACTTCGATACCGAGCACTGCACCTTCCAGCTGGAACCGGCCTCCCACGCGGAGCACGAGTCACACCAGCACGCCTGAGTCCGGAAACTACGGACCGGCGGCGGCAGCCCACGACACGCCCCGCCAAATGTGACCAAATGACATAGTTGTTGTTTATGTTATTGATGTGACCAGTGTTGCCAAAGTGGCCATGGGCACGTAGCCTCGACCGTGCTGGGGGATCAGCCGGGCGTTTCTCGCGCCGGAATACGCGCTCGCCCGCTCCAGCCCGACACTGCAGCGAGGTTTGCCCATGACTTGGACCGGTTCCGGCCGAACGACGGCCGCGGCATGCGCCGCCGTCGTGCTCCTGGGAACGCTGGCGATTCCAGCGAACGCCGCACCGCCCGCGTCCGTCCGGGGCCCTGCCGTTCAGGTCGCTGCCGTTCAGGTTCCGGCTGAGCCGGGGATTCCATCTCCGGATGAGATTGCCGCCGCCAAGGCCAGTGAAAGCGCGACGGCGGCCCAGGTCGCCGCGATCGACCGGCTCCTGGCGGACGCGTCCGCTGCGCAGGATGCCAGCCTCGCGGCTTCCCTGCAGGCCAATAACGCCTATGGTGAAGCGCTCGTGGAACTGGAACTCCGGCGCGACGCCGCCGCTGTTGCCGCCGCCAGGGCCTCGGCAGCCGGCGAGCAGCAGGAGAAAACGCGCAGGCAGATCGGCCAGCTCGCCGGCGATCTCTACCGCAACGGCGGGCTGAATCCCGCCCTGAGCAGCTTTGTCACCGGGAGCGGCAACGCCCTGCAACAGGCTGCCACCCTCGAGGCCGTGACGGCCGGCCGCACCCGGGCCTTCCAATCCGCAGAAACCGCTGCCGTTGCCGCCGAGTCGCTGACGGCTGCCGCCGCCGACGCCAACCGGGCCGCCGACGAGGCCGCGCGGACGGCGGAGGCCCGCAAGCTCGACGCCGAACGTGCCAACGACGCCCAGCGCCAGGCCGTGTCCGAGGCCAGCGCGCAGCGGACCGTGCTGGTGGACCAGCTCGCGAACCTCAAGAACACCACCGTTGCCCTGGAATCGGAGCGCGTGGATGCCCTGGACCGGCAGCGCCAGCAGGACCGGCTGGCGGCAGTGACCGCCGCAGCCGGGCAGGGTCAAAGCCAGGTGCCCGGCCCCGGCAACCCCGCGCCGGTCATTCCGAGTCCGCAGGCGCCGGCCCCGGTTCCGCCGGCCCCGGTTCCGCCGGCCCTGCCCGTTCCGGACCCGACTTCCCCGGCTCCGGTCGCGCCCGCCCCGGTTCTACCACCGGCGCCCACGCCGCCACCGGCGCCCGGCGGCTCCAACCAGACAGCGATCTCGGTGGCTCTCGGGAAGGTCGGCGCGCCCTATTTCTACCAGTACGGCGGAACCGGGGCCCACGGTTTCGACTGCTCCGGCCTCGTGCAGAACGCGTTTGCCGCGGCCGGAAAGTACCTTCCCCGCACCGCGTCCCAGCAGTTCGCCCAGGCCCCCGTGCATGTTCCGCTCTCCCAGGCCCAGCCGGGCGACCTGCTGGTCTGGGGTTCGGCCCCGGGTTTCTACCACGTGGCGATATACCTCGGCGGCGGCCGCGTGGTCCAGGCGCTGAACGAGGACGCCGGGATCACCGTGACGGACCTGGCTTCCATGTCCGGGATGCAGCTTCACCCCGTGGCCGCCCGGTACTGAGCTTCCCTTTCCCTGGGCGGAGCCAGCCGGATCCGGATCCTTAGGAGAGCACGTCCTTCGTGATGAACCTGCCATAGGCGAGCGCCCCGAAAACGGCGACGTAGCCGCCCTGCAGCAGCAAGTTAGTGAGGAAGGAGTCCCACACGACGGGCTGGCGGAGCAGGTCGGCAAAGTCCAGCCAGTAGTGGCTGAACAGCCAGGGGTGCAACCATTCCAGTTGCGGCAGCGCGTCCAGGACCTGTGAGACGACCGCGAGCACGACGGTGGACGCCATCGCACCCACGGGTACGTCCGTGAGCGTGGACATAAAGAGCCCGATCGCCGAAAGGCCCATCAGCGAGACGGCTAGATAGGCGGCAATCAGCAAAAGCCGCACCATTGCCTCAGCGGCGCCGATGGCATCCCCGGACAGCAGCGTGACCGGCCCCACCGGAAAAAGGGCGGCTCCGATGGCGGCACCGACGAGCGCAACCAAAAGCGGTGCCGCGACGGCGAACACCACCGCCCCGGCGTACTTCACCAGCAGCAGCCGGACCCGGCCCGCCGGCGCCACCAGCAGGTACCGCAGTGTTCCCAGCCCGGCCTCGCCGGCCACCGTGTCTCCCGCCACCACCCCCACGGTCAGCGGCAGGAACAGCGGAACGGACACGAGCATGGCGGTCACGCCAACGAAAAGACCGTTTTGGGTAATCCGGTCCAGGAACGCCGGACCCCGGCCGGCCGGTACCGCGGAGGACACCCGGACCGCCACGGCGATCAGGATCGGTATGGCCGCCAGCGCACACAGCATCGCCCAGGTACGGCGTCGGCGGAAGAGGACCCCGAGTTCGGACGCGAGCAAGCCACTGCCCCGTTTGTCCGGCCGGGTGGTCGCCGCAGCCGCACCGTACCGGGATTTTTCACTGGCGGCCGTTTCTTTACTGGACAACTCTTTACTGGACAACGTCGAAGCCCTCCCCCGTCAGCGCCACGAAGCGCTCCTCCAGGCTGACCTGTTCGGTGGCGAAGCCCCGGACCCGGACTCCGGCAGCCACCAGGGCGGCCACCACCGCCTCGGGCGCCACGGCACCGTCGGCCGCCGCGGGGAGCGGGGCGTAGAGCAGGTCGCCGGCCCAGTTCGAACCGGCCCAGTCGGTCCAGTTGGAGCCGGCGCCGCTGGACCCCGCACCGTTGGAGCCGGCGCCGCTGGACCCCGCACCGTTGGAGCCGGCGCCGTTGGGGCCGGCACCGCCCGGCGGCCCGGCAGAGGCACGCCCGCCCACGGCCGCGCTCAGGCCCAACCGGGCCAGCACCTCTGCCGCGGCCCCCGCATCCGGCGTCAGTACCCGGATTCGCGCCTGCCCGCCCTGGCGCAGCTCGGCGAGAGTTCCCTGCGCCACCAGCCGGCCCGCGCTCATGATGGCCGCGTGCGTGCAGATCTGTTCCACCTCGGCGAGCAAATGGCTGGAGACGAACACGGTGGCGCCGTCCGCCGCGAGCGAGCGCACCAGGCTGCGGACCTCCCGGGTGCCCTGCGGATCGAGCCCGTTCGTGGGTTCGTCGAGTACGAGGAGTTCGCGGGGCGACAGCAGTGCGTTGGCAATCCCCAGCCTCTGCTTCATGCCCAGCGAATAGGCCCGGACTTTCTTGTCCGCGGCGTGCGTGAGCCCCACCCGTTCCAACGCCGAATGGACCCGGGCTTTCCGCGTGGCGGCAGGAACACGCGGGTCTGCGGCGTCGAACCGGTGCAGGTTGGCCGCACCGGAGAGAAAAGGATAGAAGGCCGGCCCCTCCACCAACGCACCCACGCGAGGCAACACCTCGCGCAGCCGCCCCGGCATCTCCTGGCCGAGGAGCCAAACAGAGCCGCTGCTGGCCGCGGCGAGGCCGAGCATGAGCCGGATGGTGGTGGTCTTGCCGGAGCCGTTGGGACCCAAGAAGCCGAAGACCGAGCCTTTTGGCACCGCCAGGTCGACGCCGTCGACGGCCAGCTGGTGGCCAAAGCGCTTGCTGAGACCGATGGTCTCGATGCTCAGCTCCGTCACCGGCCCGGCGGCGGTCACCAAACGGTCACCGCTGGGCGGCAGCGGCCTGCAGCCGCTCCAACGGCACGGAACCGGCGAGGATACGCCCGTCATCGAGAATCAGGACATTCACCAGCGATGTGGACACCAGCCGTCCGCCCGGGACGGCGACCGCAGCCTGTTCCAGCAGCGCGGCGGCACCGGACCCGGTTCCCTCGGAAGCGGAGCGGCCGGGCTGCAGCGGGTTGGCGGCCGCGGGGTCCGGGGCCCCGGTCTGGGGCGGGGTTCCGCCCGGAAGCGCGATGGCTCCTGCCGGGAATTCGAGCACCGATTCCCAGCCGGTCCCGGTGACGGCAGGCCGCTTCCCGTCCTTCGCTTTGGGGGCGTCCGACGGCGGGGTGGCTGCGTCGGACTTATGGTCCGGCAGCGGGATCTCCGTGACGGTGGCCCCAGGCGGCGGGGTGAAGTTGAAAATGGAGGAATCCGGGGTTTCAAGCTTGAGGCTCGTGAAGGCGACGCTGAACGCCGGCTCCGACTGTCCCCGCGCCCTCAGTTGGACGCCGAGCGGGAGTCCGGTTTCGCCATCGACCGCAATGGCGACGGACTCCACCAAGGTGGTGTCCGACTTTGGGGTGAGCACGAGGTTGTAGGCGGCCCGTCCGGCAACTTGGGTATCCGGGCCAACGGTCACCTCGGTACTGGCGTCGAGTTTGGCGAGCAGCTTGTCAGCCATTTCCTCGGGAGTCGGCACGGTTCCGGGATGGGCCGGGTGGCGGTCTGCCGCACCGGCAGGCAGCTGGGCGTGGGCGGCGGTGTTGTCCTTGGAGTTGTAGAACCAGAGGTCCTTGCCGTTCTTGATCGCGTCGCGCTCCGCCATCCGGTCCATGATCTGCACCCGGGCGTTCTCCGGCGCGTCAAGGTAGACACGGGCGGTGTGGGGTCCGGTCAGCAGCTCCAGCCAGGCGGTCTCGGGGGAACCAGCACCGGGCCCGGACTTCGGAAGTTCCGGCAGGCCGATCTCGGAGCTTTGTTCCAGCGTCCCGGACAGGGATTTCTCGTCGTGCTGGGCGATCATGAGGAGCACTTGCTGCGGAGTCTTCTCCGGCAGCGGGTCTCCGGCGCTCGCGGGAACAGATCCGGACAGCACGCCGGCCGCGATCACGGCAGGCACCGCCACGGCGGGCATCCAACGCAGCCATTTGCGCGTCATTGCGACCGCGCTCCAACCTTGCAGCTCATGAGTCAACACTACGCCCGGAAGCGGCCCGGTTCACCCCTCCGGCAGACATTGCCGGCGGACGCATCAGGGCGGCCGGCCCCGATGGCGCGACCCTGCGGAGCGGCCCCGGCGGAGCGGCCCGGCGGGGTGGCTAGGCGAAAACATTCAGCGTCAGCTCGACCGCCCCGAGCAGGAGCGCGAGCACTGAGGTTCCGAGTCCGGCCACGAGCAGCAGGCCGGGGTGGGCGAGTCCGACGGTGACCCGCCTGAGCCGCGGCCTCCCGCGCAGGAATTTCTTGGGCAATCGGGCAGGCGAGGGGTCCTGTTTCCAGCCGCGCAGCCGGCGCAGGAACCACGCGCAACGGATGATGAAGGCCAGCCAGAGCACGGACACGACGAGGGGAACCGCGGCCAGCAAGAGGTTGAATCCCAGGGCAGTGACCTCCCGTTCCGAAGCGCCGACGAGGGACTGGATGGTGGTGGAGATTGAGGCGCTCATGACCACCGAAACACCCCACACCAGGAACGCGGCCGTGAGGGCGAGGAAGCGGACGAAGAAGTGGCCCAGCACGGAGTCCCTGCGCGGCTTGAGATGCCGCCGCGGAGTGGCCTGCAGCAGCGCGATGGTGGCGAGCAGCGTGGGCAGCGCGGCCATCCCGACCATCACGTACCAGGACCATCCCGCGAAGTCGAAGAAGTCGTCTGCGACGATCAGGGCTGCCCAGAACCCCGTCCAGGCCCAGCCTGCGGTGAGCGGGTGGCTGACCAGGAAGGCGGGGAGCCAGGGGTCGTCGACGCCGGCAGCCGCCGGCTGGGGCTCCCCTGTCTGGGGCTCCGCTGTCTGCGGATCCGCCGGCGGATCCGGCACGTCACTCATGGGCCCGCTGCTGCTGCGGCCCCGGAGGCCCGGTGTCCGGCGCAACGGTGCCGGCGGCGCCGTCGACCGTGATGCTGTGCCCGGTGGCGATCAGCGAGGTGGCGTCGGGGACCCCTACCACCGCGGGGATCCCGTACTCCCGGGCCACGACGGCGCCGTGCGAGTTGGGTCCGCCCATTTCCATCACCAGCCCGCCGGCTGTGAGGAACAGCGGCGTCCAGCCCGGATCTGTGGAAGGCGCCACCAGGATCTCGCCGGGCTCCAGCCGCGCGCCCTGCGGCTCGAGGATGACGCGGGCCCGGGCGGTGACCGTGCCCGCCGACGCGGGGGTCCCGGTCAGGAGTCCCGGGGTTCCGGCCTCCCCGGCAGTGCCGGCCTGCAGCGCCTCGGGCACCGTCCCGTCCGAAAGCAGCACCCGGGGGATGTGCCGGCGGCCCAGTTCCTGCTGGTAGTCCTCCCGGCGCTGTGCCACGAGGTGCTGCAGCGGCCTCCCGGCGAGCCCGTCGCGAGTCTCGACGAGGTCCAGGAAGAAGACGTCGTCCGCCTCGCCGATGCGGCCGGCGGCGGCCAGTTCGGTCCCGATGACCTGGAGCTGCCCCCGCACCGCGGCGAGGGCTTCGACGATGTGGTACTTCGGCAGTTCGCGCAGGCCGGCGAACATCCGGGTGCGTTTCAGGGCCGCCCGCACCAGCGCAGCGCGCAGCCTGCCCCGCTCCCCCGCGGCGGCGGCAAGCCGTTCCACCTGCGCCTCAGCCTCCCGTTCGGCCTTGCTGAACTGCCGGTCCGGCGCCAGGCCCGGGTCGTCGAGCCGCAGGTAGTTGGCGAGGACCCCGAGAATGTGGGACGGATCGTCCGACCAGCGCGGCATGCCCAGGTCGATTTCCGCCACCGCCCGGTGCCCGTAGCGGGCCAGGAACCCGGCAAGCCCGGACTGCACGACGGCGGGAAGCTCCCGGGCCCGGTAGCGGCGGGCCAGCGCCGGCACGCCCGCGCCATCGATCACAGCGCCATCGAACACAGCTGCCGCTGCGGCGTCGGCCCGGATGGCGGCGGCAAGCTGCCAGAGAGCCAGGTCCATTTCGGTGGTCACGTTGTTGGGAAGTCCCCGCAGGACCGGCTGCAGGGCCCCCGTGCCGGCGCCGTGTCCCAGCAGCCTGCCGGCGCCGGCCAGCAGCGCAAAGCCCAGGGCCGGCAGCGGCAGGATGTTGGGTACCACCGGGAACAGCTCGTGCCCCAGGATGCGCTCCACGTGATCCAGCCGCTGCACCGGGGTCGACCCCGCCGGCACTACCAGGGCGGCCCGGAACCGTTCACCGAACCGTTCCGCCCGGCGCAGCGCAGCCTCGGGCCGGAACAGTGCGCGGAGCAGCGTCTCCGGAACCCTGGCGCGCGCCGCCACCGGGCCAACGTGCCGCAGCACCCGCCACGGGGATCTGCTGGTGACCGAGAGGCGGGGGTCCGTGAACAACCGCCGCAGCACGGCCGCGGACCGCGCCTCCATGACGTCGAACACGCGCGGCACGATGGCCCGTCCAACGGCGCTGCGGACGACCGGGGTCAGGTCGAAGAAGAGTCGCTGGCCCGCCTGGACGTAAGGCGGCGGCCCGTCGTGGGGCGCCGGGACGTCGAAGTTCGCCGCGCGCGCCACGGACGAGGCAATCAGCCGGAAGCCTGCCAGTCCCATCGGGGTCAGCGGGCGCGTCAGGCCCTGGGCCAGGCTGAAGCACAGGTAGACCCGCGTCCCTTCCCGGACGCGTCGCCGCTCCGGCAGCGGGTAGAGGGTGGTGATGGGCCGGGACTGCGTCAGCCACGGCACTCCGCCGCCGTCGACGGCCCATTCGAGGTCCTGCGGCGCGCCGAAGTGCAGCTCCGCGCGGCGGCCAAGGCGCTCCAGGGCCAGCAGCTGGGCGTCGTTTACGCAGGGCTGCGAGGCGGAGCCGTACTGTTCGACCCGTTCGGTTCCGCCGCCGGGAAGCGGCCGGATGGCCACACTCTTGCTCCCGATCCGGCGCTCAAGAATCTTCTGGGTGCCGCTGTCGACGACGAAGTGGTCCGGGTTGACCGCCCCGGAAACCACCGCCTCGCCGAGGCCCGGGCTGGCGTCGACGACCGCTTCGTGCCGCCTGCCGGTCACCGGGTTCGCGGTGAACAGGACCCCGGCCACGGCCGCGTCCACCATCCGCTGGACCACCACGGCGAGCGATACCGTCGAAGGGCTGATCCCGTGCGTGGCGCGGTAGCTCGCCGCGCGGTCCGTCCAGAGCGAGGCCCAGCATTGCCGGACCGCAGCCAGGACGGCGTCGATGCCCACGACGTTCAGGAAGGTGTCCTGCTGGCCGGCGAAACTGGCGAACGGCAGGTCCTCGGCGGTTGCGGACGAGCGGACCGCCACGGGCACGTCCGTGCCCAGAGCGGTGTAGGCGCTCCGGACGGCGTCGGCGATGTCAGCAGGGATGTCCGCGGCGCGGACCAGCCTGCGGGCGGCGGCGGCCAGCCGGGCGATCCCCGCAAGGTCGTCCGGGGCCGTCCCGGCTAAGTCGGCATGGACGACGTCGAGCCCGGCGGACGCCGTTGCCCGACGGTAGGCCTCGGTGGTCAGGCAGAACCCGGCCGGAACCGGCAGCCCGGACCGCATCAGTTCACCCAGGTTGGCCGCCTTGCCTCCGACGTCGGGAAGCAACTCCGCGCTGACCAGCTCAAGTTCGAGCACCAGCCCTTGCTGCCGTTCCTGACGCCGGTCCTGAGATGGCGCACTTGTGCCGGGGAGCTGCTCCACCTGCCGGCCCTCCCTTCAACGCCCGCCCGGAGTCTGTTCCGGGCTACGAATCGCCGAGAATGGGCCCGAAGTTGACCCGGTCCGCCAGCCGGGGATCGTCCCGGTCGGGGACCACCATGACGGGGCCTTTGGCGTGGTGCAGGATGCCGTCCGAGGTGGAACCGAGCAGCATTCCGGCGAAGCCGCCGCGACCGCGGGTGCCGACAACCACCAGTTCCACATGCCGGCTGGCTTCGACGAGGACGTCCACGGGCGAGCCGTCCACGAGCTGGGTCTCCACCTTGAGGCGGGGAAAGTGGCTCCTGATCCAGGCGGTGCCGGCGTCGAGCTGGACCCTGATGTCGGCGAAGAGCGCGTCACGGTCCATGGGTGCGGGAACCCATGCCAACGACCCGTTGTATTGCGGAACGGCGCACACCACCCGCAGCGGAGCCGAGAGCCGCTCCGCCTGGGCCGCGGCTTCCAAGACGGCCACCCGGGCCTGTTCGGAACCGTCGACCCCCACCACCACAACGTTTTCGACCGGAATGTGCCCGGACTTCGCCCGTTCCGCCAGGACATGCTTGTCGTCGGTGGTTTCGCCCAGCCGGTCAGAGCAGATCAGGGGCACGGTGACTGTGGGGCATTTGGCGTGCGCGGGGAGGGCGCTGCTGACGGAGCCGAGCAGCCGCCCAACGAAGCCGCCCCGGCCCCGGGTGCCGAAGACCAGCAGCTCGGCGGTTTCGGACATTTCCAGCAGAACACCGGAGGCATCGCCGTTCTCGACGGAGGCGTCGACGTCGATCAGGTACCCGGCGACCTTGTTCACGGCCTGCTTCAGGATGGCCTCCGCGCCTTCGCGGATCACCGAGTCGTCCACGGTGGCGTACCCGCCGTCGAGCCCTGACGCCGCGAAGATCGGAACGGAATAGGCGGTCACGATGTGCAGCGGACGATTGCGGCGCTCGGCTTCGCGGGCGGCCCACACCAGGGCACATTTGCTGTGGTCTGAACCATCAACGCCGACCACGATCCCCCGGGGAGCTACGGACCCGGACGGGACATCCCCTGCCGGATCCGGATGCACCTGTTCTCGGCCCATGGGGTCCGCCTCCTCGCGATTCTTGCCTGATGTTGCGGCTATTCTGCCAGACGTGCCCGCGCGCAGCGTCCATTGGCGACGCGGCCGAAGAATCTGCGGCCAGTACCCCTGGTTTTCCTAACTATTCTCGGTTTGACGGGAACAAGCAAGCACGTTGGACCCAGGCCCGGACTGGGGACTTCCCCATGTTTTACGCAGTGTTTACACAACGCCCGGTGGCCCGGGATGACGGCGGCAAGGCCTGGCCCGCCGTTTGAAATGCCGGGAAATCCCGGGATCCATGAATGTTCGATCCGCTCTATCCAAGGCCGGAAATGTTGGGTATTCTTCGATGCGTTGCTGAACCGAGACTCGTCTTTCAGAACGCTGCCCCTGCTGGTGCTGCGGACTGAAACGGGATTCCGGAACGCGCAACGGAACGTTTCCGGGGCATCGGCCGCGGAACTTGCACCATCCGAGGAAGGACCCTGCAGTGTCGAGCATGCCTATGTCCGGGGGGATCGAGCGGACCGCCGCCGTCGTAATCGGCACGGGCCTGTCCGGGCTGGCGGTTGCCAGCGAACTGCAGCGGCGCGGCGTGGACTCCATCATCGTGGACGGACTCGACCTGCTGGGCGCCGGCCATCCGGCCAACACGTCATCGCTGCAACGCTGCGATGCGGCCGACGCCGCGAGCCTGCGGGAACGCAACGAGATCCTCCGGCACCTGCGGAACTACGCCACCAGCCACAAGCTGGATGTGCGGAACAACATCCGTGCCCTCCAGCTGGACCACCTCGACGCCGGCATTGCGGGGCCCACCCAGCAGTGGGCAGTCCGCACGCCGGGCGGCGTCCTGCTGGCGGACCACCTCGTGCTGACCCGCTGCGCCCACAGCCAGCTGCGCCGGATGCTCTCCGAACTGGGCATGGCCGCGGGCCAGAACCTGATGGCCGCCATGCACGCCCTCGGGATGTACCTCGTGGGCGTCGGCGAACTCATCACTCCCACGCCGAAGGAAGTGCTGCGCCAGGCAAAAGTGGTGGGCCAAGCGATCTCCGCCAAGGTCTACCCCGATGGCTTCCCCGCCGTCCTGCCCGGTGGCTATGCCCTCGCCGCGCCGGCCTAGCCGGAACACCCCTCCCCCATCCAAAGGCAACTCCCCCAAGGCAACGCGGGGTCAGTTACGGCCCATCAGGGTGGGTCGAATGGGCGCTAAGTGACCCCGCGTTGCTTCTGTTCAGTTCCCGGCGCCCTGGTGCTCGGCGTCCTGGCCGTCGTCGACCTGCTCGTCACGGCCGGCGAGGCGGCGCTTGGCCATCAGGCCCAGGACAACCACAATGCCGATGGCCGTACCCACGAAGATCACGATGCTCCAGGGGAAGGGCTCGGAGGAATCGGCCGGAAGGGACGGCGCCGGCGTGGTGCCGGGCTGGGCGGTTCCCATCGTGGGAACCGCGGCAGCCGCCGTCGAGCCCGCCGCTCCGGTGGTGGCTGTGAAGGCGAAGTTGCCTTCGATCGGGTGCGAGTCCGAGCTGACCACCCGCCACACCACGGTGTAGGCGCCGGCCGGGGCCCCCGGCTTGAGCTTCTGCGAGGCGACGTTGTCCACGATCTCCACCGCGCCGTCGGCCCAATTGACGCCGGCGGCATCGTTGACCAGCATCTGCGAACCCAGCGCCAGCGGGTTCTTGTTGAACGTGACCGACACCTTCTCCGGCGGCGCCGCCACGGTGGCGCCGGAGGCCGGGCTGGTGGACTCGGCGGCGTCGTGCGCCGAGGCGGGAGCAGCAGCACCCAGCAGGGCGGCGGCGAGGATCACGGCCCCCAGGAGGGCACCCTGAAGCTGTCGGATGAGGCGCATGGTCTGGCTACTCCTAGTGTTGTCTTCCTTACAGACTAGGCGAATTCGGCCGGACGCCCGGTCTGCGCCCAATAGGATTCAAGTAACCACAAACGTCTCCCGGAGGACTAATGCAAGACCTGATGCTCAAGCAAGGCTCCGCACTCGACCGGTATTTCAAGATATCCGAACGCGGGTCGAACTTCTCCCGGGAAATCCGGGGAGGCTTCGCCACGTTCTTCGCCATGAGCTACATCGTGGTGCTGAACCCGCTGATCCTCTCGGTGCCCGATTCAACCGGCGCCACCCTCGGCTTCCCGGCCGTCGCCGCCGTCACCGCGTTCGTTGCCGGCATCCTGACGATCCTGATGGGCGCGTGGGCCAAGCACCCCTTCGCGCTGGCAACGGGCCTCGGCGTCAACGCCTTCGTCGCCGTTACGGTGGCCACCAACCCCGGCCTGACCTGGCCGGACATGATGGGCCTCGTGATGCTCTCCGGCATCACCATGCTGATCCTGGTCCTCACCGGATTCCGGACCGCAGTGTTCAAAGCGGTCCCGGAGGGCCTGAAGACCGCGATCGTCGTGGGCATCGGCCTGTTCATCGCCCTGATCGGCCTCGTCAACGCCGGCTTTGTCCGCCGCATCCCCGATGTCGCCGGGACCACCGTCCCGGTCGGCCTGGGCTTCGACGGCAAGCTGCTCGGCTGGCCCACACTGGTCTTCGTCTTCGGTCTGGTCCTCACCATCGCCCTCGTGGTCCGCAAGGTCAAGGGCGCGATCCTGATCGGCATCGTCGCCTCGACCATCCTGTCGGTGATCCTGGAATTCACGCTGCACATCGGCCCCAGCTTCGACGGCAAGACCCACAACCCGCAGGGCTGGTCCCTCGTGGCCCCGAAGTTCTCCGAATGGGCAGCCCCCGACCTGTCGCTGATCGGCAAGGCCAACCCCTTCGGCGCGTTCGAGCACCTCGGTTTTGTCGCTGCGACCCTGCTGGCGTTCGTGATCCTGCTGAGCATCTTCTTCGACGCCATGGGCACCATGGTGGGCCTGGCCACCGAGGCCGGCAGCATCGACAAGGACGGCAACATCCCCAACGTTGACCGCGTGCTGCAGGTGGACGCGCTCGGCGCGATCGTCGGCGGCGGGGCCTCGGTCTCCTCGAACCAGATCTACGTCGAATCCGGCGCCGGCATCGGCGAAGGCGCCCGGACCGGCCTGGCCTCCGTCGTCACCGGCCTGCTGTTCCTCGTGGCCATGTTCTTCACCCCGCTGATCAACCTCGTGCCGTTCGAGGCAGTGGCACCGGCGCTCGTCGTCGTCGGCTTTATGATGGTTTCCCAGGTCGGCAAGATCGACTGGCAGGACCTGGGCATCGCGATCCCGGCCTTCCTGACCTTCACGCTGATGCCGTTCACGTACTCGATCGCCAACGGCCTTGGTGCGGGCTTCATCATGTTCGTCCTGATCCGCACGTTCCAGGGCCGCGCCCGCGAGGTGCACCCGCTGATGTGGGCTGTGGCCGCGGCCTTCCTGCTGTTCTTCGCGATCGGCCCGATCGAGGCCGCGCTGGGGCTGCACTAGCCACTCCCCCACCCCGCCGAGTTCGCACTTCGCAGCGCCGTTTTCCGGAAATTTCCCCGGAAACACTGCCGCGAAGTGCGAACTCGGCGGCGTTTAAGTGCAGGTTCCGGGATTTCGGACACCACCACGGCGGCGCGGCTGGTTTTCCGGCCCGGGCTGCTGTGAGCTAGGGGCATGGTTTCTCCCGCTCCCTCCGTCGACGTCCCGCCGCAGCCCTGGTCCGGACGGTTCGACGGCGACGGCCCCGAACACCGCCGCTGGTGGCAGTCCGTCACCCCGTACGCGCGGCGCCGCCCCCAGCCCGGGCGTTCCGACTCCTCCCACCGCCCCGCTGTGATTCTCGGCTTCGGCAGCGACGCCGGGGTGCGCCGCAACAAGGGCCGCACCGGTGCCGCCGCAGCCCCCGCGGCGATCCGCGCCGCGCTCGGCCCGCTCGCGTTCCACCTGGACCGGGAGGTGCACGACGCCGGCGACGTCACCGTGGCCGGGGATGCCCTGGAGGCAGGGCAGGCGCGGGCCGGGCTCGCCATCACCGCCCTGCTCGACGCCGGCCAGCTTCCCGTGGTGCTGGGCGGCGGGCATGAGACGGCGTTCGCGAGCTACCTGGGCGTGGCCGGTTCCGCGGCGGTCCGCGAGGGACTGCGCGTGGGTGTGCTGAACCTGGACGCCCACTTCGACCTCCGCGACGAGGCAGTGCCGAGTTCCGGCACCCCGTTCCTGCAGATGGCCCGCGCGGAAGCCGCCGCGGGCCGCGAACTGAAGTACGCCGTCGTCGGGATCTCCGAGCCGAACAACACCCGGGCGCTCTTCCGGACCGCCGAGGAACTCGGTGTGGACTACCTGCTGGACGAGGACTGCTCAGCGGAGGCCGCACGGGTGTTCGTGGCGGCGTTCCTGGCGCAGGTGGACGCCCTGTACCTGACGATCGACCTGGACGTGCTGCCGGCCTCGGTCGCCCCGGGCGTGAGCGCCCCCGCCGCCTACGGTGTGCCGCTGCCCGTGATCAGCGCCGTGTGCCGACAGGTGGCCAAGAGCGGGAAGCTCCTGCACCTTGACGTGGCCGAGCTGAATCCGGAATTCGACGTCGACGGCCGGACCGCCAAGGTGGCCGCGCGGCTGGTCAATACGCTGCTGGGGTAGGCGGCAACCCGGCACCGCGGCAGGCCCCCGTCAGATCGATGTTTTCGGCGCTTTGCCCTCGTCGCCGTACTTCCGCGCGGCCTTCTTTTCGCGCAGCCGGTCCAGCCGGTTCATGACGGGTGCCGTGGTGGCCCCGTGCAGCACGATGGACATGGCCACCACCAGGCCGATGAAGGCCCACAGCTGCTCCCCCTGGGCGGCGAAGTCGCCCTTGCTGAGCGCGTAGGCGAGGTAGTACAGCGAGCCGATGCCTCTGATGCCGAAGAAGGCGATGGCGATCCGCTCCCGCGGGCCGGTCTTGCCCCGTGCCAGGCCAATCCAGCCGGCCAGCGGACGGACGACCAGCAGGAACGCCAACGCCACGAGGATCTCCGCCCAGCCGATTCCGGCCAGCAGGCCCCGCGCGATCGCGCCGCCCAGGAGCACCAGGATGACCACCGTCATGAGCCGTTCGAGCTGCTCCACGTAGGAGTGCATCACGCGGTGGAACCCGTGCGTCCGTTCGGCGGCCCGGATGGTGACGGCACAAACAAAGACGGCGATGAACCCGTAGCCCTCCAGCATCTCGGTCACCCCGTACGCCAGGAAGGTCGCGGCCAGCGCCACAAAGCCCTCGGAGTGGCCGGACAGCCGGATGCTGTCACTGGCGGAGAAGAACAACCGACTCAGGGCCTTCCCGGCCAGCCAGCCGAGGAGGATGCCCATGCCGATCCGCCACAGGACATCGGTGGCGAACCAGGACACGAACCACTCCGACGGCGAGGGGCCCACCAGGCTGATGGCGATGGCCAGGTACACGAACGGGAAAGCCAGCCCGTCATTCAGTCCGGCCTCGGAGGTGAGTCCGAAGCGGATCTCGTCCTCACCGCGCTCGGTTTGGTCCTCGTCATCTGCCGGCTCCCCCACCTGGACTTCCGACGCCAGCACGGGGTCGGTTGGCGCGAGCGCCGCCGCGGCCAGCAGCGCGGCTCCGAGCCCCAGCCCCAGCACCCCCAGGCCCAGCAGGGTGAGGGCCACGATGCAGATCGGCATGGCCGCGCCCAGCATCCGCCAGGTGGTCGACCATTCCCGCCTTCCCACTGGCCGGTCGAGCGCGAGGCCCGCGCCCATCAACGAGATGATGACGCAGATTTCGGTCAGGTGGGTGGTGAACTCCCCGTACTGCAGGGGGTCGGGGTCCGGCAACTCCGGGATGAGCGTGAAGGCCAGTATGCCGGCGGCCAGGAAGACCATCGGCATGGACAGCGGCGCATTGCGCAGCAGCTTGGGCAGAAGGGCTGCGGCGAAGACGGCCAGGCCTGCCGCCGCAAAAATGATGCTGGGAGCCTCAAACAACTGCGTATCCCTCCTGCCGGGCCCGGGTGCCCGGGGATGCGTGGGGCGCCGTCCCTGCGGAACGGCGCCCCACCACCACGATACGCGCGAGCGGCGCGAAGACGGCTGCGGCTAGCTGCGCCGCACCTCCACACCATCGGATTTCAGGAAGAGCTCGGTTTCGGACGGTACCGCCGGGACGAGCCACAGCACATTGCCGCTCAGTGAGACTTCTTCGACCTCACCGGCGGCCAAGACCTGCGCGTGCTTGAGGATTTCAACCCGATCACCGGCCTTCAGGCTCCGCCAGTCGGAAACCGCCGCGGCCGTGGCCTGGCGCCTGGACATAACCGTCCCGCGTGCTTTCATGAACTTCTACCCCTTTGTATATGTTCTTTGTCACAACGTCGTTGGTGTGACTTTCCATTTGTACTACAGTTCCCGGGCCCCCGCTGGCCGTGTTGCCGACTATTTCGGGGGGACCGGAAATTGTTCATACAGACTGCATTTTGTTTTTCTTCAGGCGAGATTTCCGACGGCGGATTCGGCGGCCGCGCGGACCTTGCCCGACGCCACCAGGGCATCCGCGGCTTCCAGCTCCGGAGACAGGAACCTGTCCGTGCCGGGACCCTCGACGACGTCGCGCAGGGCGGCGATCACGGCCGTGCCCGCCGGGCCTGGGGTGAGTTCGCCGTCGGACAGCTGGGTGCGGATGTCCAGGGCCCGGGCCGAGGTCACCAGTTCGATGGCCAGGACCCGGCGCAGGTTCTCCACCGCGCGGCGGAGCTTGCGGGCCGCGTGCCAGCCCATGGAGACGTGGTCCTCCTGCATCGCGGAACTCGGGATCGAGTCAACCGACGCCGGGACGGCCAGCCGCTTGTTGTCCGAGACCAGCCCGGCCTGGGTGTACTGGGCGATCATGAGGCCCGAGTCGACGCCGGGGTCCGAGGCCAGGAAGGCCGGCAGCCCGTGCGAGCGGGCCGGGTCCAGCATCCGGTCGCTCCGGCGCTCGGAGATGGAGCTCAGGTCCGCTACGGCGATGGCCAGGAAGTCCAGCACGTAGGCCACCGGGGCGCCATGGAAGTTGCCGTTGGAGCTGACCCTGCCGTCGGGCAGGACCACCGGGTTGTCGATCGCGGCAGCCAGTTCGCGGGAGGCGACCAGGGCGGCGTGGTCCACGGTGTCGCGGACGGCGCCGGCCACCTGGGGTGCGCAGCGCAGCGAGTAGGCGTCCTGGACCTTGGTGTCGTTGATCCGGTGCGAGGCCACGATCGGCGAGTTGGACAGCACGCGGAGCATGTTGTCCGCGGAGGCAGCCTGGCCCGGATGCGGGCGCAGCGCTGCGTGCAGCTCGGGCAGGAACACCTGGTCGGTGCCCAGCAGCGCCTCGACGCTGAGCGCGGCGGTGATGTCCGCCGTCGTGAGCAGCTGGCGGATGTCCGCGATGGCCATCAGCAGCATGCCGAGCATGCCCTCGGTGCCGTTGACGAGGGCCAGGCCCTCCTTTTCGGCCAGCGTGACGGGTTCGATCCCGTGCGCGGCGAGGAGTTCGGCGACGGTGCGGCCGCCCTTGGCGCCATACAGTTCCCCGTCCGGGCCGGTGGCTTCGCCTTCGCCCATCAGGACTAGGGCGCAGTGCGAGAGCGGCGCGAGGTCGCCCGAGCAGCCGAGCGAGCCGAATTCGCGGACCACCGGGGTGATGCCGGCGTTGAGCACGTCCACCATGGTCTGCAGCACAACGGGCCGGACGCCGGTGCGGCCGGAGGCCAGGGTCTTGGCGCGCAGGAACATGATGCCGCGGACCACTTCGCGTTCCACGGCCGGGCCCATGCCGGCGGCGTGGCTGCGGATCAGGGACTTCTGCAGCTGGGTGCGCAGCTCGTTGGGGATGTGCCGGTTGGCCAGGGCCCCGAAGCCGGTGGAGATTCCGTAGGCGGGCGTCTCGGAGTGGGCGAGATCGTCGATGTGCGCGCGGACCCTGGCGACGGCGTCGAGGGCGTCCTGGGCGATGGTCACGTGGGCGTCGTGGCGGGCGACGGCGACGACGTCCTCGGGGGTGACGCCGCTGGAGCCGAGGGTGACGGTGAGCGGTGAGTGGGTGGTGAGAGTCATTGAGATCTACCTAAATCTGATGGTTGAGCCCGGTTTCCCCATCGATTGCTCCATAACGGCCCTTTTCGGAGCTCAAAACGGCACTTACGGAGCAATCGACGGGGGTTGGGGGTTTGGTTAGAGGGAGTCCGTGGGGAGCATGGGGATGCGGACGCCGCGTTCGTTGGCGACCTCGACGGCGCGGTCGTAGCCGGCGTCGACGTGGCGGATGACGCCCATGCCGGGGTCGTTGGTGAGGAGGCGTTCGAGCTTCTGCGCGGCGAGGTCGGTGCCGTCGGCGACGGAGACCTGGCCCGCGTGGATGGAACGGCCGATCCCGACGCCGCCGCCGTGGTGGATGGAGACCCAGGTGGCGCCGGAGGCGGTGTTGAGCAGGGCGTTGAGCAGC
Organism: Arthrobacter sp. NicSoilB4; assembly: GCF_019977335.1. Taxonomy (NCBI): domain Bacteria; kingdom Bacillati; phylum Actinomycetota; class Actinomycetes; order Micrococcales; family Micrococcaceae; genus Arthrobacter; species Arthrobacter sp. NicSoilB4. Next base: position 323,282 of record NZ_AP024653.1, on the reverse strand, counting down.
GGCCAGTCGGCGACCGCGTCGGAGCCGTCGGCCATGGCCTCGGTCTCGCGGTACGGGGAGGCGACGGATCCGGAGTCGAGGTGGTCGCGGCCGATCACGATGGGGGCCTTGACCTTGCCCTCCTTGACCAGCTGGTTGAACAGCAGGCCGGCCTTGGCGCGGTCGCCGTAGCCCAGCCAGCAGATGCGGGCCGGCAGGCCTTCGAACTCGACGCGCTCCTGCGCGGCGTCGATCCAGCGGTGCAGGTGCTTGTTGTCCGGGAAGAGCTCCTTGATCGCCGCATCCGTGACCGCGATGTCCTCCGGGTCGCCGGAGAGCGCCACCCAGCGGAACGGGCCGAGGCCCTCGCAGAAGAGGGGCCGGATGTAGGCCGGGACGAAGCCGGGGAACTCGAACGCGCGGTTGTAGCCGCCCTTGCGGGCCTCGTCGCGGATGGAGTTGCCGTAGTCGAACACCTCGGCGCCGGCGTCCTGGAACTCGACCATGGCCTGGACGTGCTTGGCCATCGATGCCTGGGCCTTCTTGGTGAAGCCCTCGGGATCGGCGGCGGCCTCGCGGTGCCATTCCTCGACCGTGATGCCCTCGGGCAGGTAGCTTAGCGGGTCGTGGGCGGAGGTCTGGTCCGTGACGATGTCCACGGTGAGCTCGCCGGCGTTGTGGCGGCGCAGGATCTCGGGGAAGACGGTGGCTGCGTTGCCGACGTAGCCGACGGACAAGCCGCGGCGTTCCTTCTTGGCCGCCAGCACCTTGGCGATGGCGGTGTCGAGATCGGTTTCCACCTCGTCGAGGTAGCGCTTGCCGGCGCGGCGGCGCAGGTGGCTCTCGTCGACGTCGACAATCAGGCAGGCGCCCTCGTTCAGGGTGACGGCGAGCGGCTGGGCGCCGCCCATGCCGCCGCAGCCGCCGGTGAGGGTCAGGGTGCCGGCGAGCGTGCCGTTCTCGTCGCCGGTGAGCTTGCGGGCGATCGCGGCGAAGGTCTCGAAGGTGCCCTGCAGGATGCCCTGGGTGCCGATGTAGATCCAGGACCCGGCGGTCATCTGGCCGTACATCATCAGGCCCTCGGCCTCGAGCCGGCGGAACTCCGGCCAGTTGGCCCAGTCGCCGACGAGGTTGGAGTTGGCCAGGAGCACGCGCGGCGCCCATTCGTTGGTGCGGAAGACACCGACGGGCTTGCCGGACTGGACCAGGAGGGTCTCGTCCTTTTCCATGGTTTCCAGGGTGCGGGTGATGGCGTCGAACGCGGCCCAGGACCGGACGGCGCGGCCGGTGCCGCCATAGACCACCAGGTCATCGGGGCGCTCGGCCACCTCGGGGTCCAGGTTGTTCATGAGCATGCGCAGCGGGGCTTCGGTCTGCCAGCTCTTGGCGGTGAGCTCGGTGCCGCGGGCTGCTTTGACCGGGCGGGCACCGGTGGTGAAATCGGCGGGTGCCATGAGGGGCTCCTTTGTTGTCTCGGGTGGTTCGGGGATAGGAGGTTCTATATCAACTAAAGCCTGTCCGCAGCGGCGGAAACAGGGGGTTCGGGCTGGTCCTGTCCGGAATACCAGACAAGCCCAGCTCCCCCCGTTGCGCGCCGTAGGCGATAGCGCAACCCGGGGAAAGCGGACGCGTGCGCGGGTCAGGCGGAGGGGCGGCCGTGGATCCGGATGGAGAGATCGTCCGCGACTTTCCGCACCCGGGCGGCCAGGGCGGCCCACTCCTCGGGCGGCAGCTTGTCCTCGAGGAAGGTCACGGCGACTGCGGCGGTGGGCCAGCCGACGTGGTCCGTGACGGCGGCGGCGATCGAGCCGAAGCCGGGCGTCACCTCCCCGTGCTCGGTGGCATAGCCGCGCTGCCGGACCTGGTCCAGGTGCGAGGACAGCGCCGAGTATTTCATGATGGGCGACTCCGTCTCGTGACGGGCCGTGAAAGCGGCCGCGTTGGGGTACAGCGCCCGGACCTGCGACTTCGGCAGTGCCGCGAGAATAGCCCGCCCGCTGGCGGTGAGGTGGCTCGGCAGCCGGACGCCGACGTCGGTCACCAGCGATGGCCGGTTCTTAGCCCGCTCCTCCACGATGTAGAGCACATCGCGGCCATGCAGCACAGCGAGGTGCGCACTTTCGCCGATCACATCCACGAGGGAGGCGAGCAGCGGCCGGCCCAGGCGGGACAGCGGCTCCTGCCGCGAATAGGCCGAGCTGAGCTCGAAGGCGCTGATTCCGAGCCCGTAGCGCTGTTCCTCGTGAAGATGCAGCACGAATCCGTTTGCCTCCATCACGCCAAGGAGGTGGTAGACGCTGGAGCGCGGAAGCCCCAGCGCAGTGGCAATGTTCGACGCCGCCATCGGCCCGCGCTTGGAGGCCAGAAGCTTGAGGATGCGCAGGGTATTTTCCGCCGCCGGAACCTTGGACGCCACCTTGGCCGGCGCGGCTGCGGGCGTCGCTGCAATGGCAGGCGTGGTGGTGCTCGTGGCTTGCATGGCTCCTCTTCAATGGCGCGGTGTCCGGTATCCCGTACTTAAGCATGCGCCCTCGCAGGGGTCCCGAACAGGAATCGCCGCGTCAGCATGTCTGGAATTCCAGACCTTCCCGGAGTGCCGGCGGGCCTTCCGCCCCTACCCGTCCGGCTCCAGCGGTGTTTCGCTGGACGTGCGCGCGCAGGGAGACAGCAGTCCGCCGTGAACAAGTCGCGGCTGACGGGCGGCGGGACGGAGAGAAATGAAACCGGACCTCTCGGGCCACGTGGCATTGGTGGCCGGCGCCACGCGCGGCGCGGGCCGCGGTACCGCCGTCGCTCTCGGTGAGGCCGGCGCGACGGTGTACTGCACCGGACGGTCGGCACTGGGCCGTCGCTCGGACTACGACCGGCCCGAGACCGTCGAGGAAACAGCGGCCCTCGTGAGCGCGGCTGGAGGCGAGGGGATCGCCGCCGCCGTCGACCACCTCCAGCCTGCGGAGGTGGAAGCACTGGTGCGGCGGATCGACGCGGAGCAGGGCCGGCTGGACATCCTGGTGAACGACATCTGGGGCGGTGAGCGGCGGATTGAATGGAACACGCCGGTCTGGGCCCACGATCTGGACGCCGGGCTGCGGATGCTCCACACGGGCGTCGACACGCACCTGATCACGAGCCATTACGCCCTGCCGCTGTTGATCCGCCGGCCCGGCGGCCTCGTTGTGGAGATGACCGACGGGACACGCGAATACAACGCCGGGCATTACCGGGTCTCGGTGTTCTACGACCTCGTCAAGGCCGCAGTACTCCGGCTGGCCTACAGCCAGGCGGAGGAACTGAAGAAGTACGGATGCACGGCGGTGGCCCTCACGCCGGGCTGGATGCGGTCCGAAATGATGCTCGAAGCGTTTGGCGTCACGGAGGCGAACTGGCGTGATGCCGCCGCTGTCCAGCCGCACTTCGCCGCGATTTCGGAAAGCCCGCGCTTCGTCGGCCGTGCAGTGGCTGCCCTCGCGGCCGACCCCGGCGCGCTGGGCCGCAGCGGCGGCTCCTTTTCCTCCGGCGGCCTGGCACGCGAGTACGGCTTCACTGACATCGACGGCTCCCGGCCCGACTGCTGGCGGTATCTGGTCGAAGTGCAGGACGCCGGCCTGCCGGCGGCTGCCGCCGGGTACCGCTGACCCGCCGCCCACACCCCCGGAAGCTGGCCGCCGGGCCCGGGATGTCTGAAATCGAAGACACCGTCTGCCCGTGAGGCTCATCACAGCCCGCCCCAACATGGTCTGCTGGTTAGCGATCCCCCTCCCAATGACGAGAAGGTATTCGCATGCAACAAGCCACCACGGACATCAAGCCAACGCCTCCTTCGGGACCGGCCGGTACCCCAGGCACGGCCGGCAGTGCGGTCGGCGCCGCCGTCGAAACTGTCCTGAACCGCGGACTCAACGTCCGCCACATCCGCTTCATGGCACTGGGCTCGGCGATCGGCACCGGACTTTTCTACGGCTCCGCCTCGGCCATCCAGAAGGCCGGCCCTGCCGTGCTGCTGGCGTACATTATCGGCGGCGCCGCCGTGTTTATGGTGATGCGCGCCCTGGGTGAAATGGCCGTCCGGCACCCCGTGTCCGGTTCCTTCGGCCAGTACGCCAGCCGCTACCTCGGCCCGCTGGCAGGCTTCGTGACCGGCTGGACCTACGTGTTCGAGATGGCGATCGTGGCCATCGCGGACGTCACCGCCTTCAGTATTTACATGGGCTTCTGGTTCCCTGAGGTCGAGCGCTGGATCTGGGTCCTGGCGATCATCTTCTTCCTCGCGGCGCTGAACCTGCTCAGCGTCAAGGTCTTCGGCGAACTCGAGTTCTGGTTCTCGCTCATCAAGGTGGTGGCCATCATCGCCATGATCGCGGGCGGCGCCGCCATCATCGTCTTCGGCTTCCAGGCCGGCGGCGCCACGGTCGCGCCCGGCCTGGGCAACCTCGTGGAACACGGCGGGTTCTTCCCGCACGGCTTTGAAGGCCTCCTTGCCTCGTTCGCCGTCGTGATGTTCGCGTTCGGCGGCATCGAAACCCTGGGCATCACGGCCGGCGAAGCCGCGGATCCGAAGAAAGTCATCCCCAAGGCCGTCAACACCGTCCCGGTGCGGGTCCTGCTCTTCTACGTACTGACCCTCGGTGTCCTGATGAGCCTGTTCCCCTGGAACGAGATTGGCACCAACGGCAGTCCGTTCGTGCAGATCTTCAGCGGGCTGGGCATCCCCGCGGCGCCCCACATCCTCAACGCCGTGGTCATCACCGCCGCACTGTCCGCGATCAACAGCGACATCTTCGGAGCCGGCCGGATCCTCTTCGGCCTGTCCCGGCAGGGGCATGCCCCCGCGAGCTTCGGCAAAGTCTCCCGCCACGGCGTGCCGTGGATGACCGTGGTGATGATGGCGGGCATCCTGCTGGTGGGAGTGGTCCTGAACGCCGTCATCCCGGAGAACGTCTTCCTGCTGATCGCCTCGATCGCGACCTTCGCCACGGTCTGGGTCTGGGTGATGATCCTTGCGTCCCATGTGGCGATGAAGCGCGAGATTGCCCTCAAGGGACTGCCGGCGTCGGAATTCCCGTCGCCCTGGTGGCCCGCCGCCTCGGTGGCGACGATCGTTTTTATGGCCCTCGTCATCGGAATCCTGGGGGCGTTCGAGGACACGCGAGTGGCACTGTATGTGGGCGCCGCCTGGCTCGGACTGCTCGTCATCGGGTACCGGCTCTGGGTCCGCGGCCACGGCCGGCTCCGGGCCGAGCTCGCGGACGAAACGGCGCAGCTCCCCCAGGTTCCGGCGCGGAGCTAGGGACGACGGCGGGACAGCCGGCAGGACCTGCGGCGGACCATGCGCCGGCCTCCCCGCGGGGCTAAAATCAGTCATGGTCCCCGCCCCCAACCTGCTGACCTTTGCCCTTGCGGCCCTCCTCCTGATCGCCGTGCCCGGACCCAGCGTTCTGTTCGTCGTCGGCCGGACGCTGGCCCTGGGCCGCAGGGGCGGGCTCCTGAGCGTGCTGGGCAACGCCGTCGGCGAACTGCTGCAGATCGCCGCGGTGGCCCTGGGCGTGGGCGTGGTGCTGGCCCAGTCCGTCCTGCTTTTCAGCGTGGTCAAGTTCGCCGGCGCGGCCTATCTCATCTACCTCGGATTCCAGGCCATCCGGCACCGCGGCGGAGGCCCGACGGCGGCGGCGCCCTCGCGTCCGGCGTCGACTTTCAGGATCCTCCGGGAGGGATTCATCGTGGGTGCCACCAACCCGAAGTCGATTGTCTTCTTTGTGGCCGTATTGCCCCAGTTTGTGGACTACTCGGCTGGCGCCATTCCGTTGCAACTGGCAACGCTGGGGGCACTGTTCCTCGCGATCGCGCTGGTCTCCGACAGCGGCTGGGCGCTGATCGCGGGGACGGCGCGGCGCTGGTTTGCCAGCTCGCCCCGGCGGATCGCTGCCCTGGGCACCACCGGCGGGGCGATGATGATCGGGCTGGGCGGAACCCTGGTCCTGGTCGGGAACGGTGCGGAGCCCCCGCCCGGCAAGTAGTCGGCTCCGGAGCCCAAGTGGTGACCGGCCTGACCGGGGTAGGAGTTACTCGTGTGACGAAAGGGGCGCGGGGCTACAGTTGCTTCACGGCGGTACCGGACCGGCCGGAATGCTGGCTGGAGAGCCCTCCCGCAGCCGGCCCGGATTCGCCCAAAACCCAAGTGGCGCGCCCTCTGAAGGAGTGGTTCCGATGGAGTCCCCAGCATCTCCACAGGCACAACGCGAACGACGCCGCGTGGCCCGTATCCTCTCGGGAACGGTTGGCCGCGCAATTACACCGCGGATTCCGTTCCGGGTAGGACAGGTGCTGATCGGCGATGACCCATTTAACGGCCGGCATCTGGGCACAGTCACGGTGATTGACGCCCCCTACGTCGGCCTCCGGACGGCCGGCACCCCGCCGGGCGCCGTCACCTTCTACGACTACCGGCAACTCCGGTACCCCGACTAGTGGACGGGCCCGACGACATGAGCTCAGCGAACGTTTCCTCGCACTTCCTGACCATCGCGGAAGTCGCTGCGGCCATGCGTGTATCCAAGATGACCGTGTACCGGCTGGTGAAGTCACATGCCATCGCCGCCGTACGGGTGGGCCGGTCGTTCCGTGTTCCCGAGGAAGCGGTCAACGACTACATCCGCCGGTCCACCGAACCCGCCACCCCCGACCAGGGACCGGGTCCGGGTCCGGGTCCGGGTCCGGGTCCGGGTCCGGGTCCGGGTCCGGGTCCGGGTCCGGGTCCGGGTCCGGGTCCGGGTCCGGGTCCGGACAAGCCTGCCGGCTGAACTTCGGGTTACCGGGCGGACCAGCCGCCGTCCATCGTGTAGCTGGCGCCGGTGACCATCCCGGCGTCGTCGGAGGCCAGCCAGGCCACCAGGGAGGCGACCTCCTCCGGCTCGACGAGGCGCTTCACGGCGGCCTCGGTCAGCATGATCTTGCTGAGCACCTCGGCCTCCGGAATCCCGTGCACCTTGGCCTGGTCTGCGATCTGGGACTCGACCAGCGGCGTCCGGACATAGCCGGGGTTGATGCAGTTGGAGGTGACGCCGTGCGCGCCGCCTTCCAGCGCGGTGACTTTGCTCAGGCCTTCCAGCCCGTGCTTGGCGGAGACGTAGGCGCTCTTGAACGGCGAGGCGCGGAGCCCGTGCACGGATGACAGGTTGATGATCCGGCCGAAATTGTTCGCGTACATGTGCGGCAGTGCGGCGCGGATGAGCAGGAACGGCGCTTCGAGCATCAGCGTGATGAGGCGGCGGAAGTCCGCCGGGTCGAAGTCCTCGATGGGGCTGATCCGCTGGATGCCGGCGTTGTTGACAAGGATGTCGCAGTCCAGGCTGACGGCCTGGAGGGCATCGACGTCGAGCAGGTCGACCGCCCAGGAGGTGCCGCCGACCTCGTCGGCGAGGGCTGCGGCCGCGGCCTCGTCGACGTCCGCGATCACCACTTTGGCGCCGCGTGCCGCGAGGGCGCGGACACTGGCAGCACCGATTCCGCCGGCTCCGCCGGTCACCAGGGCCTTGCGCCCGTTCAAGCTGCTCTCCATGTGTGCACTCCTCAGTTCGCGGTCTCTAACGGCCCAGAGGAGGTGCGATGCACAGCGCTGAGCAGCTTCACTGAGTATTGCCGCACAAAGTGGGTGTTTCAATGGTCAAACCAGCACCCCTTATGTGCAGAATTGCAGATATGAATGCAAACCCCGATGACCTGCTTGTGCTCCTGGCGGTCTCCCGCTCCGCAAAGTTCACGACGGCGGCGCAGTCCCTGGGGCTGAACCACACCACCGTGTCGCGCCGGATCGCGGCGCTGGAAAAGGCGCTGGGCGGGCGAGTGCTGTCCCGCGCGGCCGGCGGGTGGGAGCTCACCGACCTGGGTGCGGAGGCGGTCCAGGTGGCCGAGCGGGTGGAGGCGGCGATCCGGAGCCTGGAACAGCCCGGCAGGACCCCGGACCCGATTACCGGCGTCGTCCGGATGACCGCGACCGACGGCTTCAGCGCGTACATTGCGGCTCCTGCGGTGGCCAGGCTGCGCCGCGACCACCCCGGGCTCAGCGTCGAGATCATCACCGTGACCCGGCGCGCACTCCAGCAGCGTTCCGGCCTGGACATCGAGGTGGTGGTGGGCGAACCGCAGGTGCACCGGGCCGCGGCGGCCCGGCTCGGCGAATATATGCTCGGGATGTACGCCTCCCGCGATTACCTCGCCGAGTACGGCACCCCCGAGACGATCGAGGAACTGACCACCCACTCACTGGTCTACTTCGTCGATTCCATGCTCCAGGTGGACGACCTGGACGCCCCCCGGCGGCTGGTGCCGACCATGCGGGACGGCCTGAGTTCCACCAACGTCTTCGTCCACGTGGAGGCGACACGCGCCGGTGCCGGGATCGGGTTCCTGCCGTGCTTCGCGGCGGACCTGCATCCGGACCTCGTCCGCCTGCTGCCGGACGAGTTCGCCGAACTGCTGCCGTACTGGATGGTGCTGCGGCCCGACTCCATGCGCCGCCCGGCTGTCGCGGCGGTGGTGCAGGCTCTGCGGGAACAGACCAAGGCCCACCGTGAGGCACTTCTGGGCCGGGGCGGGACCGCGGCAACTGCTCCGTAACCGCCGTTTTCGGGCGGCAAAGGGCCGTTACGGAGCAGTCGACGGCGTCAGGTCCACCGTTTTCGGGTCATGGCGGACCGGGGCGCCGGCGGCAAAGGCCCGGACCTTGGCGTCGTCCCAGATGTGCGCCGGCACCGCCCCGCCCAGCAGCCGCCGCGCCAGCCCGGGGTCGCCGTCGAACGGGACATCGCTGCCGGCCATGATCATGTTCCCGAAGCGCCGGCCCTTGAGCATGGCCGGGTCCGCGATGATCACCGTGTGCTTGAAGGTGTCCGCGATGGTCGCGGCGTCCTCGCGGGCGTTCCTCAAATCCGGTGCGTCGCCGGAGTTCACCACGTAGATCCCGCCAGGAGCCAGGACGCGCCGCGCGTGCTCGTTGAACTCCCTGGTGGTGAGCGGCCGCGGTGTGAGCGAGCCCGCAAAAACATCGCGGATGATCAGGTCCCGGGTCTGCGGCGTAAGGCTTTCGGTCACCGCACGGGCCTCCCCCACCCGCAGGCGCATCAGCGGCGCCTTCGGCAGGTCAAACCAGCCGCGGACGTACTCGGCCAGCTTGCCGTCGAGTTCCACCACCACCTGGCGGGCATCCGGGTAGGCGGCGTGGAAGTAGCGCGCCAGTGAGCACGCTCCGCCGCCGAGGTGCAGGGCACGCAGCTTTGGCTTTGATTCCCGCGGCCAGCGCGATTCCACGAGGGCCGAGATCCAGCGCATGTATTCGAAGTCGAGGAACAACGGATCCGCCAGATCGATGTGCGAACTCATCACGCCGTTGATCCGCAGCAGCCAGCCGGTGGAGTTGTCCTGGTCGGCAATCAGCTCGCAGTCGCCGGTATCGATGTAGTAGACGCCTTCCACCGGACCCTCGGGGCGGCTGCCCCTGGGAACTTCCACCACTCCGGCCGTCTTTTCGGTGCTGTTCCGGCTGGCCGCCCTGCCCCGCTTCGCCATCAGCCGTCCACCGTTTTGCTCATGTTTCAAGCCTAGTTCACCAGCCGCGGCGTCATTCGCCGCCCCGGGCGACGAGCCATCGTCCATCCGGCATCCCCAAAGAATTAAACCAAGGGTACTTACTATTTATTAGTAACCATGCTTACTATTTAAGTTCCAGTTAGTGCTGGTTCGTGATCAGCAGCCGATCTTGAAAGAGAGCGAAGATGACAGAGAACCAATGGCCCCAGGACGGTAGCTACCGCACCCCCACGGCCACCCAGCAGACTCCCCTCCGGCCCGAAACCACGTTTCCGCCGGTTTCAAACGGCAGCACTTCAGGCACCTCCGCCGTCGATGGCGGATCCCGGACCGACGCCGCCAAGGACGAGGCCGCGGAGCTGAAGCGCCAGGCTGCCGATTCCGCCCAGACCGTGGCAGAAACGGCCAAAACGGAGGCGGCCAACGTGGCCGCCGAGGTTAAGACCAACGCCCGGGATCTCCTGCACCAGGCAAAGTCGGACCTGACCGACCAGGCCGGCGCGCAGCAGCAAAAGGTTGCCGCAGGGCTGCGCTCGGTTTCCACTGAATTGCACAGCATGGCATCCGCTTCCGACCAGCCCGGTGTGGCCACCGACCTCGTGCGCCAGGCCGCCGAGCGCTCCTCCGCCGTGGCGTCCTGGCTCGATGGCCGCGATCCGGGTTCGCTGCTGACTGAGGTGAAGTCCTTTGCCCGCCAGCGGCCCGGCAACTTCCTGCTGCTCGCGGCCGGCGCGGGCGTACTGGCCGGACGGCTCAGCCGCAGCCTGAGCGCCGGAGCGCCGGAAACAACCGCAACCGCCACCGGCGCTGCCACCACCCCTGCCACCCGGGTCCCCGACACCGGGACGGCCGTTCCGCCGCCGCCCGTGCAGATGCCCGCCCCCGAAACCACGACGGCGGGCTTCGCGGACACTTACCCGCCCAGTCCGCTCGACGACGGCGCCGGGCAGGACCGCTGGGCCTCCGAGCCTGTGGCGTCTGATCCGCTCCAGGATGACGCCTTCCGCGATGACCCCTTTGACGGTGGTCGTCGATGACCAGCGAAATGCCCCACACTGCAGCGCATGCGAAGGCCGAGACGTCGTCCCTGGGCGATCTCCTGGGCGACGTAACCCGGGACATGTCCACTTTGATGCGGCAGGAAGTCGAGCTGGCCAAGGTCGAACTCAAGCAGTCCGCGACCCGCGCCGGCAAGGGCGCCGGGATGCTGGCGGGCGCCGGCGTCGCGGGCCACTTTGTCCTCTTGTTCCTGTCCCTGGCGCTCTGGTGGGCGCTCGGGACCCTCATGGGGCTCGGCTGGTCCGCCGTCGTCCTCGCCGTCATTTGGGGAATTGTCGCCGCAGTCCTGGCCGCCAGCGGCCGCAAGGAGCTCAACGCGATCAAGGGCATGCCCCAGACGGCCGCCACGCTTCAGGAAATCCCGCCCACGCTCAAGCCCACCACCTAAGTACAGCGAGGAAACACGATGAGTGAAAACCCGGATGTCATCCGAGCAGATATTGAAGCAACCCGCGCGCGGCTGGGCACGAACGTCGATGCCGTGGCGGACAAGGTCACCCCGTCCCACATCGTCCAGCGGCAAACCGACAGAGTCAAAGAAAACGTCAGGGACGCCGTGTTTGGAGCGAAGGAGAACGTCATGGGAGCTGCCGACCGCACCGCCGGCACCGCCGGAGCGCACCTCAGCGACGCCGGGGCTGCGATCGGGGATGCCCCCACGCAGGTCAAGACCAAAACCCAGGGAAATCCGCTGGCCGCTGGCCTGATTGCGTTCGGAGCCGGCCTGCTGGTCTCGTCCCTGATCCCGGCCAGCACTAAGGAACGTGAGGCGGCGGATGCCCTGAAGACCGCGGCCGAACCGCTCACCACGGAACTGACCGAGGCCGCGAAGCATGTGGCCGAGGGGCTCAAGGAACCGGCGCAGGAAGCCATGGAGAACGTCAAGGCAACTGCGGCCGACGCCACCGAGCACGTCAAAGCCGAGGGCCAGGGCGCAGTGGCGGACGTCAAGGACCGCACTGCCGAGGCCAAGGACAACGTCCAGCAGCGCTAGTCCCGTTTGGACCCGGCCGGCCGCCCTGCGCACACGCGCCCGGGCGGCCGGCCGGTGTGCTTAAACCGATGAAAGAAGATCTCCGATGGCCCACAACCCTGCCAAGGCAGACAATGACTCCATGCCCGACGCCGAAACCCGGGAGAGCAGCACCGCCAAGGCCCGCACGGCGCCGGCACCGGACGACTCCCGCAAGCCGGGCAGCCCCACAGACGTCACCAAGCCCTCGTGGAAGTACATTGCCAAGAAGACGCTGCGCGAGTTCACGAAGGACCAGTGCCCGGACCTCGCAGCGGCCCTGACCTACTACTCCGTCCTTTCCATTTTTCCGGCGTTACTGGCCCTGGTGTCTCTGCTGGGCATCTTTGGGCAGGCCGAGAAGACCACCTCCGCGCTCCTGGAGATCGTGGCCGGTTTCGCGCCCGCCGACACGGTCGACGCCATCCGCCAGCCGGTCGAGCAGCTCAGCAGCAGCTCCGCCGCCGGACTGACGCTGGTACTCGGAATCCTCACCGCCCTCTGGTCCGCCTCAGGTTATGTCGGGGCGTTTGGCCGGGCCATGAACCGGGTCTACGAGATCGACGAGGGCCGGCCGTTCATCAAGCTTCGGGGCACCATGCTCGCCGTCACCATTGCCACCGTGCTGATCGTCCTCGTGCTGTCAGCCATGCTCGTCCTCAGCGGTCCGGTGGCGGAGTCCGTCGGCAACGCGATCGGCCTGGGCGGAGCCTTCCTGACGGCGTGGAACATCCTCAAGTGGCCGGTCATCCTGTTGCTCGTGATCCTCGCGATTGCCATCCTCTACTACGCCACCCCGAACGTGAAGCAGCCCAAGTTCCGCTGGATGAGCCTGGGATCCGCCATCGCCCTGGTGATCTTCCTGCTGGCTTCCCTGGCCTTCGGCTTCTATGTGGCCAACTTCAACAGCTACGACAAGACCTACGGCGCGATCGGCGGCGTCATCGTCTCGCTGCTGTGGCTCTGGATCCTCAACATGTCGCTCCTGTTCGGGGCGGAATTCGACGCCGAGATGGAGCGGGGCCGCCAGCTCCAGGCCGGCATCGCAGCCGAGGAGACCATCCAGTTGCCACCCCGCGATACGAAGCAGAGCGACAAGCTGCAGGCGCGGGAGGAGGAAGACATCCACCGCGGCCGCGAACTGCGCGAACGAAGCAGTGCTGCCGAAGCAGGGGCCGCTTCCGATGCCGGGCACAACCCCGGCACGGAACCGGGCAACCCGCGGGACCAAAGCCCCTAGCCCTTTCCGGCCCCACGCGTTCTACTGGGGCAAAGTGCCGCCCGGGGGCGGACACTGCTGACCGGGAGGACGAATGACGGCACCCGCCGCTGGGCACCACCGCACCACGGTGGCAGTGGGCTATGACGGGTCGGAGGCCGCGAAGGAGGCCGTCCGGTGGACCGCGCAGTATGCCGCCGCCGCAGATTACAAGATCAGGGTGATCCATGCCTGGGTGTGGCCAATGTTCACCAAGAAGCTCGGTCCGGTCCGGGGCGTGGAGGGCAGCGGGCTGCGGCACGCCGCCGAGGCGACCCTCGCTGAGGGCGTTGACGTGGCACGTACCGCCCTCGCCGCTGCCCGGACCGCCGCCCGGGCCCCCGCCGCGGCGGACAGTACCGAAACCGCACACGACGTCGAAGGCCTCATGGAAACAGGGCTCCCGGCCCCAGTGCTGCGCGATGGGGCCGGTGACGCCCGCCTCCTCGTGATCAGCAGCCGCGGACTCGGCGCAGTGCTGGGGCATGTTGCCGGATCGGTCTGCCTCGAGCTGGCCGGGTCCTCCCCGTGTCCCTTGATGGTCATCCGCCACATGCGCAGCCCCGGCCAGGCCGCTGGCCCCGTCGTCGTCGGCGTCGACGGGACGTCCCGGAGCTCCGCCGCGCTGGCCGGCGCCGCCCGGCTGGCGGCCCTGCTCGGGGCAACCTTGCAGGTGGTCCACATCGACCAGACCCGCGGCAAGGCACGCGAAGGGCACGGCAGGCATGCCAGGCACGGCCAGGAACTACTGGACCATGCCCTCGAGGACGCCAGGAAGCTTGCACCGGAGCTGTCGATCTCGGGCGTCCTGCGGGAAGGCCACGCGGCCTCCAAGGAGCTGCTCGCGGCCGCCGGCGACGCCGAAGTCCTGGTGATCGGAACCCATAACCGCGAGGGCGGCCCGGGCAACACGGTCACGGCCGTCCTGAACAAGGCGAGGTGCAATGTCCTGATCACGCGCTGACCCGCTCCACCGGACCACCGCCTTCAGAGGGGAGCTGGAGGTTCTAGCAGAGGAGGAAGCCCGTGCGAGCCTGGCGGGTAGGACAGCCAGGGCCGATGAGAAGCGGCCCGCTCGTGGCGGATGAGTGCCCCGATCCCCGGGCGGGCCCCGGGGAGGTGCTGGTACGGGTCCGGGCGTGCGGAGTGTGCCGCACGGACCTGCACCTGGCCGAAGGTGACCTCGCCCCGCGGCATCCCGGCGTCATTCCCGGCCACGAGGTCGTCGGCGAGGTCATCGCGTGCGGGCCCCGCGCCACGAGGTTCTCGCCCGGCGACCGGGTCGGCTTGGCCTGGCTCGGCGGGACCTGCGGCTCCTGCCGCTTCTGCCTGCGCGGAGAAGAGAACCTCTGCCTCTCCCCCGTGTTCACGGGCTGGGACCGCGACGGCGGCTACGCGGAACTGATCACAGTGGCCGAGAACTTCGCCTACCGGCTCCCGTCGGGGTTTTCGGACGAGGAGGCGGCGCCCCTGCTGTGCTCGGGGATCATCGGCTACCGGGCGCTCTGCCGCGCCGAACTGCCCATCGGTGGCCGGCTGGGGATCTACGGCTTCGGCGGATCCGCACATCTGGCGGCGCAGATCGCCCTTTACCGGGGCGCCCGCGTGTACGTGATGACGCGGTCTGCGGAAGCGCGCAGCCTGGCCCTTGAGCTGGGCGCGACTTTTGCCGGCGGCGCCGATGAGCAGCCGCCGGATCCGCTGGATTCCGCCATCCTCTTCGCTCCGGCCGGCAGCCTGGTTCCGGCGGCCCTGCGTGCCCTGGACCGGGGCGGCACCCTCGCCGTGGCCGGTATCCACCTGAGTGACATTCCGCCGCTGCATTACGACACGGATTTGTTCCAGGAACGCCAGCTGCGCAGCGTTACGGCCAACACCCGGGCCGACGGCGAGGAGTTCTTCCGCATCGCCGCGGAGATCCCGCTGCGCCCCACCACGGTTTCCTATCCGTTCTCCGCCGCGGACCAGGCTCTGCTGGACCTGGCGGAGGACAGGATCACGGGTGCGGCCGTGCTGCGGATGGACTCCCCGTAACCGCCACTCCCCTTAACCGGCACGTGCGCGGCTGCCGGGTCAGCCCTCCTGGAGCAGGAATTCGTGTTCCTGGCCAGCCCGGAGCAGCACCCGCCGGGTACCCACCCGCACCAGCACCGGGGCGGCGTCGCCGGGAGCCGCGGCCACCCTCAGCCGGTCGCGCTCCAGATGGATGGTGAGCAGCTGGTCCCGGTAGCGGACATGGAAGTCCACGCGGCTGAGTTCGGCGGGCAGCCGGGGCGCGAAGTCGAGGGCGTCGCGCGTGATCCGGAGCCCGGCGAAACTGCGCTGGACGACGTCGATTGTCCCGGCCATGGCACCCAGATGGATGCCGGACCTGGTGGTCCCGCCCTGGGTGTCATCCAAGTCCGCGTCCAGGGCTTCCCGGAACGTCGCCCATGCCTTCTCGGGGTCCCGGTGGGCCAGCACCGAGGCATGGGCCACCCGGCTGAGCGTGGATCCGTGAGCCGTCCTGGCCAGATAGAAGTCCACCGTGGCGGCCATCTGCGCAGGAGTGACGCTGTAGCCCATCCTGGCGAGGAACTGGACCAGCTGTTCCTCGCCCAGGACGTACAGCAGCATCAGGACGTCGGCCTGTTTGGCCAGCCGGTAATGGTTGGTACTGTCCCCCTCCGCTTCCAGGATCAGGTCCAGCCGCTCGATGAGCCCGTAGGTGCGGCGGTAGTGCTTCCAGTCAAGTTCCCGGAGCCGGACATAGCCGTCGAACTGGCTGATGACGCCGTCGTCGTGGAACGGGACGAACATGCGTCGGCTGAGGTGCTCCCAGGCCTCGATCTCCGCGGCGGTGATCAGAAGCCTGGCGCGCAGTTCCTCCATGTCGAAGCCCTGCACAGAATGCATGATCCAGACGGCCTGGTCGAACACCCAGGCGGCCATCACGTTGGTATACGCGTTGTCGTTCAGTCCGCCGCCCGGGCTGCCGGGATGCCCGGTGTGGTATTCGTCCGGGCCCATGACGCCCCGGAGGTGGAAGCGGTCTTCGGCGGGGTCGAAGTCCGCCATCGCCGCGAACAGGCGTGCGACGTCGACGATGATTTCCGCGCCGTGCCCGGTCAGCCAGCCGCGGTCTTGGGTAGCCTCGAAGTACTGCCAGGCGTTGTAGGCGACGGCGAGGCCAACATGGCGCTGGAGCCGGGAATAGTCCTGCATCCAGTGCCCGGACAGCCGGTTGAACAGCAGCTTCGGCGTCTGTTCGGTGCCGTCCGCGCCGCTTTGCCACGGGAACAGCGCACCCTTGAGCCCTGCCGCTCGGGCCGCGTCGCGCGCCGCGCCGAGCCGCCGCCACCGGTAGTCGATCAGCTCCCGTGCGAGGGACGGCAGCCGGGAGTTCAGCAGCGGGAGGACGAAGAGTTCGTCCCAGAAGACGTGTCCGCGGTAGCCCTCGCCGTGCAGCCCGCGGGCCGGAACGCCGGCGTCGAGTTCTGCGGTGTGCGTGGTGAGCGTCTGCAGCAGGTGGAAGACGTGCAGGTTGAGGATGAGCTGCGCCTGCGAGCTCGCGTCGAACTCGATGACGAAGGGCTGGAGCAGGACCGCCCACGCGGCCTCGTGCTCGGCCTGCAGGGCGGCGAAACTGCCCGCGGAACGGGCCAGAGCGGCGCGGGCGGCCGTCGATGGCGAGGCGATGGCGTGGTCGCGGGACGAGGCGACGGCAACGGTTTTCAGCACCGTCAGCGGCTCCCCCTCGGCGAGGTCAACATCGAAGCGGTGGGTGTACAGCCCGCCCAGCTGTTCCGGAACCCCGGCACCGGCCGGTCCGGCGGCCCCCGAGACCTCCGTCCGGAGCGCGAGGGCGATCCCGATCCCGCTGGTGACGGTCCGGACTTCCACGGTGAGGCCTGCGGCGCCCGGGCCGGGCTCCGCGGCGGTGACTTTGACGGAGCCCAGATGCCGGCTGGACAGTTCCGCGTCCTCGGGCACATTGGAGTTGGTGACGTCCGTGTCGCAGCCGCTGCGTACGCTGATGGCCCCGCTCCAGCCGACCGCCGTGACGACCGTTTCCAGCGCTGCGAGGTTTGGTGTGGCCATGGACACGAGGCGGCGCTGCAGCAGCTGGAGCCGCCGGCCGGCGTCGTCCTCCAGGAGCGCTTCCCGGGTCAGCACCGAGTGCTTCAGGTCCAGGGTGCGCCGCTCGCTGCGGAGCGAGAGTCCGCCCTCGGACCACCACGCGCCGTCGCCGACCCGGAGGTCCAGCGGCAGCCAGTCGGGGATGTTGACCATGTGCTCGTCGAGCGTTTCCTGGCCCATAACAACGCTGGGCAGGCTGTTGTAGACGCCGGCAAGGTAGGTCCCGGGATAGTGCAGGGCCCCGGCGCGGTGCTCGGGCGCGGCGCCGCGGGTGGCCAGATAGCCGTTGCCCAGGGTGGTGAGCGCCTCGCGGTGGCCTTCGTGCGCGGGGTCAAAGCCCTCGTAGACCAGCAGCCACGGGTGGGTGATGACGAGGCCGATGTCCAGCTGGCTGACGTCCTCGACGACGACGTCGGCGCCCGCTTCCTCCAGCGGTTCCCGGCGCCCGTCCCGGTCGATGCCGACGACCAGCCCGAAGCCGCCGCGCCGGCCAGCTTCCACCCCGGCGACCGAATCCTCGATGACCATGGCCCGGGCGGGCGGGATCTGGAGCCGTCGCACCGCTTCCAGCTGCAGCGCGGGGGCCGGCTTGCCCCCGACGTCGCGGTCCAGGGCCGTCTGCCCATCGATGATGTGGTCGAAGACGTCCGCGAGCCCCGCGGCAGCCAGCAGCGTGCCCGCGCCCCGGGCGCAAGTGGCCAGCACCACGGGGATCCGGCCCGCTTTCAGCCTGCCGAGCAGGTCCACGGTTCCCGGGAAGGCCCGGACGGGGTTGTTGCCGAGCATCTTGCCGAACAGTTCGTTCTGGCGTGCCGCGAGCCCGAAAGCTGTCCACTGCCCGGAACCGTCCGCGGGTGAGCCTTCGGGGATGGTGCCGGAGCGGGAGCCGAGGAAGGTGGCCACCGCGTCCTCCCAGGTCCGGCCGGCCACCAGGTCCCGGAAGTCGTCGGCGCTGAACGGGTCCCGGCGGGTGCCGGCGGGAAGCCGCGGATCCTGGAGGACGTCGTCGAAGAGCTGCTTCCAGGCAGCCGCGCGGAGCTCCGCGGTGTCCGTGACCACTCCGTCGAGGTCGAAGATCACGGCATCAACAGGCGCCAGGGCGGCGGCAAGGGTGGGCGACTCCGTCATGCCACAGTCGTATCAGTCATCCGGTCACCGCGGCAGTGGCGTCCTGCCGAACCGCACTGCGTCCCCGGGCTTCCCTCGCGGCCATCAGCCCAGCACCGCGTCGAGCGTGGTGAACGCGTAGCCGGCCTTCCGGATCCGGTCGATCATCCCCGGCAGGGCGTCGGCGTCGAGGGTGGTCCCGTCGTCGGGGTTGGAGCCGATGTGCATAAGCACGATCTCCCCGGGCTGCAGCCCGGCAAGGGCGCGGTCCGCCACGATCTGTGCCGTGATCCCTCCGCTGCTGCCCTTCCAGCCCAGAGTGTCCACGCTCCAGCGGACGGGCAGATAGCCGTGGGCGTTGACCGTGGCGATGGTCCGGGCGTCGCGATCGCCAAGGGGGAAGCGGAACAGCGGACGGGGGTCTCCGCCGGCGGCCCGGATTGCTTGTTCGGCTCCCGACAGTTGCTGCCCGATCGCGGCGTCGGTGAGCCTGGTGAAACCCGGGTGGGTCATGGAATGGTTGCCCAGCCGGTGTCCGCCCGCCACGATCGCGGCGACTCCGGCCGGGTTGGCGGCGGCCCAGTTGCCGGTGAGGAAGAAGGTACCGCGGACGCCCGTGGCGGCCAGGGTCTGCAGGATACTTGGCAGCCCGGCCGAGTTGGCGCCGGCGTCGAACGTCAGCGCAACCACCGCCCCGGCCCCTGGAATCACTTCAAGGTCGCGGCCGGCGAGCGCGGCGGGAAAGGGTGCGGGCGCTGGCGGCGGTTCGGGAGGTGGCGGCGCGGGCGCGGCCGGAACGGTATTGCTGGCCGGAGGCCCCGGTGGGCTCGCCGGCGGTGAACTGGCTGCCGGACTCGCCGTCCCGTCGGCGGGCGGCGTCGGACTTACCGGCGGGCTGGCAGTGGCCGGCGGCGGCGACGTCGGGGCCGCTGAGGGCGGAACGGAGGAGAAGACCACCGCCAGGACCGCCGCGGCGGCCAGCAGGAGCACTGCAGCCGCGGCCGCGACCCAGCGGCGCCGCCCGCCCCGGAAGATCGCCCACATGCTTTACTGTCGCGCCACCGGCCGCAGCCGGGCAAGGGCTGAAGTGCCCGGGACAGGCCAAGCGTCCCAAGCAACGCGGGGTCACTTGTCGCCCATGTTGGCCCCTCGAATGGGCGCGATCTGACCCCGCGTTGGACTGGTTCTGCGGTGGCCGGGGTGCCGGCGCCGCGTAACGTGCACCCGCACGGCCTTCCACGGGAGGGGTCCGCAGTAGGATGCAACTAGTGGAAGAGGCATGTAGATAGCGCGAATGCTAAGGCAGGATATCCGTGAAACTCTTGCTCCGGTATCCGCTGGTTGCGGGCACGATAGCTGCCCTGCTCGCGGTGCTTGTACTGTTGCTGTCCGGGCAGCCGCTGGTCGCCCAGGTCGCGGCCAGCGTCTATGCCCTGGCCGTGGCGGTCTACCTGGCCGTCGGCATGGTCCGCCGGCTGATGGGCGGCCAGTGGGGCATCGACATCCTGGCGGTCACTGCGATCGTCAGCACGGTCCTGGTGGGCGAGTACATCGCCTCCATGATCATTGTCCTGATGATGGCCGGCGGGACAGCCCTCGAGGACTACGCCGCCGGCCGGGCCAAGAAGGAACTGACCTCCCTGCTGGAGCGCGTCCCGCAGACGGCCCACCGGGAACGCAACGGAAACTCCGCCCCCGGACTTGACGCGGCCGGCACCGACGACGGCGGCACCCACGCAGGCGGCCAGCACGAGGATATCGCCGCCACCGACGTCCAGGTCGGTGACATCCTGCTGGTCAGGCCGGGTGAAGTTGTGCCGCTGGACGGCATCCTGCTCTCGGAATCCGGCACGTTCGACGAATCCTCACTCACCGGCGAAAGCCTGCCCGTGGAGCGGGTCGCCGGCGACGCCCTGATGAGCGGTTCCCTCAACGGCGAGGCCGCGGTCCGGATGCAGGTGTCGGCCCTGATGGAGGATTCCCAGTACAGCCGCATCGTGGCCCTGGTCAAGGAAGCATCGGAGAGCAAGGCACCCATGGTGCGGCTGGCTGACCGGTATGCCGTACCGTTCACGGCCCTCGCCTACGCCC
The DNA here is from genome assembly GCF_019977335.1 of Arthrobacter sp. NicSoilB4. NCBI lineage: Bacteria > Bacillati > Actinomycetota > Actinomycetes > Micrococcales > Micrococcaceae > Arthrobacter > Arthrobacter sp. NicSoilB4. The sequence continues at coordinate 303,075 of NZ_AP024653.1, read as the reverse complement.
TCGGCGCCGTCGGCTGGATCATCAGCGGGGACCCCGCCCGGTTCGCCGAAGTGCTGGTGGTCGCCACTCCCTGCCCGCTGCTGATCGCCGCGCCCGTGGCGTTCCTCGGCGGGATGAGCCGCGCCGCGCATTCCGGCATCATCGTCAAATACGCCGGGGTGCTGGAGCAACTGAGCCGCATCAAGACGGCCGCCTTCGATAAGACGGGCACCCTGACCTACGGCAGGCCCGCCCTGGTCGGTGTGCGGACGTCCGGGTCCCTGACCGAAGATGAGGTCCTGGGCCTGGCGGCCTCCGCCGAACAGTATTCCTCCCATGTGCTCGCCGCCTCGGTGATGGACGCGGCGGGGAACCGGGGCCTGGTCTTCGAAACTGCGACGGAGGCCACGGAATTCGCCACGCACGGCGTCCGGGCGCGCTTTGACGGCCGCGACGTGGTGGTCGGCAAGCCCAATTTTGTCGCCGAATCGGCCTCCGGCGTCGTCGAGACGGAACTGGCCAGCGGCGAACTCGCCATCTACGTGGGCGTGGGCGGGGAATTCGCCGGCGCCCTGGTGATGAGCGACCCGATCCGGCGGGAAGCCCGGCGCACGCTGACCGAACTGCAGTCGATGGGCGTCACCCGGACGGTCATGCTGACCGGCGATGCGCTCGCCACCGCCGAGCACATCGCGGACGAGGCGGGACTGACCGATGTCCGGGCCGAGTGCCTGCCGCCGGACAAGGTCGAAGCAGTCCGGTCCCTGCCCCTGCGCCCCGTCCTGATGGTCGGCGACGGCGTCAACGACGCCCCGGTCCTGGCGGTCGCCGACGTCGGAATCGCGATGGGCGCCCGCGGCTCGACGGCGGCGGGCGAGTCCGCCGACGTCGTGATCATCCTCGATGACCTGTCCAAGGTGGCGTCCGCCGTGCGGATTGGCCAGCGCACCGTGAAGGTGGCGCTGCAGAGCATCTGGATCGGCATCGCACTGAGCGTCGCGCTGATGGTCGCGGCGGCGGCCGGCTACGTCCCGGCCATCGCCGGGGCCCTGTCCCAGGAACTGGTGGACCTGGCCACGATCCTCAATGCGCTGCGGGCCCTCAGCGCCGGCAGGACACGTGCCGGAACCAGGGGGCAGGACACCGGGGCCAAGGGGCAGAAGGCTGCCGGCGGCACTACCGGGGCGGTGGCTGCTTCTCGGCTTCCGCGATCCGCGGGACAGTCCTGAGGTAGCTGTCCGGGTTCAGCGAGATCGAGTCGATGCCCTCGCCGACCAGGAACGCCGCGAACTCCGGGTGGTTGCTGGGGCCCTGGCCGCAGATGCCGATCTTGATTCCGGCGGCGTGGGCCTCGCGGATCGCCTGGCTGATCATCGCCATCACGGCCTCGTCCCGCTCGTCGAAGAGGGCGGCCAGCTGCGCCGAGTCCCGGTCCACGCCCAGGACCAGCTGGGTGAGGTCATTGGAGCCGATCGAGAAGCCGTCGAAGCGGGTGGCGAACTTCCCGGCAAGGACCACGTTCGAAGGGATCTCGCACATCATGTAGACCTGCAGGCCGTTCCTGCCCCGGACCAGGCCGTTCTCCGCCATGACGGCCAGCACTTTTTCCGCTTCCTGCGGGGTCCGGCAGAACGGGATCATCACGATGACGTTGCCGAAGCCGAGTTTCTCCCGGACCCGTTTGAGGGCAAGGCATTCGAGGGCGAAGCCCGCGCGGTACCGCTCGTCGTAGTAGCGCGAGGCGCCGCGGAAGCCGAGCATCGGGTTCTCCTCCGGCTCCTCGAAGGCGGAGCCGCCGATCAGGTGCGCGTACTCGTTGGTCTTGAAGTCGCTGAGCCGGACGATCACGGGCCGCGGATGGTACGGGGCGGCGATTTTGCCGATGCCAAGGGCGAGGGCGTCCACGAAGTATTCCTTCGGGTCGGCGTAGCCGCTGGTGAGGGCACGGAGCTGTTCGGCGTCCTGCGGGTCGGTGACCCGTTCGGGGTGGACCAGCGCCATCGGGTGGACCCGGATCAGGCTGCTGATGATGAATTCCATCCGGGCGAGTCCGACGCCGTCGGCGGGCAGCCGCCACCACTGGAAGGCGGCCGCGGGGCTGGCGATGTTCACCATGACCTTGGTGCGTGTCTCCGGCAGTTCGCCGAGGTCCACCTCCTCGGTCTCGTAGGCCAGCAGGCCCCGGTACACGCGGCCCTCATCGCCCTCGGCGCAGGAGATGGTCACGGCCCGGTCTTCGGCCAGGACGGCGGTGGCGTTGCCGGTGCCTACAACGGCGGGGACCCCAAGTTCGCGGCTCACGATCGCCGCGTGGCTTGTGGGTCCGCCGCGGTCGGTCACGATGCCGGCCGCCCGCTTCATGATCGGAACCCAGTCCGGGTCGGTCATTTCGGTGACCAGGATGGCGCCGTCGCGGAAGTTTTCGATGTCCGCCGCGCTCCTGATCACACAGGCCGTGCCCTGCGCGATGGAGTCGCCGATCGCGGAGCCGCGCGCCAGCACGGTGCCGTGTTCCAGCAGGTGGTGGAGGGTGAACCGGGAGCCGGATTTCTGCGACTGGACCGTCTCCGGCCGGGCCTGGACCATAAACAGTTCCCCGGTCACGCCGTCCCGGGCCCACTCCATGTCCATCGGGCGGGCGTAGTGCTCCTCGACGCTCACGGCCCACCGCGCCAGCGCGAGGATCTCGGCGTCGTCCAGCACAAACGCGCGGCGTTCCGCTTCCGAGGTGTCCACCATCTTGGTCCGTGCGTGGCCGCCCCGGCTGTAGACCATCTTCCGGTCCTTGGAGCCCAGGGTCTTCTCGATGATCGGAGTGAGTCCCGGCTCGGCCAGCAGCGGTTTGAACACGAGGTATTTGTCCGGATTGATGGTGCCCTGGACAACGGTTTCGCCCAGTCCCCAGGCGGCGCTGACCACGGCCACGCGGGGGAAGCCGGAATCGGTGTCGATGGAGAACATCACCCCGGAGGCGCCGACGTCGGAACGCACCATCCGCTGCACCCCGATCGAGAGCGCGACGTCCAGGTGGTCAAAGCCCTTGACCTCTCGATAGCTGATGGCCCGGTCGGTAAACAGCGAGGCGTAACAGCGGCGGCAGGCGTCCAGGAGCTCCCGTTCCCCGGCGATGTTCAGGAAAGTTTCCTGCTGGCCGGCGAAGCTCGCGTCGGGCAGGTCCTCGGCGGTGGCGCTGCTGCGGACCGCGACCGAGAGGCGGTCCTGGCCGGCCCGCTCCCCCAGTTCCCGGTAGTGGGACCGGATGGACCCTGCGATGTCCGCCGGGAACTCACTGTCCAGGAACAGCTCCCGGATGGCTTCCCCGGTGGCGCGCAGCGTCATTTCACCCGAGCGGTAGGACCGGATCCGCGAGCGCATCTCGTGCTCGATCCCGTTGGCCTCGAGGAACCGGCGGTAGGCGTCCGCGGTGGTGGCGAAGCCGTCCGGCACCCGCACACCCTTGGCTTTCAGGGACTGGATGAGTTCGCCGAGGGAAGCGTTCTTGCCGCCCACCTGCGGGACATCACGCAAACCGATCTCTTCGAACCAGAGCACCGGGGAGTCAGCCATGCACCCATCCTGTGGCGGCGGGCTGTCCGCGGTCAGAGTCTTTGGTCCTTTGTGGCCGGCGTGGCCTGCCCGGCCCGGCGGTGCCTCACGATCTTGTACAGCCAGTCCGCGACCAGCACCCCGGGAATGGCGGCGAGCGCCACGACCAGCCCGCCGGGCGACGGCGGGGCGTGGCCCAGCAAGGTGGCCACCGGCCCGAGGAACAGGAACACCGCAAGCAGCCCCAGTTCGGCCAGCACCGCCCAGACCAGCAGACGGTTGCTGAACCAGCCGAGCCGCCACGGCGGCACGGAGGCGCTGCGGCAGGCGAAGGCATTCGCCAGCTGGGCCAGGACCACGGTGGTGAACGCGGCGCCGGAGGCTGCCATCAGCACGTCCGACGGCGGCAACTCGGCCCCGGGCGTCCAGCCGGCGCCGAGCAGCACGGCCGTGTACGCCGTCATCTCGAAGAGTGCCTCCACCGGGCCCAACAGCCCGAACACCCGGAACATCAGCGCCTTGTCCATCAGGTGCCTCCGTTCCGGCGGCCGCTTCAGCGTTCCCTTGCTCGGGGCCTCGCTGCCCAGGGCCAGCGCCGGGAGCAGGTCAGTGCCGATGTCGAGCGCCAGGATCTGCAGCACGCTGAGCGCCAGCGGGAACCGCCCGCCGGACAGCGCCCAGATCACGAAGGGGGTGAGTTCGGCGACGTTGTCCGTCAGGTGGTAGGTCAGGAAGCGCCGGATGTTCGCGTACGTGGCGCGGCCCTGCTCCACCGCGGCGATGATGGTGGCGAAGTCGTCGTCGAGCAGCACAAGGTCTGCCGCCTCCCGGGCCACGTCCGTGCCGCTGAGCCCCATGGCCACGCCGATGTCCGCCTGCTGGAGGGCCGGTCCGTCGTTGACGCCGTCGCCGGTCATCGCCACTACGTGGCCGCGGTGCTGGAGCAGCCGGGCCACCCGGAGTTTCTGTTCCGGGGTGACGCGGCTGACCACGACGCCGTCGCGGTCCAGCAGCGCCGCCAGGACGGCGTCGTCCTCGGGCAGGTTGTGTCCCTCCAGCACCAGCTCGGGTGAACCGAGCAGCCCGGTCTCCCGGGCGATGGCAGCCGCCGTGAACGCGTGGTCGCCGGTGACCATGGCCACCTTGATGCCGGCCCCGCGGGCGGCCTCGAGCGCCAGCCGGACCTCTGCCCGGGGCGGGTCGTGGAGGCCAATCAGCCCCAGCAGCATCAGGCCGCTCTCGATCTCTTCGAGCTGGACGCCGGGCCCGGGCGGCGCGGGCAGGGTGCGCTGCGCGACGGCGAGGACCCGGAGCCCGTGCGAGGCCATCTGGTCGACTTGGGCCCGCGCCCGCGCGGCGCCCGCCGCCCCGCCGTCGTCCTCCGCGCCGTCCCCGCTGCCGTGGGTGCACAGCGGGATCACCGACTCCGGCGCCCCCTTGACGTACAGGGTGGTGCCGACGATTGCGGATTCCCGCAGTCGGCGCGGGTCGAAGGCAAAGCGCTGGGACGGCTCCGGCTCGCCGGGCTCCTGCCCCGGTGTTTGCCCCGCGCCCGCCAGCCTTGCCGCGAGCGCATCGATGGCGGCCTCCATCGGGTCGCCCTCGGCGATCCATTGACCGCCGTGGAGCACCGCGCGCCCTTTCGAGGCGGCCACCGCTGCGGTGCTGAGATGCCGCGCCTCGGCGGCTCCCGGACCCGTGACCTCAGCCTCCGGCCCGTAGCCCGCGCCGATGACGCTGACCAGGCCGGCCGGGGTCCAGACCTCGACGGCGTTCATCCGGTTCTGCGTCAGTGTGCCGGTCTTGTCGGTGCAGATGAAGGTGGTGGAGCCGAGGGTCTCCACGGCCTCCAGGTTCCGGACCAGCGCGTTGCGCTGGGCCATCCGCTGCGCCCCGACGGCCAGGGACAGCGTCACTGTGGGCAGCAGGCCTTCGGGCACCAGCGCCACTGCGACCCCGATCGCGAAGAGGAACGCGTCGCGCCAGGAAATCCCGACCAGCAGCGAGAGCACAAAGAACAGCACGCCGATGCCCAGGGCCATCGTTGCGGTGATGCGGACAATGCGTTGCAGCTCCAGTGCCAGCGGCGTGGGGGGCGCCTCAACCCTGCCGGTCAGGGCGGCGATCTCTGCGAGCCTGGTGCCGCCGCCGGTGACCGAGACAATGCCCTCTGCCTCGCCGTTGACCAGGAAGGTCCCGCCAAAAACGGTGTCCCCCGGCGCCTTGGTGACGGCTTCGCTTTCGCCGGTGAGCATCGACTCGTCCACTGAGCACCCGGCGGCCAGAACCAGGCGGAGGTCCGCCGGAATCCGGTCCCCGGCCAGCAGCAGCACGGCATCGTCCGGGACCAGTTCGGTGGTGTGGACTTTGACGGTCCGGCCGTCCCGGCGGACCGAGACCATGGCCGGCAGCAGTTCGCGGAGCTTGGAGGCCGCATGCTGGGCCCGCTCCTGCTGGATGTAGGCGAACACCCCGTTGACCAGGACCACGATGACGATCGCGACGGCCAGCTGCGGCATTCCGGCCATGTAGGCCAGCACGGCGGCGCCCCAGAGCATGATGGCAAAAAAGTGGGTCATTTCGGCCAGCAGCCTCCGCCAGCCGGGGACCGGCCGGCTGGCGGGCAGCGAGTTTGCCCCGAACTGCTGCAGCCTCCGGGCAGCCTCCGCCGAGCTCAGGCCCGGCGCGGCGCTGACTGCCCCGGAGGCCGGCCCGCCGGCGGGTAGCCCGGGCGTCACTGCTGCCTGGGGCCGCTCAGGCGCAGCACCGTAAACCGGCCCCGGTCAGGTAGCTCATGGGTCGAGAGTGCTCCCGGTCGTTGCGGCTGGTTAGGGCCAAAGGTCACGCGGCGACCTTGCGTAAATGGTCGGCGCGCGCTTGTGTACCCCTGGTTGGCTGGAAATCCCGGAGATTAGACTCAGGGCATGTCAGATCATGGGGGGATCCGGACTCAGCACGGACGAGTCCTGTTTGTTGTGACCGCACTTCTTGTCCCGCTGGCCGGGTGCGAGTATGGCAGCCCGGATGAGGGGCCGGCTCAATCTTCCCAACAAGCTACGGCGCCGCCCCGCACGCTCGGGGAAAACATCGATGAAGTGGCCCGGCTGCTGGATGCATCGCCAACGGACCCCGGTATGCCGTCGGAAGCAGAGCCCGCTGGAAAGCTGTCCCTGGTCCTTGCCCCCGGGGACTATACGGTCACCGGCGCCTGCGCAGGCGTGTACGGCGCCAGGTTGACGTTTGTCAGAGGCGACGAGGGACTTCCGGAGGCTACGGAATTCAAGTGCGACGCCACACTGGAGCGATTCCTCAGGCATACCGGCGGTCCCATCACCATCAGTGCGGTCCCGGCATCGGGGAGGCCGGCCGCAGCCGGTCTTACTCTCGGGCCCAATACTGACCCGCAGATGTCAGCGCTGGAAGATTTGTCCGAGTGGGCTTCGCAGAAGCTGCAGCCCGAGCTCAAGGGAGAGCTGCGTGGTTTCACTGCTTCGGATGCTCCCACCGGCTTTGGGACCTCTGCTGAACCTGGCACTTACGACCTGCACTTCCTGTGCGAGGGACCACCCAAGGCCGGGTTGTCCGTATCCACCTGGGCGGGCGACGAAGGTCTCGCCCCTGTGCAGGTTGACTGCAACGGGGACATCTTTGAAGCGACCGTGCAGCTGGGCACCGAGGGAGCAGATTTCAAGATGGACCCCGGCAGTGGCCCGGCCGCCCGCTACGTCTTCAGGCTCGTTCCCTCTACGTAGCTTGGTCCGGGCCGGCGCCTTGTGCAGGCTTGAGGCGGGGAAACAGCGCCTCGGCATTGCCGCGGTCTATCGACGCGCGCAAGGAGGTGGCCATCGGGTAACGCTCGTACTGCGCGTTCAGGAAATCGATCCCCGGTGACGGGGCAAACGGGAAGTCAGTGCCGTATGTGATGCGGCCAGGATCGGCGACCTCGAGCAGGCTGGGCAGCGCCGACGGGCTGGCGGACAGCGCGACGTCGTAATAAAACCGCCGCAGGACGGACTGCTCCTTATCGGTCAGCGCCGCCAGCGCGCTGAGAGCCAGGTCCCTATTGCTAAGCATCGTCAGCAGGATCCTGTAGGCGATGTAAGGCACGAAGCCGCCCGCGTGGGCGAGGATGAACTTGATTCCCGAATACTTCTCCATCGCACCGGACAGGATCAGGCTGAGAGCAGTGCGGGTGGTATCGAGCAGGAAATCCGCGGCGAAAGCGGGTATGCCCGGTACCGCCGGCACGGGCAGTTCGCCGGGATGGATGAACACTACGGCCCGGCGGTGGTGCAGAAACTCCAGCAAAGGCTCGAAGCCCGGATCGCCCAGGTAGCGTCCGTCGTTGTTGGCCAGCAGCACGATTCCGTCCGCGAGCAGGGTGTCCAGAGCGTACCGGGCTTCCGCGAGGGCACCTTCCACGTCCGGCAGCGTAAGGGTCGCGAAGAAACCAAACCGCTCTGGCCGCCCGGCCACCACCCCGGCACTGTATTCGTTGACCTCCCGCGCCCACTGCCGCGTCTCCACTGCGTCCCCGAAATACACTCCGGGCGTGGACAGGGACAGGATGCCGGTCTGCACGTCGTGCCTGTCCATGAACTTCATCGCTGAACGTTCGGACCACGACGGCAGACTTAAGCCGCCGGACCGGATGCCCTTGTCGTGCATCCAGTGTGCGTAGCCCGGCGGAACGATGTGCTGGTGTGTGTCGATGCGGTACGGCCGGCTCATCCGGATCCTTGTCCACGTGCCCGTCGCGTTGATCCGCCGGACCCCGAAAGATCAGCGGATGTGAACAATCTACTCTCTGGACGCACCCCGGGCACGGGCCTCAGACCGCTGGCCCCTGAAACTGCGTTGTGCCGGCTCCTGGGTGTTCCGTTCTGCGTCGGGATGTGCTCAGGCCGCTTCTGGTCCTGATCTGGGGTGGCCACCCAGACGGTCCGGGTGGCGCGGGGTTCCAGCCCGACGCCGTCGGGGAACCGTTCCAGCAGGTCCTCGACGGCGTCGCGGTCGTCCGCGGTCAGGGCCGCCAGGTGCGCGAAGCGCCCGAACCACTGCCGGGCGTACTCCCGCGCGGCCGCGGCCACGGGTGCGACGGCTGCTACCTCGGACCGGGCGACGCAGAACCCGGCGGCCTCGATGACCGGCGTCCAGTCCGGGTGGTGGTTCCACCCCTCGGCCGCCGCAGCGGCATGGCAGCGCTCCTCCAGCAGCGCATCGGGCGGATAACTCAGGAATCGGGGCAGGGCGGCGAGCTCGACGACGACCAGGACCCCACGCGGCGCAAGTGCCCGGCGGACCCCCGACAGGAGCCGGGCAGGGTGGGCGACGTGGTGCAGCGAGGACGAAGCCCACACCAGGTCAGCCGGCGCCCCGGCGAGTGCAGGGAAGCCGCCGTCGAGGTCGGACTCGACCGCGGCGAAGCCCTGCCCGCGCAGCAGCTCGAGCATCTGCGGGTCGTTGTCGACGCACGTCACCGCGGCGTCAGGGAACCGCCCGCGCAGCAGCCGGCTGCCTGCGCCGGTGCCGGCGCCAAGGTCAACGATGCTGCGCGCAGCTGGCACCCCGGCCAGGTCCAGGACGGCTTCGAGGTGCCCGCCGAAGACTTCGGCATCGAGGTCGAGGACGCGGTGCTGGTCATGGCTGCCAGGCCGCCGGTGGTCGTGGTCCCGCGTCTGGTGGAGCTGGTGATCCATGCTCGTCATCTTCCTGCTGTGGTGGCAGGACCCGGGCCGGCGGCGTTCTGCCCATCATCGATGCCATGGCGTCGGTGGTCCAGCACGGTGCTGGAGACGGCTGCTTCCGCGGTGGCCGAGAAGGGTCCGAAGTGCCCCTCAACGGCCCACCGGGTTTCCTCTTCGATGAGGTCGGCGTTGATCCTTGCGCCGGCCATAACCCCCTCGGCCGCGGCGGTGATCACTTGGGCCATGAGGTTGGAGACATTTCCCGCTGCGTACACCCCGGGGACGGCGGTCGCACCCATGGCGTCGGTCTCGATGAAGTCTCCGGCCCCGGACGGGTGGACCTGAGACGTTAGCCCGAGTGATTCCAGAAGCTCGGATCTGGCCTCCATCCGTGTTCCGACAGCCAAGGCCTCGACGTCGAACGAGGTGCCCTGGCGGAGCGTGAGCCCCGTGAGGACGCCGTCGACCGCGTCGACGGAAGCCACAGCCCCGTCGACGACCGTGATGGACCGGGCGGCGAGCTTATCCCATTCCTCGTCGGTGGGCTCCACACTGTCGTTGAGGAAGAGGGTGACATCCTGGGACCACTGCCTGAACAGCAGTGCCTGGTGGACGGACAGCGGGCCGGTGCCCAGAACCCCGATCCGTTGCCCGCGGATTTCCCAGCCATGGCAGTAGGGGCAGTGCACAACGCCCTTTCCCCATTGCTCCCGCAGCCCGTCGATGGGAGGCAGCCCGTCTGTCAGGCCGGTGGTGACGAGGAGGCGCCTGCCGGAGAACCGGCGGGCGTCTCCGAGAACCACCTCGAATCCATCGTGGGTCCGACGTGCCGAAACGGCATCGCCGTCAATGACCGTTCCTCCGTAGGAGCGCACTTCGCTGCGTCCGATGGACAGGAGTTCCCGGGGGTTCATTCCGTCCCTTGAAAGGTACCCGTGCACACCCGCCGCGGGTGCGTTGCGTGGAGTTCCGGAATCGATGACCAGCACAGAGCGCAGCGCCCGGCCCAGCGTCGTGGCCGCGCTGAGTCCCGCAGCGCCGCCGCCGACTATTACAACGTCATACCGTGTGGGGTCCATGTGGTTTGTCCTTCGTCGCGTCCTGAGTGTTCGCCGCCAGCGCCTTTGGGCGGTTACACCAGCTTTCCCCGCATGAACGAATTTTGACAAACATGATTGCCGTTATGGCAAAGTGGGGGCATGGCAGATGAACTTGACGATGTGCTCGGGGCGGTCGGCCCCCGGCTTCGGGCCCTCCGCACGGAACGGAACCTCACCCTCGGCGATGTGTCCTCCGCATCCGGCGTGTCGGTGAGCACCCTGTCCCGCCTCGAATCCGGCCAGCGCAGGCCAAACCTTGAGCTCCTGCTGCCCCTCGCGAGGCTGTACGGTGTCCCCCTCGATGATCTGGTGGGCGCCCCGCCCACCGGGGACCCGAGAATCCACTTGCAGCCCATCACCCACGCCGGCATGACGGCTGTTCCGCTCACGCGCCGCCCCGGCGGACTGCAGGCCTTCAAGATGGTGCTCGACGGCGACGCCCGCGGGGCAGAGCCCGACCCGCGGGTTCACGAGGGGTACGAGTGGCTTTACATCCTCAACGGACGGCTCCGCCTGGTGCTGGGCGACAAGGACTTTGAACTCCGCCCTGGCGAAGCCGCGGAATTCGACACCCGCACACCGCACTGGTTCGCCAGCGCTGACGGCAGACCCGTCGAGTTCATCAGCCTGTTCGGGCAGCAGGGCGAGCGGATGCACGTGCGCGCGCGGCCCAAGACGTCATAGCCTTGGTTCGCCTAGGATCCTGAGAGGCGAGCGACTAATGGCTTGCCTCTGCATGACTAGTTGCGGCCAGAATGCCTTGCCCGCCGTTCGATCACGAAGCGAACCGTTTACGAGTCGGCTATGACCCGCAATGGTCTTTCGTCCGCTGTCGGAACCTCGAAGTGGTCGAAGTACTCGGCCGCCAGTTCCTCGCTCAAGCTGAAGTCGTCAGGGTGGTTTGCCCCCCGGGCACGAATGCGGGCCAGCACCTCGTCTCGAGGCGTGGCCAAATAGATGGTCTCCGGCTCCACTCCCAGGGGCCTGAGCAGACGGCGGTAGTCCTCACGCATGGCCAGCGACCAGAACGAGAAGTCGAGAACCACGTCTTCACCTGACTCGACGAGGGCGACCAGGCGACCCCGGAGAGCTGCATCAATCTCGCGTTGATTTTCCACCCCGAGGGGCATGGCGCGCAGTCCCATCTGCCACGCGGTTCTTTCGACAGAGAGCCGGGTCATTCCGGCAGCCTCCAGCTGCCGGGCGATGGTGGATTTACCTGCGCCGGCAGGGCCGCACATGAAAACGACTCGACTCATTCCACGATCGTACGGGCCAAGGGCGCGCATGGCTGAAGAACGAGGCGCGGGCCGGGCTTCACTGCCTCCAACTCAAAGGTCCCCTTTTCGCGGCCGGGAGCCGTTCTGGCACGACGGAACCGGGCGGGACCGGCAGAGGCTACCGGGGCATCAGCTCAGATCGGCTGCCCGGAGACGAGATGTGCAACCTCATCCGCAAGGTCCGTGACCGGTCGACGCCCATCGAGTTCATGCGTTGCACCTTTTCGGAGCAGTGGTTCGACGTCGAGAACATACTGGCGGATCGCGGTCTGGTCATCCTCTGAATTGCCATAGGGATTGTCCGCACGAGCCGAGACTCGATCAATCAGGACATCCACAGGTGCGCTCAGCAGAACAACGGCAGAGAAACGGTCGTAGAAACGTCTTTGATTCTCGACGGTGCCCGAGACAATCACGGACAATTCGGACGCGAGAAGTGCCGACATGCGGGGTTCATCCCACGTGTCGTCAGGAAGCACCCAGCCGTCGTAGTCGGTGTCGACCGTTCGGTAACCGCGCCGGGACAACTCTTGCAGCACCGTTGTTTTTCCTGCCCCTGACATGCCGGTGATTAGGACTCGAGCCATGACAGCCAGCCTATTCGGTGTGCCGTCCCAGCGACCGGAGGTAGGCGCCGAAGCCGTGCGGCGCCCTGGCGTGTACCCTCCCCGAGGTCAGCACGCGCATGCTGTCGGTGGCCGTCACTGTGAAGGCCCGGTTCCGGAGGCTTTGCACCAGCGTCCGGTCCTCGTGCGAGGCGAGCTTCGGGAAGCCGCCGGCGGCCAGATAGGCAGAGGCCCTGACCCCGAAATTGGCTCCGTAAATGTGCGGGTGGTCCTCCTCGAACGCATGGCGCTCCAGCCAGCGCCGCCGCAGTTCCGGGTCCATTCCATCGGGGTCCGGTTCCACGGAGCCCAACACGGCGTCGGCTCCGGCCTCGGCGAATTCCAGCTGGCGGACCAGCCAGGTGTCCGGAACCTGCGAGTCAGCGTCTGTGTTGGCCAGCCAGGTCCGTCCGGCCCACGGCGGCGGTGTCCACCGCTTGCCGGGCGGCCTGCGCCGGGCTGCACCGATGCCGGCGGCCCGGATGCCGGCCGCACGGCTTGCCCCGGCGTTGCGGAAGCCGACTTCGAGGGCGCTGAAGCGTCGGTCCGCGGCAACGAACTTGGCGGCGATGCCGGCGGAGCCGTCGGTGCAGCTGTCCAGCACCACGGTCACCCGGACCTCCACGTCGGGCCGGAGCCGCTGAAGGGAGTCGGCGGCACGCTTCACGGCCAGCAAAGCGCGGCCGAGGTGCTGCTCCTCGTTGTGCGCGGGCATCACCACGCAGATCCGGTCGATGCTGTGTCCGCGGGGCAGCGGCAGGGCGAGGGCGGCCATCTAACTGTCCGTGCCCGGCACGACGGCGGCTGCCGGCCGCTGATCCTCTCCGGGGCCGGGCGCGATCAAGACCTCCAGGATGAAGTCGCGTTCCCGGTACAACCCCGCGTCGGCCCAGCCGAGCTGGCGGCGTGCGGCGGCATGGACGGAGTCGCCGTCGAGCTCCCAGCCGGAGATGGGGTGGCGCCAGTGGCACAGTGCCAGGGTGCCGCCGGGCAGGAGTGCGGCCTCGACCCGTTCGAACAGCTGAGCCAGCTCGCCGGGCGCGAGGTAGTAGCCCACCTCGGAGACCACGATCAGGTCGAAGCGGCCGTCGGGCCAGTCCTGCGGGACCGTGAGGTGGCGGGTCCGGGCTGCGGGCAGGTGTTCGAGGCACCGGGCGGCGTGGGCCAGCGCTGCGCTGCTCGCGTCGACGGCCAGGAAGCTGGCGCAGCGTTGCGCGAGTTCCACGCTGAGTGTCCCGATCGAGCAGCCGATCTCGAGTCCTGCCGTGTAGTTCAGGCCGGGCAGGGCCGCGAGGGTGAGGGTGCGTTTGCGGTGTTCGTACCAGCTGGTGGTGTACTCCCACGGGTCGTCGGTTCCGCTGTGGACGGCGTCAAAAACGCCTTCCGCGTCCGCCGCGGCGTAAGAGCCGCCGTCGGCCGTCGGACGCTGCCACGCAAACGTCTCAAACGGCCGCTCAAAATGCTCCAGGAATGCCGGCGGGAGCAGCACCTCGTCGCCCGGCTGCCCGGACAGGGCGCGGACCTGCGAGGCGTGGGCGGCCATGGCCGCCGCCTTGGCCAGCCGTTCGGCGGGGTCCAGCGGCAGGCGCAGCCAGGTGTGCCAGGTGGGGTCGGTGGCGTCCGCCCAGAGCCAGTACCAGATGGGGTATTCCAGCAGTCCGTGCCCGCCCGCGCCGGCAGCTTCGGCCGCGGCGGAGCCGAGGGTGTCGTGGTCCGTGTGGCCGTCGTGCCGGTAGGGTGCCACCAGCGTGATCCGGTCCGCCGGCAGTCCTGCCCCGGCCGTCACGTCGGCAATGGCATGCCGCAGGGCGTCCAGCACTTCCGCCCGGTGTGCGGCGAGGTTGCCGTCCGGCAGGGCGAGGAAGCGCCAGTCCGGATCCGGCAGCAAGTGTGTGAGCGCGCCGCCGAACTCCTGGAGCCGGACGGCGGCGAGCTGTTCCGAAGTCGTGGTGGGCGAATCCGGATGGGAGGCCTCCCCCGCCGTGCACAGCAGGACCATCACCCGGGCGCCGAGCCGCCGCAGCCTGGCCATCAGCCCGCCGGCGCCGAGGGATTCGTCGTCCGGGTGCGCGGCCAGGACGATGAACGCCTGGCCGGCGAGCTCCCCGGCGTCGAGCGGCAGCTCCGGGAGCGCGGCCAGTCCGCTGGCAGCCCAGGCGTCCTCTCCGGTTCCGGGGTCGTGGTGCGTGAAGCTCACCATGGGTGGTCGCCCTTGAGTGTGAGGGCACCGAGCTGGGCGTCGTCGCGCATGCCGTGGTGCTGGCGGATGTACAGGGCAAGGTCGGCCATGCGCTTTCCGTAGACCGGGTCGAAGGCGAGCGGGCCGGGGCCAAGGTTCTGGCTGACCAGCGTCTGGATGCGTTCGACGGCGGTGGCCACACTGCCGCGGACGCGCAAGGCCTCGCTCCAGGCGCCGGCGCCCGAGAGTCCCCCGGCGTCGATTGCTGCGGCGGTCCGGGCGAGGTACCCGGCCAGGGCGGTGAGGGTGCGGTCGATCTCGCCGAGGTGGGCGAGCGCGAGCTGGTCCGGTTCGCGACCGCCGTCGGCCGCCGTAAGCAGGGATTCCTTGAAGCCCCGGGCCACCGCGACGGCGCCGCCCAGCCAGCACGCGGCCACGCCCATACCGCCCCAGGCGAAGCCGGGCCGGCGGTAGTACCAGCCGGCGTCACCCAGGGGCACGGCCGGGACGGCGTCGAAGTGCACGGTGCCGCTGGGGATTTCCCGGAGTCCCCGGCTGGTCCATTCCGGGTCCGCGAAAGTCACGCCGGGGGCATGGAGGTCGACGGCGAAGGCGGCCCGGCCGCCGTCGTCCAGGTGGGCGGTCACGACGGCGTGGTCCAGTTGGGAGGCGAGGGAGCACCAGGGTTTGGAACCCTGCAGCAGGAAACAGCCGTCCGCCGGTTTGGCCTCGAGCCGCAGGCCCGCGGCTTCGGCGGCGAAAACACCCCAGGCCCCGTCGAAGTGGACACCGTCAAAGTCCGGGCAGTCCCAGCCTTCCACCGCCGCGTGGCCGGCGGCCTGGGCGAGGATGGCCGAGGCGTCCAGGTGCGGTTCGATGGCCCGGCCGGCGGCGACGTCGACGGCCGTGACGGAGGCCAGGATCTCCCACAGGAAGGCAGTCCGGCCCTCGCCGGGGTTCGGGGCGGCTTCTGCGGCGGCTTTGGCCAGCTCCAGCAGCGCCGGGACGTCGCCGACGGCGGCCCGGGCGTCGTCCAGCAAGGGGCTGAGCCCGGCCAGGTCCTCCGGCGCAGAACTGATCCTTACGGCACGGGGCCGCTGGGAACCGGGAGTCCTGTTCATTCGGGCCTGTTCTCCTTTGAAGTGCTTCTGGTACTGGCGGCTTCAACGCCAGCCAGCCGGGCTACTGCTCAGTAATCACAGTCCGCCCAGTAAATCTAAGCACACTTAGCACTTTCACAATTCCGGGCAGACCACGGCCCGGCGGGACGCCCACCGCCGCTACAGCACCCTCGCCAGGGCGAAGCCATCCCAGCCTTTGGAGCCCACAGTCTGGATGACGGTGCCGTCCAGCCTTGGGTCCTCGCCCAGCATTTTCAGGGCACCGATGATGCCCGGGGCGTTGACCGGGTCCAGGGAGGGCTCCAGCACGGCGCCTTCCCAGACCACGTTGTCCATCACGATGGCAGTGCCGGGCCGGCCAAGGCGGATGGCCCAGTCGAGGTAGTGCGGGTTGTTTTCCTTGTCCGCGTCGATGAAGACGAAATCGAAGGGCTCAGCCCCTTCGTCGGCGAGCGCCTGCAGCGTGTCCAGTGCGGCCCCGACCCGGATCTCCACTAGGTGGCCCAGTCCGGCGGCGTCCACGTTGGCGCGGGCGACGTCGGCGTGCTTGGGGAGGTATTCGCACGTGAGCAGCCGCCCGCCGTCGGGCAGCCCCTGGGCCATCCAGATGGTGCTGAACCCGGCCAGCGTTCCGATCTCCAGCACGCGGCGGGCGCCGGAGAGCTGGACGAGCAGTTTCAGCAGTTTGCCGGCGTTCGGGGCGACTTCGATGGGCGGCATGCCCGCCTCGAGGGCGGTGGCTACGGCGCGCTTCAGGGAACTGTCAGGGCGGACCACAGCCGCGGAGAGGAAATCCTCGACGGCGATCCAGCGGTCAGTGGGCTGGTGCTCGAACATGCCCCTTAGTCTTCCAGCTGGTCCGTCCCGGCGGTAGGTTCCGGGCCGCCCGGAATCCCGGACCGCGCCCGGGCCCGGCTGCCTGGCTAGTCGCCGAGGGCCTGTTCCAGCCGGTCCAGTTTTCCGGTGAGTTCACCCGTGTAGCCGGGCCGGATGTCCGCCTTGATGACGAGGGAAACCCGGCTACCGTACCGGCCCACAGCCTCGGTGGCGCGCTTCACGACGTCGAACACCTCGTCCCACTCGCCTTCGATCGTGGTGAACATCGAGTCGGTGTGGTTGGGCAGGCCGGACTCCCGGACGATCCGGACGGCTTCTGCGACGGCATCGTGGACTGACGCCTCATCCGCGGGGACGGCGGCGGAACCGGCGGGTGAGCTATCGGCCGTGCGTGCGGGACGGCCTGAGGGTGCGACGGAAAATGCAAGCAACATGGCACCAGTCTTGCATGTGGCCCGGTTGCCTGATGGCGCGGACGGAGCCCCGATCCGCAGCCGGTCCCGTCATATAAATGACTACCCGGTAGTAACCTCCCGGCTAGGGCTCCGCGTTGCTAACCTGAGCAAATGAACCGGGTAGCAGACCGCAGGCCGCTCCGCGCCGATGCCGCGCGGAACGTGGACAAGATCATCACCGCGGCCCGCCAGTGCTTCCGCGAGCACGGCCCGGAAGTCCCGCTGCAGACGATCGCCGTGACCGCCGGGGTCGGCCCGGCCACCCTGTTCAGGAACTTCGCCGACAAGGAAGAACTGGTCCTCGCGGCGCTGCACCGGCAGCTCGGGCTGTTGGTGGATCCCGTCATCGAAGAGGCCCTCGCCGGCCCGGACGCCGCCGATGGTCTCTTCCGGGTGATCGACGCTCTGATGGGCGTGGCCAGCGAGGAAGCCAACCTCCTGGGGGCCGTCGCCGGCCGGCGCGGGCTGCTCACCGGCATCACGGGCGACCTGATCGAATCCGTGGCCGTGCTCTTGGGCCGCGGACAGGGCCAGGGAACCCTGCGCAGCGACATTTCGATGACGGACCTGATCCGCCTGCTGGCCATGCTGATCGGCGTCGTGGACACCATGGAGGCGGGTTCGGACGCCTGGCGCCGCCCCGTCGCCCTCGTCGAGGACGCCATCCGCACGGAGCGCCCGGACCGGCCGCTGCCGCCCCAGTCGCCGCTGCCGGGCACCGCGTTCGACTTTGTCCTCGGCTAATCCCTGTGACATGGGAAACCGTGGCGGGCGCCGTCGGAGGCGTGCTGCTCGTTTACGCCGTGCTGCTGCTCCTCCTGTGGGGCTATGCGCGCCGGCATCCGGAAACGGTCGCGATGAAGGACGCGCTGCGGCTGCTGCCGGACCTTCTGCGGCTGCTGCGGCGGCTGCTCGCTGACAAGTCGCTGGGCGCCGGTGTGCGGATCCGGCTCGCCCTCCTCCTGCTGTACCTGCTCTCGCCGATTGATCTTGTGCCGGACTTCCTGCCGGTGATTGGCTACGCCGACGACGTCGTTATTGTGGCCCTCGTGCTGCGTTCGGTGATCGCACGGGCGGGCGAGGAGGCCGTGCGTCGGCACTGGCCGGGAACACCCGACGGGCTGCAGCTCATCCTCCGGCTCGCCGGCCTCGGGGCGCTGCGGTAGGAGCTCAGGCGCTAAAGGCCGTCTCGGCCGGAGCGCCCTCGAACCTCCGGAGGATCTCCTCGGCCACGATCCGGAGCTTGACGTTCCTGGTGTTGGAGACCTGGGCCAGCAGCTCGAACGCTTCCGACTGCGAGCACCGGCTCTGCGCCATAAGGATGCCGGTGGCCAGGTTGATCACGGTCCGCGACCGCATGGCCTGCAACAGGTCGCGGTTCACGCCCTGGACGGATTCGAAGCGGACGGCCAGCCCCACGACCTTGGCGGCGCGGACTGCGAGCGACTCGCAGGCTGCCACGGCGCCGTCGTCGAACGCATCCGGCGACGTCGAAAAGAAGGTCAGCGTGGCCACCGTGTCCCGGTCCTCCAGCAGCGGCACGGCGAGAACGCTGCGGTACCCGCGCTGGGCAACTGCCCGCTGGTAGCGCCGCCATCTCGGATCCATCGTGGTGTCCGGCACCAGAACTGCCTGCCGGGTCCTCCGGGCCTCCAGTACCGGGCCCTCGGCGAGGCCGTCCTGCAACCCCTCCAGCAGCAAGGCCTCGGGGTTGCCGGCGACCAGGACCACTGGCCGGCGCCGCCGGGCAACCCGTACCGAGCACAGCACCGCCTTGCCGGTTTCGGCCGCGGCGAACCCGGCGGCCAGTACGGAGAGTTGGCAGAGGAAGTCCTCCAGCACGTCATTTTCGAGCAACAGATCCTGCAGACGCTCCGCAAGCCGCGTTTGGGGCATTAGTCCTCCGCGGGCTTTTCTTTGGCCTCCTGCAGGTGGTGCTGCAGTTTCTCCTCGGCTTCCCGGCGCCGGCGCGACACATCGCGCAGTTCCCTGGTGGACTCGGCTCCGGGCGGAACGAACGGCTCGTGCGGTTTCGGATGCTGGCCCTTGCCGGGCTCAGCAGCGTCCGGATCGTCTTTGTCGCTCATAACCGAATGCTTTCACGGGGCCCCGGCGGCAAGTAGGGACTAAAGACCGTTGCGGACCGGCTAGCCCCAGCCCAGCAGCCGGAGTCCGGCAGCAGCGCCGGCCCCGGCGATGACAACCACGAGAAAGGGCGCCCGGAAGCAAAGGGCGATGCCGGCAGCGGCCAGCGCTCCCAGGCGTGCGTCCAGCGCCAGAGTCTGGCCGGAGGCCACGGTGTTCACAATCGTCAGGGACGCCAGCAGGCCAATAGTCATGGTCCCGGCGATCCTCGACATACGCGGGTCGCGGAGCACACTGGCAGGGACCAGATAGCCCAGGAGTTTCCAGGCATACGCCAACAGGCAGGACAGCAGCAGCCACATCCACAGGGTCATGCCGCGTCCCCCGATGGACGCGGGTGCGGGTGTTCGGCGTAGGGGTCCACGTCCGGTTCCAGGCCTTCGTCACTGCGGCCATGGCTGAACCAGCCGATCGCCGCTGCGACCACGGCCGCCACCAGGATGGGCACTCCCGCGGGCACGAACGGTACGGCCAGGACGGTGGCCAGGGCGCAGACGACGGCGATCGCCACGGGTTCGCGTCCCTTTAGCCGGGGCCAAAGCAGTCCCAGGAACGCCGCCACGGCGGCGCCGTCGAGGCCCCACTGCTTGGGGTCCCCGAGGGCCCCTCCGGCCAGCGCCCCCACGGCGGTGAACAGGTTCCAGAGGACGAAGATGCCCAGGCCGGCCGTCCAGAAGCCGCGCTTCTGCTCGAGGGGGTCCGTCTGTCCGGTGCTGGTGGCGGTGGATTCGTCTATGGTGACGTGGGCGGCAGCGAACCGCAGCCAGCCGCGCGGCTGCAGCAGGGCGTTGATCTGCATGCCGTAGATGCCGTTGCGCATGCCCAGCAGAGTGGCCGCTCCCATGGCTGCGATGCCGGAGCCTCCCCCGGCCACCACCCCGATGAAGGCGAACTGCGAGCCGCCGCTGAACAGCAGCAGGCTCAGGGCCATGGTCTGCCAGAAGTCGAGTCCGGAGGTGACGGACAGGGCGCCGAAGGACACTCCATAGAGCCCGGTGGCGATGCTGATGGACAGGCCGACCTTCACCGCCGGTGACTGCAGGAGTTTCACGGCCGGACCGGTTTCCGCGGCGCAGGGTTCGTCAGGCTCCAGGCCAAGGCAATGAGCGGAACCTGCAGCGGCAGCCGCAGGGAGTGTATCCGCCGCTGAGCGGCGGTACCGTCCGGGCCGTAGGCCTTGCGCAGCGCGTGCACGTGCCCGGCTAGGAAGAGGGTGAACATCGCCGTGACGCAGCCTGCGGACGCGCGCCGGGTCATTGGGAGCAGGAGTCCGACGGCGGCGGCCGCCTCCAGCAGGCCGCTGAGCGCCACCCATTCCTCCCGGGACAACACGGCGGCCGGGCCGTTGGGATGCTCGCCGGAGTCGTCGCGGCAGAGGAAGTCCGGCACCACGGGGCTAAAGAAACCGGGGTCATCGAAGTGTTTCCCGGCGCTGGCCAGCAGCAGGGCACTCATCGCCACGGCGGAAAGCGTCTGGGTGTCCCGGCCGGACCAGCGAGATGGCATGGAACAACTCAATCACAGCCGGGGACCCCCCGCGAACCGCGGCCGCCTTCCCCAAAACGGGACTTTCCGCAGGGGCCCGGCGCTCTAATCCGGCGTAGCTTGTTGGGTATGAGCAGTGTCGTGGAAATGACCGGTGTCGTGAAGCGCTTCGGGGCCGTGACGGCCCTGGACGGACTGGATTTCGAAGTGGCCGCCGGCGAGGTGCACGGCTTCCTGGGTCCGAACGGATCCGGCAAGTCCACCACCTTGCGGCTCCTGCTGGGCCTCTTGCGTTCCGACGCCGGTTCGATCCGGGTGCTGGGACTGGACCCCTGGCGCGATGTGGCAACGCTGCACCGCAGGCTGGCCTACGTCCCGGGGGACGTGGCCCTGTGGCCCAACCTGACAGGAGGCGAGGTGATCGACCTGCTGGGGCGGCTGCAGGGTGGCCAGGACCGCGCCCGCCGGGAACGGTTCCTGGACCTGTTTGAGCTGGATCCGAGCAAGAAGGCCCGCACGTACTCCAAAGGAAACCGGCAGAAAGTGGCCCTCGTCGCCGCCCTCGCCACCGACGCCGAACTGTTCCTGCTGGACGAGCCGACCAGCGGGCTGGACCCGCTGATGGAGGACGCGTTCCGCGGCTGTGTCCGCGAACTGCGCGCAGAGGGGCGCACCGTGGTGCTGAGCAGCCATATCCTCAGCGAGGCCGAGGCGCTCTCCGACCGGGTCAGCATTATCCGCGCCGGGAGGGTCGTGGAGACCGGGCCGCTGGAGCAGTTGCGGCATCTGACCCGCACGGCGGTCACGGCCGACGTCGCCGCGGTGCCGCCGGGGCTGGACCTCCTGGCCGGCGTCCACGACGTGGTCGTGACGAACCACCGGGTCAGCGCCCAGGTTGAGCCTGCCGGTCTGGGGCCGTTCCTGCAAGCACTGACCTCGGCGGGCCTGCACGCGCTGACCAGCCAGCCGCCGACACTGGAGGACCTGTTCCTTCGCCACTACGGCTCCGCGAACAGCGTCGACGCCGGTGCGGGCCCCGGCGCGGGGCCCGGCGTCGCCTCAGTCCCCCGGCGGTCCGGCGATGTCTGAGACCTTGGCCGGAACGGGCGTCCTGATCCGGCTCGGACTGCGCCGGGACCGCTGGCTGCTTCCCATCTGGATCATCGGCTTTGCCCTGATCGCCTACTCGACGGCGCTGGCCGGGGCCGAGCTGTACCCTGACATGGCGAGCCGCGTCGAGGCCTCCACGGCCCTGAATGCGACCGCCTCGATGGTGGCCCTGTTTGGACGGATTTACGATCCCACCTCCATCGGCGCTCTGTCTCTGATCAAGTACACCGCGTTCATGACCGCCATCCTGGCCGTCCTCATGGTGATCCTCGCCATCCGGCACACCCGCGGCGACGAGGAGAGCGGACGCCTGGAGCTGCTCGGCGGCGGACGGCTGGGCCGCGACGCCCCGCTGGCGTCCGCACTCACCATCAGCTTCGGTGCCAACGTGGTGCTCGGGTTGCTCTCGGCGGCCGCGCTGGCAGCCGGCGGGTTACCGGCGGCCGGCTCCCTGGCGTTCGGTCTGGGCTGGACAGCGACGGGAATGGCGTTCAGTGCCGTGGCGGGCCTGGCTGCCCAGCTGACCGCCAGCGCCCGGGCCGCCACCGGGCTCAGCATCGGTTTCGTCGCCGTCACCTATGCGCTGCGCGCCGTCGGGGACCTGGCCGAGCCCGGGCCCTCGGTGTTTTCGTGGCTGTCGCCCATCGGCTGGAACCAGCAGATCCGGGCCTTCGCCGGGGACCGCTGGTGGGTGCTCGCGCTCCCCGTGGCGCTGTGCCTTGTGCTTATCCCGGCCGCTTTTGCGCTCCGCGCCAGGCGCGACCTCGGCGCAGGCCTCCGCGCGGAGCGCCCGGGTCCGTCCGCCGGTTCGCTCTCCGGCGTCTGGGACCTGGCGGTGCGGCTGCAGTACCGCGTCCTGCTGGCCTGGGCCGTGGCGTTCCTCCTGTTCGGCGTCGTGATCGGATCCCTGGTCAGCAATGTGGGAGAACTGCTGAATTCACCGAACGCCCAGGACCTGATCAGGCTGCTGGGCGGCCGGGAGGCACTGACGGACGCCTTCCTGGCGGCGGAGATCAGCATCATGGGAGCGCTGGCGGCCGCGTTCGGGGTGTCTGCGGCCAACCACCTGCGCAGCGAGGAGTCAGCGGGCCACACCGAAGCCCTCCTGGGCACGGCCACAACACGCGTCCGTTGGGCGAGCAGCCACTTCGCCTTTGCCCTGGCCGGGGTCGCTGCGCTGCTCCTGCTGGCGGGGGTGTCGATCGGCGCAGGCGCCGCCTTCGCCGTCGACGATCCCGCGCTGGTGGGCCGCAGCACTGTCGCCGCACTGGCCCAGATCCCGGCCGCGTGGGTGGTGACCAGCGCCGCGCTGGCGGTGTTTGGCTGGGCGCCCCGGCTGGCCGGGGCGGTCTGGGGTCTGCTGCTGGCGCTGGTCGCCCTGGGCGAATTCGGGGTGCTCTGGAAAGCCCCCGAATGGCTTATGGACCTCTCCCCGTTCCGGCATTCCCCATTACTCCCGGTGGACTCCGGGGGCGTGCCGGTCCTGGCCGCCCTCATCGTCGCGGCGGCGGCTCTTGCGGCATTGGGCTATGCCGGCTGGAGGCGCCGCGACCTCGCGGCCTAACCAAGTGCACTGCCCGTGGTTGAGGCTCTGGCCCGCACTTAAATCCTCTCCAGACGTCAACCTCTGCCGGGTTCTGCGGCCCCACCGGTTCGATAAAAAATGTCGTTGCCTCGTGATCTGATGTGAGTGTGGACAACACGGCAGCGTGGAGTGCGGAATGCAGGGAGGCCTTGGCGGGCGTCGCCGCTTCTACTGCCGTGCTTGGTGCCATTATTGGGCCCGGCGTGGACCCTGTCCTTCAGCCTGGGGCCGACCTGCTGTCCGGCGCTGATCCGCTGCAATGCTCGGATCCGTTGCGGGATCTGGCGGATGCCTGCCTGGACGGGCTCGCCGAAGTCGCCCGGCTGGAAGCCCGGGCCGCGGCCCTGAAGGTGCGGCTCACCGCGGACTAGGTGAGCGCGGCCGGGGCTCTGACGCCGCCCGCAGCGTCCCCGCAGGAGCGCACCGCCCAGGAGATGGCAAGGCCCGCACGTGGCGGGAGCGCCACCACCCGGTCAGCATCGAAATACGCCACGCCAGGTGCGCGGCGGACCGGCGGGTGGAGTTCGTCCCGGACCGGGACGGCATGGCCTGGCTCAACGCCTACCTCCCGGCCGACACCGCCGCCGGGATCTGGGAGCGGACCACCACCGCGGCCCGCGCCCTCCAGGGCCCGGACGAGGCCCGGACCCTGACCCAGCTCCGCGCCGACATCGCCGCGGCCCTGCTCCTCACCGGCAACGGGACCGCAAGCGCCGGCCCGGGGACTCCGGACGGGATCGCTGGCGGCGGGACCGGGATGGTTGGCCTGGTCGGGGATGTGCCGGTCCCGCGGGCGCAGGTCCTGATCACCGTCCCGGTGATGTCCCTGCTGGGCGCCAGTGACGAACCGGCGATGCTGGACGGGTACGGGCCGATCCCGCCGTCCATGGCCCGCCGCCTGATCGCCGGCGGCGCCGACTCGTTCCACCGGGTCCTGACCGACCCCCGCGACGGCGCACCGCTGGAGATCGGCCGGAGCAGCTACCGCCCGACGAAGGTCCAGCGCCAGTGGCTCCGCCTCCGTGACGGCAAATGCCCGTTCCCCGGCTGCAACAGCTCCTCCCTCGACAACGAAGCCGACCACCTCCTGGCCTGGGCCGACGGCGGCACCACCGGGATCGCCAATCTGGGCCAGCCCTGCCGCAAACACCACCGCCTCAAACACCGCTCCGCCTGGACACCAGCCGGCGCCACCATGAACGACCCGCCGGGATGGATCTCGCCCTCAGGCCGGCACTACCCGAGCGAACACCAGGACTGGGAACCACCCCACTGGCCACCCCGAATTTTCGCAACGAACGGACTCCCGGGCTGGGCACCCCCCTCGGATGCTGACCTGGACGCTGGCCTGCCACTAAACGAGAACCTGCCGTCGAACGGGGTACTGGCCCTGCGCCGGATCCCGGCCCGGATCCCCAACAGGAACTACTCGTGGACCCTATGGCAGCGTGGCTCCAATTCGCGGCTTAGCCTGTTGCCTGGTCCCGGACGCGGCCGGGTTAGAGGCTCCGGGCGCCGGCCGACAGCTGGGCGAGGACCTGCGCGGGCCGGTTAGTAGTGATCTCGTGGATCCCGAGCCCCTGGCAGAGCGCGACGTCGTTTTCCGAATCGACGGTCCACACCCGGAAGCGGCGGCCCGAGCCGAGCCAGCGCCGGATGGTCCGGGAATGCTCACGGACGTAGTCGATGCCCGGTCCGGCGAGCCCGGTTTCGCAGTCGTCCAAAATCCGCTCGGCTTCGGTTTGCGCAGCCCTCATCACGTTCGCCAGTGCACCGCCGGTGATCGCTCCCAGGCCTAGCTCCTCCCGGATTTCCTCGACGTTGACGTCGTCCACGAGCTGGCACACGGCGGAAGCCGGCACCGCCTTCAGCAGGTGCTTCACCGAATCCGGGCTGAAGCTCATGAAGGACACGTTGATGTTCCCCAGCCGGGACGTCGCCGGGTCCCAGCCTGCGGACAAGAGGACCTCCAGGACCCGGTCCTCCAGCTTGAGCTGGAAGGGGCTGGGGTGTTTGAACTCAATCGCCAGGCCGATCTCCCGGGCGGCGTTCCGCAGCAGCGCCAGCAGCTCAGGGAGGGTCAGGAACTGGGTGGACCTGCCGCCGTATTCGTCCGGGATCCTGGCTCCCTTCCAGGAGGAGAAGTCCAGCTGCCGGAGCTCGTGGAGCGTCCGGTCAGCCACGGGGCCCGTACCGTCCGAGGTGCGGTCCAGGGTGGCGTCGTGCAGCAGCACCGCATGCTGGTCGCGGGTGAGGTGGATGTCGCACTCCACGCCGTCGGCGCCGTCGGCGATCGCCTGCAGGTACGCGGCCCGGGTGTGCTCTGCGAAGGCCTCGCTCGCGCCGCGGTGGGCGTAGACCAGCGGACGGGCTGCGGTGGACTCGTCAGTCGTCATGCTGACACGTTAGCGGACAACCCCTGCCAAAGCGGGGCTAGGCTGGGCACATGCAGGTGAACACTGAGCCAAGTACCCGTCCGAAGGGCCCCGCTGGCGCCGGGGAGGCCGCGGCCGGCGCTTCCGCGCGCCGCCAGACGCTGGCCGCCATGGACGCCGAGAAGGCGTCCGCGCTGCGGAAAATGAAGCTGCTGGCGCTCTCGCTGCTGATCCTGATGGCCGTCATCTTTGTGGTCGCCTTCGCCTTGCAGAAGCAGTACCCCTGGCTGGAATACGTGCGCGCGGCGGCCGAAGGCGGCATGGTAGGCGCCCTCGCCGACTGGTTTGCCGTGACAGCCCTGTTCAAGTACCCGATGGGCATCAAGATCCCGCACACCGCCATCATTCCGCAGCGCAAGGACCAGATCGGCGCCTCGCTGGGCGAATTCGTGGAAACCAATTTCCTCTCCGAACAGGTGGTCCACGAAAAGCTGGCCTCCGTTGACATCGCCCGCAAGGCCGGCGCCTGGCTGTCCGGGCCCGGCGGCGCCGAGCGGGTCGCCAAGGAAGGCGCCGCCGTCATCCGCGGCGCCTTCACCGTCCTCAACGACGACGACGTCCAGGCCGTGATCGAGGGCATGGTCCGCAAGCATCTCCTCACCCCGCCGTGGGGTCCTCCGGTGGGCAGAGTCGCTCAGCGGATCTTCGAAGACGGGCACCACCACGCGCTGGTCGACGTGCTCGTGGACCGCACGGTGGACTGGGTGCGGGACAACCAGGAGACGGTCAACCGGCTGGTCACGGACCGTTCCCCGACCTGGGTGCCGTCGTTCGTCGACGGGCTCGTGGGCGACAAAGTCTACGTGGAGATCCTGAAGTTCACCCGCGCCGTGCAGTCCGACCCGCAGCACCAGGTCCGCCTGTCGATCGACAAGTACCTCAAGGACCTCGCGCAGGACCTGCAGCATGATCCGGTGATGATCGCCCGGGCCGAGGGTATCAAGGCCCAGGTCCTGGGCGATCCCGAGATCCGGGAACTCGCCTCCCGCACCTGGGGCACCATCAAGGCCGCCCTGCTCTCCGCCGTCGACGACCCGGACAGCGAACTCACCGTGCGGTTCAAGGCCGCCGTGCATGACTTCGGCACCCGGCTGGTGGTTGACCCCGAACTGGCCGGCAAGGTGAACAAATGGATCGGCGACGCCGCGGGGTACCTCGTCAGGACCTACCGCTCGGACATTGCCGGAGTGATCACCGATACCGTGGCCCGCTGGGACGCCGAGGAAACCTCGCAGAAGATCGAACTCCAGATCGGCAAGGACCTGCAGTTCATCCGGATCAACGGCACCGTGGTGGGAGCCCTCGCCGGGCTCGCGATCTTCACGGTGGCGCATCTGGCCTTCGGCTGACAATCCGGCGCCCCTGCTAGGCGGCCGCGCTGGCCTTCACGGTCCTCGCCCGGCCCGGCACGGCGAAGATCGTGAAGGCCAGCGCGGCCAGCGCCGTGACCACCAGGAGGGTCAGCCCGATCGAGTAGCTGTGAGTGGCGGCGTCGTACGTCGCTCCCATGATTAGCGGCGGGAAATAGCCGCCGAGGCCTCCGGCCGCGCTCACCACGCCGCTGATGCTGCCGACTTTCCCCGCCGGTGCGAGCACCCCCACCCAGGCGAACACCCCGCCTGTCCCGAGGCCCAGCGCCGCCGCCATGGCGACGAACGTCAGGCCGGCGGGGACTTCGCCGTCGGGCTGCAGGTTCACCACCCAGGCCAGGACCGCGACGCCGGTCAGTGAGGTGATCACAATCGGCTTGGGCCCGAACTTGTCGGCGAGCACGCCGCCCAGCGGCCGTGCCAGCACAGCTGCGAGCGCGAAGCCGGCAGTGCGTGCCCCGGCACCGCTCGGATCGAAGCTGTACACGTCCCGGAGGTACGTGGGCAGGTAGGTGGCGAAGGAGACGAAACCGCCGAAGACCACGGCGTAGAGGAAGCACATCTTCCACGTGACCGGGGTCTTCGCGGCGTCGAGCAGTTTGGGCAGAACCGGGAGGTTGTTGCGGGTCCAGCCCGGGGCTTCCTTCATCAGGAACCACACCAGGGCCGCCATGACCGCGAGGATCGCCGCGATCAGCAGGTGCGTGGGCAAGTAGCCGATGCCTGCGACCAGCCGCGGGTTCAGGAACGCCGCCAGCGCCGTGCCGCCCATCCCCGCGCCGAAGACGCCGGTGGCGAAGCCGCGCCGGGATGGCTCGTACCAGGCACTAACAAAAGGGATCCCGACGGCGAAGACCGTTCCCGCGACGCCCAGCAGCAGCCCGGCACCCAGCACCAGGGCAAAGGAACTGAGGAGCCCACCGACCGCCACGAGCAGGATCGGCAGGATGGAGGCCAGCAGCACGAAGGTGAACATCGCCCGGCCGCCGTACTTGTCCGTCAGGGCGCCAACGACGATCCGGCCCAGAGAGCCGACGAACACCGGCATGGCCACCAGCACGCCGGTGGCGGCCGGGGTGAGCTGAAGGTTCACCGTGTAGAAGGCGCCGAGGGTGGCCACGGAGTTCCAGGCCCAGAAGCCGGCCACCGACGCCGACGTGGCGAGCACCAGGTTGCGCGTCCGCCCGGCGGGAGCGGACCGGGTCGGGGTCTCGGATCCGGCCATCAGCGGTTCCTGGTGTCCCGGTCGCGGGTTCCGACGGCGGACCAGCCGC
Source organism: Arthrobacter sp. NicSoilB4 (assembly GCF_019977335.1). Taxonomy (NCBI): domain Bacteria; kingdom Bacillati; phylum Actinomycetota; class Actinomycetes; order Micrococcales; family Micrococcaceae; genus Arthrobacter; species Arthrobacter sp. NicSoilB4. The sequence continues at coordinate 274,882 of NZ_AP024653.1, read as the reverse complement.
GGCGGGCTGCCGTGCCGGTGGTCCGCGCGGTGGGGGCGCCTGTTGCCGCGCCGGCCCGCTCCGTGTCCCGGGACCGGTACACGATGTAGGGCCGGAAGAGGTAGTGGAACGGGGCGGTGAAGGCGTGGACCAGCCGGGTGAACGGCCAGATCACGAAGAGCGCCATACCCACCAGCGTGTGCAGGTGGAAGGAGAACGGCGCCGCGGCCATGGCCGCAATGTCCGGCTGCAAGATGAACAGCGAGCGGAACCACGGGGCCACGGTTTCGCGGTAGTTGTGCCCGTGCTCGCCCTCGAAGACGCTGGCCAGGGTGGTCCACAGGCCAAACACAATTGCCGCGGTGAGCACCACGTACATGGTTTTGTCGTTGTTGGTGGTGGCCATAAAGACCGGCCCTGTGGTGCGGCGGCGGTAGATCAGCAGGAGGATCCCGCCCAGGGTTCCCACGCCCGCGATCCCGCCGACGAAGAGGGCGTTGAAGTGGTAGAACTCCTGACTCATCCCCGCCGCCTGGGTCCACGCCATCGGAATGACCAGGCCGAAGAAGTGCCCGGCGATCACGGCGAGCAGGCCGAAATGGAACAGCGGCGAGGCGATCCGCAGCAGCCGGGACTCGTACAGCTGCGAGGACCGCGTGGTCCAGCCGAACTGGTCGTATTTGTAGCGCCAGACCAGCCCGCCGACCAGGACCACCACCATGACGTACGGCAGGACGCCCCAGAGAACGATGTCCAGTGCGTAGAGTTCGACGGCGGATCCGGGCTCGGCTTCGGACGGCAGCATGCTCAGGCCCCCTTCACGGGCAGCAGGCGCGGATCGTAGGGGTCCAGGCCCACCGCTTCGGTGGGCGGTCCGTAGCCGGCCATCCGCATGACGGCCTGCTCGTCCGCCGGGGATTTACCGGGCAGGGTGGCGCAGACGGCCTGCAGGATCCGCGCGTGCGGCAGCTCGTCCCGCAGCAGCCCGAAGCGGAGCATCTCCAGGCTCGCCCGGAAGCGTGTCAGCAGCCCGCGGCCGGCAGCGAGGTCCACCAGGGCGGCGTACTCGAGGACCATCGGGAGGTAGTCCGGCAGTTCACCGTGGGTGTCCACCAGGATGTCGCTCTGCCGGTACGTTTTCTTGAAGTTGCCCAGCACCTCGCCGCGGCGCCGGGTGTCCCCGTCCGTCCAGTAGGACAGGTGCAGGGCGTGGCGCTTGCCGAGGTCGAACTCCCGCACGTACTGGGCCTGGATTTCCATGGGTGGCCTGGATTCCAGCGACTCCAGGACCTCCTGGAAGTCCTGCACCGCGCCCGGGAACTCGCCCAGCGCCGCGCGCATGAGCGGCACCCGGCCGATGAGTTCCTCATCCGGGTAGGACAGGCACCAAGCCGCGGCGAGGTAGACGACCTGCACGCGCCGGGTCACGGCTGGTCCCCCGCCGGAGGGGCCGCTGCGGAGCCGGCGGGCTCCGCACCAGGTTGCTTCTCCGGAAAAAGCCCGGAGGGTGCCCCCGTGCCGTCCCAGTTCAGCAAATTAACCCTGCCCCGCAGGGTTGTTTCACCCGGCGCGGAACCGGAGGTCTGCCGGTCGCGGAGGGCGTTGAAGGTTTCCACCGCCACCGGGACCGGCCGGCCGCTGGCCTCGCCGAACGGCGCCGAATCCTGCATGCCCGGCCCGCCCTCGAAGTCCAGCGAGCAGCCCATCTCCTCGAGGTCGTGGGCCTGTTCCACGTGGGCCTTGGGAATGACGTAGCGCTCCTCGTACTTCGCGATCGCCATCAGCCTGTACATCTCGTACATGCTCTGGCTGTCCATCCCCACGGCCTCGGGGATGGAGTCGTCGGGGTCGTTGCCGAGGCTGATGCCGCGCATAAAGGAGCGCATGGCCGCGAGTTTCTTCAGCACCGCGGTGACCCGGTCGGCGTCCCCGGCGGTGAAGAGTTCCGCGAGGTATTCCACCGGTATGCGCAGCGCGTCGATGGCGCCGAACAGGTTGCCGTGATCCTCGCCGTCGTGCCCCTGGTCGCGGAGCAGGTCCACCACCGGGGACAGCGGCGGCACGTACCAGACCATCGGCATGGTCCGGTATTCGGGGTGCAGCGGCAGGGCCACCTTGTAGACCTTGGCCAGGGCGTAGACCGGCGAGCGCCGGGCGGCGTCGATCCAGTCCTCCGGGATGCCCTGGGCCCGGGCGTCGGCCTGGACGGAAGGGTCGTTCGGGTCCAGCAGCACATCCATCTGGGCGTCGTAGAGTTCCTGCGGGTCCGCGACGGCGGCCGCCGCGGTGACGGCGTCGGCGTCGTACAGGAACAGGCCCAGGTACCGCAGCCGTCCGACGCAGGTCTCGGAGCAGACTGTCGGCAGGCCCACCTCCACCCGCGGGTAGCAGAAGGTGCACTTCTCGGCCTTGCCGGTCTTGTGGTTGAAGTAGATCTTTTTGTACGGGCAGCCGGTGACGCACTGGCGCCAGCCGCGGCACTTGTCCTGGTCCACCAGGACGATCCCGTCCTCCACGCGCTTGTAGATGGCGCCGGAGGGACAGGAGGCCATGCAGGAGGGGTTCAGGCAGTGCTCGCAGATCCGCGGGAGGTAGAACATGAAGGTCTGCTCGTAGGCGAACTTGATCTTGTCTTCGGATTCGCGCCGGACCTTCTCCACGATCGGGTCCAGGTGGCCGTTCTCGGCGGAGCCGCCCAGGTCGTCGTCCCAGTTCGCGGACCAGGTGATCTTGGTGTCCGCCCCGGTGATCAGTGACTTGGGCCGGGCCACCGGGAAGTCGTCTCCCAGCGGCGCGTCAACAAGGGTTTTGTAGTCATAGGTCCAGGGCTCGTAGTAGTCCTTGAGCTCTGGCTGGACCGGGCTGGCGAAGATCCCGAGCATCTTCTTCACCCGGCCCCCGGCCTTGAGGACCAGCTTGCCGCGCTTGTTCAGCACCCAGCCGCCCTGCCACTTGTCCTGGTCCTCGTAGCGGCGCGGATACCCCTGCCCGGGGCGGGTCTCGACATTGTTGAACCAGACGTATTCGGTGCCCGCACGGTTGGTCCAGGCCTGCTTGCAGGTCACGGAACAGGTGTGGCAGCCGATGCATTTGTCCAGGTTCATGACCATGCCCATTTGAGCCATGACACGCATCAGTACTGCACCTCCTGGGAACGACGCCTGACGGTGGCCACCATGTCTCGCTGGTTTCCGGTGGGGCCGAGGTAGTTGAACGCGTAGGCCAGCTGTGCGTAACCGCCGATCAGGTGCGAGGGTTTGACCAGCAGCCGGGTGACGGAGTTGTGGATGCCGCCGCGCCGGCCGGTGGCCTCGGACTTGGGCACGTCGATGGTGCGTTCCTGGGCGTGGTGGACGTAGACCACGCCGGCGGGCATCCGGTGGCTGACGATCGCGCGGGCCACGAGGACGCCGTTGATGTTCAGGCATTCCACCCAGTCGTTGTCCCTGACCTGGATGGACTCGGCGTCGGCTGGGCTCATCCAGACGGTCGGCCCGCCGCGGGACAGCGAGAGCATGAGCAGGTTGTCCTGGTATTCGGAGTGGATGGACCACTTGGAGTGCGGGGTCAGGTAGCGGACCACCACCTCCATGGACCCGTCCTGGCCGAGCTTGGGTTCGCCGAAGAGCCGGTGCATGTCCAGCGGCGGCCGGTAGATCGGCAGGGCCTCGCCGATGTCCCGGATCCAGTCGTGGTCAAGAAAGAAGTGCATCCGGCCGGTCAGGGTGTGGAACGGCTTGAGCCGCTCGATGTTGATGGTGAACGGCGCGTAGCGTCGCCCGCCGGTCTCGGAGCCGGACCATTCCGGAGAGGTGATCACCGGAACGGGGGCGGCCTGGGTCTGGGCGAAGGTGATGAATTTTTCCTCGGAGCCCTCAGAGAGATCCGCCAGTTTCCTCCCGGTGCGGATTTCCAGGTCCTTGAAGCCCTGGACGGACAGCGCGCCGTTGGTGGTGCCGGAGAAGGCCAGGATGGCCTCGGCCATTTTCGCGTCGGTGTCGATCGCGGGGCGGCCGTCCGCGGCGCCGCCGAGCATCACGCCGTTGGCACGGCTGAGCCGGTCCAGCGCTCCGGCCAGTTTGTAGGTGACGTTCTTGACGGTGAAGCCCAGTTTGTCGGCCAGCGGCCCGACGGCGGCCAGCTTGTCCGCGATGGCCGTGTAGTCCCGTTCCACCACCGAAAAAATGGGCATGTTCTGCCCGGGCACCGCGGGAATGGACGTGTCCCGCCAGTCCCGCACGATCCCGCCGGGCTGGGCGAGCTGGCCGGGGGTGTCGTGCTGCAGCGGCACGCTGACCAGGTCCCGGCGGACGCCAAGGTGCGTTTTGGCCTGACGGGAGAACTCCTGGGCCAGCAGGTGGAACATGTCGAAGTCGGTTTTGGTTTCCCACGGCGGGTCGATCGCCGGGGTGAAGGCGTGCACAAAGGGGTGCATGTCGGTGGAGGACAGGTCGTGCTTCTCGTACCAGGTGGCGGCCGGGAACACGACGTCGGAGAGCAGGGTGGTGGAGGTCATCCGGAAGTCCGCGGAAACCAGCAGGTCCAGTTTCCCTTCCGGCGCCTGCTCGTGCCATTTCACGTCCTTGGGCTTGAGCCCCTCGGCATGGTCCTTGCCGAGGACGTTGTTGTGGGTGCCCAGCAGGTTCCGCAGGAAGTATTCGTTGCCCTTGGCCGAGGAGCCGAACAGGTTGGAGCGCCACAGCACCAGGGTCCGCGGCCAGTTTTCCGGGGCGTCCACGTCCTCAATCGCGGGGTTCAGGGTGCGGTTCTTCAGCGCGTCCGCGATGTAGCCGGGGGTGTCCTGCGCGGTGCCGGCGGCGACGGCGGCCTCCGCCTCGTCCGCGAGGTCCAGCGGGTTGCGGTCGAACTGCGGGTAGAACGGCATCCAGCCGAGCCTGGCGGACTGCGCCAGCGCGTCCGCGGTGTGCATACCGTCCAGGGCCCCGGTGGAGAGCGGGGACTTCAGCGCGTCCGCGGAGTAGCCGTCCTGCCGCCACTGGTCCGTGTGCATGTACCAATAGCCGGTGCCGATCATGGTCCGGGGCGGGCGGGACCAGTCCAGCGCGTTGGCCAGGGACAGCCAGCCGGTCACCGGCCGGGTCTTTTCCTGGCCCACGTAGTGCGCCCAGCCGCCGCCGTTGCGGCCCATGCAGCCGGTCAGCATCACGAGCGCCAGGACCGCCCGGTAGGTGGTGTCGCCGTGGAACCACTGGCAGATCCCGGCGCCCATAATGATCATGGACCGGCCTTTGGACTGTTCGGCGTTCCGGGCGAATTCGCGGGCCACGCGGATGCAGGCCTGCGCCGGAACGGACGTGATTTCCTCCTGCCAGGCCGGGGTGTAGGGCGTCGCGGCGTCGTCGTAGCCCGCGGCCCAGTCCCCCGGGAGCCCGTCGCGGCCCACGCCGTACTGGGCAAGCATGAGGTCGAACACGGTGGTGACCAGCTGGCCTTCCACCTCCACGACCGGCACGCCGCGCCGGAGCACGCTGCCGGCCCCGCCGGCGTCCTCGAAGCACGGCAGCAGGATCTCGGCGCTTTCGCCGGAGACCTCGCGCAGCGACAGCGCGGGATCGATCCCCTCGAGGTCCAGGTTCCATTTGCCCTCGCCGCTGCCGGAGTAGCGGAAACCCAGGGAGCCGTTGGGGACGGCGGCCCGGCCGGCCTTCTTGTCGAACAGCACGGTGCGGAACGCCGCGTCCTCGGCCAGCGACTCCGCCGGGAGGTCCTGGGCGGTGAGGAACTTGGCCGGGGTGAGCGAGCCGTCGTCGCGCCGTTCCAGCCGGACCAGGAACGGCAGGTCGGTGTACTGGCGGACGTAGTCGGAGAAGAACGGCACGTCGCGTTCGACGAAGAATTCCTTGAGCATGACGTGCCCCATCGCCATGGCCAGCGCGGCGTCGGTTCCGGCCTGGGCGGGGAGCCATTCATCGGCGAACTTGGTGTTGTCCGCGTAGTCGGGGCTGACTGTGACCACCTTGGTGCCGCGGTACCGGACCTCGGCCATCCAGTGCGCGTCGGGGGTGCGGGTGACGGGGACGTTGGAGCCCCACATCATGAGGTAGCGGGCGTCCCACCAGTCGCCGGATTCCGGGACGTCGGTCTGGTCGCCGAAGACCTGCGGGCTGGCCACGGGGAGGTCGGCGTACCAATCGTAGAAGGACGTCATCACCCCGCCGATCAGCTGGATGAAGCGGGTTCCGACGGCGTGCGAGACCATGGACATCGCGGGGATCGGCGAGAACCCGGCGCAGCGGTCCGGCCCGTAGTTCTTGATGGTGTTCACGTGAGCGGCGGCCGCGATTTCGGTCGCTTCCTGCCAGGAGACGCGGACCAGGCCGCCCTTGCCGCGGGCCTGCTGGTAGCGGCGGCGCCGTTCCGGATCCCCGACGACGTCGGCGAAGGCCAGCACCGGGTCGCCCAGTCGGGATTTGGCCTCGCGGTACATCTCGACCAGGACGCCGCGGGCGTAGGGGAACCGGACCCGGGTGGGCGAGTAGGTGTACCAGGAGAAGGCAGCCCCGCGCGGGCAGCCCCGCGGCTCGTATTCCGGGCTGTCCGGGCCCACCGAGGGGTAGTCGGTCTGCTGGGATTCCCAGGTGATGATGCCGTCCTTGACGTACACCTTCCAGGAGCAGGAGCCGGTGCAGTTCACCCCGTGCGTTGACCGGACCACCTTGTCGTGGCTCCAGCGGTCCCGGTAGAAGATGTCGCCTTTGCGGCCGCCCTCCCGGAACACCGCCCTGCCGTCCTCGGTCTGGTCCCATTTCGTGAAGAATCGGCCCAGCTTCAACATTGCATCCGAGGCGGGTCCGTCCAACCCCGCGGCGCCTCCGGCAGTCATGCCCTCAAGCTATGGGCCGGAATCTGGCCCGGATAGGGCCTTACGGCACTGGGCAAGGCCGGACGGCTGGAGCCCACGGGCCGCCTCTAAGCGAAGGACTCCAGCTCGACGCCTGCCTTCTCCAGCGCGGCGCGGACGGCGGCGGCCACGGCCACCGAGCCCGGTGTGTCGCTGTGCAGGCACAGGGAATGCAGCGTCAGTGTGACCACCGTGCCGTCGACCGCCAGGACTTCGCCTTTGAGGGCCAGTCGAACGGCCCGCTCGACGATCTCCTCGGGGTCTTCAATCACGGATTCCTCCTCCGTGCGCGGCACCAGCGTGCCGTCCGGGAGGTAGGCCCGGTCGGCGAAGGCTTCATGGAACACCGGGTTGCCCGCTTCCCGGGCGATCCCGAGCAGGGCGGAACCCTCCAGGCCCAGGATGGGAAGGCCCGGATCGTAGGCCTGGATGGCGGCGACGACCGCGGAGGCCTGCTCGGCGTCGCGCACGGTCCGGTCGTAGAGCGCGCCGTGCAGCTTGACGTAGTCCACCGAGGCGCCGACGGCGTGCGCCACCCCGTCCAGGGCGCCCAGCTGGTACAGCACGGCGCCGAAGAGGTCATCGAAGGTGATGTCCATGGCCCGAAGGCCGAAGCCGGCTAGGTCCGGATAGCCGAGGTGGGCGCCCACGCGGACGTCGAGCTCGTAGGCTTCACGGCAGGTGTCCAGCATGGTCACGGGGTCCCCGGCGTGCAGCCCGCAGGCCACGCTGGCGCTCGTGACCAGCGGGAGCATCGCTGAGTCGTCGCCCATGGTCCAGGTCCCGAAGGACTCCCCCAGATCAGCGTTCAGATCCAAAACGTGCCGCCTTCCTGGGCCGGGTTGGTCTTTGTGTCCTTCAGGGCCGTGCCCTTAACGTCGTAGTCCTGCACCGTTGCCGGGCCGCCGGCCTGCGGCGGGCCGCCCAGTTCCCCCGGGATGACCAGCGGCAGCGGGCCGAACGCCTCTTTGGCGTTCGCGACGACGGCGCGGCCCATCACCCGGTTGCCCACGCCGCCCACGACGGCGCCGATGCCGAACGGCAGCGCCCGGCCCAGCCAGGCAGTGCCCTGTTGTTTCAGCAGGGTCCGGAGGAACATGGTCTGGATGCGTTCCCGCACCGTGCCGAAGCCGGCCAGCGGAACCCGGCGGGCGAACAGGGAACCCCAGGCCTGGGTGGGGCCCTTGCCCTGTCCCGCAGCCTGGCCGCTCAGCGAGCTCAAAAGCGCGGTGCCCTCCTCGCCCAGCATGATCGCCATGACCAGGGTGCTGGCCTTCTCGGGGTCCACCAGCCGCACACCGTGGAGTTCGGCGAGGGAGGTGGAGAAGAGCGCGGTGGCTTCGAGGAAGCCGACGGTCGCGGCGGCAGAGAGGCCCAGCGCGGCGGCGGTCCCGACGCCGGGAATGACGGCTGCCCCGCCCACGAGTGCGCCGCCGCCGGTGACGGCCAGGAGGTAGTCCCGTTCCAGCGTCGCTGCGAGCTGTGCCGCGGTGGCGTGCGGATGCCTGCGCTGGAGCCGGCGGAGGTTCGCCAGCACGAGCGGGCGCTGGACTTCGACGGCCCGCAGGAGGACGTTGTGGATGCCCGGCTTGGGCTTGCCGTCAGCGTCGAACATCGCGTTGTGTGCCGACTTCTGGGCAATCTTTACTGCCGGGTTGCTTCGCTTGGCCATCATCGCCTCTCGTGAACCGTAAGTGTGCTGAGTTTCGTCCGGTGTTAACACTAGGCCACCGGCCCGTCCGGCCGCGCCTCAGCCGCCGTGGGACAAGCCGGCTACAGCGCCCACGATTCAGCGACCGCCACGAACGCCGACGACGCCGGGCCGAGCGGCCCCGCGTACATGGTCGCGGCGCCGGGCCATTCGACCCCGAATTCCGTGAGCCGTCCGGTGCTGCACGGCAGGTACACGTTGCTGAGCGCGGCGCTGGAGTCGCCGAGCTGGAAGTTCGGGGCGGCGAACTGCCGGCGGTCCAGGACCCCGTGGATCTCCAGCGCGGCTTTCCGTCCGGTCGCGCGGAGGCCCTGCCCGGCGTCGAGCTCGACGTCGAACTCGTCGCGGGTGTGGCTGATGCCGCCAAGCGGGAACCGGGCGGCCTCCGGGAAATGGCAGGTCAGTTCGGTGGCCAGCGAGGCGGCAAATGACTCATCGGCGCCGTAGCTCCGCCACCCCTGAGGGGTTGCAACGAGCAGGGCATGGCCGGCGCCCCAGCGCGACCAGTCGGCCATCCAGAACGACGCGAAGCAGCTCGCCGCTTCGCCCGGCAGTATCCGTCCGCCGGAGTTCACCGGGTGCAGGGCGAGCCCCGCATTGGTGCCAATGAATGCCAGGTTTCGCCGCGAAGTCGCTATGGCCGATGCGGCCGATGTGTTCATGACAGGAGCCTATCCGGGGGCGGCCGTCCCGGGGAAAGCGCCCCGCCGGTCCGGGACGGGGTGCCCGCGTTTAGACTGAATCCATGCGTTCACTGAGGGCCTTCCGTCCGTTTGTGCACCGGGAATACCGTGTGCTGATTGCGGCCCTGGCCATCTCCATTTTCGGCTCCGGAATGTGGGCCGTGGCCATGGTCTACGAGGTGATCCATCTGGGCGGGGGCCCGCTGGAGCTCTCCCTCGTGGCGGCAGCGGGCAGTGTGGGCCTCGTCGCGTTCCTGCTGGCGGGCGGCATCGCTGCGGACCGGTTCGCGCAACGGCTGCTGATCATCGCGGTGGAGGGCGTCAACCTTGCCGTCATCGCCAGCATCAGCGGACTGGCCATGCTGGGCTGGCTGCAGCTCTGGCATCTGGCGCTCGGCGCTTTTGTCCTGGGCGTCGGGGCCGCGTTCTTCTTCCCGGCCTACTCCGCCATCCTGCCCAGGATCCTGCCGCCGGAGGACCTGCTCGCCGCCAACGGCATGGAAGGGACCATGCGGCCCATCCTGCAGCAGGCCGCCGGACCCGCCGTCGCGGGCATCCTGGTCGCCTCCCTGTCCCCCGCGCACGCCGTGACGGGGGTGGCGGCCTGCCACCTGCTGGCGTTCTGCATCCTCAACCTCCTCGGGCGCCAGCCCCTCCCGCAGGCGGACGGGGCGCAGGCCACTGAGGGCGGCGCCGGTCCGGTCCCGCGCGCCAAGACATCCGTGCTCCACGACCTCCGCGAGGGCGTCAGCTACACGGCCCGCACGCCTTGGCTGCTGTGGACCCTGCTGTGGGCCTGCATCTCGGTGCTGTTCCTGATCGGCCCCATCGAGGTGCTCCTGCCGTTCGTGGTCCGCGACCAGCTGGGCGGCGACTCGCGCATGTTCGGCTTCCTGCTCGCGGTCATGGGCGTCGGCGGCGCCGCAGCCTCGCTGGCCACGGCCTCGTTCCCGCTTCCGCGCCGCTACCTCACCGTGATGATGGTGAGCTGGGGCGCCGGCACCCTGCCGCTCGCCGCCGTCGGCATCATGGACAGCTTCTGGGCGCTGGCGGCCGCCCTGTTCATCTTCGGGGCCACCGGGGGCATGGGCATGGTCATTTGGGGCACGCTCCTGCAGCGCCGCGTGCCGCCGCACCTGCTGGGCCGGGTTTCCAGCCTGGACTTCTTCGTGTCGCTGGCGCTCATGCCGGTCTCCATGGCCCTCGCCGGCCCGGCCGCCGAGGTGCTGCCCGTCGGGCTGATCTTCCTGGTCGCAGGTACCGTGTGCCCGGTCATGGCCGTCGTCGCCATGATCGCTGCGCGGATGCGGGCCGACGAAGAAGCCCACCCCCTGGAGGACGGCCGTGAGAGCACCGAAAGCACAAGCGCAAGCAACGCGGGGTCACTTAGCGCCCATGTCGGTGGGGACGATGGGCCGTAGGTGACCCCGCGTTGCTTTGGGTGTGGGTCAGACCGCCGCGCGCACGATCGGGATTGACGACGTCGGGAGTCCGCTCGGGAAGATGGTGGGCTCGGGCGCCGCGACCGGGGCCAGCTGCACCCGGGCCGGGTCGCCGTCGACCGTGAGCAGTTCCCCGCGCACATCGATCTCCAGCGGCGCGCCCTGACGCACGGCCAGGGTGATGGCGCCCTGTTCCAGCTCGATCTGCAGGAGCCGGCCCTGGATCTTCAGGTGGAAGGACAGCCCGTCCCATTCGGCGGGCAGCCGCGGGTCGAAGTACGGCACCGCGCCCTGGTCCCGCAGGCCGGCGAAGCCGCTGACCAGCGAGCTCCAGACCCCGCCGGTGGAGGCGATGTGGACGCCGTCGATCGTGTTGCCGTGCGTGTCGTCCAGGTCGATGAACAAGGCGTGGGTGAAGTGGTCCAGCGCGGCCCCGCCGTAGCCGACCTCGGCCGCCATGATGCCCTGCACGCAGGCGGACAGCGTGGAATCCCCGGTGGTGATGGGGTCGTAGAAGTCGAAGGCGCGGCGCTTCTCCTCCGCGGTGAAGTCCTGCCACTGCAGGAACATGGCCAGCACGCTGTCCGCCTGCTTGAGGACCTGGTGCCGGTAGATCACCAGCGGGTGGAAGTGCAGCAGCAGCGGGTACTTGGACCGCGGCGTGCTCCAGTCCCACGGCTCCAGGGTCATGAAGTCGTTGTCCTGCGAGTGCACCTGGAGGTCCTCGTCATAAGGCAGCTGCATCCGGTTGGCGGCCTGCTCCCAGAACTCGCGTTCGGCGTCGTCGATCTCCGGGTGGTCCAGCGCGGCCGCGGCACGCAGGTTAAACCGGGCCATGACGTTGGTGTACAGGTTGTCGTTGACGACGGCGGTGTACTCATCCGGACCGGTGACGCCGTGGATGTGGAAGAGCCCGTCCTTGCCGAAGAAGCCCAGTGAGGCCCACATCCGGGCGGTCTCGATCAGCAGTTCGGAGCCGAGGGTTTCCCGGAACGCCTGGTCGCCGCTGGCCCAGATGTAGCGGTTGGTTGCGAAGGCGATCGCCGCGGCGATGTGGAACTGGGCCGTGCCGGCGGCATAGTAGGCGCTGGCCTCGAGCCCGTTGATGGTGCGCCAGGGGAAAAGTGCGCCGTCCACGCTCAGCTCCTTGGCGCGGATCTTGGCGTCGGGCAGCATCTCGTGGCGGAACTCGAGGACCTGGCGGGCGCTGCCCGGGCTCGTGTACGTCAGGTAGGGCATGAGGTACACCTCCTGGTCCCAGAAGTAGTGCCCGTCGTAGCCCGAGCCGGACACGCCCTTGGCCGGGATGCCGGCGACGTTGGCACAGGCAGTGGCCTGGGCGAGCTGGAAGAGGTTCCAGCGGACGGCCTGCTGGAGTTCGGTCTGCCCGGCGAGGACGATGTCGCTCGTGGCCCAGTAGTCGCGGTAGTGCGCGGCGCTTTCGGCGAAGACGTCCGCGAGCGGCCTGAGGCCGGCTTCGGCGTCGTCGGCCAGGTCCGCGGAGGACTGCCCGACGGCGTAGCTGACGCTCTTCTCCAGCACGAACGGCTCGTCGGCGCCGACGGCCAGGACGTAGCGGACGCTGCTGTCGTCCTCGTGCACCTGGGTGTCGAAGGGCTGCACGCCGGCGTTCGTCCAGTGGTCAACGGCCAGGCCGATGCGCTGCTTGGATTCGGCGGTCTCCCAGGACAGGCGCAGCGAGCCGTCGCCGCCGTCGAGCCGCACCGGCAGCAGCACACGCCCGGCGTGGCGGCCGGCACGGCGCGGGTCATGGGCCGAGTGGTCCTCGACCGGCTGGTCCTGGCGGTTGATCACCGAGGAGGTCACGTCTGCCGAGACGTCCCGGTCCGCGGCAAGTTCCAGCGAGATGCCGAGCGCACCGCGGGACTGGTACCCGACGGCGCGGCGTTCAGTGGTGGTCACGGTGGCACCGGAGCGGCACTGCCAGGTGATCCGGCATTCGTAGACGCCAGTGGCGAAGTCGACGCTCCGGCGGTAGTCCAGCACGGTGGATTCGTCCAGGCTCAGGGTTTCGCCGTCGATGATCACCGTGAAGTTGTTCGCGTCCGGGATGTAGAGGATCCGCTGGCCGGTGCGGGCGAATCCGTAGGCGTTCTCCGCGTGCTTGATGTCCCAGGTTTCGTGGAAGCCGTTGATGAAGCTGCCCGGCAGCTCGGCGTCGGCGGCTGCCCAGTGGGCACCGCGGATGCCGAGGTGGCCGTTGCCCAGGCTGAAGAGCGTCTCCAGCGTCCCGGCGTTGCCGGGGAGGTGGACGGTCTCAACGAGCTGCCAGGGGTCGTTGGGGAACCGTGCGCGGTCCGAGGTAATAAGTGCCATGGTTGCGGATTTCCTTAAGGCGGTCAAAGAAGATGGTGCGCGGTGAAGGTGCTGTGCGGGAAGGTGCTGCGGCGAAGGGTGCTGTGCGGGCCCTGCCGGGCGGAACGGCAGTGCTAGAGAAGCTCGTCGAGGTCGTTGACCACGAGGGTGGCTCCCGCGGCCAGCAGGGTCTCCCGGCCGGCGCCACGGTCCACGCCGATCACCGAGTGGAACCTACCCGCCTTCCCGGCCTGGACCCCGGAGACGGCGTCCTCGACGACGACGCAGTCCTCGCTGGGCAGGCTGAGCAGCCGGGCGGCGTACTCGTAGGTTGCCGGGCTGGGCTTGCCGGGCAGCCCTTCGGCGACGGCGACGACGCCGTCGACCACCACCGGGAAGTAGTCCGAGAGCCCGGCGGCCTTAAGGACGGCCGGGGCATTCCGGGAGGAGGAGACGACGGCGACCTTGAGCCCGCGGGCCAGCGCGGCGTCGATGAACCGCACGGAGCCTTCGTAGGGCTTGACGCCGCCAGCCTCGACGATGTCGTTGAAAACCTTGTTCTTGCGGTTGCCCAGGCCGTGGACGGTGTCGTGCGCCGGGTCGTCATCCAGCGGGCCCTCCGGCAGCACGATGTTGCGGGAGGCCAGGAAGTCGCGGACGCCGTCGAAGCGCGGCTTGCCGTCGATGTGGTCGAAGTAGTCGCTTTCGCGGTAGCCGGGCGCCTCGGGGACGGTCGCGAGGAAACCGTCGAAGAGTTCCTGCCATGCACGCTCGTGCACGATCGCGGTGGGCGTCAGGACGCCGTCGAGGTCAAAGAGGATGGCGGAGGCAGTGGTCCAGCTCGACGGTGTGCTGTTGGAAGCTTCAGTCATGGTCGATTGTCCTTTCAGGCGGCGGTATCTAAGCCGGTGTCTAAATCGGGGGCGCCGGTGGGCGGGTTGTGGAGACTCGCAGTCCCTGCCGTGCAGGGCGCGCCCGCCCGTGCGGGTGCTGGTCAACGACGGCGGCGGGTGCTCTTGCGCTCTATCAGTTTGGTTTCCAGCATGTGGCTGGACGGGGGGTTGGGAAGCCCCGAGCGGTGGAGTCTGTCAATCAGCAGGTTGGCCGCGAATGCGCCCTGATCGGCTACGGGCTGGGAGATAGTGCTCAACCCCAGGAACCAGCTCATCTGATGATCGTCTATACCTATGATGGACATGTTTTTGGGCGCAGACAAACCGTGATCCCTCAGGGCCATGAGGGCGCCGAAGGCTGTTTCGTCGCAGCCGGCGAGGATTGCGGAGGGCATCCGGCGGTTTTCGATCAGCTCGATCATGGCCAGCCGGCCGCCTTCAATGCTGGACCCGGCTTCCAGCACCAGGTCCGGATCGACCGTCACATGGTGCGCTTCCAACGCCTGCTCGAAGCCGCGCAGCCGCTCGTTCGCGGTGATCAGGGAGGGCTCGCCGGTCTCCCGGCCGGAGAGCATGGCCACGTCCCAGTGGCCCAGGTCCAGCAGGTGTTCGGTCGCGGCGCGGGCCGCGCCGGCGTTGTCGATCCCGACGTTGTCCCAGGGCACGTCATGCATGCCCACGCTTGCCACGGCCAGCCCGGAGGCTTCGACGGCGGCCAGTTCGGCTTCGCTGAGGGCGATATTGAGGAGCAGGATGCCGTCGACGCGCTGGGACAGTCCGGCGAGGTCGCTGAAGAGTTTGTTGTGCACACTGGGACGGTTCCGGAGGCTGATCAGAACGGTGTCGTAGCCGGCGCCGGCGAACACTTCCTCCGCCGCTTCCACGGCCTGTGCGAAGAACCATGCGGTGGCGGTGGGGGCGATGATGGCGACGGAACCGGTGGTTCCGCCGGCCAGCCGGGAAGCGGCCGTGGAGGCTTTGTACCCGAGTTTGGCAGCAGCGTCGCTGACTTTTGCCTGGGCGCTGGCGGAGACGTTCGGAAGGTTCCGGAGGGCCCGGGAGACGGTGCAGATGGAGAGTCCGGAGAGTGCGGCGACGTCCTGGATGGTGGCGCGAGGCGCCTTGGCCTGCAGCACGGGCTCAGCCCTTTCTTCCCCCTGAAGTAGTGGGCCGTAAACATGGCCAACGTTGAGTGTAAACGCTTACAAAATTGGTGCGCAAGTGGATAAACGTAGAAAAGGCCTTTTGGCCCTGCCGCGCCGGCACAGCGCGGGCTAGGCCGGAGCAGTTCCGCTGTCCTGCCGCAGCACGTAGTGGCGGAGGAACGCGCTGGCGTCCACCAGTTCGGCCGCAGAGATGGAGTGGCCCATTCCGGGGTAGGTCCGCGCCGTGAGTTGCGTGTGTTCGTGGAGCCACTCTTCGGTGTGTTCCGTGGCGGCGTCGTTGATCACCACGTCGTCGCGGTCCCGGCCCCAGAAGAAGGGCGGGCGGGACTCGAACGATTCGCTCATCGCCAGGAGTTCGTTTTCCAGGACGAACCCGGACAGCCCGACGACGGCCCGGAACTGTTCCGGCCGCAGCCGCAGCAGGGTGCTGGCCATGGCCATTCCCTGCGAGTAGCCGAACAGGCTGACGCTGCTGTGTTGGGCTTTGACGGATTCGATCCAGCCGAAGACGGCATTGGTGGAGGAGATGACGTCGGCGAAGTCATGGGTCAGGAAGTAGTCCAGCAGGAACCAGCCGTAGCCGTCCCCGATCACCTTGGGCCCGCGCAGCGCGGCGCAGGTGAAAGCGGGCGGCAGGGACCCGAAGAGCCGCGTCATCCGGGATTCGTCCCGGCCGTAGCCGTGCATCATCACCAGCAGCGGCGTGCCGGCGCGTTCGTGTTCCGGCTTGGACCAGACGACTGTCTCCATCGGGACAGCCTAGCTTTCGGTGATCACCAGCGCGGTACTGTGCCCGCCGAATCCGAAGGCGTTGGCGATGCCCGCCCCCGCCGTTTGGCCCGTGGCTGTTCCCCGGATGAGGTTAAGGTCAATCCCGCCGTCGGGCTCGTCAAGGTTGCGGGTGCCGGGGAACGCCCCGGTTTTCAGGGCCTGGATCATCACGATGGCGCCGAGCGCCCCGGCACCGCCGAGGAGGTGCCCGGTGAGGGACTTTGTGGAGGTGACGGGAACCTGGTTTCCGAGCACGGCCGTGATGGCTTCCGCCTCCAGGCGGTCGCCCACGGGAGTGGACGTTGCGTGGGCATGGACCAGGCCGATGTCCTGCGGCCCCAGGCCCGCGGCCGCGATCGCCCTCTCCATGACCCGGCGCTGCATGGCGGGATCAGCGGCGACGATGTCGACGGCGTCGGACGTCACCGCGGTTCCGGCCACGACGCCGAGGATGTCGGCCCCGCGGGCGCGGGCGTGGTCTTCGCGTTCCAGGACCAGGATCGCCGCACCTTCGGCCAGAACGAAGCCGTCCCGGTCCTTGTCGAAGGGCCGCGATGCGGACTGCGGATCCCCGTTGCGGGTGGAGAGGGCGCGGATTTGCGCGAACCCGCTGACGATCAGGCCGTTGATGCAGGAATCCACGCCGCCCGCGATCACCACGTCCGCCGCCCCCGCACGGATCATGTCGGCCGCCTGGGAGATGGCCTCGGCCCCGGAGGCGCAGGCGCTCACCGGGGTCCGTGCGCCGCCTTTGGCGCCGACGTCGATGGAGACCCAGGCCGCGGGGGCGTTGGTCATGATGCGGGTGAGGGTGTGCGGGGACACCCTGCGGGGGCCGTTCGCATCAAGCGTCCGGGTCTGTTCCAGGGTGGTGTCGAGTCCGCCGTAACCGGAACCTATCACCACGGCCAGGCGCTCCGGGTCAGCCTCCGGCCGGCCTGCCTGTGCCCACGCTTCCCGGGCTGCAATCAGCGCCAGGTGTCCGCACCGGTCCATCCTCTTGAACTCGGGGGTGGTGAGCCGGGAAGCGACGTCAACATCCGCCCTCCCGGCCATGCGGACGGGGAGGCCCTGGGCCCAGTCCTCCTCCAGCGCCGTGATTCCGGAGCGCCCGGCGAGCAGCGAGGCCCAGGTCTCGGGCACGGTCGCGCCGACAGGGGTAACCGCGCCCAGTCCGGTGACAACGACTCGGGGGGAAACTTCAGGCATGGGTACCGGTATCTCTGTGAGGCAATTCGGGTGACCCGCGGGATGGCGGGTCCGGGCGGGCGTGCGGACCGTGTCGGGCGGTGCCGGCGTGCGGCGCGCATGGCGGCCACACCCGCACCCTTTAAGAGTACGTGCGGAGATCCGCTGCGGAAACGGACACCCGCACGCCGGATCCGCGCCGCAGCCGTCCGAAACCGCCGCGGAAAACCCTTTGACGTGCGAAAACTGGCCGGAGTGGCGCCGCCCAGATCGTTGAAACTACACGGACCGGGCTGTAGCCTGACGCTGGACAGCATGCTTAGTAATACCAATCCGTCCCACCGGACACAAGGAGCAAGTCATGAGAATCGGTTCCTCCATTTTCCTTATTGCCCTCGGCGCCATCCTGGCCTGGGCCATCGCCCCCGGACTGATCCCGAACGTGGACCAGACCATGGTCGGCTACATCCTGATGGTGGTGGGCGTGATCGGCCTGGTCGCCTCCCTGATCCTGGCTTCCCCGGGCCGCAGCCGCACCCGCCGGGTCAGCGAAACCCGCTCCGTCGTGGACCCTAACACCGGCGAGACCATCACCCGGAACGAGAGCCGCGACGCCGGCATCTAGCCCGATGGCGCACCCTGCAACACGCGCCGCCCGAACGACCCGCACGCCGGGCCGGACTTCACGTCTGGCCCGGCGTGCGGCATTTCCGCACTCCCCCCGCCCCACCCCGGGGACATGCCCAGCCCGGGTGGCCACGGATGGACATGGCACCAAAATGTCCGCTCCCCGGCGCGAAGACTGGACATGTCCCCCGGATCACCAACTCCAGCCCCGGGCATCCCTGGCCCGCAACCGGCACATGCCCAGCCCGCGGCTTCACGGGTGGACATGGCACCAATATGGCCACTCCCCGGCGAGAAAACTGGACATGTCCCCGGGAGGCGCGGTGACCTTTCTGCGTTCATGTTGTTTTTCATTGACAAAGCCACAGATTCAAAGATAAAGTCAATCAACTCCACCGGCTGTGATGGCTATCACGGAAGTGGCAGGAAGGCCCGCTGTACTGACGCAAGGGAGAGCCAGTGTTCGCCGAAGAACGCCAACAGTTGATCGTTGGGCTCATCACTGCCAGCGGCCGCGCCAGCGTCACCGACCTCGCCGAGCGTTTCAGCATCACCACCGAAACCGTCCGGAGGGACCTTGCCGCCCTCGAAGCCGCCGGCAGTGTGCGCCGGGTCCACGGCGGCGCTGTGTCCCCGGACCGCTTCAGCACGAATGAGGAAAGCATCCTTGTACGGACCGACCAGCGGCAGCCGGAGAAAACCCGGATCGCCGAAGCCGCCCTGGCGCTCATCCCGCAGAACGGCACCGGCAGCATCCTGATCGACGCCGGATCCACCACCGAGTCCCTCGCGGAACTCCTGGCCGCCCGGACTGCGGCAGCCACGACCATTGCAGGGCCGGCCGCGGAACTCGTGGTCATCACCCACTCCCTGCCCATCGCAGCCAGACTGTCCGCCGAACCCGGCATCGCCCTGCATCTCTTGGGCGGCAAGGTCCGCGGGCTGACCCAGGCCGCCGTTGGCCAGTCCACCGTGGAAGCCGCCCGCCGGATCCGCCCGGACATCGCCTTCATCGGCACCAACGGCATCCACGCAGCCTTCGGGCTGAGCACTCCCGATCCTGAAGAAGCCGCTGTCAAGGCTGCCTTCGTCCAATCAGCGCGCCGCATTGTGGTGCTGGCTGATGCCTCCAAGCTGGACGCCGAAACCCTGGTCCAGTTCGCCTCGTTGAAAGATCTGGACACCTTGATCACTGACACGAAACCCAGCCAGGACCTGGCCGATGCACTGGCGGACGCCGGGGTGGAGGTGGTGGTCGCATGATTGTCACGCTGACCGCCAACCCGAGCCTGGACCGCACAGTGGCACTGCCGGGCCCCCTGCTCCGCGGCGAAGTCCAGCGGGCCGTCTCCGTCCGGCAGGAATCGGGAGGCAAGGGAGTCAACGTCTCCCGCGCGCTCGTCGCCTCGGGGCTCAAAACGGTCGCAGTGCTGCCCGGGGCCGAGGCGGACCCCGTCCTCGCAGGCCTGCGGGCAGGCGACGTCCCGTTCGCCGCCCTGCCGATCGGCGAGCCGCTGCGCAGCAATGTGGCGCTCACCGAACCCGGCGGCATCACCACCAAGATCAACGAACCCGGCCCGGTGCTGAGCGCGGACCAGCAGGAAGCCCTGATCGGGCTGCTGCTGGACCGCTCCCGCGGCGCCAGCTGGGTTGTCCTGGCCGGATCGCTCCCACCCGGGGTCCCGGCCGACTTCTACGCCACCGTCACCCGGCGGCTGCGCTCCCTGGATCACGGCGACGAGGCCCCCCTCATCGCCGTCGATTCCTCCGGCGAACCGCTCGCCGCCGCGATCTCCGGCGACGCGCTGGGGAAACCGGATCTCCTCAAACCCAACGCCGAGGAACTGGTGGAACTGGCTGCCGCAGCCGGATTCGCCACGCACAAGTCCGCCGAGGAACTCGAAGCGGATCCGGAGGCTGCCGCGGTGGCCGCCGCCGCCGTCGTGCGTTCCGGGGTGGGTGCCGTGCTGGCAACGCTCGGCTCCAAGGGTGCGGTGCTTGTGACGGCCGACGGCGCGTGGCTGGCCACGCATCCGCCGGTCACAGCAGTGAGCACGGTAGGCGCCGGCGATTCCTCGCTGGCCGGCTATTTGCTCGCCTCCAGCCAGGGCGCCGCCCCGGCCGATTGCCTCCGTCAGGCGGTGGCCCATGGTGCCGCCGCCGCTTCCCTGCCGGGCTCCACAGTCCCGGCAGTCCACCAAACCACCCCCGATGCCGTAACCATCACGGCCCTCCGGAAGGATTGACAGTGACTCAGCTCATTACTACCGACCTGGTCGAGCTCGACCAGAACCTGGGCAGCTCGCCCGAGGACGTGATCCGGCACCTGGCAGGCAGAGTTGCAGCCAACGGACGCGCCACCGAAGTCGAAGGCCTGTTCACCGACGCCTTCGCCCGGGAGTCCAAGACCGCCACCGGCGTCCCCGGCGGGATCGCGATCCCGCACTGCCGCTCGACGGCGGTCACCGAACCGACCCTGGCGATGGCGCGGCTGTCCCAGCCGGTGGATTTCGGCGCCAAGGACGGCCCCGCGGACCTGATCTTCTTCATCGCGGCACCCGAGGGCGCGGACCAGGAGCACCTCAAACTGCTCTCCAAGCTGGCCCGCTCGCTGATCAAAAAGGACTTCACCGCGGCCCTCCGCGCCGCCGGCTCAGAAGCCGAGGTCGTCGAGCTCGTTGAAGGCGCCCTCGCGGACAAGCCCGCCGCGGCAGCCCCGGCGGCCGCCGCCGGCGCCACCGCAGCGGGCGCCACCGCAGAGCCCGAAACAGCCGGGGCGCCCCGGCCCAAGCGACTCGTCGCGGTCACCGCCTGCCCCACCGGCATCGCGCACACGTACATGGCCGCCGACTCACTCGTCGCCGCGGCCAAGGAAGTCGGCGTGGACCTGCAGGTGGAAACCCAGGGGTCCTCCGGCGCCAAAGCCCTTGATCCCGCCGTGATCGCCGCCGCCGATGCAGTGATCTTCGCCGTGGACGTGGACGTGCGCGGCAAGGAGCGTTTCGCCGGCATGCCGGTCATCAACGCCCCGGTCAAGCGCGGCATCGACGAGCCGGACAAGATGGTCGCGGAAGCACTCGCCGCCGCGGACAACCCGCACGCCCGCCGTGTGCCCCACTTCGGCGCCGAAGAACAGGCCGAACACGAGGCCGAGGAAAAGGGCGAGCACATCGGCACGAAGCTGAAGAAGGCGCTCCTTACGGGTGTCAGCTACATGATCCCGTTCGTCGCGGGCGGCGGTCTGCTGATCGCCCTCGGCTTCCTGCTGGGCGGCTACGACATCACCGCCTTCGCGGACAAGATCCTGGCGGACAACAGCCTCTTCAACCTGCCCACCGAATACCCGGAACTCGCCTGGGGCCCGCTGGGCGCCTTCCTGGGTGCCGTGTTCTTCAAGATCGGCGCTCTGTCCCTCGGCTTCCTCGTGCCCGCGCTGGCCGGCTACATCGCCTACGCCATCGCCGACCGGCCGGGCATCGCCCCGGGCTTCGTCTCCGGCGCCGTGGCCGTCTTTATGGGAGCAGGGTTCCTCGGCGGCATCGTCGGCGGCCTGATCGCCGGCTACGTGGCACATTCGATCGGCAAGCTCACCGTTCCCCGCTGGCTGCGCGGCCTGATGCCGGTGGTCATTATCCCGCTCGTGGCGTCCATCGCCGCCTCAGGCCTGCTCTTCGCGTTCCTGGGCAGGTACGTCGCGGCGGTCACCGTCGGGCTCAACGAATTCCTGTCCGGCCTCACCGGTGCCAGCGCCATCGCTCTCGGCGTCATCCTCGGCCTGATGATGTGCTTCGACCTCGGCGGCCCGGTCAACAAGGTCGCCTACGCCTTCGCCGTCGCCGGCCTCGGCGCAGCATCCATCGAAAACCAGGCCCCGTGGCAGATCATGGCAGCCGTTATGGCCTCCGGCATGGTCCCGCCGCTGGCCATGGCACTGGCTGCTACCGTGCTGAACAAGAAGCTCTTCAGCCTCGCGGAACAGGAAAACGGCAAGGCCGCCTGGCTGCTGGGAGCCTCCTTCATCTCCGAAGGCGCCATTCCCTTCGCCGCAGCCGACCCGCTGCGCGTCATCCCCGCCAGCATGCTCGGCGGCGCAGTGACCGGTGCCATCTCGATGGCGGCAGGCGTGGGGTCGAAGGCCCCGCACGGCGGAATCTTCGTCTTCTTCGCGATCGACAACTTCCTGATGTTCGTCGTCGCCATTGCGGCCGGTACCGTCGTGAGTGCCTTCGCAGTGATCGGGCTCAAGCGCTGGGCAGTCAAGAAGCCGGTTGGTACGGTGGAATCGGTTCCCGTCGCCGCCTGAGCCAGTCGTCGCCGACAGTAGTACCAGACGATTTTTCCCAGCAGATTTTCACAG
This sequence comes from Arthrobacter sp. NicSoilB4, assembly GCF_019977335.1. Lineage (NCBI taxonomy): Bacteria > Bacillati > Actinomycetota > Actinomycetes > Micrococcales > Micrococcaceae > Arthrobacter > Arthrobacter sp. NicSoilB4. The sequence goes on along the minus strand of NZ_AP024653.1, from coordinate 252,887 downwards.
CTGATAAACACCCAAGCTGACATCAAGGAGCAGAAATGACCGAACGTAACGCCACCATTGCCAGCCGCGTCGGGCTGCACGCCCGTCCGGCCGCCATCTTCGCCGAGGCTGCGGGCGAGTTCGACAGCCTCGAGATCACGATTGCCCGCCTGGGTGAGCCGGAGGACGAGGCCATGGACGCGGCCAGCATCCTGTCGCTGATGAGCCTGGGCGCCTCGCACGGCGAGGTTGTGGTGTTGCGTGCCGAGGGTGAAGGCGCCGACGCCGCCCTGGAGCGCCTGGTCCAGATCCTCGAAACGGACCACGACGCCGAGTAGCGGCCACGGCCTGCGGCCGCCGTCCGGTTCAGTCCCTGTCGGGGACGGAACCGGACGGCGGCCGCAGCTGTTTAAGGGCGAGCCTGCGCCCGTTCCGCGATCTGCTTGACGTCGGCCACGAGCCGGTCCCACATGCCCTGGGAATGCTGGGCGGCCTCGGCGCTGGCGTTGTTGACCTGCACGAGCGTGAGCCGCGTCGTCCCGCCCAGGTCCTCGAGGGACCAGGTCACTGTGTGGTAGTTGGCCGCAACGTCCTCGCGGCCGCCAAGGGGGCTGAAATGGGTGTGGACCAGGCGTTGCCCGGGTGCCAACTCGAGGATCTCGCCCTTGTCCTCGTAGTTTTTGCCATCCCACTCGCCGCGCCACACGATGGGCCCGCCCACCGCCCAGTCAGTGACGAGCTCTGTCCCGAACATGAACTCCTTCACAGCCGCCGGGTCAGTGATCACTTGCCAGACCCGGGCCGGCGGAGCATCGATGGTGACGGTCGACGACGCCACATAATCTTCTGCCATGGTTTCCTTTCCTTGCCGGTCGAGCGGGAAGCCCGCCCGGCACCGAGACTACTCCGGGAGCCGGCATACGGACAGGGGAAACTGACAGTCGGCTCCCACCTAGGTTGCGCTAAGCAGACTTAGTACATGCTTGTCACAGCCTTGCTGCGCCGATAGTTTGGAATCCGCGGCAACACTACCGTGGCCTGCCGCTGGAGCATTCCCGGCCAAAGGAGGCAACCCGTGGCAAGCGTGCAGGAAAGCATCGAAACCGGCGAACGGCGGTCCACCGTCGCCGCGGGTGAAGCGGACAATTCCGCCGTCGGGTCCGACACGCAGCTGCCGAGGTGACCATGCCAACGACGAAGAATGCCCCGCGGGGCGCCGGGACCCCCAGCATCAAGGACCCCGAAGTCTACGAAGCGTTGCTGGAGGACGGGGCGTCGAAGCAGAAGGCCGCCCGCATCTCCAATGCCGCGGCCGCCAAGGGCCGGTCGGCCGTGGGCCGCAAGGGCGGGAAAGCCGGTGACTACGAGGACTGGACTGTCCCCCAGCTGAGGCAACGCGCCAAGGAGCTCGGGCTCAAGGGCTACTCGGCGAAGAAGAAAAGCGAGCTCATTGCCGCGCTCAGGAATTCCTGATCCCGGTGGCCGCCGGCCGGACCTCACACCGCTCAGGCCTCTTTCCGAGCGCTCCTCGCGGAAGCCTTCGTGGCCGCAGCCTTCGCGGCAGCAGCCTTCGTGCCCGCAGGTTTTGCCGCAGCGGCGGCCCCGGCCTTGGTGGCCGTCCTGGTGGCGGTTTTGGGCGCGGCCCGGGAGGCCGTCTTCGGAGCAGCCTTGGCCGTGGTCGACTTCGCGGCAGCCCCGGCGGCGGGCTTGGCGGAGTCGTCCCCGGACGCCGACCCTCCCCCTCGTTTCTTCTCCAGGCTGCGCTTGAGTGCCTCCATCAGGTCGATCACCTCGCCGCTCCCGGCCTCTGCCGTGGGGACGCCGAAGGTCTCCTCCGTGTCCAGCGACTCCCCCTTCTCCAGCTTTGCCTCGATGAGCTGGCGCAGCTGCAGCTGGTAGTCATCGGTGAACTGGTCGGGCTCGAAATCCGCTGCCATCGAATCGACCAGCGCGGCGGACATTTCCCGCTCCTGCGCGGAGATCCGAATGGGGGTCTCGAGGGAGGGAAAGCCGGCCTCCCGCACCTCGTCGGCCCAGAGCAACGCCTGCAGCACCAGCACGTCGCCGCGGATCCGCAGGGCCCCCAGCCGGGTCTTATCGCGCAGCGCGAACTGGACGATCGCCACCCGGTCGGTGTCCTCGAGCGCCCGGCGCAACAGGACATAGGCCTTGGGCGACTTGGAGTCCGGCTCGAGGTAGTAGCTCTTCTCGAAGGTCATCGGGTCGAGCTGCTCGGCCGGGACGAACTGCACGACGTCGATCTCGTGGCTGTTCTCGGCCGGGATGGACTTGAGCTCCTCGCGGCTGAGGACCACCGTGCGGCCGTCGTCCTCGTAGGCTTTGTCGATGTCCTCGTAATCCACAATCTTGCTGCAGACCTCGCAGCGGCGCTGGTACCGGATCCGTCCGCCGTCGGCGTTGTGGACCTGGTGGAGGCTGATGTCGTGGTCCTCGGTCGCGCTGTAGACCTTGACGGGCACGTTGACCAGCCCGAACGCTATCGCGCCTTTCCAGATGGCTCTCATGGATCAAGTGAACCTCACAGTTGCGGGGAGGTGAAGCCCCTTGGCTGAATCCACCCCGGCCAACGGCAGGGAGCGTGTCCGGGTTGGCGGCCGCGAACTGGTGGTCACCAACCTCGACAAGGTCATGTATCCGGAGACCGGAACCACCAAGGCCGATGTGCTGGCCTACTATGCCGCGGTGGCGCCCGTGCTGATCCCGGCCGCCGCGAACCGCCCGGCGACCCGGAAACGCTGGGTGCACGGTGTGGGGACCGCCGATGCCCCCGGCGAGATGTTCTTCCAGAAGAACCTGGACCATTCGACGCCGGGATGGGTGCCGCGGGCCTCCATCACCCACAAGGAGAGGACCATCCAGTATCCGCTGGTCAACGACCCTGCCACGCTGGCCTGGCTCGCCCAGATCGCGGCCCTCGAGATCCACGTGCCGCAATGGCGAGTGGATTCCCACGGGAACCGGATGCCGCCGGACCGGCTGGTGCTGGACCTGGATCCCGGCGAGGGTGCCGGGCTGGCCGAGTGCGCTGAGGTCGCGAAGCTCGCCCGCGCCATCCTGCAGGACGTGGGCCTGGATCCTGTGCCCGTGACCAGCGGCAGCAAGGGCATCCACCTGTATGCCGCGCTCGACGGAACGCAGAGCTCCGAGCAGATCTCCGGGTTCGCCCACGAACTGGCCCGCTCGCTGGAAGCCGACCACCCGGAGCTCGCCGTCAGCGACATGAAGAAAACACTGCGCACGGGAAAGGTCCTGGTGGACTGGAGCCAGAACAGCGCGGCCAAGACCACGGTCGTCCCCTATTCACTGCGAGGGCGGCTCCGGCCCACGGTGGCGGCGCCCCGGACCTGGCGTGAACTCAGTTCGCCGTCCCTTCACCAACTCGGCTACCAGGAGGTCCTGAAACGGGTGAAGTCCGGCAAGGATCCTTTCGCCGTCATTTCCGGCAGGGGAAGGCCGGGGGCACGGCCCGACGGACATCCGGCCGAGGCCGGGGAAACAGCCCGCGACGGCGGAGACTACGACCCGCGGCTGGGGGCGTACCGGGCCAAGCGGGACGCAGCCTCGACCCCGGAGCCGTTTACTGCGGAAAGGTCCAGGATGGACGCCGGAGACGGCACGCTCCGGGAGAAGTTCGTCATCCAGGAACACCACGCCAGCCGGCTGCACTTCGACCTCCGGCTGGAGCGCGACGGCGTCCTGGTGTCCTGGGCGCTGCCCAAAGGCGTCCCCACCGACAAGACCAAGAACCACCTCGCGGTCCAGACCGAGGAACATCCGCTGGACTACCTGGACTTCGAAGGCACCATCCCCAAGGGCCAGTACGGCGCCGGGACCATGAGCATCTGGGACAGCGGGTACTACGAGGTCGAGAAGTGGATCGCGGGCAAGGAGGTCATTGCCACCCTCGCCGGACAGGACGACGGCGGCCTGGGCGGCGCCCGCAGGTTCGCGCTGATCCACACCGGCCGGGGCGATGACCAGTGGCTCATCCACCTGATGGACCCGCATGGTGCCGACAAGGGGCCCGGCGCCCCGCCGCAGGAACCGGCGGCGGATCAAGGGCCCGCCGCCGCTCCCCCGGAAAGAGCCCAGCCAGCCGCCCCGGATCTGAAGGACTTCATTCCCATGCTGGCCAGCACCGGAAGTATCGCCGACCTGCCGGAGAAGGAGTGGCAGTTTGAACTCAAGTGGGACGGTGTGCGGGCCCTGATCGTCGGGGAGGAGAAAACGATCCGCCTGATCAGCCGCAACGGCAACGACATGACCGCGTCGTACCCGGAACTGACGGACCGCACCTGCTGGCCGGAGCAGGATTTCATCGCCGACGGCGAGATCATCGCCGTCGGCCCCTCTGGGCGCCCGGACTTCGGGCTGCTGCAGGGGCGGATGAAGCTCACGAAGGCCTCCGACGTGGCGAAGGCGCGGGCGTCGACGCCCGTGCGGCTGATGCTGTTCGACCTCCTGTCCGAGCACGGCAGGGACCTCCGCCGTCGTCCGCTCAGCGATCGCCGGGCCCGGCTGGAAGCGTTCTTCACCGCGTCCGGTTGCCCGGTGGAGCTCTCCGGGGTGATCGACGGCGATATCCGGCACATCCTCGAAAGCGCCGAGGAGCTCGGGCTCGAGGGAGTGATGGCGAAGCGCACGGACGGCCGCTACGTCGGGCAGCGCAGCAGGTCCTGGCTCAAGCTCAAGTTCGAACGCACCCAGGAGGTGGTGGTGGGCGGCTGGCGGCCGGGCAAGGGCGAGCGCGGGCAGTCCGTGGGCTCGCTCCTGCTCGGGATCCCGGACGGTTCCCGGCTCCGCTACGTCGGCCGCGTCGGCAGCGGCTTCAGCACCCGCGAGCTGCAGGAACTCCGCCAGCAGCTCGACACCCTCCCGCGGAAGACCTCGCCGTTCGAGGAAGTGCCGGCGGCGGACGCCTCGGACGCGCACTGGGTGAGCCCCCGGCTCGTCGGGGAGGTCACCTACGGGGAATGGACCGGCAGCGGCAAGCTCCGGCACCCGGTCTGGCGCGGCTGGCGGCTGGATAAAACGCCGAAGGACGTGGTGGTGGAGGACGGCTGATGGCAGCGAAAAGCCCGGGGCAACCCTCCGGGGCCGTCCCGGGCTGCTGATGCCGGGCTGTTGCCGCCGGCGCTGGAGCGCCAGCGGGGGGTCAGGACGAGTGCGGGGTGTCCGGCGGGGTGATCCGGTGGACCGCGTTAACCGCGGCCCCCTGCGCCAGGCGCCCATGCTTGACGTCGTGTTCCTTGGGGTGGCGGTGCTTGCCGTTGCCGTCCGGCCACTGTTTCCCTTCGGCTGCGGAAGGCGGGGCGGGGCGTTTCGTTTCCGGACCGGGCGCCTCATCCATGGACTCCGCCAGGTGACTGGCAACCTCGGGTTTGATGTCGTCTCCGAACTGGTGTTCCGCCATTGCTCTTCCTTCCGCTGTCGAATCGGGCTGTCGAATTACGCCGTCGAAATTAGCTGTGAAATGAAGTGTCCAACCATCGTAGGTCGGGTGGCTTGCGATGTCTGTAGGGCTACCAGCGGACTTTCTTTTCCGTCGGTCCCTGCTTGCCGCTGACGTGCGTGGGCTTGTGGCTGTGGCCCACGCTTTGTGAGCCGGCGCCACCCCGCGACTTGCTGGCGAGCATCTCTTTCTGGGCGTCGGTGAGGCGCGACTTAATGCCTTTGTCCTGTGCCGGCTTCGCCTGGGACTTTCCGTCCACTTCGGCTCCGCTGTTGCTGCTCTTCTTGGTGTCTTTGTCAGTCATGGACTGTTCTCCTTGTGCGGCTTTTTTGATCAGTGCTGACTCCAACCCTAAGCGCATTCCTGCTCCCGCGGGTACCCCCTTTTCGCGGTGCAACGGGCCGCCCGGCGGGCTTCCCGGAGGCCCGATTCGGGCCGAAAAACCGGCTCCAGACCGCCGTATGGGGAAAAACTTTGCGCGGGCCCCGGTGCGGGCCGGGGATTCCCAGCATTGGCGCGGTGAAACAGCGGAAAAGAAATCCGCCAATTAGCCCCTTCCCGGGGCCGAAACACCGGATCATACGGCACCAAACTCGGAAACACCATAGAAATCACGTAAAATTGAAAGCCTGCCCAGAGCGGGGCAGCTACAAGTCGCAAGCAAATGACCTCCTTAGGAGCGGCCCAAATGCCCAAAGACCGAAGCACGACCGACTCTTCAGCAGGCGTGATGAACGCCAGCGGAACCTACCAAGCTGCACCCACGGGTGTAAAGAAACCAAGGCTGCGGACGCGGCGTCGACTCAAAGAGTCCGACGTCAACGTCGTCAACAAGCCGATGCTCAAGAAAGCACTCGGCGGCACCATCGTGGGTAACACCATGGAGTGGTACGACGTCGGCGTGTTCGGCTACCTGATCACCACCATGGGACCGGTGTTCCTGCCCGAGGCGGACAAGAGCGTCCAGACGCTGTTCCTGCTGGGCACCTTCGCCGCAACCTTCATTGCCCGCCCCCTCGGCGGAGTCATCTTCGGCTGGCTCGGCGACAAGGTGGGCCGCCAGAAGGTCCTCGCGTGGACCCTGATGCTGATGGCTGCGAGCACCTTCGCCGTCGGCCTCCTGCCCGGCTACGCGCAGATCGGCATGTGGGCTGCTGCCCTGCTGGTCCTGCTCAAGCTCGTCCAGGGCTTCTCCACCGGCGGCGAGTACGCCGGTGCCACCACCTTCGTGAGCGAATACTCCCCGGACAAGCGCCGCGGCTTCTTCGCCAGCTTCCTGGACATGGGCAGCTACCTCGGCTTCGCCCTCGGCGCCGCCCTCGTCTCCGGCCTGCAGCTGACCCTGGGCCAGGGCGCCATGGAGGAGTGGGGCTGGCGGATCCCGTTCCTCATTGCCGGCCCGCTGGGCCTGATCGCGATCTACTTCCGGAACAAGATCGAGGAATCCCCCCAGTTCCAGGCCACCCTGGACGCCCAGGAAAACGTCGCCAAGGACGCTGCTTCCTCTGACGCCGCCGCCTCCAAGGGCCCGGTGGGCATTGTTAAGGCCTACTGGCGTTCACTCATTGTGGCCATGATCCTGGTGGCTGCCGCGAACACCGCAGGCTACGCCCTGACGTCCTACATGCCGACGTACCTCACCGAGTCCAAGGGCTACGATCCCGTGCACGGCACCCTGCTGACCATCCCCGTGCTGGTCATCATGAGCCTCTGCATTCCGCTGACCGGAAAGCTGTCTGACCGGATCGGCCGCCGCCCCGTGCTGTGGATCGGTGCGCTCAGCACCGTGGTCCTGGCCGCCCCGGCCTTCCTGCTGATCGGCGTCGGAGAAATCTGGTCCACCCTCCTGGGCCTGGGCATGATCGCCTTCCCGGTGACGTTCTACGTGGCCAACCTGGCCTCGGCCCTGCCGGCGCAGTTCCCGACGGCGAGCCGTTACGGCGCCATGGGCATCGCGTACAACTTCTCCGTGGCCATCTTCGGCGGCACCACCCCGTTCATCGTCGCCGCCCTCATCGGCGCCACCGGTGATGACATGATGCCGGCGTACTACCTGATGGCTACTTCCGCCATCGGTGCCATCGCGATCTACTTCCTCAAGGAATCAGCCCAGCGGCCCCTGCCGGGTTCCATGCCCAGCGTGGACACCCAGGCCGAGGCCAGGGAGATCGTTGCGACCCAGGACGAGAACCCGCTGATCGACCTCGTCGAAATGGACATGCCATTCACCACCGCGGCGGCAGATTCGACTGCCGGTCCGACGGCGGCGCGTGACACCGAAAAGGTTCCGGCCAAGGCCTGAGCTTGCCCCCTCTGGCAGCACGGCCGGGTTCATCCTGAGCCCGGACGGCTAAACCAGGACCTGTAGTCAAGTCCCGCCCATTGAGGCCTGCCTTGCGTGATTTACCCGTTGGGGGAACCACGCAAGGCAGGCCTTAGGCGTGTCCGGCTATTGCGGCTCGGCAGCAAGGAGCTCAGCGTGCTCCGCCGGCGTCAGGTCCTTCTGCCCGTCCATGACCGGCGGCGGGGAGAGCTTGTACGCGGCGTAGTACAGGCCGGCGGCAAGCGCCATCGTGATCAGCGGGGTGAGCTGCGAAACCACAGGCAGCGCCGTTTGCTCGGTCAAAAGGATGCCGGTCGCGGAGGCTATCACCCAGGCGATGGCCCCGGCGGTGACCGGCTTCAGCCGTCCCGGCCGGACTTCGGGCAGGTACCGGTCCTCTTTCCAGTTGATGGCGATGTACGTTAGCGCAATCGCCACCCAGGCCGTGACGAAGACACCCTGCCAGGCGAGCGCCTTCAGCAGGTAGCTCAGCACATCCGTGAGCATCAGCAGGTAGGCCAGCACGCCAGAGACGATTACCCAGACATACCGTGGGAGGTTCAGGCCAAACGCGCGGTGGGCGAACGCCGACAGGTTCGTCGAGGCGAGGAAGTAGTTGGCCGTGTTGATGCGGGTCTGCGAGATGAAGATGACCAGCAAGCCCCAGATTCCCAGCGACGAAATGAACGCTGTGACCACCCCTGTTTCGGAGGCCTCCAGGCCCCAGGCGCTCATGATGTAGATGCCGACCAGTCCGTTCAGGCCGAACGTGAAGGCATAGAACACCCAGCCGAAAGTGACGCTGCCCAGGAATCTCCGGTCCTCACGCTTGCCCATCCGGGCGTAATCGAACGTGTACATCATCATGATGTAGACACCCATGTAGATCAGGTAGGAGGTCAGCCAGCCGGGCAGCGCGGAGCTGGCCGCGGCCTCGCCGATCCAGTTGGTGGGCACGCCGCGGATGACCGTCGCGGCGATGACCACGGCGATGAGCCCCGCGAAATAGAACGGCAGCAGGAACCCGTTGAGCCGGTCCAGCCAGTGCTGGACACCGCCGACCGCGAGGGGAACGGCGTAGATCACCACAGCGGCGTACCAGATCAGGATGTCACCGCCAAAATACTCGTGGAACGCGACGGCGATGATGGAGCCTTCGAAGACGGCGTAGTAGATCGCCGTGGCCGCGAAGATCAGTGAAGCGAGCGCGGAACCCAGCAGCCCGAACAGGGTGCGGGAGAAGACACTGACTGTCAGTCCCGTCCGGGCGGCGTAGCGCGACAGGACCAGGTTGATGATCCCGTAGGTGGCGATGGTGAGGACCATGCCGATGATGGTGTTCGGTACCCCCACGGCACCGGCCGAGGCGACGGCCACGTAGATCCAGAACATGGCCGAGAACAGGGCCCACCAGGCCATGGTCAGCGACCATTTGCCGACCCGCTGATCCGCGGGCATTACTAGATTTGAGTACGACAAAGCGACACCTCTGGTGTTGTAGGAATGCATTTATGGAGCCAGTGGCGGGCGCCACGGGGCTATTTGTTGGTTACCCCCAGATGGAGCGGCGGCGGGCTTTGCCTTCCGCCCGCGCCGCGACGGCTTCCTCCATGGTCACGGCGACAAACCGCGTTTTGGTGCCGGGAGCGCTGCGGGCAAGCTGGTCCATATCAGCGCTGATCACGGTTGCGACCATGGCGTACCCGCCCCCGGACACGGCGTCGCGGTGCAGGACGATCGGTTCGTTGCCACCGGGGATCTGGATGGAGCCCACCGCATATCCGGCGTCGACAATATTGGACGGATCGGAACCGGCGCCGAAGGGCTGCTCCCGCTCCTCCCATTCGACAGCCGGTCCGCTGTAGCGCAGGCCGGTCCGGTCGGCCACCGGGGTGAGCGTCCAGGTCGAGTCCAGCAGGGTCGCCAGACCGGACTTGGTCAGCCGGTGGTCGTAAAGGCCAAGAAGGACCCTGATCTCCGTTTCGGCAGGAAACTCCGGCCGAAGTTCCGGAGCGATTCCGGCGAGGACTTCCCCGGACGCCGTGTCGCCGACCGGGACCTCGTCCCCCGCGGCGAGCTTGCGCCCCTGAAAGCCGCCCAGGGCGCCAAGGGCGTAGGTGGAGCGGCTGCCGAGCACCAGGGGCACGTCGATGCCGCCGCGGACAGCCACGTAATAGCGTGTGCCGCCCTGGAGGAAGCCGAACGAGACCTCGTCTCCGGCGGCCAGTTCGATTGCTTCCCACTGCGGGGCTGCGGCCCCGTTGACTTTCACGTCCACAGGGGCGCCTCCGACGGCGATCACCGCGGGGGCGGAGGTGCGGAATTTCGGGCCCAGGTACGTGCATTCCAGTACCGCTTCCTCGGCACTGTTGCCCACCAGGGCATTCGCGATCTCCGCGGAGAGCTGGTCCATGGAGCCGCCTTGCGGGATTCCCACGTTGTAGTGGCCGAATCTTCCCCGGTCCTGGACCGTCGTTGACAGGCCGGGTTCCAAGATCTCAAGAGTCATTGAGGTTCTCCAATAGCTTGGTGTTGTAGCTCTCCGGATCGCCGAGGGCCTCGGCCAGGTCGAAGGTGACCGGCACCTGCTTGTAGACGAAGGTGCCTGCTTCCACCTGATCCTTGATGCTCTTGTATTCGTCCTCGATCACCGGCCGGAACTTGACGATGTCGCCAGGTTTGAAGAAGACCATGAAGTCCTTGAAGTCGGCCAGGGACTGCGCGGGGTCGAAGATCGGAGCCGCCGCGATGCCGAACATCTGGTAGCCGCCGGCGCCGCGGACGGAATAGATGCAGGCGAAGCAGCCGCCGTGACCGACGGTGAGGGGCGGCGTGTCCGTTCGTGGGCTGAGGTACTTGGGCACTTCCAGCTGCTGCTCCCTGGGCACCATCTGGAACATAAACGGCAGGCCGGCGACAAACCCGACCATGGAGACCAGCCAGGGGCTGCTGTGGTGGCGCCTGATGAACTCGGCGGAATCGGAGAGGTTGTTGACCTCGGCCGCGAAATCCAGGTCCGTGCCCTCGGGCCGCTGGTGGCCGCTGCGGAAGCGGGCGCCGGTTTCCCTCGTAAACGGGTCGTCGTACCAGACAGGCACTTCGATCAGCCGGGTGTTCAGCACCGGGTGGGCGGTGTTGTCCACTTCGACTTCGATCTCCCGCATGGCCGCTTCCAGTTCCGCCGCGTCGAGCAGGTCGGGGTCGAAACGGACCAGCAGGGACGCGTTGGCGGGGCAGATTTCAGTCACGCCGGCGAGCGCCCGGGCGCCGAGCCTGGTTGCCATCGAGTTGGATTTGAAGTTCGCCGCGAGGCTCATCGCCTCGGAGATTTCGACGAAGAGGAACTCGTCGCCGCCCCAGGTGTAGCGGGCCGTGCCTTTGAGCGAGCCGGCGCCCAGCGTGTCACTCATGACAGGCCCCCCAGGATCTCCGGGGTGGTTTCGATGAACTTGGTGTGGTGCTCCACCGACTTCAGTTCCGGCCGGTGCAACACGGCACTGAGCAGCGGAATGGTGGTTGATACGCCTTCGATCGTGATCTCGTCGAGGGCGCGGATGGACCGGCCGATGGCCTCGTCACGGGTTTCGTCCCAGACGATGATCTTCGCCAAGAGCGAGTCGTAGAACGGCATCACCGTGGACCCGGCGACGAAGCCGGAGTCGATGCGGACGCCGGGCCCGCCCGGCCAGTCGAGGCGCTCCAGGAGCCCGGGGCTGGGCATAAAGCCTTTGGACGGGTCCTCCGCGTTGAGCCGGAATTCGAAGGCGTGGCCGCGGAAGACGACGTCTTCCTGCCGCATCCGCAGTGGCTCCCCGGCGGCGATCAGCAGCTGCTCCCGGATCAGGTCAAGGCCGGTGACCATTTCCGTGACGGGGTGTTCCACCTGGAGACGGGTGTTCATCTCGATGAAGGAAACTTCGTGGTTGACGGCGTCGTACAGGAACTCGACCGTGCCCAGACCCTTGTAATGGCACTGCCGGGCGAGCTCCACCGAGGATTCCAGCATGTGCCGGCGGACGTCGTCCGGCAGGTCAGGGGCGGGCGCCTCCTCCAGGATTTTCTGCTGCCGCCGCTGCATCGAGCAGTCCCTGTCCCCGAGATGGACCACGTTGGTGCCGTCGCCGAGGATCTGGACCTCGACGTGCCGGGCGCGTTCCACGAACTTCTCCAGGTACACGGCGGCGCTGCCGAACGCGGCGGCCGCTTCGGCCTGGGCCACTTCGACGGTCGAGGCCAGGTCTTCGGCACGCGTCACGAGCCGGATCCCGCGCCCGCCGCCGCCTGCCGCCGCCTTGACCACGAGGGGGTAGCCGATCTCGGCTGCGATCTCCAGCAGGGCATCGCCGGTGGGGGCCTCGCCGTGTGTTCCGCGCAAGGTGGGAACCCCCGCCGCCTCGGCCGCCTGCCGGGCCCGCGCCTTGTCGCCCATCAGTTCGATGGCTTCCGGGGACGGACCCACCCAAATGAGCCCCGCCTCCACGACGGCCCGGGCAAACGCGGCGTTCTCGGACAGGAACCCGTAGCCGGGGTGCACGGCGTCGCAGCCGAAGTCTGCCGCCGCCTTGAGGACGGCGCCGTGATCCAGGTAGCTCTGGCTGGCGGGGGCCGGTCCAATGACCGCGTATTCATCCGCCAGGCGGGCCGCCAGCCCGTCGACGTCGGGTTCGCTGGCCACCACCACCGTGGGGATCCCCAGTTCACGGGCTGTGCGGATAATCCGTACTGCGATCTCCCCCCGGTTGGCTATGAGCAGTTTCTTCATGGTTTTTCCTCTATCACTGCAATCACGTCACCCGGATTGACGGTGCCGGAATCCGACACCTCAAACTTGACCAGGTTTCCGGCAACTTCTGTCTTGACCTCGCTGAACTGCTTCATGATTTCGACGACGCCGATCGTCTGGCCCGCCTCGACGTCGTCGCCTTCCTGCACATAGGGATCCTTGTCCGGGCCGGGCTTGCGGTAGAACACTCCGGGAAGCGGCGAGGTGACTTGGTGTGACATGGTGTGCCTTTCAGTTGCGGTGGGGTGGGCAGTGCATGGCAGATCATTTGGCTACCGTCCGCCCAGGGCCGACCGCACGGCTTGCGCCACGGCCGGCGAGTTGGCGGCGTCGGAGTGGACACAGATGCTGGTGAAGTCGATGCTGACGGTTGAGCCGTCCGACGTTTCCACGAGTCCGTCGTCCAGGACCCTCCGCACGCGCTCGGCTGCTTTGGCGGGGTCTGTGGCCTCGGGCCGGCGCTGGATGATCAGCTGGCCGGCGGGGTTGTAGTTCAGGTCCACGTAGAGTTCGCCGACGAACGGCACCCCCATTTCCGCGCAGACGCTTTCGTGGGCTGTTCCCGCGAGCCCGAACATGGGAACTCCGTACAGCGCGGCGACCTTCGCGGCGGACCGCATCAGCTCGGGATCCCGGGAGAGCATCCCGTACAGGGAGCCATGGGGTTTGATGTGGTTGAGTTCCAGTCCGGCCTTTTTCAGGAAGCCCACCAGCGCGCCCGTCTGGTAGAGGATGATCGACTCGACTTCGGCCGGAGTCAGTTTCATCTCCCGGCGGCCGAACCCGGTCAGGTCCGGCAGGCCGGGGTGCGCACCGATCCGCACGCCATGCGCCTTGGCCGCGGCCACGGTTTCTTCCATGGTGTCCGGGTCCCCGGCGTGGAAACCGCAGGCCACGTTGGCGACATCGATGATTTCCATCAGGGCCAGATCATTGCCGAAGCTGTGCAGACCAAACGCTTCGCCCATGTCCGAATTGATCTCAATAGGTTTTTTCTCGCCGGGTTCTTTCTCGCCGAGACCTGTGACATTGCCCACATTAACATTGTTCATGCGTTCAACATTAGGGACTGCCCCACCCCTTACATAGGGGGCAAATGTCCACTAACTTTGATGGCAGGTGTGCACGTTGCACACCAAGTTTTTCGGGGCGACGGCGCACCGGGGAGGCAACATGAGGGTCTCGGATCTGTTGGCGGAGGACACCCTCCAGCTCAGGCTGCACACACCGTCCACGGCGAAGAGCCTGTCGACGTCCATCAGCTACAGCGCCCCGGCGGAATTCCTGGATCCCACGCCCTTCCTGGGTGCCAACTGCCTGCTCATCACCCACGGGATCGGCTTCAACTTCTTCGACCAACGGACGTGGGACGCCTACGTCGAACGGCTGGCCGGTGTTCCCGTGTGCGCCATCGCCTTCGTCACGGGAGTGGCGCACCGGCTGATTCCCAAACCGCTGGTGGAGGCCGCCAAGGCCCACGGGATCCCCCTGTTGGAGGTGCCCAGCGTCGTCCCGGCCCTGCAGCTGCAGCGCTTCGTCACCAGCGTCCTCGAAGCCGAACGGTTTGCCCTGACCCGGCAATCGTGGGAGCTGGCCGACCTGTGCGCAAAAGCGGCGCGGTCCGGCGGATCCCTCCGGGCCGTGCTTGCGGAGGTGGCGGCCGCGGCCGAGGGCCAGTGTGCCATCTTTGACACCACCGGCGCCTTGATCAGCTGCTGGCCGGCCAGTTCCCGTTGGGCCGCGGAGGACCTCCGCCATAACCGGGGCGCCCAGAGTTCCAGCTTCGCGCTCCCCACGGGCGGCACGGACCATTTCCAGCTGGTGGTCCGGGGCGGGACAACCGGGGAGCCGCTCGCCACGCTCATCGGCCCGGCGTCGTCCATCCTTGCCATGCAGCTCAACAGCGCGTTCAAGGCCAGCGCGCCGCACCAGGCCAAGCTGGAGCGGCTGATGCAGCAGCTGGAGGACTGGCAGGGGGTTGCGCTGAAGGAGCTGACCCGGACGTTCCGGGCCACGGGCCTGGACCCGCACGCGCCCACGTTCCTGTTGGTCGCCGAGCCGGACAAAGCCCAATTGCCGCACGCCTGGCGGATTCGGCTGGCCGTGCAGGAGCACCTGAACAACGCCCACGTCTTCACTTATCGAGGCTCGATCTACGCCCTGGCCCAGGCCCGCACGGACACCGGGGCGGACTGGGAAGGGATCCCGGACCGGCTGCTGGGCTCACTCCGGCCGATAGTTCCCGGGCTTCGCCTGGTCATCAAGGGGCCGCTGCGCAGCGTGGATGAGCTGCGGCTCGGCCTCGCCCATGCCCAGCGGCTGGTGCGGCAGGTGGGCATGCCCACCGTTGCGGCGTCGATGAGCATCGAGTCCCTGGTGCTGGCGACCGCCGGAAGCGGCGCACACGCGGCAGCGGAGAATCTGCTCGCACCGCTCCTGGAATATGACCGGGTTAACAACGGCCGGCTGCTGCCTACACTCCGGGCCTATCTGGACCACGACGCCCAGCCCTCCAAAGCCTGCCGGGCCCTGTACATCCACCGGAATACGCTGAGCAAGCGGCTGGCGCTGATGTCGCGGCTGTTGAATGTGCGCCTGGACACTTTGGAAGGGCTGACGACGTGCATGCTTGCCGTCCGGATCACCGACGACGCGCCCTGACCCGCGGCCATGGCCCGCAGCCCGGTCACGCGGGGCACTGGTGCGCCGCACTGGTCCTCCGCGCAAGGTTCCGCGAGCGGGCCGGTGCCTACTTGGCGCGGCGCGGCGGCCCGGCCACAAACCGGGCCGGGAGGACCCGGGCGGCCGCGGTCAGCACCTTGTAGCGCTTGGACGGAATGGAGACGGCCTTGCCCTTTGCGTTGTCGGCGAGGCCTTCCCGCACCACGCGTTCGGCCTGCAGCCACATCCAGCGCGGAGTTGCCGTCTTGTCCATGCCCATCCGGTCGTGGAACTCGGTGTGGGTGAAGCCGGGGCAGACGGCTGTCACGGCCACGCCCTGCTTGGAGTAGGCGAGGTTGGCCCAGCGGGAGAAGCTGACAAGCCAGGCTTTTGCCGCCGAATAGCTTCCGCGGGGCAGGAACGCGGCCACGCTGGCGACATTGATGATCCTGCCGGACTGCCGGCTGAGCATGCCCTGCAGGGCGGCGTGGGTCAGCTGCATGGCGGTCTCGACGTGCAGCTTGAGGTGCTTGGTCTCTTCCTTGATGTCGTTCTCCGCGAAGGAGCGCAGCAAGCCGATTCCGGCGTTGTTGACCAGGATTTCCACCGGACGCGCCGGGTCAGTGAGCCGGGCGACGACGGCTGCCACACCGCAGTCGTCCGTCAGATCCGCGGCGAGGACTTCGGCCCGGATGCCGTACCGTTTCTCCAGCTCTTCAGCCGTGGCCCGCAGCCGTGCGGCATCGCGGGCCACAAGAACCAGGCTGTGCCCCTGTGCGGCGAGCTGGCGGGCGAATTCGGCCCCGATGCCGGCGGTTGCTCCGGTGATCAGGGCAGTGCTGTCAGCAGGTGTCGCGGCAGGTGAAGTCATGGCAACAGCCTAACCCTGCGGGTTAAGCCAGGGCCTGCCCGGCGGCAAGTTCGCCCTCCGCGGGGCCGCCCGCGGCGTCCAGGTGGCGGTTCTGCAGCTCTTCGGCGGCCAGCTCGTACCAGGTGTGCGCGCCGAATGACGGGTTGCTGGTGTCGAGGTGCCGGTACAGGGCGTCTGCCAGCTGGCCCAGTGCGACGTCGGACAAAGCCCGGACAGTGGAGGCCGGGTCAAGCGTCCCCTCGAAGTATTCGGAGAGCTCCGCGCCGTTGACGG
This sequence comes from Arthrobacter sp. NicSoilB4, assembly GCF_019977335.1. Lineage (NCBI taxonomy): Bacteria > Bacillati > Actinomycetota > Actinomycetes > Micrococcales > Micrococcaceae > Arthrobacter > Arthrobacter sp. NicSoilB4. Next base: position 236,524 of record NZ_AP024653.1, on the reverse strand, counting down.
TGCTGACCTCGTCGGGGATCGGGCTGCAGGCCCCGTCCAGTCCCGGGTTCAGCCTCCCTGCGCCGGCGACGTCCGCGAAGCCATCATCGAAGGGCCCGGCGCCGGGGTCAAGCAGCGGGACCGGAGCGGGCTCCCCCTCGAGCCCGGCAAGGACTTCGCCGTCGGAGCCGACGTGCAACAGGCAGATAGGCAGCTCCGCGGGTTCCGCGAGGATGACGGGGAAGGGCTGATTTCCGGCCGCAGCCTGCTCCGGGGACCCGGCGTCCGGCTGCAGTGCATCAGTACTGGCAGCGGCGATGGACCTCAGCTGCAGGAGGATCTCCGGGTCCAGGTGGGACGCGCCGTGAAGGTCGATGACGACATCGGTGCCTGCACCGATGCGGCCCGCCCGCCGCATGATGTGCAGCAGCGAGGGGAATTCTGTTTGGGTAAGGCAGCCGGTGACTTCGAGGGTCACGTGTCCGGGGTCGACATCCACACGGACAAGCACACGCAGTTTATGGTTCACGGGGTTCTCCAAAGGGACACGTCCAAGAGCCAACTGCATAACTCTGCTAAAACTTTACGGGCTTGTTGCCCCGGTCACAAGCCCGGCGCCGCCGCAATGGCCGTGCGGTGTCAGGCTCCGGCCGGGGGCCGCTCCGGCCAGTCGATGTATTGGGTGTAGGCGTCGTGCTTGCGCAGGTACCTGTACATAAAAGGGCAGTTGGGGATGATCCGCTTGCCGGACGCCACGACGTCGTCCAAGGCGAAGTGAGCCAGTACCTTGGCGAGTCCCTGGCCCTGGAATTGTTCCGCCGTATCGGTGTGGATGAAGTCCACATGGCCCGGTTCGTCGATGAAGCGGATCTGGACGGCCAGCTTTCCGCCAACATGGAGCTCATAGCGGTGCAGCTCGTCATTCCGGGTGGTGGATACGTTCGGGCTGAACGTGTCTTCAGTGGCTGCCGAGTTCTCCGTCATGGTTCGACATTGGCACTTAATGGCGGGCGTGGCAATGGCGGTCCCGATCCGGCGGGACCCTGGCCGGCCACGAGCCGGACGGGGATCCGCCCCAGCAGGAGCACGGCGAGCGCGAAGCACGCCGCTCCCCCGCCGAGCAGTCCCAGCGTCAGTCCGCTGAGCGCCGCGTCGGCCACCGGAACAAAGACCACGACGGCGGCCGTCACCACGGCGGCCGCCGGACGGGACCGGGCGGTGCCGGCCGACGTCGGGCGTTCTTCGAGCCGGCCGAAGAGCGCCACTACGGGCAGGAGCAGGCCGATCACGGCCAGCAGCACGAGCGGCCGCCCCCACCACCAGGCGGCAGTTCCGCCCGCGGGCTGCGGAAAGTCGGTCAGAAGCAACAGCCCGGACAGCGCCGCGAGCAGGGGCAGGTGCCAGAGGTAGACGGTCATGGACCTCCGCCCGGCCAGCCCGATGAACCGCCGAAGCGGCACCAGCGACGCGATTCTGGCCAGCACGGGCCGGAAAAGCTGCAGGGCGGCGGCCTGCGAGAACCCGAGCAGCAACAGGGTCAGGTTGGGCGGATTGAGGTTTACCAGCATGTTGCCGGAGTACAGTCCCAGCCACACGAGCAGCCCCAGGACCAGGTTGCTGCCCAGGATGATGCCCGCCAGCGCGATGCGCCCGGGGACCAGCGGCCCGCCGTCGGCGAGGAAGAATCCCAGCTGCTGCACGGCGCACCAAAGGAAGACCATGTTGAGGTACGCCAGCATCGGCATCATGCCCCGCAGGCAGTCCACCGTCACCACCAGCGACGTGAGTCCCGCCAGGGTCAGCCAGGGCGCGCGGGCGTGCAGCCGCGCCAGGAACGGAAGGTTCAGCTGCGCCGCGAGGTAGGCGGCGAGGAACCACAGCGGCATGCCGGCACCGGACACCAGCAGCTGGATGACCTGCGGGTCCACCCCGGCCAGCCGCGCCGCCCAGAGCCCGGTGAACATGATGGCGAGCAGCACAGCGGCGGGGCGGATGAGCCGCAGCATGCGCGCCTGCATGTAGTCGAAGGTGTTGCCGCCCCGGGCCCGGAGGCGGCGCCAGGACTGCAGCCCGGTAATGCCGCCGGCGACGAAGAAGAGCGGCATGACCTGCAGGACCCAGACCACCGGTTCGAACCATCGCTGGTTGCCGAGGGTGTTGTCGGAGGTCGCGGTGCCGTCCGGGTGCAGCACGGGGCTCACCATCATGGTGTGCGACACCACCACGAGTGCAAGGCAGAAGAACCTTGCGAGGTCGATCACCAGGTCGCGGTCGGGCCGCATGGCCTGCCCGCTCCCTGCCCGCTGCCGTGGAACCATTGAGCCCCCAAGGAACCTGCCAACGCCGCGTGGGCTGTTGGGCGTCAACGCTTCTGTGTGTGCCTTCATTGTCGGCCTTGTCCGGGTGCCCGGCCAGTGCCGACAGGCCCACTTTTGCGTCGGGTTCAGGTGGTCAGCAGCCCCAGCACACCGAGGGCGACGGCGAGCAGCGGCGTCGCACCTTGGGTGGCGGCGGCACGGAGGTACTTGCGTCCGCTCAGGGCGAGAACGATCGAGGCCAGGAGCATGGATCCGCAACTGCTGAGGACCAGGGTCCACCCGACCGTGGAGTACCCGAGGGCGATGGCGCCGGTGCCGGCCAGGGCACCGGCGGCGAGGAAGAGATTGTAGAAGCCCTGGTTGTAGGCCAGCGGCCGGGTGGTGTCGGCGTCCGCCTGCGAGGCCACACCGAAGCGCTTCCACGTGGCTGGCCTCGTCCAGGTGATGGACTCCATGGTGAAGATATAGACGTGCAGCAGGGCCGCAAGCAGCGCAAAAACGAGGGAGGCCAGGATCATGTCCTGATCCTAGCCTCCCCCGCTTTCGGAGCGGTTGTGAGGAGCTAGCGCGAGAGTGTGGCCAGGGCGGTGGCCGCGAAAGTCCCGGCCGAGGCGTCCCACTCGGCCAGCAGTCCCTGCAGGTTTTCGCCGTCCCTGCGGTGGGCTCCCGTGCGTGCCTCGAGGGTTTCCAGGACGCCGGTGCGCAGCTCCGTGTTGAAGTTGACCTTGCCCACGTTCATGGCGGCGGCCTTGACGAGCTCGGCGGCCGGGATGCCCGAGGCGCCGTGCAGCACCAGGGGAACGCGGGTCCGCACCGCGATGTCCTGCAGCACGTCCCACCGCAGCTCCGGTTCGCCCTGGTACCGGCCGTGGACGTTGCCCACGGCCACGGCCAGCAGCTGGGCTCCGGTGCGGACCACGAAGTCCTCCACCTGGGCGGAGTCGGTGAGTCCGGCTGCCGGGGCGCTGCCAGCGGCGTCGGCTCCAAAGGCCTTGTCCTCGTCTCCGGCCAGGCCGCCGAGTTCGGCTTCGATCACGATGTCCCCGGAGCCGGTGCCGGCGCCGCCAGCCGCCGGCAGGTCCAGCGCGGCGCGCGCGGCCTGGACCAGGGCGATGTTGTCCTCGTACTCAAGCGACGATCCGTCCACCAGGACGGAGTCTGCGCCGGCGGCGACGGCGTCGGCAATCACCCGGAGGTCGGCGGCGTGGTCGAGCTGGATGGCGACCGGGACGGACGCCGCGTCCGCGAGACCGCGCAGCGCCGCAATCAGCCGAAGTCCGTTCGGGGTGGCCGCCGTGCTCGGTGAGACCAACAGGATGGCGCCGCGACCGGCGTCTTCGGCCGCCGCCACCACGGCGAGGGCCGTCGTGAAGTCATAGCAGGTGAAGGCGGGGACGGCCGATCCCTGCTGGAGGGCTGACGCGACAAGGTGATCGAGACGGGCACGCATCAGGCGCTCAGGCCTCCCACCAGGATCCAGGCCACGAATGCCAGCGCGAAGCCGGCGAGGCCAAGGATTGTGGTGAGCACAGTCCACGTGCGCAGGCCGTCGGCGACCGTCAGTCCGTAGTAGCGGACGACCACCCAGAAGCCTGCGTCCGTCACGTGCGAGAGGCCGAGGGAGCCGAAGCCGATGGCGATCACGATCACGGCAATCTGCGCCGGTGTGTAGCCGCCGCCGGCAACCGCGGAGGAGAGCAGGCCGGCCGTGGTGACGATCGCGACGGTGGCCGAACCCTGCGCGGCGCGCAGGGCCAGCGAGATGATGAAGCCAAGGAGCAGCAGCGGCACGCCGAGCGTGTCGAGGGATTCGGAGAGCGCCTTGCCGATGCCACTGACCTGCAGGACACTGCCGAACACTCCGCCGGCCGCGACAACCATGAGGATGGAGGCGATCGGGGGCAGGGCGCCTTCGAAGATCTCCCCGGTTTCGTTCAGCGACCACCGGCGGCGGACGGCCAGTAGGAAGAAGCTGAGCGCAACTGCCACCAGCAGGGCGAAGACGGGGTTCCCGACGAAGGAGGCGACGCCGTACCAGACACTGTTCTTGTCGATCACGAGCGTGCCGACGGTGCCGAGGAGGATCAGCGCGATCGGGGTGGCGATGAGGAAGATGATCAGGCCGGGACGGGGCGGGGCGGCAGCCTTGCTGCCCGGACCCTCGTGGCCGACACGGACCACGGTGGCGGAGCCGAACTCGTCCACCTGGGCTTTGACGGAGGGCAGCAGATCGTAGTTCTTGCGGTTCATGATCGAAGCGACCCAGTATGAGAGGAAGCCGAGCGGCACGCAGATCGCCAAGGAGATAAGGGCGATCAGGCCGATGTCGGCGCCGAGCACGCCTGCCCCGGCGACGATCCCCGGGTGCGGCGGCACCGCCACATGGATGGCCAGCATGATGCCGGCCATGGGCAGTCCGAACTTGATCGGGTGGACGTTGGCGATCTTGGAGAAGGCGTAGACGACCGGCACCAGGACGATGATGCCGACTTCGAAGAACACCGGAATTGCCACCAGGAAGCCTACGGCTGTGAGGGCCACGGCCACGCGCCGCGCACCGAGTTTGGCGGTGAAGTGGTCCGCGAGCGACTGCACGCCGCCGGAGACCTCGATCATCCGGCCCAGGATGGCTCCGAGGGCGATCAGCAGGGCAACCTTGCCCATGGTGCTCCCCACCCCGTTCGCCACCACGGTGAAGACGTCCTTCAGCGGGATCTGCGCGGCCACGGCCACCAGGATGCTGACGGTGAGCAGGGCCACGAAGGCCTGAATCTTGAAACGGATGATCATAAGCAGCAGCAGTGCGACGCCGGCTACGGCGATGGTCAGCAACAGCGGAGTACCCAGCTCCACGGCAGGTTTGATGACGGGGGCATCGGCCGCCCGCACCATCAAAGAGTTGATCAGGGGGTTCATCTGGGGTGTGTCTCCTTTGACGTCGCCATTGCGGCGAGCGGATGAATCGGGCGGCGGAGGAGGGGGTTCCGCCGCCGCCCGTCGAGGGGTTGGTTAGTTGGTACGCCTGGCGGGGGCGACAACCTTGATGACGGCGGAATCGTCGGCGGCGGCGAGCCCCTGGGCCTGGCCGAGCAGGTAGAGCTGCTCGGCGGCGGCGGCCACCGGGGCTGCGAGGCCTGCGGCGCGGGTGGCCTTGCCGACGATGCCCATGTCCTTGACGAAGATGTCCAGGCGGCTGAGGACCTCGGCGCCGTTTTCCGTGTAGGCCTCGAGGATGCGGGGGCCGCGGTTGGACAGCATGAAGGACCCGGCGGCACCGGCTTCCAGGGCCGCGAGGGTCTTGGCCTGGTCCAAGCCAAGGGCGTCCGCGAGCGCCATTGCCTCGGCGGCGGCGGCGATGTGGATGCCGCAGAGCAGCTGGTTGACGGTTTTGAGGGCCTGGCCGTCGCCGGGCTTGTCGCCCACGACGGTCAGGGTGGAGGCCAGAAGTTCCAGGACCGGCCGGGCCGTTTCCAGCGCCTGCGGTTCGGCGCCGACCACGATCAGCAGGTCGCCTTCGCCGGCGCGCTTCGGCCCGCCGGAGAGCGGGGCGTCCACGAGGGAAACGCCGAACTCCGCGAGGCGGGCGACTGTGGCCGGAATGGCTTCGGTGCCCACGGTGCTGCCGAGGATCACGACGGCGCCCGGCTTAAGCACGGAGGCGACACCGTGCGCGCCGAAGAGGACGTCGTCCAGCTGTTCGCCGTTGCGCACGGCCAGCAGCAGGGCGTCGGCGCCCTCGGCCGCCGCACGGGCGGAGGAGAAGGTCCTGATGCCGGCCTCTTCGGCGAGTTTCAGGCGCGGCTCGGCGATGTCGAAGCCGTGGACGGTCAGCTGGGTTGCCAGCCGGGCAGCCATGGGCAGCCCCATGGCGCCCAAGCCGAGGACGGTGACTTTGTAGTTCATGATCTTCTCCGTTGAAATGAGGGGCTAGAAAGTATTGCTGAGCTTGCGGGTGACCTGGGCCAGGGATTCGTCGTCGCCCACGTTGCCGGCGAAAACGATGTAGGGGATGCCCTTCGCGGGTCCGTCCACCGGCTCCCACAGGCTGACGATGCCCGGCAGCATGGGGCCGCGGACGATCGCGTGGCGGATCTCCAGGCCGTGGGCGGCCACGTCCGAGGATGTGATGCCTCCCTTGGCGATGACAAAGCGCGGCGGGAATGTCTTGAGCGTCCGGTTCACCACTGCGACGACGGCGGCGGACACCGTGCGGGCAATCCGGAGGCTCTCGGCGGCGTCGTCCGTTTTGATGAGCAGCCTGCTCGTGTGGACGATGACGTCCGCGCTGTGCAGGGACTCCACGACGTCCCGGACGATTCCGTCCAGGTAGCTCTCCGCGTCCCCGCCGAGCAGCTGTTCGACGTCGATCTCCACGATGCGCGCGGCGCTGTGCTGTTCGACGAGGGCCTTGAGCTGGCGGGTGGTGACACCCACGTGCGAGCCGACAACGATCAGGCCGCCGGCGCCGGAGGGCGTGTTGCCCGCGTAGGCCTCCTCGCCGCTGAGCGCGGGGCGGATTTCCTGGCCGATGCGGCCCCGGACGAACGGCGGTCCCACCCGGTAGAGCAGCTTCTTGCCGCGGCGTTCGGCTTCCTCGAGGCCCAGGGCGAGGGCGTGGAAGTCGTTTTCGGTCACGATGTCGGCGACGATCGGCGTGGAGCCGGCGGCGGAGTCGATGGCGTCGGCGATCGCCTTGGCCGAAATCTCGGGATCGCCGTCCGGGCCGGCGGCCCGGATGATGTTCAGGTCCAGCACGATCACCGAATCGGCCTGGAACCGGCCGCCGGACTTCTCTTCCACGTACTTCGCCAGTTCGGAATTGGCGAAGCCGAAGCTCGCGTCCCGGGCGAATTCGGTCTCGGCCACCGGGGTAAGTTTGCCTGCGTCCTCGCCGGTCCCGCGCATGTAGTGCACGCCGCCGATCGTCACGCGTCCGGCGTCGGGGAACGCGGGGACGATCACGACGCCGTCCGTCGCCTCGCCGCTGACGGCGGCGATGGTCGCCGCGATGGTGTCCGGTTCCAGCGGGTAGTGGCCGCGGAGGGTGGAGTCGCTGCGGCTGACGAACGCAAGCCGCAGGCTTGACCTAGCATCGCGGGAACTGACACCGCTTGAACCCGAAGCGCTGGGACCGGCACCGTCGGATTCGAGGGCGGCCGCCGCGAGGGCGTTCCGGACCACTTCTTCATTGCGGGCGGCCGCTTCGGCAGGGTCCAGGCTCCGCGTGTTGGTCAGGACGTAGACGGCGCCCTGGCGGCGGCCGTCGATGCGGTGGTTGAAAGCCCACGTAAAGTCGGCGACCTCCCAGCGGGTGAGGACCGGCAGGTCCGCGACGGACTGCGTGCCGGTCGGGTCGTCGTCGAGCACCACCAGGATCCGGGGGGACGACTCGGAAGAAGCCTCGAGGGCGCCCGCCACGGTCCGGGCGGGAATCCGGACTTCTGCCGGGAAAGCGGCCAGCACATCTGCTTCGAAAAGCTCTGATTCAAAGGGCACTTGCACTCCATTGTGGGAAAGTCTGCTGCGTTCGGGTCATTTGTAAGATGTCTGACATCTAACATTTGAATGCTAGTGTGGCATATGGCACAAAGACGCGCAAGTAGACTTGTCCATCAGGCAAATCGGTGACGGCGAATGGGGAAAATTGGCTAGGAAATCGCTGGTCGGCGTCGTCGCAGACGAACTGCTGGACCGCATCATTGCCGGCGAATTCCCGCCCGGCGCATCCGTCCCCGGCGAGCTGGAGCTGAGCGCGCGCCATGAGGTGAGCCGCATGACGGTCCGCGAGGCGATGAAGACCCTTGAAGCCCAGCAGATCCTGAGCGTGGAGCGCGGCCGGGGGACGTTCGTCAATCCGCTGAGCCGCTGGGCCTCCCTGGAGGCTGTGCTCCGGGCGGCCTCAGAGGGGAAGAACGACGCGGCGGCCGCGGTCCAGCTGATCGAGCTGCGCCGGATGCTGGAATCGGGCGCCTGCGAACTTGCCGCCGGCCGGATCAGCGACTCCGATCTCAAGACCCTTTCCGGGCAGCTGGAATCCATGCGTGCCGCGCACGAACAGCACGATCTGGCCGCATTCGTGGCCGCGGACCTGGCGTTCCACGACCTGATCCTGCGCGCCTCGGAGAATGTTTTTGTGGCCGTGCTGTTCGCACCGCTGCACCGGGTGCTGGAGAAGCGGCGGACCCAGACGTCGGAGGTGCGTGAAATCCAGGCGCACGCGATCGGCCATCACCAGAAAATCGTGGATGCGCTGGCGACGCGTGACCCGCACCGGGCGCGGGATGCGATGGACGCGCACATGCAGCAGACGCTGGATGACCTCAAGACTTTCGTGCTGGCGGCCCGCCCGGCCTGACTGGGCGGCGGAACGTGTCGGGCGGCCGGAATGCGGGGCAGGGCTCAGCCGGAGCTCAGGCGAGCGAGAGGAAGAGCTTCTCGAGTTCGGCCCGGTCCAGGCTGGGGTCCTCCTGCTGCATGCACTGCTGCAGGCCGGTGGCGATGATCGAGAATCCGGCCCGGTCCAGGGCACTGGAAACGGCGGCCAGCTGGGTGACAACGCTCTTGCAGTCGCGGCCCTCTTCGATCATGCGGGTGACAGCGGCGAGCTGCCCCTGGGCACGGCGAAGCCGGTTGATGACGGGCTTCATGTCGGCGGGATCGAGTTCCATTTGTTCCTCCGGGATCTTCAGGGTTCATTCCATGATATACCCCCCTGCGTATTGCCGATACCCGGCAGGGTATGACTGGGGCGCCGCCCGCCCCGGGCCGGGCGCCTGGCGGAACGACGTGCGCCCCCTCGGAAAGAGGGGGCGCACGTCGGATGTTCCGGGCTTCGGACTACACGGCCGTATAGCCGCCGTCGATCGGGATGGTCGCCCCGGTGATGAACTTCGCCTTGTCGCTCGCGAGGAAAGTGATGAGGTCGGCGACTTCCTGCGCCTCGCCGACGCGACCGGCCGGATGCAGGTTTGCATACTGCTCGAGGGTCGGCTCGTCGATGAGAGGAGTGCGGATGACGCCCGGGGCCACTGCGTTCACACGGATGCCCTCCTTCGCGTACATCGTCCCGGCGGCGCGGGTCATGTTTACGACGCCGCCCTTCGAAGCCGAGTAGGCGATGTTGTTGGAGACCGCCACGAGGCCGAACATCGAAGCAAGGTTAACGACGACGCCGCCACCGCCCTGCTTGAGGAACTGCCCGATGACGTACTTGTTGGTGTAGAACACGCCCGAGTAGTCGATGCCGTTGGTGCGCTCCCAGTTTTCGACGGTCGAGGTGACGACGTCACCCTCGCCGCCGACGTTCGTTAACCTCGCGGCGCTGGCCACGCAGATCGGCCCGGCAAGGCAGGGTCTGATACCCCACTCCCGCTAGGGACCTTAGGACCTAGTGGAACCAGAATTTTCGGCGTATTGCTGGGAGTGTGAACGCCGCCGGTTTCCTGGATCCTGGCGCCGGCCCGGCCGGCGGATGGCGTCCCGCGCCGGGTCAGGGGAGGCCGGGCCGGGCGCCGGATGCAGCCTGGCGAAGGAACGCAGGCCTGTGGAGCCGTTACGTCGCCATGGGGGATTCGTTTACGGCGGGCCTCGGGGACCCGGAACCGCTGAGCCCGGGCGGCATGAGGGGCTGGGCTGACCGTATCGCCGAGGAACTCAGCGAGGGCAGGGCGGACTTCCGCTACGCCAACCTCGCCGTCAACGGCCTGGTCCTGCGTGAAATCCTGGACCGGCAGCTTGGACCCGCGATCGCGCTGAAGCCGGACCTGGTCACCCTCTCGGCCGGCGGAAACGACCTTGTCTTTCACCGGAGGGATCCTGACCGGCTCGCTGCCACCCTCGACGCTGCGGTGGGCATGCTCAGTGCCACCGGCGCCACCATCGTGCTGTTCACCGGCCCCGACTGGGGCGACACGCCGCTGCTGGGCCATAACCGCGGCAGGGTCGCCGTCTTCAACGAAAACATCCGGACCATCGCCGCACGCCACCACGGGGTGATCGCCGACCTTTGGGCCTTGCGGCAGCTCTCGGACCCGCGAATGTGGGACCCCGACCGCCTGCACTTCTCGCCGATCGGGCACCACACCATCGCGGCCATGGTGCTGGAGTCCCTCAACGTCCCCCACACACTGAGGCCGCTGGAACCGAAGCCGATGCCTGTTGCGAGCTGGCGGGACAGCAAAGCCGGGGACCTCGCCTGGTTCACCACCTACCTGCTGCCCTGGATGGTCAGCCGCGTCCGGAAACGGCCCGACGCCCTGCCCCGGACGCCCAAGCGCCCCGAGCCGGGACCCGTCTTCGGATCCTGATGGGCGGACTCCCGCCCCTAGTCCCGCCGCGATCTGTCGGCTAATCTGCAGGAACGGCCCACCGCCGGGTCTCGATGGCGATCACGAGGAGCGAAGTTGTCTAATCACACTTACAGCATTTCTGAAATTGTCGGAACGTCGAACGAAGGCGTTGATGCCGCCGTCCGCAACGGCATCGCCGAGGCGGCCAAGACCCTGCGGAACCTGGACTGGTTCGAAGTCAAGGAAATCCGCGGACACCTCGAAAACGGTGCGGTGGCCGACTGGCAAGTGACGATCAAGCTCGGGTTCCGGCTGGAACGCTAGCCTCCGACGCCGGCCCGCACGTTCCGCCACCCTGAGAAGGACCACCGCGTGCAGTACACGCAACTGGGCCGCTCCGGCCTGAAAGTCTCCCGGCTCTGCCTCGGAACCATGAACTTCGGCCCAAAGACCGCGGAGGCGGATGCCCACTCCATCATGGACTCGGCGCTGGGCGCGGGCATCAACTTCTTCGACACCGCGAACGTCTACGGTGGCACGGGGCACCGGGGCCGTACCGAGGAAATCCTTGGGCACTGGTTCGCCACCGGCGGCCAGCGCCGGGAGCGGACCGTTCTGGCGACCAAGCTCTACGGCACCATGACGGACCTTCCCAACGAGTCCCGGCTATCGGCGCTGAACATCAGGCGCGCCCTCGATGCGAGCCTGAAGCGGCTGCAGACGGACTACATCGACCTCTACCAGTTCCACCACGTGGACCGGAATACCCCGTGGGACGAAATCTGGCAGGCTGTGGAAGTCGCGGTCCAACAGGGAAAGATTCTCTACTCGGGCAGCAGCAATTTCGCCGGCTGGCAGCTCGCGCAGGCACAGGAGGCCGCCTCGCGCCGCCACAGCTTCGGCCTGGTCAGCGAGCAGTCCATCTACAACCTGCTGACCCGGAACGTCGAACTGGAGGTCATTCCGGCTGCACAGCATTACGGGCTCGGACTGCTCCCCTGGTCGCCGCTTCAGGGCGGACTCCTGGGCGGCGTGCTGAAGCCAGGGCACGACGGCGTGCGCCGTGCCGATGGCCGTTCCCTCGAAACCCTCAAGAAGCACCAGGACCAGATCCGCCAGTTCGAGGATTTCACCCAGGACCTGGCGCGCGAACCGGGGGACGTCGCCCTGGCGTGGCTGCTGCACCAGCCGGCCGTGACCGCGCCGGTGGTGGGCCCGCGCACGCAGGATCAGCTCGATTCGGCCCTCCGCGCCCTGGACCTGGCGCTCGAGCCCGACGCCCTGCAGCGGCTCGATGACATTTTCCCCGGATACCGGACGGCGCCGGAGGATTACGCATGGTGACCCGTGAAATTATCGCGCTGTGCGGGCGGCCAGCCACGGAGGGAGGGGTTCATTAAGCAGCCACAAACGGGGAGGAAAATCCCGCCGGCAGCCGCGGCGAGGAGACTTCCCACCCTCCCGAATGGCTCTTTGATACTAAGCATGATTAGTATTGGGGGAAGAAGGATGTAGCGCACCCGGCAACCCGGGTGCCTCCTCAATGAAGAAGAAGGAACGATAAAAATGGGTTTTTTCGCATTTCTGATTCTGGGCCTCATCGCCGGCGCAATCGCTAAGGCAATCCTCCCGGGCAAGCAGGGCGGTGGCATTCTCATCACGCTGCTGCTCGGCGTGGTCGGCGCCATCCTTGGCGGCTGGATTGGCGGACTGCTGTTCGGCACGGGCATCAACGAGTTCTTCTCGCTGTCGACCTGGCTCCTGGCCATCGGCGGTGCGATCATCGTCCTGCTCGTTTACGGCATGATCACCAAGCGTTCGGCCCGCTAAAGCCAACGCGACCGGAAAACCGGTCCCGGGATTTTTCCCGGGGCCGGTTTTTTGGCACACGGCCCACCAGCTTTCTACCCAGCACCATCGAGGAACAGGAGTACAGCATGAAAGGCAAACTTCTTTTCGGAGCAGGAATCGCAGCAGGCTACGTTCTCGGGTCGCGGTCCGGACGGGCCGCTTACGAGAAACTTAAGGCACGGGCGTCGGCCCTCTGGGAAAGCCAGCCGGTCCAGGACAAGGTGGCCGCGGCAACTGATGCGGTGAAGGAAAAGGCCCCCGAGGTGTCCGAAAAGCTCGGCGAAGCCGCCCGGCGGGCCGGGACGGTCATTAGTTCCGCCGTCCATCGTGATGCGTCCACGAAGGGTTCCACCGGTGCAACGCCGGCAGGCGAGGGCGCGGACATCCCGGCGCACAGCACCCATCCGGAGACCGTCAACCTCGGGACGTCCGCTGCCACAGCGCGGACATCCGACGTCGATTCGGACCCGGCACTGTCCGACCGGCATGGTCAGGACTGGTCCGACGAAGGCGGGGCCACCCGGGCCGGAGCCGCGACCAACGTCGATCCCGATAAGGCGTCCTAGCCCAACCAGCTAAGAGGGCACAGCAGGCACAGGCGTTCCGATGACGATCGTGGCGTCCAGCTCCGCGGAGCTGGCCACCCGGGCCGTCAGTCCGCTGCGGACGAAAAGATCCGCGGTCTGCGCAGCCTGCCGCCGGCTCGTCTCGATCAGCAGGTGGCCGCCCGGGGCCAGCCACTGAAGCGCCCCGGCCGCCACCAGCCGTTGCACCCGAAGCCCGTCTTCACCGCCATCGAGGGAAACCCGTGGCTCGTGGAGGCGGGCTTCCTGCGGCATGGTGCCGATTTCGCCGGAAGGGACGTACGGGGCGTTGACGGCGAGGACATCCACCAGGCCGCGCAGCCGCTCCGGGAGCGGCGCATACAGGTCCCCTTCGTGGACCTCACCGCCCAGCGGTACGATGTTGCGGACCGCGCACTTCACCGCGGCCCGGTCGACGTCGGAGGCGTGAAGCTCCACGGGACCGGCCAGCGCCGCGAGCGCAGTCCCCACCGCCCCGGAGCCGCAGCACAGGTCGACGACGACCGGCGCCCGTCCGGAGCTGCCGGATTCGCCCAGGAGCCGCGCTGCCTCCCGGACCAGGAACTCGGTGCGGCGGCGGGGCACAAAGACTCCGGTGTCCACTCCGATCCGCAGTCCGCAAAACTCCGCCCAGCCCAGGACGTGCTCAAGGGGCAGGCCGGAGACCCGCTGCTCCACGAGCGCGTCGAGGTGATCCGGCGTCGTGGCGGCCTCGGCCAGCAGCCCGGCTTCCTCCTCGGCGAAGACGCAGCCGGCCGCCCTGAGCCGCTTGACGATAGTGCCCCGCTTGACGATAGTGCCCCGCATGATGACCGTAGGCCTGGGCGCGGGAAGGGCCGTCATGCCAGAGTCCCCTTCCGTTCATGGTGCCGGAAATCTCATGCTACCGAAATGGCAGGACGGCACCACAGGACATGCCCATCCCCAGCAGCCAGGACTGGACATAACACCACCATGTCCAACCCTCGAAGCGGCAGGAGAGCATGTCCTTCGGGAGTGCCGGCGGATGGACATGCCGGGAACCCGTGACCGCGGGACATGCCCATCCCCAGCAGCCACGACTGGACATAACCCCACTATGTCCAACCGTCGGAGCGGCAGGAGCGCATGTCCCGCGCAGGGGCCTGCAGATGGACGGGCCGGCACTGTCTGACCGGAGGACATGCCCATCCCCAGCACCCATGACTGGACATAACCCCACTATGTCCAACCGTCGGAGCGGACGGAGCGCATGTCCCGCTGGCGTGCCGCTACCTGGCGCGGACCCGACAAATAGACCTGAAGATTACCTGACCATTCGCTGGAAAAACTCCCGCGCAAGCGCTTACAGTTGTGACTTGGCTCTCAGTAGCCGGTCTCCCGCATCCACCCCTTCGTCGAGGCAACGTCGCTTACCGGAAGGTTCCCATCGTGTTAATCCGCAGTACCAGTGCGGGCAAAAAGCCTGCGCCCAGCCACCGACAGTCGCGTGCCGCACTCCTCCGCACCGGAACCGCGGTGGCGGCGGCGATCGTTACCGCGGCAGCCGCCGTCGTGATCCCGATTACGGCCGCGCAGGCCGCCCCGGCCCCGGACGATCCGTCGGCCGTCCACTCGCTCCGGGGCCCGGTGACCGACGAACGGTTCTATTTCGTGATGGCGGACCGCTTCAACAACGGCAGCACCGCGAACGACGACGGCGGCCTTGGCCCGGATCCGATGGTGTCCGGCTTCGACCCGACCAAAAAGGGCTTCTACAACGGCGGGGACCTCAAAGGCCTGCGGGACAAGATCGACTACATCCAGGGCCTGGGCACCACCTCGATCTGGCTGACCCCGAGCTTCAAGAACAAGGCGGTCCAGCCGGAGGACAAGTCAGCCGGCTACCACGGCTACTGGGTCACCGACTTCACCCAGATCGATCCGCATCTGGGCACCAACGCTGAGCTCAAATCGCTCATCGACGAGGCCCACGCCCGCGGCATGAAGGTCTACTTCGACATCATCACCAACCACACCGCCGACGTGATCGGCTACGGGAAGGACGGCGACCGCGCCGCCTACAAGTCCAAGGACGCCGCGCCCTACCTGACCGCCGCCGGGGTCCCGTTCGATGACCGCGACTACGCCGGAACGGGCAGCTTCCCTGCCCTGGACGCGGCGAAGTCCTTCCCCTACACCCCGGAATTGGACGCCGGGGAGACGGACCTCAAAGTCCCCGCATGGCTCAACGACCCCACGCTGTATCACAACCGCGGCGACACCACCTTTGAAGGTGAAAACTCCTTCTACGGCGACTTCTTCGGCCTCGACGACCTGTTCACCGAACACCCCACCGTGGTCAACGGAATGATCGACGTCTACACGCAGTGGATCGGCGGCTTTGGTGTGGACGGCTTCCGGATCGACACCATGAAGCACGTCAACGACGAGTTCTGGCAGCAGTTCGGCCCGCGGGTCCTCGACTACGCCAAAGCGCACGGCAAGGACGAGTTCTTTATGTTCGGCGAGGTCTTCGACACCTCCAAGAGCTTCACGTCGCAGTTCACCACCCGCAACAAGATGCAGGCCGTGCTCGACTTCCCGTTCCAGGACGCCGCCCGCAACTTCGCCTCGCGCGGCCAGGCCGCGAAGGGCCTCGAGTCCTTCTTCGGCGGCGACGACTGGTACACCGACGCGGACTCCAACGTCTACGAGCTGCCCACCTTCCTGGGCAACCACGACATGGGCCGGATCGGCAGCTTCATCACCGCGGACAACCCGGACGCGGACGACGCCGAACGTGTGGCCCGGGACCGGCTCGCGCACGAGCTGATGTACTTCTCCCGCGGCAACCCGGTGGTCTACTACGGCGACGAACAAGGCTTCACCGGCCCCGGCGGGGACCAGGACGCCCGCCAGACGCTGTTTGCCAGCAAGGTCCCGGACTACCTGGACGATGACCTGCTCGGCACCGACACCACCCACGCGGGCGACAACTTCAACCCGGCCCACCCGCTCTATCGCGGGATCAGCGGACTCGCTGCCCTGACGACGGAGCACCCGGCGCTGCGGAACGGTGCGCACCAGAACCGCTATGCCTCCGAGGGGCCGGGCATCTACGCCTTCTCCCGGACCGACGCCACGGCCCAGCGCGAGTACGTGGTTTCCATCAACAACAGCGAACAGCCACAGACCGCCGCCGTGCCGACTTATGTGGGCAAGCGCACGTTCAGCCGGATCTACGGGGACGCGAGCGCCGAGGTCAAGACCTCGGCGGACGGGAAGCTGACGGTCACGGTGCCGCCACTGTCCGCCGTCGTCTACGAGTCCGCCGGCCGCATCCCGCAGTCCAAGGCGGCCCCCGCCGTGACGCTGCAGGAACCGGCAACCTCAGCCGCGGACAACAGCCGCGTCCGGGTGGCGGCCGACGTCGACGGCAGCTCCTTCTACGAGGTCACCTTCGAGGCACGCACCGGCGGCGGCAAATGGACCTCCATCGGCACTGATGACACGGCGCCGTACCAGGTCTTCCACGACGTCTCCGCGCTGAAGGCCGGCGCGGCGGTGGAGTACCGTGCCATGGTGCTGGACAACGGCGGGCACTCCTCCGTGAGCCAACCCCGCAACGGCACCGTCCCGGCGCCGGTTTTGAGCCTGGTGTCCCCCAAGGAAGGCAGCAGCGTAAAGGGCAAGGTCGAAGTCAGTGCGGTCGCCAGCCCGGAAAAAGCCGACTACACGATCCGGTTCGAGCGCAGCATCAGCGGCGGTGACTGGTCGGAAATCGGCCAGGACAGCTCCTCCCCCGCCTACACCGCCGTCGACGACCTGGGCACCCTGGCACTGCCGGACGGCACCCAGCTCCGCTACCGGGCCCTGATGGACGTGCCAGGCGTGGGCGCGGTGGCCAGCGGGACCCGCACTGTCGTCGCCGGGGAGCTTCCCCAGCCTGCATCGGTCACTGTCGCCGGGAGCCTCAACTCGGAAATAGGCTGCCAGGGTGACTGGCAGCCGGACTGCCGGGCCGCCTTCATGACGCTGGATCCGGCAGACAAGATCTGGCGGTTCACGGCGGACCTGGACGCGGGCAGGTACGAATTCAAGGCCGCCCTCAACGGATCGTGGGACGAGAACTACGGTGCGGGTGGAGCGCTCAACGGCAACAACATCGTGCTGGACCACCCCGGCGGCCCGGTGACTTTCCGCTATGACAACAGCACGCACCTGCTGAGCGCCGTGTATGCCTCTCAGCAGCCGGGGGCCGTCGCGGCTGCCGGGGACATGAACTCGGAACTTGGCTGCGCGGGCGACTGGATGCCGGACTGCGACTTGGCCCAGCTGACCCTGGACACCAAAGACCTGGTCTGGAAGCTGACCACCACCCTGCCCGCCGGCAGCTACGGGTTCAAGGCGGCCCTCAACCGCTCCTGGACGGAGAACTACGGGGCCGGGGGCGCTCCCGGCGGCGGCAACGTCAGCATCACGCACGACGGGGGGCAGATCACCTTCCGGTACGACCACTTCAGCCACCTCATCACCGCCGGCTGATTCACCCCTGACCGCGGGACATGCCCATCCCCCGCACCCAGGACTGGACATAACACCACTATGTCCAGCCCTCGAAGCGGCAGGAGGGCATGTCCCGCGGCGGGATCGCCACGGCTGTCAGCGCCTCGAACCTGCCCACTCCAGCAGGCGGTCCAGGGGCCACGTGGTGACGATCCGCTCCGCCGGCACATGGTTGCGTTCGGCCCGTTCGGCACCATACTGCAGGAAATCGAGCTGGCCCGGGGCGTGGGCATCGCTGTCGATGCTGAACAGGCAGCCTGCGTCGAGGGCCACCTCGATGAGGGCGCCCGGCGGGTCCTGACGTTCGGGCCGTGCATTGATTTCAACGGCGACGTTGTGCTCCGCACAGGCCGCGAACACCGCTTCGGCGTCGAACTCCGACGCCGGGCGGGTGCCCCGGCCGCCTTGCACCAGGCGGCCGGTGCAGTGGCCGAGCACGTTGGTGTGCGGGTCGGCGATGGCGCCGAGCATCCGGCGCGTCATGGTGCGCTTGTCGGAGCGAAGCTTCGAATGCACGCTGGCGACCACGACATCCAGCCGGTCCAGCATCTCCGGAGTCTGGTCCAGGGTGCCGTCCTCGAGGATGTCGACCTCGATGCCCCGCAAGAGGCGGAAGCCGCCGTCGTCCGCATTGATCTCATCGACAATGGCGAGCTGTTCGGCGAGCCGCCCGGCGCTCAACCCGTTGGCGACCTTGAGGTTGGGGGAATGATCCGTCAGCGCGAGGTACTCGCGGCCAAGCAGCCTGGCGGCGCCCACCATGGCCTCGATCGGGGATCCGCCGTCCGACCAGTCGCTGTGGCTGTGCAGGTCACTGCGCAGCGCGGCCAGCAGCTCGTGGCCGCCCGGCACCAGAGGCTGGGCCCCCCGGCTCCTCAGCCCGGCCAGATACTCCGGAACGTCGCCGTCGAGCGCCTGGCTGATGACCTGGAAGGTCCGGTCGCCGATCCCTTTGGTCCGCTTCAGCCTGCCGTCACGGGCCCGGGCGGCCAGTTCCTCCGGCCCGAGGCCGGCGATGGTCCCGGCGGCTTTGCGGAACGCCTGGATCTTGAACGCCGGTGCGAGCTCGCGTTCGAGCCAGAAGGCAATCTCATTGAGCGCGTCCACGGCATCCATGGCACCATCTTGCACCCCTGGCCGGCGCAGTGGGACCCCCGGGCCGCCACGGGGGCCCAGAGCTTTGGCTGAGGGCAACGTTCTGAGAGACTTGTCCCGGCCGGGGCCTGATCCGGTGGGGAACTACGCCGGCGGTCCATGGGGATGGCCAGCCCGGCAGCTGGGAATCGTCAGAAATATGGTGCTGCTCGACCGGTCTACGCTCATGGTGGTCTTCGCCGTGATGACGCTGACGATGCTGGTCCTGTTCTACTTCGACACGTACCGCAAGAGCCGGGCCCCCTTCGCGGGGTGGTGGTGCGGCGCTGTCGCCTCGTTCTTCCTGGCCGCCGCGTTCTACTTCATGGGCGAGGTCCAGGGGGTGGCCTGGTCCCCCAGCGCGGGCAACGGTGTGATGGTGCTGGGCTCCGGTTGCGTCTGGGCCGGCACCCGCTCGCTGGCAGGCCGAAGGATCCGGCCCTGGCTGCTGGGGATTCCGGCGACGGCTGCCGTCCTCGTCGACGTCGCCGTCCGCTACTCAGACCATGCCCGGCTCGGCAGCATCGTCCTGTTGGCCCTGATGGGGACGGCGATCGGCCTGGCGTCCGTGGAATTGTGGCGCGAACGGGCTGAATCCTGGCACCTGGTCCGGTCCCTCGCCGTCGCGACGGCCGGCTGCGCCGCCTATTACCTGAGCCGGACGGTGGGCCTTGCCGTGCTGGGCCCGGCGGATCCGCTATTCCAGGTGCTGTTCGGCACCGGCGTGACCCTGCTGATGGCGATGGTCCTGCTGGTGGTTGTTTCCTCCAGCATCACTTCGCTGAACTACGCCCGCCGGACCGAGGACCTGAAGGAGCTGGCCTCCCGGGACGGGCTGACCGGGCTGCTGAACCGCGGGGAATTCATGCACCAGGCCCACCGCAGGCTCCGTGCCAACCTCGCCGCCGGCGTCGACACGGCGATTGTGATGGCCGACCTGGACCGGTTCAAGGCAATCAATGACCGTTTCGGGCATGACGCGGGCGACGGCGTCATCCGGGCTTTCGCCGACGCCTGCCGCTCGGCGGTGCGCGACGTCGACCTGGTGGGCCGCTACGGCGGCGAGGAGTTCGCACTGCTGCTCGACGGCGTCGACGCCGAAGAGGGCGTCCGGATCGCCCACCGGATCAACGCCTCGATGGCCGAACGCAGTTCCCTGCCCGACGGCGTGGAACCGCCAACGGCGAGCTTTGGCGTGGTGGACTCACGCGACCGGAACGCCGGGCTGCAGCGCCTGCTCCGGGAAGCCGACCGCGCCCTGTATGAGGCCAAAGCGGGAGGCCGCAACCGGGCGGTCATCGGGTTCACCGCCGCGGGCGCCCCGGCGGGCTGAGCTGCCCGGAGGTTGAGCCGCCTTGTCGCTGAGCTGCAGGCAGGGCTCAGGATGCGCGCGGAAGCTTTGCGGCGAGCCGTGCGGCCGCGGCAGCCGAAGGCCGTGCCGCGGGGTCCATGGCGGTCATGGCGGCCAGCAGCGACACCCAGGGCGCGCCGAGTCCGGCCGGGATGCCGGGATCGCGAAGGGTCCGGGCCACCAGGGATTCAATCGGAGTGCCGGGGAACGCCTTGGCCCCG
The DNA here is from genome assembly GCF_019977335.1 of Arthrobacter sp. NicSoilB4. NCBI lineage: Bacteria > Bacillati > Actinomycetota > Actinomycetes > Micrococcales > Micrococcaceae > Arthrobacter > Arthrobacter sp. NicSoilB4. The sequence goes on along the minus strand of NZ_AP024653.1, from coordinate 216,271 downwards.
GTGAGGCACTCCAGCAGCACCAGCCCCAGGGAGTAGATGTCGCCGGGCGCACCGGGATGCCGGCCGGCTGCCTGCTCGGGGCTCATGTAGTGCACGGTGCCGGACGAATCGCCAGGTTCCAGTTCGGCTCCGGCGGGGGTGGCGATGCCGAAATCGGCGATCCGGACCGCGGAACGCCGCAGTTCACTGACCAGGATGTTGGCGGGCTTGATGTCCCGGTGGACCAGCCCGCGGGCGTGGACGTGCGCCAGCCCGGACAGCGCCGACTCGGCCCAGCGGGCCACGTCGCCGGCGGCGGCAGCGCCGCTGCGGATCCGCTCGGCGAGGCTTCCGCCGTAGACATACTCCTCGACGAGGAACGGGCGGCCCGCCCACTGGTCACCCGCCGGGACGACGCCCTCGGCGACGAACGTGACGATCGCGGGATGGTCCAGCGAGGCCAGGACACGCGCCTCGGCGTGGATCCGTTCCGTCTGCCGCGGGTCGGGGCCCTCGGCGACCTTGATGGCGACCGGCCGCCCGTCCTGCAGGTCCGTCCCGCGGAACACCGTCGCGGTGGCACCCCGGCCCAAAAGCTCGTGGACGAGGAAGCGCCCTTCCGGAGCGTCCGGAAGCGCCAGCACGTTGGCGCCGAGTCCGGCAGCGGGGACCGCAGCGGCGGCGGGGCGTTCAGCCAGGGCTTGCGTGGAGGGCGGGGTCAACGGCTGAGCCCGGACAGGACGCCGGGCGTGTGCACGATGCCGTCCAGCTGGAAGCCGCAGCCGCAGCGCCAGAGCGGCGGCAGCTCTGCCGCAGCATCGGCCGGCGCGAAGGAGTACACGGACCTGGTGGCCTGGGCCGGGGCCTTCCACTCCATCGGCATCCCGCAGTGCCTCGGTGCGTCCAGAGCCTGCGCGGGAAGCATGGCGGCGGGTACTGCTTCAGCCACGGCGCCGCCGGAAAAACAGATATCAGACATAGTTGGTAAGCATACATATAACTAGTCAGGCTAGCTAGTTGCCATGCCGATCAACGGACGCCGTGGCTCACTGGCTCGGCAATGGCTTCGCTCATGCGACGCAGGAACCGGACCACAGTCCTCGCCTCCTCGTCGCTAAGGCCTTCCGCGACGGCCATCATCCTGCGGTGCATCTCCCCCAGTGTGGCGCGGACCTCGGAATCCGTTGCCGCCGTGGGGACGATCACGAGCGAGCGCCGGTCCGTGGGGTGCGGCTCGCGGCGGACATGTCCACTGCTGACGAGCCGGTCGATCAACGAGGTGGTGGAAGCCGTGGTGATTCCCAGGACGCGGCTGAGGTCCTTGGGCCCCGCCTGCTCGCCCGCGGCCTGGGCGCGCAACAGGTACCTCAGTGCCAGAAGGTCCGTCTCGCCCATCCCCATGGAATCCCTGGTGGATCGCCGCCTGGCGACTTCGACGTTGCGGTACTCACGAAGGGCCTGGAGGACGGCGCCGGGCGGGTCGAGACCGTCGTCGGGTCCATACCAATACCCGGAACCGGAGGGGCTGTTCGCGTTCATCCGGCAATCCTAGCCCAACTGATTACTAGCCCATCGTGCTATCCCGAGGGCAGCGGGGTACTGCCAGGTCCTGGTACAGCGGAGATGCCCGCGGTGAGCTGAGCCCCGGCCCCTACCAGCTGGCACCGGGCTCGTACGTCCCGGCGCTCCACTCCTGCCCTTCGGGGTCAAGCACCCTTGCCCTGCGCGTGCCCCATTCCGTCTCTTCCGGCGGGATCACGGCACTCCCCCCGCCCGACAAGGCTTTCCGGTAGAAGTCATCAACGTCATCGACCAGGAGATAGAGCCCGCTGCCCGTGGATCTGCCGGTCAGTGCGGGCCGCTGGTAGTCCGCATCGGCGCTCGAGACCATGATGACGGCATCACCCATGCGGACCTCGGCGTGTGCGACTGCGCCGGGACCGGAATCCTGGCGGCGGACCAAGGAAAACCCGACGTGCTCCATCCATGACAGTGCCGCCGGCGCGTCACGGTAACTGAGGTAGGCGAAAAGCCGGGCGTCCATGACGGCATAATAACCCCGGCGTCGCGCTCGGGCCATCGCTGCCAACGTCGAGATCAAAGGGGTTCCCCCCCGTTAGGGTGCAGCGATTCAGACGCCCTTTACCCCCTCGTCCGGCTCCCAGATCGGCCATTGCCACTGCTGCGTGTCCTCATCAGTGCTTAAAGGCGGCGTTGTCAGGTAGGCGTCAATTCCCTGGGCGGTCACTTCCTCCACAAGGATGCGGACCATGGCCTCCGCCATGGCTCGCGGCAATTCACCTTGTGTGTCCAGGCAGGCCATGGGGCCCGCGTCGGTAAGGTAGACGGGCGAATACCAGTTGGCGGTGTACTCCTCTCCCGCGGAGTCCTCCTCCAGTGTTAGTTCTCGGCCGCTGGTGCCAACGAACTTGCACCGGATTATCGCTCTGTGGAGTGCCTGGGCGGCTTGTTCCGTCTGGTCGGACTGGACGAGGAAGACGGGGGACGGCCCGTTCCAGCCTTCCTCCGGGTCCGGGTAAGCCTCTCCCTGGGCGTCAAAGATGTCCGGGTCCACTGTCACATTGACCATGCTGTCCCCCTGATAGGTACTGTGCTCGCGCACTGTTGGGGCAAAGCTAGCATGAGGGCCCGGCACCCTGAAGGAAGGTTCAAAGCAGGGCGACGGGTCTTCGCCGTTAGACCGGCTGGACGAAGTATCGCGCGCACTTGAGTCCGCCCAGGCTCCCGGTCTGGAGGCCACCCGGTGCAATGTCTCCAAGATGTCCGCACGGAACGCCCAGTCCATACTCGAGAACCGTTAAGAAACGCACACAAAAAACCCCGGCACCCTGTCGCCAGGATGCCGGGGTTTTCCCACTCTTCGCTAAAAGAGTGGGCCCTGTGGGGATCGAACCCACGACCCACGGATTAAAAGTCCGATGCTCTACCAACTGAGCTAAAGGCCCCAGCCGAATGCCCCGAAACGGCGGATGAATCCGCTGCTTCAAGGCCGATCAGCCCAGTCCATTTCTGGACGTTAATACTGTACCCCAGACCGCGCCCGGTTTTTCGCACCGGCGGGGACGCCGCCGTCGTGCGTCGGACGGGCCCCGGTGTGCCGGTCACGCGACGGCCAGGCCGGGGTCCGCCCCTGCGGGCCGCACGCTCGATTCCCCGACAGCACTGGAGTAGCGTGGTGGCATGAGCGAGCAAGCAGGATCCAGCGCCCCCGGACCGCACCGGCACCACAAGCCGAAGGCCTTCGCCCCCATCGACTTTGAGCCCTTCGCGGGCGGAGCCGATCCTGCCCGCATCTCCGAGGCCGCCCACCTCGCCGCACAGGCACTCGTGCGCCGCGGACGCGACAGCGATGACCCGGTCGTCACCAAACGGCTCGTGAAGCTCGCCGATGAACAAGGACTGGAGGCCATCGCCGAAATGTGGGCAGAAAGCCCGGCACGCTCGCTCCCGGGAGCCCTCTGGCGCCTGTATGCCCTCCGGGCCGCTACGATCCAGGATCCCGAGCGGATCTCCGTGTACTTCAGGGCCGGCAAGGACACCGCCCAGGTCTCGCACGTGGTGGCCGGCGCCGCCGAGCCTCCCGGAGCGGACGAGATGAAATCGATGGCGGACGCCATCCTCTCGGGCGCGTTCGACGGCGAGTTCGACGTCGCGCTGGAACGTTCCGCCGCGTTCTGCCGCGTGGTGGCGCTGGGCCAGGCCACCCTCGCGGACGGAGCCGAGCACGGCAACGAAAGCCACGCGAGCAAGCTCACGCGCAATTCGCACCTCCTGGTGAAGACCGCAGAAGACCTCGAGCACGCCGCCAACGCGTGGCGGCTGGGCGAACTGGACTGAGCCTTATGGCACGCCGCCGCACCCCCGGTAGGCATGCCACGTGCGGACTGTCAATGTTGACTTGTCCCCACCCAAGTAGAAAACTAAAAGCGGTGCCGAGCCGCGAAACCCCCGGGCTTCAACATTTAGCCGCCTAGAGCGGCCTACCGCCGAGAGGCGTATCCGGTTCGGCACCATTTTTCTGCCCTTTTTGGCCCGGCTGTCAGCTGGTTGCCGGGCAAGCTGTGCGTATTGGCAGCCGCCGGAGGCCACCGCCCGCCGTCCGGGGCACCTTTGGACCCAATTCCGGACCCCGGGTCAGGCGTCCGCGGCGTGTCGGTGTCAAAGCGCCCCGGACCGCAGCCCCCAGGCTACGGTCAGTTCCCGGCGAGCTCCGCGTACAGCTTCTCGACGCGAGCCTTGATGTCGTTCCGCATCAGGCGCATGCGTTCCATGCCTTCGATGCCGCGTTCAGAGGGCTCGTCCGTAGCCCAGACCTCGACCCGCTTGCCCTCGCGGGGTTCGACTTTTGCCTCGCTGCCCAGGACTACCACGACGTCGGCAGCGTTCAGCTCTTCGTCCGTGACCGGTTTCGGGTGTTCGCCGGCGATATCGACGCCGAGTTCCGCCAGCGAGTCCACGGACTGGGGGTTCAGCGACGTGCCGGGCTTGGTCCCGGCCGAGTGCACCGTGACCGTCCCATTTGCGAGCCGTCTCATCAGACCGGCGGCGAGCTGGGACTTCCCGCCGTTCTTGCTGCAGACGAACAGGACGCTGGGCTTTGTCGTGGTTTCAGTCATGCGCTTAAGTCTTCCCTAAATGAATCGGCTTCCTGACCGGGCGGGGCCGCCGCACCCCGTGTCGACAACGACGTCGGAGGTGCGAACCACGTCGCCCTGCCCCGGATGGTCAGTTTTCGCCGGACCGGCCGTGGGCAAGCCCGGTGGGGAACCCGACGAGGACCGGTTCGGGAGCGGCGCAGCAGCCCCCGGAGGTCTCGGCGGCTGAAGCCGCGGCGGCGGACGCCGGTACGTCGCAGCTGGTGCCGCTATCCGAGGAGCAGACGCCGGTCTCCGGCAGTTCGAGCTGGACAGTGTCCGCGGCCTCGCGGTCGCCGGCGAGGGCGGCCGCGACGGAGCGGACTTGTTCGTAGCCGGTGGCCAGCAGGAAGGTGGGCGCCCGGCCGTAGGACTTCATGCCCACGATGTAAAAGTCATTGTCCGGTTGGGCCAGCAGAGCCGCGCCGTGAGGGGGGACGGTGCCGCAGGAATGGAATTCAGGGTCGATCAGCGGGCCGAGCTCCACAGGTGCTTCGACGGCAGGGTCCAGGTTCAGCCGGAGTTCACGCAGGATATCCAGATCCGGGCGGAAACCAGTGCACGGAACGACGACGTCGGCGTCGAGGGTCCGGCCGTCCACGGATTCGACGGTCACGTGCGAGGCGAGGGATTTCAGCGAGCCGATGCCGAATCCGGTGTGCAGTTCGATGGTCCCGGCGTCGACCAGGCGGCGCAGGCGGGCACCGAGCTGGCCGCGGGCGGGCAGCCCGTCGGCGTCGCCGCCACCGTAAACCTTCTCGGCGGACGGTCCGCGGACCGCCCACAGGATCCGGGTGCCCGGTTCTTGCTTGGCCAGGTCGGCGAGGCTGATCAGGGTGTTGGCGGCGGAGTGGCCGGCACCGACGACCAGGACACGGCGGCCGGCAAACGCGGTGCGGTCACGGCCGGTGACGTCCGGGAGCGGCGCGGAGATCCGGTCCGCGGCAGAGTCTTCGCCGATGGCCGGAAGCCCCGAGGTTCCCAGCGGGTTGCGGGTGGACCAGGTGCCGGAGGCGTCAAGGACTCCTGCCACAGCGTGGTCGCGGACCTCTTCGTCCCCATGCTCTACCCGGACGGTGAACGGGGTGGTCTCGCGGTTGCGCGTGTGGGTCTTGTCCATGCCGGCTCGGGTCACGGCGATAACTTTGGCACCGGTCTGCAGCCGCGAGCTGATGGCCGGGAGCGCAGCCAGCGGGGCGAGGTAATTGTCGATGAGTTCCCCGCCGTAGGGCAGGGCCGTGGGCCTGGGCGATTCCCAGCCGTCGGCTTCAAGCAGGCGCACTGCGGCGGCATCGAGGTTGTACCGCCAGGGGGAGAACAGCCGGATGTGGCGCCACTGCTCGATGGCGGCCCCCGCGGACGGGCCGGCTTCGAAGATCAGCGGCTCGATCCCGCGCTCGAGCAGGTGCGCCGCTGCGGCGAGGCCGACGGGCCCGGCGCCAATGACAGCTACGGGAAGGTTGGTGGTCACAGCCATGGTTTCCTCTGTTTCATCCGGTGGGGTAGCGGTTCATTGCGGCGTGCCTGCCGGCCCTTGTGGGACCGGCAGGCACGGAGGAGGTGATCAGCAGCAGTCCAGGTCGTCGTCGCAACAGTCCTGGCTGGTGTCGGTGCAGATCGCGTCGGTGCAGCAGTGGGTATCCATTCAGCTCACCTCCTCTCTTCCGCGGGGGTCAGGCGTGGGTGGGGTCCTCGACCAGGGCGGTGGCGATGCTGTCGGCGTCGTCCAGCGCGGCGAGGTAGCGTTCGGCGTCGAGGGCGGCGGCGCAGCCGGTCCCGGCGGCGGTGATGGCCTGCCGGTAGCGGTGGTCCACGGCGTCCCCACAGGCGAAGACGCCGGAGCGGTTGGTGACGGTGGTGGGTGAGTCCACCTTGATGTAGCCCTCGGCGTCGAGGTCCACCTGGCCGTGGAGCAGCTCCGTGCGCGGGACGTGGCCGATCGCGACGAAGATGCCGGTGGCGGCGTGTTCCCTGGTTTCGCCGGTGCGGGTGTCGGTCAGGGTGACGCCGGTGACTTTGCCGTTGCCGTGGATAGCCGTGACGGCGGAGTTCCACGCGAAGCTGATCTTGGGGTTGTCCTTGGCGCGCTGGGCCATGATCCGGGATGCGCGCAGCTCGCCCTTGCGGACCACCACGGTGACGGTCTTTCCGAAGCGGGTCAGGAAGGTTGCCTCCTCCATGGCCGAGTCCCCGCCGCCGACGACGATGATGTCCTGGTCGCGGAAGAAGAACCCGTCGCAGGTGGCGCACCAGGAGAGCCCGTGGCCGCTGAACGTTTTCTCTTCGGGCAGCCCGAGTTCCTTGTAGGCGGAGCCGGTGGCGAGGATGACGGCGGGCGCCTGGTGGGTCTCGCCGGCGCCGGTGACCACGCGCTTGAGGTGACCGGTGAGCGTCACCTCCGTGACGTCGTCGAACACCACCTGCGCACCGAACTTCTCGGCCTGCTGCTGGAGCCCGTCCATGAGCTCGGGACCCTGGATGCCGCCGGGGAAGCCGGGGAAGTTTTCCACTTCGGTGGTGTTCATCAGGGCGCCTCCCGCGGTGACGGCTCCGGCGATGACGAGCGGTTTGAGCCCGGCGCGGGCGGCGTAGATCGCGGCAGTGTAGCCGGCGGGGCCGGACCCGATGATGATCAGCTGTTCAGTCATGGCCGGGCTCCTACCTGGCGGCGGGCGTGAGGGACGCGATCAGGTCCTCGATGCGGGCCTTGATGTCGTCGCGGATGGGGCGGACGGACTCGACGCCCTGGCCGGCCGGGTCCTCGAGTTCCCAGTCCTCGTAGCGCTTGCCCGGGAAGATCGGGCAGGTATCGCCGCAGCCCATGGTGATGACGACGTCGGATTCCTTGACGGCCTCGGTGGTGAGGATCTTGGGGATCTCCGCCGACATGTCGATTCCGAGTTCGGCCATGGCCTCGACGGCGGCCGGGTTGACCTTGTCGGCGGGCTGCGAGCCGGCGGAACGGACCTCGATGCGGCCCTCGCCCAGCGTGGTGAGGAACGCGGCGGCCATCTGGGAGCGGCCGGCGTTGTGGACGCAGACGAACAGGACGGACGGCTTCTTGGCGGTTTCGGTGCTCACGGGGTTACTCCTGGATCAGTTAGGTGGATCGGTTTTTTCTGAGATTTTCGTCCCCGTACCACTTCCACCGACTGGACATTGATGTCTATCGATGTCTGTAGTATCGAACGAAAGATCGACACTTGTCAATATAAGCGGGCTTTTGGGTTCTAGGCGGCGTGCAGGCGGGGCGCCAGGTCGCCGATGCGGCGGGCGATATCGGCGAAGGCGCCCTCGAAGGCGTCCTCGGTGTTTAGCCGGAGCGGATCCGGAATCGACCAGTGAATCCCTCCCACTTTGGGGATTTCCTCGTGGGCGTTATCGCACACGGTTACAACGAAGTCTTCATCGTCCGCCACTTCATCCAGCCTGCGCGGGGGAAGGTCCGCGAGGGCGACGCCGTGGCGGCGGGCGACGTCGATGGCGCCGGCGGCGATGCGGTCCGCGGGGTGGGTGCCCGCGGAAGTCGAGGGGATCTCGCTGACCTGCCGCCAGAGTGCGACGGCAAGCTGGGACCGTGCACTGTTTCGCGTGCAGACGAACAATACGCGCCGGGCCTCGTGTTCGGCCCCGGGCACCAGGCCCTCCAGGGCGCCGGGAGCCAGCCGGATGTAGCTGCGGCGCCGGTCAGCCTCGGAGCGGTGGCGGGTTGCCAGCCCCGCCTCTTCCAGCGTGCGCAGATGATGGGACAGCAGGTTTGACGGCATCCCCAACCCGGCCTGCAGCTCCGTCGGGGAGAAGTCTCCCAGGGTCAGCAGATCAACGATGCGCAGCCGCGCAGGATCGGCCAAGGCCGCATGTTTGGCTACCCGCGCCCGAAAACCGTCCGCTGCCTCAATATTCATTGGTTCAATTTTGACTGAGTTAATTCTTTCGGTCAAGCTGTTCCCATGACTTCCATCCAGCCACCGCTGTGGCGTCGTGCCGTCGCTGAACTGCTCGGCACCGGCTTGCTCGTGACCATTGTGGTCGGTTCCGGGATCGCGGCACAGCAGCTCTCCCCCAATGACCTAGGCCTGCAGCTGCTCCAGAACAGCACTGCCACGGTGCTGGGCCTGACGGTGCTGATTCTTGTATTGGGCCCCGTGAGCGGCGCGCACTTCAATCCCGCGGTCTCACTCGCCGACTGGATCATGGGCCGGCGCAGCGGCACAGGCCTGTCCCTCACGGAGCTCGGCACGTATGTGGCTGCCCAGACCTTGGGGGCCGTGAGCGGCAGCGTGGTCGCGAACGCCATGTTCGACGTGGGAACCTCCATCTCCACGAAAGAGCGCGCAACCGCGGGCCACCTGTTCGGTGAGGTCATTGCCACCGCAGGGCTCATCCTGCTGATCTTCGCCCTGGCCGCCACCTCCCGCGGCGCCCTCACCGCGCCCGCGGTGGGCGCCTACATCGGGGCCGCGTACTGGTTCACATCCTCGACGTCGTTCGCGAACCCGGCCGTAACGGTGGGTCGCATCTTCAGTGATACCTTCGCGGGCATCGCCCCGGCGTCCGGTCCGGGATTCGTTGTGGCGCAACTGGTCGGCGCGGCGGTAGGCCTTGGCCTCCTCCTCATCCTGTTCCCCTCCGCGGCCCGCACCGCGGACGACGTCGTTCTTCCGCGCAGTTCAGCGGCGGCCCGCTCCTAGCTTTTGCCGGGTCGTTCCCGACGCAGCCCCCCGCGGCGCACACATTGATGGTTGTCAATATCGGGGCATAATGGGTAGATGAACTCGCTGCCCACACTTGAGCCGGCCACGGATGAATCGTGCTGCGCCCCGGCGGGCGCGCCCGCCCTGGGCGCTGAGGAGGCAAAGCAGAAGGCCTTGGTCTTCAAGGCGCTGGCCGATCCCAACCGGCTGCGGCTGCTCTCCATCGTCAAGGCAGAAGCAACAGGCGAATCCTGCGTGTGTGACCTCACCGAACCGCTGGACCTGGGCCAGCCCACGGTCTCCCACCATCTGAAGATCCTGGTCGACGCGGGCCTGCTGCACCGCGAGAAACGTGGCACCTGGGCCTATTACTCCCTGGTTCCGGGCGCCCTGGAACAAACGGCCGGCCTCCTGGCCACCCTGTGACCGCGCCAGAACAGTCCGCTGCCACGATCCGTCCCATGCGCGAGGACGACTGGCCGGCCGTCCAGCGGATCTACCGCGAGGGCATCGCCACAGGGAACGCCACGTTCGAATCAGAGGCGCCCGAGTGGGAACGTTTCAACGCCTCGAGGCTGCCCCGCCACCGGCTTGTGGCCGAAGCACACGACGGCGGAATCCTTGGCTGGGCTGCCGTCTCCCCCGTCCCTGCGCGCCCCGCCTACTCCGGCGTGGTGGAGCACTCTGTGTACATCGCAACCGAAGCACGCGGGAGGGGCCTGGGCGCCGCGCTGCTGCGGGCATTGGCGCAATCCACGGAGCGTGACGGGATCTGGACCATCCAGGCCAGCGTCTTTCCCGAAAACGAAGCCAGCCTCAAACTCCACCTTGCCAACGGCTACGCCGTCGTCGGGCGCAGGCACCGAATTGCCAGAATGACCCACGGCCCGCTCACCGGGCAGTGGCGCGACACAGTACTCATCGAGCGCCGCTCCCCCGCCATCTGACCAGCCACGCCGTCATATTCCGGGGGCCTGCCGGGCGCCTTCCCGGCGCTTTCGAGCCGGACGGTAAAGTAAGCCCCATGCGCGGGTCATCATCACCTCACACGCCCGGCAAACAACACCCGTGCACCTCCCTCCCGAAGACCGGTAATCACACGTGAAGCTGCGCCTTTTCCCCCAGGAGCCCGCCGGGCTGAACCTCCTTGCCCAGCTGGCACGCCAGATTGTGCTCGCCACAGGCACCCTCTCGGAGATCCTTGGGGCGCCCGCCACGGAGAACGACCGGCTGGTGGAAGACATGCACAACCACGAGGCCAAGTGCGCGGAGCTGCATTTTGCCCTGCTGACCCACATGCGGACCACGTTCGTGAGCCCGCTCCCCCGCGAGGACATGTATGCCCTGTCCCGGTACCTCAACGAGGCAATGGAGAAACTTGATGCCGCCGCGGAGCTGGTGTCGCTCTACAAACTCGACCGCCTGCCCAAACGCGCCGCGGACCAGCTGGAAATCATCAGCCGGCAGGCGGAGCTCACCGTGGACGCCATGCGGAATCTGGACAACCTGGACGATCTTGAGGATTACTGGATCGAGATCCTCCGCCTCTCCAAGCGCGCAGAACGGTCGCACCGGGTCTGGGTCGCGGACATGCTCAACGAGATGAAGTCGGCGCGGTACGCCCGCACCAGGGACATCGCCGACGAACTGGTCGGCGTCACCAGGGACATGCGCCGGATCGCGACCCAGGTGGGCAGCATCATCGTCAAGGAATCCTGACGTGACCATGTTCCTGTTTGCCCTGGTGGTCGTCTTCGCCGGGGCATTCGCCTTCCTGAACGGTTTCCGGGATGCCTCGGCGTCGGTAGCACTGGCCGTGCGGACCCGGGCCCTCACCCCCACCGTTTCGGTACTGCTGGCCGGGTTCTTCAACTTCATCGGCGCCGGACTCAGCGCCGCCCTGGCCCTCGCCGTGAGCCGGACGTGGGTGCAGCTCCCCGCCGGCGAAAACGGGCTGGCCATCCTGATGGCGGGCCTTGCCAGTGCCGTGCTCTGGGGCCTCTACACGTGGTGGCGGGGCATCCCGTCGTCGTCGACCCACGCGCTGGTCGGCGGGCTGGCCGGCGCCGGCGTCGCAAGCGTCGCCGTCGGCGGGAACGCCGTGGGCGGCGTTGACACGTCATTGCTCTTCCAGGTGGTGCTGCCGCTGCTGATCTCACCTGCACTGGCCTTCGCGGGCGCCTACCTGCTGGTCTGGCCCGCAACCTGGGCCGCGCGGTACACACCGCCGAATGTCGTCAACAGCCGCTCGCGGCGCGCCCAGAGCATCGCCGCGGGAGCCGTGGCCTTCGCCCACGGCCTGCAGGACGGCCAGCGCACCAGCGCCGTCCTGATCCTGGCGCTGCTGGCGTCCGGGCTGTCCGACGTCGGCGAGATGCCGGTCTGGGTGGCCGTGTTCACCGCGGTTCTGCTGACCGCCGGGACCCTGGCCGGGGGCTGGCGCATTTCGTACACCATCGGTTACCGGCTGATCCGGATGGATCCTATGCGCGGTTCCCTGGCGCAGCTGCTCAGCTCAGTCATGCTGCTGGTCGGTGCCATCGGGCTGCACCTGCCCATCTCCACCACGCACACGGTCACCTCGGCCGTGCTGGGGTCCGGATCCAACCAGCGATTCCCCGACACCAACCGGAAAGTGGTGATCGAGGTGCTGATGTTCTGGGTGCTCACGCCGCTTGTCACCGCGGCCGCGGCCTTCGTGCTGGCGCTTGCCTTGTCACCGCTCGCGGAGCTCTGAGGACACGTCGATTGCTCCGCAGGCGCCCTTTTGAGGGTTCAAAAGGGCGCCTGCGGAGCAATCGATGGGCGGGGTCTATCCGAAGCGGCCGGAGACGTAGTCCTCGGTGGCCTTCTGGGTCGGGTTGCTGAACATGGTGTGGGTGTCGCCGTACTCGATCAGCTTGCCCGGCTGCCCGGTGCCGGCGATGTTGAAGAAGGCAGTCTTCTGGGACACGCGGGCGGCCTGCTGCATGTTGTGGGTCACGATCACCACGGTGTACTCGTCCTTGAGCTCATTGATGAGGTCCTCAATGGCGAGCGTGGAGATCGGGTCCAGGGCGGAGCAGGGCTCATCCATCAGGATGACCTGGGGCTCCACGGCGATGGCGCGGGCGATGCAGAGCCGCTGCTGCTGGCCGCCGGAAAGGCCCGAGCCGGGCTTCGCGAGGCGGTCCTTGACCTCGTTCCACAGGTTGGCGCCGCGCAGTGAGCGTTCCACGAGGGCATCGGCCTCGCCCTTGGACATCTTCTGGTTGTTGAGCTTCACGCCGGCCAGCACGTTGTCCCGGATGGACATCGTGGGGAACGGGTTGGGGCGCTGGAACACCATGCCGATCTGCGAACGGACCGTCACGGGGTCCACGCCGGGCCCGTAGAGGTTGTCGCCGTCGAGCAGCACCTCGCCCTCGACCCGGGCGCCGGGGATGACCTCGTGCATGCGGTTCAGGGTGCGCAGGAACGTGGACTTGCCGCAGCCGGACGGACCGATGAAGGCGGTGACGGACTTGGCGTCGATGTTGATGTTGACGTCTTCGACGGCAAGGAATTTGCTGTAGTAGACGTTCAGGTCCTTGACGTCGATGCGCTTAGACATGATGTTCCTTCACTTGCTGGAGATACGGGCTGAAGAGTTGGGTTGCCGGTGCCGGGCTAGCGGCCGGTCTTGGGGGCGAACATGCGGGCGATCAGGCGGGCAATCAGGTTGAGCAGCATCACCAGGATGATGAGGACCAGGGCCGCACCCCAGGCACGCATGGAGGACGGGTCCGGGTTGGACGGCGACGTCGGGTTGAGGATCTGTGTGTAGATGAACGTGGGCAGTGAGGCCATCCAGCCGCTGAACACGTTGTAGTTGATCGACGTGGCGAAGCCTGCGGTGACCAGGATCGGCGCGGTTTCACCGATCACGCGGGCGATCGCCAGGGTGACACCGGAGGCGATGCCGGAGATCGCCGTCGGGATGACCACCTTGAGGATGGTCCGCCATTTGCGCACGCCCAGGGCGTAGGCCGCCTCGCGGAGTTCGTTGGGGACGATCTTCAGCATTTCCTCGCTGGAGCGGACCACCACGGGAATCATCAGCACCGAAAGCGCGACGGCGGAGACGGCTCCGGTTTTGGTGCCCGGCCCCACGATGGCGAAGAAGAACGCCGCCGCGAACAGGCCGGCCACGATCGAGGGGATGCCGGTCATGACGTCCACGAAGAAGGTGATGGCGCGGGCCAGCGGGCGGTCGTTGCCGTATTCCACCAGGTAAATGGCGGTCAGCAGGCCGACGGGCACAGAAATGACCGTCGCGACCGCGGTGATCAGCAGGGTGCCGATCAGCGCGTGGAAGATGCCGCCGACCACCGGCGCGCCTTCCTCGACACTCTTGTTGTCGAAGGCGCCGGTGACGCCGTTCATCGACGTGGTCAGGAAGCCTGGGTCCATGAGCCCGGGAAGCCCGTTCACGAGCACTGTCCAGATCACGGAAATCAGCGGCAGCAGCGCAACCAGGAACGAACCGACGACGAGGCATGTGGCGAGTTTGTCCTTGGCCTTGCGGCTGCCCTCAACGGCGGCACTCCAGCCGACAAGGCCGGCCGCGAAAAGAATGGCGGAGACGATTCCCCAGCCGAAGGCGTTGAAGCCGATCAGGGCCATGATGGCGGCCCCGAGGACCAGAGCCAGGCCCAGGACAACGTAGGGCGCCCACTTGGGCAACTGGCCCTTGGTGAGGGCCGAGCGCTTCTTGACGGGGGTCAGGGTGGCGGTCATTTAGTTGGCTCCCGAGAATTCTTTGTGCCGGGTGATGATCCACCGGGCAATCATGTTCACGCCGAGGGTGATGACGAACAGGACAAGGCCTGCCGCGATCAGGGTGCTGACCTGAAGCCCGCTGGCCTCAGGGAAGTTCAGCGCAATCTCGGCGGCGATAGTCTGGTTGCCCGTTTGGATCAGGCTCGCAGTGAGGGCACCTGAGGACAGCACGAGCGCGACAGCCATGGTCTCGCCCAGGGCACGGCCCAGGCCCAGCATGACGGCGCTGACGATTCCCGGGCGGGCGAACGGCAGGACAGCCATTTTGATCATTTCCCACCGCGTGGCGCCGAGCGCCAGGGAGGCTTCCTCATGCAGCTTGGGGGTCTGCAGGAAGATTTCGCGGGTCAGGGAGGTGATGATGGGAAGGACCATGACGGCCAGCACGATTCCCGCGGTCAGGATGGTCTTGCCGGTGGCGGAGGCCGGGCCCTGGAAAATCGGCAGCCAGCCCATGTTGCTGGCCAGCCAGTTGTAGGCCGGCGAGATCTCCTTGGCCAGGAAAGCGGCACCCCAGGCGCCGTAGACCACGGAGGGGATGGCGGCGAGGAGGTCCACCACGTAGCCGAGGCCCGAAGCGAGCCGCCGCGGGGCGAAGTGCGAGATGAACAGCGCGACGCCGATCGCGACCGGAGTGGCGATCACCAGGGCGATCGTGGCCGCGATGAGGGTGCCGATCACGATCGGCCAGATGTAGGCGAAAAATCCTTCGCCGCCCTTGATCTTGTCAGGGGAGGCTGTGAGGGCGGGGAATGCCTGGACTACGAGGAAGAGCGCCACGCCGAAGAGCACGGCCAGGATGAGGCACCCTGCGGCCAGGGTGGCTCCGGAAAAGACTTTGTCTCCGGCACGGCCTGCGCCCCGTGACGAGGTCAGGGAGGTGGTGGTCACTTCAGGGTCCTTCGGCTTCGAATCTTTTTGGTACTTCGGACAAAACGCTCAGGTTCCCTGCCCCGGGCGGACGGTCGGTGACCGCCTGATCGGAACAGGGAACCTGGGTCAGGCTGGTGTTTCCACTATGCCTTGCGGCGGAAGGTATCCCTAGGACTTGACCTTGATGGCCTCGAGGGACTTGAGCGCCTTGTCCTGCAGGGTCTTGGACAACGGTGCGGACTTGGCGGCGTCGGCGGCAGCCGTCTGGCCGGCGTCGGACACTACGTAGCTCTCGAAGGCCTTGACCAGGTCGACAGTTTCCTGCTTGTCGTAGCTGGAGCAGACGATGTGGAAGGACACGAGCACGATCGGGTAGGCGCCCTCGATGGTGGTGGTGCGGTCCAGCTTGATGGAGAGGTCGTTGGCGTTGCGGCCTTCAACCGGCTTGCCGGCGTCAACTGCCTTCGCGGCCGCCTCGGCGGAGATTTTAGTGAAGGACTCGCCCACCTTGATCTGCGCGACGCCGAGCTTGCCGCTGACGGCGGAGTCGTCGGCGTAGGTCACGGCGCCCGGGGTGTCGGTGACAGTCTTGACGACGCCGGAGGTGCCCTTGGCGTTTTCGCCCTTCAGGGTTGCAGGCCAGATGCCGGCGGGCTTGTCGGTCCAGGCCTCGGGTGCTGCGGCGGCCAGGTAGTCCGTGAAGTTGGAGGTGGTGCCGGAGTCATCCGAGCGGTTCACCGGGGTGACCTTGAGGTCCGGAAGCTTCGCGTCCGGGTTCAGCGCGGCGATGGCAGGATCGTTCCACGTGGCGATTTCGCCGCGGAAGATCTTGGCAACGGTGACGGCGTCGAGGTTCAGTTCCTTGATGTCGGGCAGGTTGAAGGCCACGGCGATCGGGGAGATGTAAACCGGGATGTTGAGGGCGCCGTCGGGGCCGCACTGGGTGGTGGAGCTGGCGTACTCTTCGTCCTTGAGGTAGGCGTCGGAGCCGCCGAACTGGGCGGAGCCGTCCAGGAGTGCCTTGCGGCCTGCGCCGGAGCCGTCCGGGGAGTACTGAACCGATGCGCCCTGGTTGGCCGAGGCGAAGTTGGTCTTCCACGCGTCCATGGCTGCACCCTGTGCGGAGGAGCCGATGCCGGTAAGCGTGCCGGTGACCTTGGGTCCCGATGCCGTGGCGGTTGCGGGGGCGGTGCCCGTTGCGTTGTCAGAACCACAGGCGGTCAGCGCGAGAGCGCCGGCTGCGATGACAGCGATTGCCGCGTGGCGGCCGAAGCGGAGTGCCTTCACTAGATGTACCCCTTCCAGGGATTTTCTATGCGTGCCGGGCCGGAGAAGACCGGGCAGGGATGCGTACGGTTTGTACCTTTACTGAAGGTAGGTGCCCCAGATGAAGAGAATGCCGGTCCAAGGTAAACGAAGGGTTAACGACGCCGGGACATTGGCTTACATCCGCCGGGTCCCTCTTGCGTTAGCTGCGTCACGTCCGTAGGGGTTGTGGCGCGAACTGCGCACCAGCGGCGAACAAATAGACTGGAGCGCATGGCCCCCGCCCCTGGACTCTCAGCAAGCGCCCGGTTCCTGCGCGGGCGGGTCCGCACCGGCCTGGTCCGGAGCCGGAACTCCCTGGTGCCGGCCATCCAGATGACCGGCTGCGCCGTCGGCGCCTACGCGTTCGCCGAGTACGTCCTGGGCCACAGCGGCCCGCTGTTCGCCGCCACGTCCTCCCTCATCTCCCTCGGCTTCTCCCGCGACCCCAGGCTGCGCCGCGTCGTGGAAGTCGGCCTGGGCTGCACCATCGGCATCGTGGTCGGGGACCTGCTGCTGCACTGGCTGGGCGCCGGAATCTGGCAGGCCGCCGTCGTGCTGCTGTTCTCGATCCTGCTGGCGCGGTTCCTGGACAGCGGCACGATCTTCACCACCCAGCTGGGGCTGCAGTCCCTGCTGGTGGTCCTTCTGCCGGCGCCGGCCGGGGGGCCGTTCACCCGCAGCATCGACGCGATCGTGGGCGGGGTGTTCGCCCTGCTGGTGACGATCCTGATCCCCAAGGACCCGCGGCGGGAACCCCGCAACGACGTCAAGAAGCTCCTGCACGAGCTCGCCGAAGTGCTGCGCGAGTGCGCCTCCGCACTGAGTTACAGCGACTCCACCCAGGCCTGGCACGCGCTCATCCGGGGGCGGAACTGCCAGCCGCTGGTCGATGCCATGCGGCAGTCCCTGCGGGCCTCCGGTGAGGTGGCCACGCTGGCGCCGGCCTACCGGCGGCACCGGGATGAGCTGGACCAGATGGAGCAGTCGCTGGACTACATCGACCTGGCCCTGCGCAACAGCCGGGTCTTTGCCCGCCGCCTGACCAGCGCCATCAACCATGCGGCACTGTCCGACGAGGCCACCCAGAACATCGCCGACGTCCTGCAGGACACGGCCGACGCCGTCGACGAGCTCTCCCTGGGCCTGGCGGAAGTGCACGACGGCGTCCGCCGCGCGCACCTGCGGACCGCCCGGACGGAGCTGCGCGAAATCGCCGGCCGGCTGCACCCGCGGCTGCTTGACGTCCAGCGGCTGGAAGGCGAAACGGTGGTCATGCTGTTCCGCCCGCTGATGGTGGACCTGCTGGAGGCCGCCGGGGTGGACTCCCGGGAAGCCCGCGACATCCTGCCGCCGCTGTAGCATCGCTCTGCGCCGGCGTCTGGCGGGCACCGGGTTGTCGCTGGGCGCGGATAGGGTGGACCAATGGCTACCAAGACTTCCCGGAACACCAAGGCTCCGGGCTACAAATGCGCCGAGTGCGGCTGGACCACGGCCAAGTGGGTTGGCCGCTGCGGCGAGTGCCAGGCCTGGGGCAGCGTGGAGGAAACCGGCGGCGCCGTGGCACGCACGACGGCGGCCACCACCGTACTGGAACCGGCCCGCCGGATCTCCGAGGTGGACGCCACCACCGCGGCCTTCCTGCCCACCGGCGTGGACGAACTGGACCGCGTCCTCGGCGGCGGGCTGGTTCCCGGCGCCGTGATCCTGCTCGCCGGCGAACCCGGCGTCGGCAAGTCGACCCTGCTGCTGGACGTCGCGGCCAAGTTTGCCCGCACCGCGCAGGATGTCCTCTACATCACCGGCGAGGAGTCCGCCGCCCAGGTCAAACTCCGTGCCGACCGGATCGACGCCGTCGCCGAATCCCTGTACCTCTCCGCCGAAACGGACCTCGGCCAGGCCCTGGGCCAGGTGGAGAAGCTCGAGCCACGCCTGCTGATCGTGGACTCGGTGCAGACGCTGAGCAGCGCCGACGTCGAAGGCAGTGCCGGCGGCGTTTCGCAGGTCCGTGAGGTTGCGGCCTCCCTGATTGCCGCCGCCAAACGCCGCAACATGACCACGCTGCTGGTGGGCCACGTGACCAAGGACGGCTCTATCGCCGGACCCCGGCTGCTCGAGCACCTCGTGGACGTGGTGTGCCAGTTCGAGGGCGAGCGCCACTCCCGGCTGCGGCTCCTGCGGGCGGTCAAGAACCGGTACGGCCCCACGGACGACGTCGGCTGCTTCGACCTGAATGAGGACGGCATCGTGGGCCTGGCCGATCCGAGCGGGCTGTTCGTCTCCCGGACCAAGGAGCCCGTGTCCGGCACCTGCATCACGGTGACCCTCGAGGGCCGCCGGCCCCTGCTCGCGGAGGTGCAGTCCCTGCTGGCCGAAAGCGCCAGTTCGCAGCCCCGCCGGGCAACCAGCGGGCTGGACAGCTCCCGGGTGGCGATGCTCCTGGCCGTCCTCCAGCAGCGGGCCGGCTGCCTCCTGAGCAAGGACGATTCCTACGTGGCAACCGTGGGCGGCGTGAAACTCAGCGAGCCCGCCACGGACCTGGCCGTCGCGCTGGCCGTTGCATCGGCCAAGTCCAAGAAACCCCTGCCGCAGCGGCTCATCGCTTTCGGCGAAGTGGGCCTGGCCGGTGAAGTCCGTCCGGTGCCCGGCATCAACCAGCGGATCCAGGAAGCCCACCGGCTGGGGTTCACCCACGCTGTGGTCCCCGCGAGCCCGAATGGCCCCGGCCCGGTGCCTGCGGGCTTCTCGGTGCGGGAAGTAGGGCACCTGGCCGAAGCACTGGGACTGCTGATCAGCTGAGGCTTTCAATGCCCCTGTTCCGGTGTGGCCTTCTGCCCGGCTCCGGCACTTTTCCCGGTGCCTTCCTTCCGGGTGACGTTCCTGCCCGGTTACTTCGCGGGCCGGCCCCGGGACGCGGCGGGAAAGCGCGGTTTCGCGGGTGCCCCGGTTCGTCCCGGTTCGCGCCGAGCCGGGTAACTGGGCAGGAACGCGGGCCGGCGGCCCGAATGGCGACTTATGACCCTATCCCCCGCCCGGTATCCGTTAGACCATAGCTAAGGGGGCGGTACGGGAACGGTCACGGGCGAAGGGAACTGGCCATGATGGGACGCTACTGGGACGGCCTGGGCCTGATGTGGCTCTGGGGCCTGCTGTTGCTGGTCGGGATCGCCGTGCTGGTGCTCCTCGCGGTCCGGCTCTTCACCGGCGGAAGCGGCCGCAGCGGCCCCGCCCAACCGGGCGGACCCGGACCTTACGGAACCCCGCCATATGGAACCCCGCCCTACGGCCCGCCAAGCGGCCCCGGTATTCCGGGCGGCAAAAGCCAGGCGCGGCTGATCCTGGATGAACGCTTCGCGAGGGGCGAGCTCACCCCGGAGCAATACCGCGAGAATTTGAAAGTGCTCGGCGAGGAGCCGTAGTGCGGCCGATCAGCCGCCGCGACGCCCTGCTCCTGGGCGGTCTGGGGACGGCGGCTACCGTGGCAGGCGGGGCCGGGCTGTGGTGGTCCCTCGCCTCCAGTCAGCAGCCGACCGGCGGCACACCTCCCGCCCAGGGTTCCGGGCTCCGCAGCCCTCCTGAACTCCGCAGCGCGGACGGCAGGCTGCAGCTCACCCTTGATGCTGCTCCCGGGCAGGTGGAGCTCGGCGGACGCCCCGCCGGCGCTCTCTGCTACAACGGCACGGTCCCGGGCCCCACGCTCCGCCTGCGACCGGGCGACGAGCTCACCATCAGGCTCGTGAACAGCCTCGGCGAACCGACGAACCTGCACGTCCATGGCCTGCACGTGTCCCCGCAGGCCAACAGCGACAACGTGTTCGTGGCGGTCAGGCCCGGAGAGGGTTTCGACTACAGCTACCGGCTGCCTCCGGACCACCCGCCTGGCGTGTACTGGTACCACCCGCACCACCACGGCATGGTTGCAGGGCAGATCTTCGCGGGGCTTTTCGGGGCGATCATCGTCGAGGATCCCGAAGCCATGCCGGTGAACCGGGAAAGGGTCCTGCTGGTCTCGGACACCACCCTGGACAGCGCCGGGAACATCGCCGCGGCGTCCTTCATGGAACGCATGGCCGGCCGGGAAGGCGAACTGCTCCTGCTCAACGGGCAGAGCATCCCGCTCCTGACCGCCCGCCCGGGCGAACGGGAACGATGGCGGATCGTGAACGCCTGCGTGGCCCGCTTCCTCCGGCTCCGGCTGGACGGACAGCAACTGCAGTTGCTCGGCTTGGACTCGGGGCGGTTTCCGGATCCGGAAACCGTCAACGAACTCCTGCTGGCGCCGGGCAACCGAGCGGACGTGCTGCTGACGTACACCGCCGGCGAATCGGCCCTGCAGGCCCTCCCCTATGACCGCGGCGGCATGCCGGGCATGATGGGGCAGGGACGGGCCCCCGCCGACGGGACGGCCGCTCTGGCGATCGTTCGGGTGGACGGCGAACCCGGAGCCCCGCCGGGCACCGTCACCGCCCGGCCGGCCCTGGAGGACCTGCGCTCCGCACCTGTGGCCGCCCGCCGGCAGATAATCCTGGCCATGGGCGGGGGGCCGGGCGGCATGGGCGGGGGCATGGGCGGCATGCGCTTCACCATCAACGGCCGTGAATACAGCGAGGCCCGCACGGACACGGTCGTGGCGGCCGGTTCGGTCGAGGAATGGACGCTGGTCAACACGAGTCCCATGGACCATCCCTTCCACCTCCATGTGTGGCCGATGCAGCTCATCGAGGACAACGGCCGGGTGCTGGATGTCGTGGACCGGCGGGACGTGGTGACCGTGCGCGCAAACGGGCGCGCCACGGTGAGGATCCCTTTCCGCGACTTCAGCGGCCGCTCGGTCTACCACTGCCACATCCTGGACCACGAGGACCTGGGCATGATGGGGGTGATCGAGGTCCGCTGATAGCGGGAACCTCTTGCCAGACATACCCCCTAGGGGTATGTTGGAGCTGATCCCGAACATACGATGAACCTCCCTGGGAGTGCATCATGGAACACCGGCACGGAAGCCACCCCGTCGGCAGCCAGCAGCTGAACCACGCGAACGCAGAACACGCAGGGCACCGGCCCCATGGCAGGCCTGCCGGCCCGGCCGCCCCACCGGACGACGAGCACGTCGTTCATCGCCACGGCCAGCACGCCGGGCACAGCGTGGCGATGTTCAAAAACAGGTTCTGGGTGACCCTTGCCCTGGCCGTTCCGGTGGTCTTCTTCAGCCCCATGTTCGGGCAGCTGCTCGGTTACGAGCCACCCGCGTTCCCCGGCTCAGCCTGGATTCCTCCCGTGCTGGGAACCGTTATCTTCTTCTACGGCGGCCGGCCGTTCCTCAAGGGCGGCCTCAATGAGCTGAAGGCCCGGACACCGGGAATGATGCTGCTGATCGCCATGGCCATCACGGTGGCGTTCACCGCCTCGTGGGCGACCACGCTGGGGATCGGCGGCTTCGATCTCGACTTCTGGTGGGAACTGGCCCTGCTGGTCGACATCATGCTCCTGGGACACTGGCTCGAAATGCGCGCCCTCGGCTCGGCGCAAGGCGCCCTGGATGCCCTGGCGGCACTGCTCCCGGACGAGGCCGAGCTCATCACCGGATCCGGAACGGAGATCGTGGGCGTGTCGGAGCTCCGGAGCGGCGATACCATCCTGGTCCGCTCCGGAGGCCGGATGCCGGCAGACGGAACCGTGATCGAGGGGCAGGCCGAATTCGACGAATCCATGATCACGGGCGAGTCCAAGACCGTCCTGCGCGCCCCCGGCGATCCCGTGGTCGCGGGGACCGTAGCCACGGACAACAGCCTCCGCGTCCGGGTAACGGCCATCGGCGAGGACACCGCCCTCGCCGGGATCCAGCGGCTCGTGGCCGAAGCCCAGGCGTCTTCATCGCGGGCGCAGGCCCTCGCCGACCGTGCCGCCGCCTTCCTGTTCTACTTCGCCGCCGGAACCGGCGTCCTCACGTTCATCGCCTGGACGCTGCTGGGCAGTGTGCCCGACGCCGTTGAGCGCACCGTGACGGTGCTGGTGATTGCCTGCCCGCATGCCCTTGGCCTGGCCATCCCGCTGGTCATCGCGATTTCTACGGAACGGGCGGCCCGGGCCGGTGTGCTGATCAAGGACCGGATGGCGCTCGAGCGGATGCGGACGGTCGACGTCGTGCTGTTCGACAAGACGGGGACGCTGACCAGGGGCGAGCCGGAACTCAAGGGCGTTGCCGCCGCCGATGGGACCGACCGGGACGGGCTGCTCACGCTGGCCGCCGCGGCGGAGTCGGACAGCGAGCACCCGGTGGCGCGTGCCATCGTGGCCGCCGCCCGCGGGCGCGACTTGCCGGTCCCGCAGGCGAGCGAATTCACCTCCCTGACCGGCCGCGGGGTCAGTGCCACTGTCGGCGGCCGGACGGTCCGGGTGGGCGGTCCTGCCCTGCTCCGGGAGCTGGGGGCGGAGGAGCCGCCGGATCTGGCAGCCGTCACGGCGGCCTGGCGGGACCGCGGAGCCGCGGTGCTCCATGTCGTGGACGGCACCACCGTGCTGGGTGCCGTGAGCCTTGAGGACGGGGTCCGGCCGGAATCCCGCCAGGCCGTCGTGGCCCTGCAGCGCCGCGGCATCAAGGTTGCCATGATCACGGGCGACGCCCGGCAGGTTGCCCAGGCGGTGGCCGCCGAACTGAAGATTGACGAGGTCTTCGCCGAGGTCCTCCCTGCGGACAAGGACAAGAAGGTCGCCGAACTGCAGGCCCGCGGCCTCAGGGTGGCGATGGTGGGAGACGGCGTCAACGACTCCCCCGCCCTGGCCCGGGCCGAGGTGGGCATCGCGATCGGAGGCGGGACGGACGTCGCGGTGGAGTCCGCCGGCGTGGTCCTTGCCGGGAACGACCCCCGGGCGGTGCTGTCCATGGTGGACCTGTCCCGGGCCAGCTACCGGAAAATGTGGCAGAACCTCGTGTGGGCCACGGGATACAACATTATTGCCGTGCCGCTGGCGGCCGGCGTCTTGGCCTTCGCCGGGATCGTCCTGTCGCCCGCCGCCGGCGCCGTACTGATGTCCGCGTCCACGATCGTGGTGGCCCTTAACGCCCAGCTGCTGCGGCGCCTGAAGCTCAACCCCGCCGACGTCGGCTGACCGGAAGGAGACACTCCGTGCCGGAAAGCACCCGCCGCGAGTCATCCTTCGGGCGCTCCTATGCGCGGGTGGGTCCGCGGATGGACGCCCGCGGGGCGGCGGACCACCGCAGGCGGCTGGTGGCAGCGGCGCGCGGAGTCGTCGTCGAAATCGGGGCGGGCTACGGGGCAACGTTTCCGTTCTACCCGGCCGCGGTGACGGGCGTGCTGGCCCTCGAACCGGACCCCACACTCAGGGAGCTCGCCCGGGCCGCCGCCAGCCGGGCGCCGGTGCCGGTGACCGTGGAGGACGGCGTGGCGGAGTCGCTGCCGGCGGCGGACGCCTCGGTCGACGTCGTCGTCTCCAGTCTGGTGCTGTGCAGCGTGGCGGACCAGTCCGTTGCCCTGGCGGAGATGGCCCGGGTCCTGCGGCCGGGCGGCTTGCTGCTGTTCTATGAACATGTCCGCTCAGCCCACCGGGTGCTGGGGGCCGCCGAAGACCTGGTCACCCCTTTGTGGAGCCGGATGGCAGGCGGATGCCACCCCAACCGCGACACTGCCGCCGCGATCGCCGGGGC
Organism: Arthrobacter sp. NicSoilB4; assembly: GCF_019977335.1. Taxonomy (NCBI): domain Bacteria; kingdom Bacillati; phylum Actinomycetota; class Actinomycetes; order Micrococcales; family Micrococcaceae; genus Arthrobacter; species Arthrobacter sp. NicSoilB4. Next base: position 192,299 of record NZ_AP024653.1, on the reverse strand, counting down.
AGGCTTCACGGTGCAGGGCCTGGAGCGGTTCGGCTTTTCGGTCCTCCCCGGCAACCCGCGGCTGGCCCACGTCCTGGGGCAGGCCAGCAAACCCTGAGCGCAGCCCCCGCGTGGCATGCCCCGCGCGACGCTCCTGCCCAGTTACTTCGGCCCACGGCGCGCTGCGGCCCGGGATTCCTTGGTTCCCAGCTGAAAGGGCGACCTCCCGGGGCTTGCAACTGGGCTGGAACGCCGGGCAACGGGCGCCACCGGCTGGACTCCACGCAAAAGGGGTGCCTGCCGCGATGGCAGACACCCCTTGCGTGAGTCAGTGAGACCGGTGTGAGGCCCGGAGCCTAGGCCTTCTTGGGCGGCAGTGCCAGCTTGAAGACCTTGGCCCAGGTGGAGCCGACCTGCTTCCAGATGGGCCCGGTGGTGTACGGCAGTCCATACCGCTTGCAGATTTCCTGGACCTTCGGCGCCACCTCGGCGTATCGGTTGGACGGAATGTCCGGGAAGAGGTGGTGCTCGATCTGGTGAGAGAGGTTACCGGTCATCAGGTGCATGAACTTGGAACCGGAGATGTTGGCTGAGCCGATCATCTGCCGGACGTACCAGTCGCCGCGGGTCTCGCCTTCGACCATTTCCTCGGTGAACGTATCGGTGCCCTCGGGGAAGTGTCCGCAGAAGATCACCGCGTGGGCCCAGACGTTGCGCACCGCGTTAGCGGTCAGGGTGCCGTAGAGCGCCTGCTTGCCGGATCCGGTCAGCATTGCGACGGCGGGGGTGGCGGCGTAGTCCTTTGTGAACTGCGTGAGCGCCTTGCGGCCGAGGGCCTTGAGGTCCTTGGTGAGGGCCTCCTTGGACTTGTTGCCCTCCTTGTAATCGTTCAGCTCGAGATCGTAGATCGCGATGCCCCACTCGAAGACCGGGGCCAGCAGGGCGTTGTAGAGCGGGTTGCCCAGGTTGAACGGCTTCCACTCCTGGTCAGCGTCCATCCGCAGGAGGTTGTATCCGACGTCGTTGTCCTTGCCGACGACGTTGGTCCAGCGGTGGTGCAGGTCGTTGTGGGTGTGCTGCCACGAACGCGCCGGGGTCACGAAGTCCCACTCCCAGGTGGTGGAGTGGATGTCCGGGTCCCGCATCCAGTCCCACTGGCCGTGCAGGATGTTGTGGCCGAGCTCCATGTTTTCCAGGATCTTGGCCAGGCTGAGCAGGGTGGTCCCGGCAACCCAGGCTGCCTTGTGCTTGCTGACCAGAAGCGTGGCGCGCCCGGAAATCTCCAGGCCGCGCTGGATCTTGATCATGCGGCGGATGTAGGCGGCGTCAGACGATCCGCGCTTGGCAAGGATGTCGTCCTTGATGGCGTCGAGTTCGCGGCCCAGCTCGGCGACCTGTTCGTCGGAGAGATGCGCGGCAGCCGGGGGCCGAACCGTGGGGCTGCCGGTCTCGGCGAGGGCGCCGCGCCGCGTCTTCACGGCAGCAGGCGTCTTGGCAGCGTCATCGGCGCCTTGGGGAGCGTCCTCGGAAATGTCAGTCTTGTCGGAAACAATCGTCATGCGGTGGGTACTCCTCAGAGGTCGAGGTTAACGGGTCCGGCGGCTGCCGAAACACACGTCTGGATTAGTTGGCCGGGCTCGCCGTGGACTTCGTCCGTGCGCAGGTCACGGACCTGGCCGGCCCGGAGGGGGATAAGGCAGCTGTGGCAGATGCCCATGCGGCAGCCGCTGGGCATCAGGACGCCGGCGTCCTCGCCGACGTCGAGCAGCGGGGTGTCGCCGTCGGCTTCGACCTCGCGGTCAGACGCCTCGAACGTGACCAGGCCGCCGTCATGCCCTTCCCCGCCGGCGAGCTTGGTGCTGAAGCGCTCGATGGTGAGGGTGGCTTCCGAAGGTTCTTTGGTTGCGGTCTCCGCCTCCCAGAGCGCCTCGGCGTCGTCGAGGAAGCTCTCGGGGCCGCACGCGTAGGCTGCACGCTGGCGCCAGTCCGGGCAGAGCTGCTCGAGTCCGGCAATGGAGCTGAAGTCGATCCGGCCGCGTGCGCCGGTGAACCAGTGGATGACGCGGAAGTTGGGGAACTGGTCCGCCAGTTCGGCCAGTTCCTCGTGGAAGATGGCGTCCGCCGGGGTTCGGGCTGTGTGGATAAGGACGACGTCGGAGTCCGGGCGGTGCGGGACGAGAGTGCGGATCATGGACATGACCGGCGTGATCCCGCTGCCTGCAGTGAGCATCAGCAAGGGGCGCGGGTGCTCGGGGAGGACGAAGTCGCCCTGCGGCGGCGCCAGGAAGAGCACGTCGCCGGGTTTGGTGTTGCGCACGAGGGTCCCGGAGACGGCGCCCATGTCGCTGACGGTGATGGCCGGGTCCTTGCCGGCGGGGGCGCTGAGCGAGTACGACCGCCAGTGGCGGACGCCGTCGAGCTCGACGCCAATGCGGGCCCACTGGCCGGCAAGGTGCGCTTGCCAGCCGCGGCCGGGACGGAAGAAAATGGTGGCGGAATCGGCCGTTTCTGGAACCACCCGGGTGACCACGCCGCGCAGTTGGCGGGCAGAAAACACAGGGTTGAACAGCGACAGAATGTCTTCTGGAGCTAGTGGGGTGGTCAGTAGAGATGCGGCGCGCGCCAGCTTACGGAGCCGGATCATTTATCAATCTTATGTCAGAAAGGGTCATACTTCTTCACCCAAGGCATACGATCGACCAGAAGAAACTATCCCTACGCAACAATTTTACGGAACCAGCCACATGAACGCTCCCTCGACCGGCGCCCCCGGCTCCCCCGCCTACGACCCCCCATGGCTGGCCCTGCCCCGCGAGGTCAGCGACGTGCTCCGGCCGATGATGCCGGGCATAGTCGAAGCCATCATTGATGCCGTGCCGCAACTCGTGCCGGCCTACGCCAGGCCGATCGAAGGCCGCTTCGGGCGCGGGCTGCGCCGCGGCGTGGCGGCCGCACTGGACCGCTTCCTGCAGTTGCCGGGGACCCGGCTGCCCGCACTTTCCGAAGAGAGCAGGCAGCTCGTGGCAGGGCTGGGGAGCGGCGAGTTCCGGCAGGGCAGGAGCATGGACGCGCTGTTGAGCGCCTACCGGATGGGGGCCCGCGTTACCTTCCGCGAGATGTCCCGGGTGTCCGTGGAGCACCATCTCGGCCAGACCGTCGTGGTGGATCTGGGCGAATCGATCCTGGCCTACATCGACGAGTTGTCGGCGGTCAGCGCCGAGGCGTATGCCTTCGAACAGTCCGAGCGGGCCGGCGCGGTGGACCGCCGGCGCACCGAACTGCTGGACCTGCTGCTGCTGGGACAGGCCGATGAGGCCGCCCTGCGCCAGACGGCGGCGATGGCCGACTGGTCCCTGCCGCAGCGGATGGTGGTGGTGACCCTGCCGGTGGAGCGGTCCGCGGGACTGCGGCTCCGGCTCGGCCCGGGAACGCTGGTTATCGAACGTGAGACCGACGCCGTCGCCCTGGTTCCGGCGCGGAAGTCCAAGTCCGCACGGGCGGACCTGGAGAAGGCGCTGCGGGGCCGCGGGGCCGCTGTGGGGCCGGCAGGCGGCTGGGAGAAGGTCCCCGATTCCTTGCGGCTGGCAGTGCTGGCAGCCTCGGTCCTGCCGCCGCGCGACGGCCCGGAGGATCCGCCGATCTGGGCTGACGAACACCTGGCCGAGGTGATTCTCGGTGCGGAGCCCTCCGCCATCGCGGAACTGGCCAACCGCCGACTGGCACCGCTGGAAGGGCTGCGTCCGGCCCAGCGCGAGCGACTCGCCGAGACGCTGCTTTCCTGGCTGCGGCACTGGGGCCAGCGCGCCCCGGTGGCGGCAGAGCTCGGCATCCACCCGCAGACCGTGGGCTACCGGGCGGCGCAGTTGCGTGAGCTGTTCGGCGACACCCTGGAGGACCCGAAGGCGCGGTTCGAACTGGAGCTGGCGCTGCACGCCGGCAGGCGTTAGGCGCGGCAGGCGTTAAGCGGCTCCGCCTAGCTGGCGATCGCTTCCCTGCTCTGCAACCGCATCTCCAGGTCGTTCATCACGATCGCGGCCAGGTCCTCCAGCGTCCTGGTGTCGGCGGCGCTGAACTCCCGGGGTTCCCGGTCCAGGATGCAGAAGGTGCCCAGGTTGTAGCCGTCTGGCGTCCGCAGCGGGACGCCGGCGTAGAACTGCAGGCCGAACTCGCCCGCCACCAGCGGGTTGGCGAGGGTGCGGGGATCCTTGGTGGCGTCCTCGACGATCCAGGCGTCGTCCTGCAGGATCGCTGAGGCGCACAGGCCCGGGTCGCGGCCGATCTCCGTGACGTCGGTGCCGTGGTGGGCCTTGAACCAGATGCGGTCGTGGTCCACCACACTGACGATTGCCACGGGAACCGAGAACATCCGTGCCGCGAGGCCAGCGATCCGGTCGAAGGCGCCGTCCGCCGGGGTGTCGAGGATCCGGTAGCGTTCCACGGCGCGCATCCGGGCTTCCTCGTCGGTTTCGGCCGGCGATTCCTCCTGGCGGTGGCGTGCGGCGCCGTTGATGACTTCCTGGCGCAGCGCGAGCGAGACTTCGCGTGCAGGCGGCCGGTCTGCCGGGTCGCGGGCAAGCATGGAGGACAGCAGCGACGTCCAGATGGGTGCAATCTCTTCGGGGATGTCGGGATCGTGGAGTAGCCGGGCGACGGCGGACTGGATCGGCGCGCCCGGGTAGGCCATCTTCCCGGTCAGCGCTTCGAGCAGCACCAGGCCGAGGGAATACACGTCGCTGAGCGGCCCGGCGGGTTCGCCGGCGGCCTGCTCGGGGCTCAGGTAGGCGGGGGTGCCGGAAGTTCCGCCGTCGTCCCCCACCGGGCCTTTGCCCATCATGACGGCGACGCCGAAGTCGCTGAGTTTCGCCCGGGGGCGCCGGTCCCGGCTGCTGTAATCCACCAGCAGGATGTTGGCCGGTTTCACGTCGCGGTGCACGATTCCGTGATGGTGGATGTAGGAGAGCCCGTCCGCGAGGTCGTGGCCGATCAGGGCCATGTGGGCCGCGGAAAGCGGCCCTTGGGCGGCGCGGTGGCGCAGGTCCGGTCCACGGACCAGTTCCATCACCAGGTAAGTGAGGCGGGCCTCAGGGTCACTCAGGTCCGCGCCGGCGTCGAACAGTGTCACGAGGGCATGGTGGCTCATCCCGGCAAGGATGCGGATCTCCTGGCCCTGCCGGCGGGTGTGTTCAAGATCGTCCGCGTCATCCCGGAAGAGTTTGATGGCCACGTCGCGCTGCAGGAGTTTGTCAAAGGCGCGGTACACGGTGGACTGGCTTCCCCTGCCAATGAGGGTCTGGATCCGGTAGCGGCCGCTCAGCAGAAATCCGGGTTCCATGCCAAGTTTTCTGTTGTAGTCAGTCAAGGATTGTTCGTTGTCCCTTGTATGCGGGGCCCGCCGACGGAGTCGTGCGGGTCAGTCCAAAAAGCAGGAATTGTGGGGCACCCGCATGATGGCAAGGCTACTTATGATACCGCGTAAACGTGGTTCAGGAAGACCTCTCACGGACCAATTTTCCTGTCCGCCTACGGGGGTGTGGTCCTCTATTTGGCGGGGTTGTGCGTGCCGATCGGCAGCAGGGTCAGGTCCGGGTGGTTCTTCTCGATCCGGCGCAGCGCCCACACGTCGTTGAAGAGGGCGAGGTATTCGCCGTCGGAGCGCAGCAGCACCTCGGCGCCGGGCACGGTGGCGAGCGCCGCCATGGCGTCCGCCGTCGAGATCCGGGCAATCGAATAGGGCAGGCGTTCCAGCCGCATCGGTGCGCTGAAGTCATGCGCCATGCGGTCCTCCACCACTTCGAACTGCATGGGGCCGACGGCGGCAAGCACGGGCGCCTGATCGCCGCGGATGTCCGAGCGGAGCACCTGGATGACACCCTCGTGTTCCAGCTGCTCGATGCCGCGGCGGAACTGCTTGAAGCGGCTGGGGTCCTTGGAGCGCGCCACCTGGAAGTGCTCGGGGGCGAACAGCGGGATGGCGGGGAACTCCACCGGGTGCTCGAGGAAGAGGCTGTCGCCGACCCGCAGCGAGGAGGCGTTGACGAGGCCCACGACGTCGCCGGGGAAGGCCTCGTCAATGACCTCGCGTTCCCGGCCGAAGACCTGCTGGGCGTACTTGGTGGCGAAGGACTTCCCGGTCCGGCCCTGCGTGACCACCATGCCGCGTTCGAAGATGCCCGAGCAGACCCGGATGAAGGCGACGTGGTCCCGGTGCGCCTTGTTCATGCCGGCCTGGACCTTGAAGACGAAGCCGGCGAAGGGCGCGTCGACGGGCCGCGCGGCGCCGTCGACGTCGGGCCGCGGGGCGGCCGGCGGGGCGAAGTCGACGAGCGCGTCGAGGATCTCCTTGACGCCGAAGTTCAGGGCGGCGGAGCTGAAGAGGATCGGTGTGGCCTTGCCGGCGTGGAAGGCGTCGACGTCGAACTCGAGGTTGGACTCGATGACCAGCCCTGCCTCGTCGACGGCGTTGGACCAGTCATCGCCCTGGCTCGCCGCGGCCTCCTCCGGGGTGAAGTACTCGGTGAGGGCGATGTTGGCGCCGGCGTTGTTGCGCTTGAACTGCGCAAAGCGGTCGTTGCGCAGGTCCCAGACACCGCGGAAGTCACCGGAGATGCCCACGGCCCAGGTCAGCGGCATCGGCTGGAGGCCGGTGCGCTCGGTGATCTCATCCATCAGCGCCAGCGCGTCCAGGCCCGGCCGGTCCCATTTGTTGATCACGGTGATGATGGGCAGGTTGCGCTGCTTGCAGACCTCGAAGAGCTTCATCGTCTGGGTTTCCAGGCCCTTGGCGGCGTCCACGAGCATCACGGCGCAGTCGACGGCGGCCAGTACCCGGTAGGTGTCCTCGGAGAAGTCCGCGTGGCCGGGGGTGTCCAGCAGGTTGATCACGGTGTCCCGGTAGGCGAACTGCAGGGCCGCTGAGCTGATGGAGATGCCCCGGTCCTTTTCCATCTGCATCCAGTCCGAGACCGTTTCCTTGCGGTTGGCCTTGCCGCTGGAGGCGCCGGCGGTGCCGATCACCTTCGCGTGCAGCGCGAGGGCTTCGGTCAGCGTGGACTTGCCGGCGTCGGGGTGTGAGATGACCGCGAAAGTCCGACGCCGGGCCGCCTGCTTGTGAATCTCCTGGACTCGGGCGGGGCTAAGGACTTCTTGAGACACGGTGCTACTTTCGCTGCGGCTTTGAATGATTGCGGTCCCGGGCCTGCGGGATCCGGCTGGTGCGCGGGTTATTCGGAGGAGCGCGGGCTGTTCGGGAGTTCTGCGGAACTGCTGGAGTTAGTTGGGGCGCGGCGCCGGGCAGACGGTGCACCCCAAGGCTCCAAGTTTATCGCAGCACGTGCCGCAGCCGCGAAGTGGTCCCGGCCAGGGAGCATCAAGGGTCAAAAGTGCGGTCGCGCAAAGGGCTCCTGCCAGGCATTCCGGAGGCGTTCCGGCGGGCGTCTTTTTGGACCACTTTGGGGCTTGTCCGTGCGGAAGTTGGCCCGCTTTACCTCTACTATGGTGAGAGCGGGGAACCGAGTACTTTTGATCCTGCCGGCAACACAGGGAAAACACTGGAAACCGGCGCACCTGCGGGCAGAGGCCCGCACCTTTGAAGGGAATATCTATGGCTCGGAGCCCTGAAGATTCACTCAAGGCGACGCTGGGCCGAGTGGCTCCGGGCACCGCCCTCCGCGACGGCCTGGAGCGCATCCTCCGCGGGCGGACCGGCGCCCTGATCGTGCTGGGTATCGACAGGACCATCGAATCCATCTGTTCCGGCGGCTTCGACATCGGCATCGATTTCTCCCCCACCCGCCTGCGGGAACTGGCCAAAATGGACGGCGCCATCATCTGCGACAAGGACGCCAGCAACATCCTGCGTGCGGCCGTCCAGCTGGTGCCCGACTCCAGCATCGAGACCCAGGAATCCGGCACCCGGCACCGGACCGCCGAGCGGGTGGCCATCCAGACGGGCGTCCCGGTGATCTCGGTCAGCCAGTCCATGCAGATCATCGCCCTCTACGTGAACGGGCTGCGGCACGTCCTGGAGGGCTCGGAAAAGGTCCTGGCCCGCGCCAATCAGGCCCTGGCAACCCTGGAACGTTACCGCTCGCGCCTGGACCAGGTGACCAGTTCCCTGTCGGCCCTGGAAATCGAGGCCATGGTGACGGTCCGCGACGTTGCCGTGACCCTGCAGCGCCAGGAGATGGTCCGCCGGATTTCGGAGGAGATTTCCCAGTACGTGCTGGAACTCGGCGAGGACGGCCGGCTGCTCTCGCTCCAGCTGGACGAGCTGACCGTGGGCCGCGGCCCCGGCAGCGACGTAATCATCCGCGATTACTCGGGCCCGGACACGTCCGCCGAGGACATCGACCTCGCCGTAAAGTCGCTCGTGAACCTGGGACCCACCGAGCTGATCGACCTGGGCAAGATCGCCGGGATCGTTGGCTTCGCCGGCGGCGAGGCCAACCTCGACGCCGTCGTCCAGCCGCGCGGCTACCGGCTGCTCTCCGGGCTGAAGGCTGTCCCGAAGGCCGTCGCAGACCGCCTGGTGGACCATTTCGGCGGCCTGCAGTTCCTGATGGCGGCCACGATCGATGACCTCATGACGGTGGATGGCATCGGCGACCAGCGCGCCCGGACGGTCCGTGAGGGCCTGAGCCGGATGGCCGAGGCCAGCCTTTTGGACCGCTTCCTCTGATTCCCGCCGCCCCCGTCGATTGCTCCGTAGGTGCCCTTTTGGACCCTCAAAACGGCACCTACGGAGCAGCCGACGGGATCAGTTGAGCTGGAACACGGCTTTGGGGCTGGTCTTGTTCGCCAGCCGCGCGGTGAAGACGTAATAAGCGCCGCCCGCTCCCGGTTTGGCCTCGATCGGCGCACAGCCCTGGAGTGTGCGGTTGCGCTGCCAGGGGAAGTTTGCCGTCTCGCTTTGCCCCGGCGCGACGGTCTTCACGAGGTCGGTGGCATCCGCCTGGCAGTCAGTGGAGGAAAAGATCCGGTCCGAACCGCTGGTCACGAGGAATTCCATCTGGGAAGTGCCGATATTGATCTCGCACGGAACCCGGTTGCCGTTCGTAACCTTTAGCGTCAGCACCGGGTTCTCGCCTTCGGCGTAGGCGGGCTTGTCCGTGGCGGCGGTGACGGTCACGAGATTCTGCTCGCACCCGTTCCCCTCCGGAGTGGCCGAAGGTGAAGCCGTGGTTTCCGGTCCGGCGGCGGGTCCCGTTTCCTGGCCCGACGGCGCCGCTTCTCCACCGGAGGAAGACTGCCCGGCGGAGGAAGACTGCCCGGCGTTGAGGACACTGGAGACGGCGGCGAACCCGCCGATGACGACGGCGATCACGAGCAGCAGGGCGGCGCCCACGAACAGCCGGCGGCGGCGGTAGACGGGGCTGACCGGTTTCCGGGCCGGCTTGCGGGCAGGCTTGCGCGCCGCCGTTGCTCCGCTGCCGGAAGCCCCCGGCCGGGAACCCCGGGTTCCTGAATTGTCTTGCCTGCCCATCCTTCTAGGCTAGAGAACCGCGCCGGGTATGGAGCCCTCCCACGCCGCGGGCGGACTGTGGCCCTCATCTATTACGCTGAATCCATCAAAGCTCTCGCCGACTCCCCCGCTGCCCCCGTTGTTGCCGCCCGCCCGGAAGATACTCCGGCGGCCCTCCCGCTGCCCGCCATTCATGACGCCCTCGCCGCCTGGTTCGAGGCGAACGCCCGCGACCTGCCGTGGCGCGCTGCTGACTGCACACCGTGGGGCGTGCTGGTCAGTGAGATCATGCTGCAGCAGACCCCGGTGGTGCGTGTGCTGCCGGTCTGGGAGGAGTGGCTGAAGCGCTGGCCCGAGCCTGCCGACCTGGCCCGTGAGCCCGCCGGCGAAGCGGTCCGGGCCTGGGGACGGCTGGGATACCCCCGGCGCGCGCTGCGGCTGCACGCGGCCGCCGTCGCGATCGGCGCCAGCCATGGCGGCAGGGTCCCCGGCACGTACCCGGACCTGCTGGAGCTGCCGGGGGTGGGGAGCTATACCGCTGCGGCCGTCGCGGCTTTCGCCTTCGGGCGCCGTGAAACCGTGGTGGACACCAATATCCGCCGCGTGCATGCCCGGCTGTTTTCCGGCGCGGCCCTGCCGTCGCAGGCGCTGACCGCCGCCGAGATGCGGCTGGCCGCGCAGGCGCTGCCCGACGACGTCGGCTCCTCCGTCCGCTGGAACGCATCCGTCATGGAACTCGGGGCGCTGGTGTGCACTGCGCGGTCGCCGAAATGCCGGGAATGCCCGGTCAGCTCCTCCTGCGCCTGGCTGGCCGCCGGCGAGCCGCCGCCGACGTACATGCCGAAGGGGCAGTCGTGGCACGGAACCGACCGCCAGGTGCGGGGAGCCGTGATGGCCGTGCTCCGCGTTGCCGAGTCGCCGGTGGCCCCGGAGTTGTTCCAGCGGGCTCCGGTGGACCTCGGCTTCGAACCGGACGGGATCGGAATTCCGCTTGCCGCCCTGCACCGGCTCAACTCCGCCCCGGAGCAGCTGGAGCGCGCCCTGGCCGGGCTCCTCGTCGACGGGCTGGCCGTGCTGCATCCTTCCGGTTTTCAGCTTCCCGCCTGATCCCGTCCACCCTGATCCGCCCGACCGAAGGCCCTAGCTGAACGGGACTCCCGGAACTACCCTGAAACATGCGCACGTTCGCGGCAGTGGCGGGTCTGGGTTGCGCGGCACTCCTGGTCACCGGGTGCCAGACCGAGGCGGCATGCCCCGCGATCGCCCAGGCTCCGGTGGTTGCCCTGACCGTGGCGCGCGAGTACGCCGGATCCGTGAAAACCCTCCGGCTGAAGGCCTGCCAGGACAGCCGGTGCACGGAGGCCGAACTTGGGCTCCTGCCCGGCAGCACGTCGGTGGATCAGGGCTGCGAAGCGGGGTCCGGCGGCGGGGACCGGCCCTGCTCCGCAACCTCCTCGCCGGACGGCACCCTGACGGGGATGCTCCTGCTCGATCCGCTGACGGAGTCCCCCATCGAGGCTGCTTCAAGCGGCACCGGCACCGACGGGCTGCCCCTGGCGGTCCGGACCCTGACCTTCACCCCGCGGGTTGCGTACCCCTACGGCGAGCAGTGCGGAAGGTTCATCTCGGCTGGGGTGCTGCTGGATGCGGAAGGCCTCCGGCAGTCCGGCTAACCCGCCCGGAGCAAGGAGTACAGCGTGAACTCGAAGAACATCAGCCACTGGATCCGGGCAGGGCTATGGGCGCTGCCGGTATCGGCGCTCGTTACTGCCTGGGCGACGCTTGAGCCGCAGCCGGACCAGGAGAAGGACCCGGATGCCTGGGCCCGGTTCGTCAGTTCCGATTCATACCAGGTCAGCCATATCTTCGGCAGCACGGCCGGCACCATCCTCGCGATCTTTGGCGTCTTTGCCCTCGGCTGCTGCCTGGCAAACAGCCGGGTTGGGCGGCTGGCGCTGGCGGCGATGGTCACCGCCGTCGCCGGCACGGCATTGCTGCTGGTGCCGGCCGCGGTTTCCACCTTTGCCACGCCGGCAATCGGCAGAGCCTACCTGGCCGGACACCACGACGTGATGCAGCTGGAATTCCCTTGGTCCATGACTGGGGCGTTCCTGCTTGGCCTCCTGCTCGCCCTCCTTGGCAACGTGCTGCTGGGCGTCGCGGTGTGGCGTTCCCACGTGCTGCCCCGCTGGGCCGGGGCGCTCTGGGTGGCCGGCGCCGTCGTGTTCTATGCCCTGGGGGTTGTTCTGGGCCTGGCGACGACGGGAAGCAGCCTGCCGACCCAAGCCGCGGGGGCTTTGCTCATGGCGGCTGGCGGCGGGTGGATCGCATGGAGTTGGTCCCGGGAAGCCGCGCCGGCACCGGACCTGACCGCGGCCGGTACGGCGTGAGCACCGGCAGCTAGGGTTCCCCGAAGCCCGCCGTGATCAGTCCGCGCAGATAGTCCACGGCCTTGGCGGCGTCCGGGCCGCTGGCTTCGACGTGCAGCACCGTGCCCTTCGCCGCGCCGAGCATCATGAGCTCCGTCATCGACGCGCCGTCGGCGCCGTTGATGGTCACCTCGGCGTCCAGGCCGGACAGCCCGCCGGAGATCTTCGCGGCCGGACGGGCGTGCATGCCGGCCTGGTTGACCAGTTCAAAGTCCCCTGTCGCCTCCGGGGGACGATGCTCATGCGTGTGCGACGGCGCGGCCGGCGGCCTGTAGACGGCTTCCGCGGCCTCCTTCACACCCGCGGCGTCCGCTCCGGCCTGGGCGGCCACGGCGGCGGCAACGAGCCCCTCGACAAGGGGAGCATCTGCCAGGAGCACGGACGTAGGATCCGCCAGGAACTCCAGCGCGGACTCGGCGGTCATCACCGCCGAACCCAGGTCCGTCAGGACGACCGTGCCGTCCTTGTTGGCGTCCGCTGCCTGTTCCAGCGCGGCCATGACCCGCTCGAGGCTGGTGCCGATCCGGCCGTCGTCGGTACCGCCGGCGGAAAGGATCAGGACATCGGGCGCCATCTGGGCGGCAAGCTCGACGGCGCCGTCGGCAATCTTTTCACTGTGGGAGACGACGACGAGCTTGACCGTCATTCGGCTGCCCCGACGGCGGCCCGCAGGATCAGGGCGCTGGAGACGGCTCCCGGATCCCGGTGGCCGATACTCCGTTCCCCCAGGTAGCTGGCGCGCCCTTTGCGGGCGAGCATGGGGTCGGTGGAGACGGCTCCGGCCTCGGCCGCCTCCGCGGCGGCCAGCAGGACCTTGCGCACATCGCTGTCCCCGGCAGCGGCAGCGGCGGCGTCAACAGCTGGGGTCCAGGCATCAACCATCGTCTTGTCGCCTGATTCGGCCTTTCCGCGGGCCACGATCCCGTCCCTCGCGGCCTGGAACGCTGAGGCGAGCGTGCCGGCGTCGATGTCGGCCGCCTCGCCCAGCGCCGTGGCCGCCCGGAGGAAGGCTGTGCCGTACAACGGCCCTGCTGCCCCGCCAACCTTGGACATCAGGGTCATCGCGGTCAGCTTCAGGGCGGCCCCTGCCGTTTCCGGCGGCGTCTCGGCTATCTTGACCATCACCGCCTTGAAGCCGCGGTCCATGTTCTCGCCGTGGTCAGAATCGCCGATCGGCCGGTCCAGCTCGATGAGTTCTTCCCGGTGCTCCGCCATGGCCTGGGCTGAAAGGGTCAGCCACCGCACTGCCCAGGTGACGTCCAGCCCCATGGTCAGACGCCCCAGCGGAGGGCCGGGGTGTGCACGGGCGCATCCCAAAGGGCCGTCATCTCATCATCGAGGCGAAGGACGGTAATGGAGCAGCCCTGCATTTCGAGGGAGGTGATGTAGTTTCCGACCAGCGAGCGTGCCACGGTGATGCCCTGCCCGGCCAGCTGCTGCGCGGCACGGCGGTAAACAATGTAGAGCTCGCTCTGCGGGGTGCCGCCCATGCCGTTGACGAACAGGAGCACTTTGTCTCCGGAGGCGAGCCCGAGGTCGCTGACCACCGGCTCCAGCAGGCGGTCTGTGATCCCGTCGGCGTTCTCCATCGCGATGCGGTGCCGGCCGGGTTCACCGTGGATGCCGATGCCGATTTCGATTTCGTTTTCCTCCAGCACGAAGCTTGGTGCCCCCGCGTGCGGGACGGTGCAGGCGGTCAGCGCGACGCCCATGCTGCGCACGTTCTGGTTGACCCGGTCTCCCACGGCGGCGACGGCGTCAAGGCTGTCCCCGCGCTCGGCGGCGGCACCGGCGATCTTTTCCACGAGGACCGTTCCGCCTACGCCGCGCCGCCCGGCGGTGTACAGCGAATCCTGCACCGCAACGTCGTCGTTGACCAGCACGGTGCGGACGTCCACGCCTTCGGCCTGGGCCAGTTCGGCCGCCGTCTCAAAGTTAAGGACGTCGCCTGTGTAGTTCTTCACGATGTGCACGACGCCGGCGCCTGAGTTGACGGCAAGGGTGGCCGGGAGGATCTGGTCGGGCGTGGGCGAGGTGAACACGGCGCCCGGCACCGCGGCGTCGAGCATTCCCATGCCGACGTAGCCGCCGTGCAGGGGCTCATGCCCGCTGCCGCCGCCGGAGACCAGTCCGACTTTTCCTGCCACCGGCGCGTCTTTGCGCACGATGTATTTGGGGTCCGCAAAAACGGTCACGAGGTCGGCATGGGCAAGCCCGAAGCCCTCCACTGACTCGTCAACCACGGCGCGGGGATCATTGATGAGCTTCTTCATGGCTGTGCTCCCTGGATGGTGTCCTGGCTGCTTGCTTAGACCCTACTACCGGGGCCCATGCCAGCGGTAGGCTCCGGATTCACAACCTCTGACGCGGAAACGGGGTTCTCCCGGACGGCAGTCCTCCCCGGCAACCGCGGGCGCATCAGCTTGGTTTGTCCGCCCACAACGGGAAGTTTGGCCAGGCGTCGTTGCCGAGCCAGGAGAAGGGCGGCGCATTGAGCCGCCCCCCGTTGATCTCCGGCGCCGGGTCCCCGTCGTCCCCGGCGCCCGGATCCGTGGCGCCCGGATCGGTGGCGCCCGGATCGGTGGCGCGTCGCGGCGCCGGGTCTGCGATTGTCATTTGGAATGCGGAGAAATCTGGAAAAATCACGCGATCGTGCAATTTCTTGCCTCCGAAACTCGGGAAGTCCACCCCCTGGACCGGCATCAGTTTATCCATCAAATTTATTGATGGGAAGACCCGGTTTCGCATGCCCGGCAGGGCAGCTTTTCCCGCCCGACCGGGCACGCCGGCAGCAACGTTCCCGGCGTTCCATTGCGGTGCTCAGCGGCGGGCTACAACACCTTGATCATTCTGGTGTTGCCGAGGGTATTGGGCTTCACCCGGGCCAGGTCCAGGAATTCGGCGACACCCTCATCGTGGGAGCGCAGGAGTTCGGAGTACACCACGGGATCGACGGCGCTCTGGTCGGCCATCACTTCGAAGCCGTGCTTCTTGAAAAAATCCACCTCGAAGGTCAGGCAGAACACGCGGGAAACGCCGAGAGCCCGGGCGTCCTCCAGCAGGCGTTCCACGAGCAGGTGGCCCACGCCCTTTCCCCGCCAGGCATCCGATGCTGCGAGCGTGCGCACCTCGGCGAGGTCCTCCCACATCACGTGCAGCGCCCCGCAGCCGATCACTTCGCCGTCTGGGGACTCGGCGATCCGGAACTCCTGCAGGCTTTCGTAGTAGGCCACGGTTTCCTTGGCCATCAGGATCCGCTGATCGGCAAGCGGGGCCACAAGCGTCTTGATCGCCCCGACATCGCTGGTGCGGGCAAGGCGGATGCGGATTGGCTCAGTCACAGCCCAATCCTACTGGGGGACGCTGTCGCGTCCCTGCCTGAACCCAACTGGCTGGGAGTGGCCCGGCCTAGAGACCGAGCTCAGCAGGCACTGGCAGATCCTTGTCGAGCAGGTTCCTGGCGAGGAAGTGCTCGACGACGCCGTACCAGACCTTGGCGTGCTGCGGCTGCAGGATCCAGTGGTTTTCGTCCGGGAAATAGAGGAAGCGGTGCTCGGTCGCGCCGTTTTCGTCGGCCGCCAGCTGGGACTTGGAGAGGAGTTCGTACCAGAGTCGCAGGCCCTCGCCGATCGGGACGCGGTAGTCCTTGTCGCCGTGGATGACGAGCATCGGGGTGCTGATGTTCTCCACGTGCAGGTGCGGGGAGTTCTCCAGCGCCATCTCGGCCGTCATCTCCCGGAGCCAGTATTGCGCGGCGTCAGTGGTGGGGCCGAACTGGTCCAGCGCCCAGAGGCTGGCGTGGGTAACGATTGCCTTGAACCGGTCCGTGTGGCCGGCCACCCAGTTGGCCATGTAGCCGCCGAAAGAACCGCCCATGGCAGCCGTGCGGGTCTCATCAATGTCCGGCCGCTGCACAACGGCGTCGGTGATGGCCATCAGGTCGGTGAACGGGGCCTTGCCCCATTCACCCCAGCCGCGCTGGATGTGGTGCTGGCCGTAGCCGGTCGAGAGTGCCGGGTCCGGCAGCAGCACGGCGTAGCCCCGGGCGACCAGCAGCCAGGGATTCCAGCGCCAGGTCCAGGCGTTCCAGGAGCCCAGCGGGCCGCCGTGGATCCAGAGCAGCAGGGGTGCCGGGTTTCCGGCCGTGGCGCCTTCGGGGAGCGCCAGGTACGCCGGGACGCGGGTCCCGTCTGCCGCCGTCGTCTCGATGCGTTCCAGGGAGCCTTTGTAGTGCGGGCGCTCTGCGGGGGCGGGCAGGCGGACGACGTCGCCGCTGGCCAGGTCGATCCGCACCGCTTCCGCCGGGAATTCGTAGGAGCTGCGCAGCGCATAGGCGGTGCGCCCGTCGGGGGCGACCACGACGTCGGTATACGCGGCGGCGTCGGCGGTCAGGCGGGCCACCTGGCCGGCTCCACCGTCGCCGGTCACGCTGATGCGGAAGACCGGAGAGGCCCCGTCTTCGTCCGCGGTGGCGAGCACGGCCGATCCGTCCCGCAGCCACGCGGCGGGGCGCGCCCAGCGGTCCCAGTCGTGCGCGAGCGGCGTCAGGGCGGTTTCGGCCGCGGGCGCACCGCCGCTCACGTCGAGCAGGTGCAGCTTGACCTGCGGGGCCGCCTCCGGCGTTGTGTCGGTCTCACTGAGCACAACGAGCGTCCGGTTGTCGGGGCTGACCGGCCCAGGGAAATAGCTCATTCCCTCGGTATCCAGCAGCACCTTGCGGGTGCCGGTGGCGACGTCGATCGCGACCAGCATTGACCGTGAATCCGCGCGGGCCAGCGGCTTGTCGAAGCTGCTGTAGATGGTCTTTCCGTCCGGGCTGACGACAGCATCTGCGTCACGGAGCCCGCTCCCGGCGTCGGGCGTCAGGTTGCGGAGTTTGAGCGGCGCCGCGGCGTCAACCGTTGCCGGTTTGCCCGGTTCCTGTTCCTCGCCCGGCTCGACGGCGAAAAGCCTCGGCTGGGCGGGCCCCAGGTCGGCGTCCCAGTAGCGGACGGGATAGCCGCTGTGCAGGATGGCGGCGACCTTGTTGTCCTTGCGGGCCTTGCGGCGTTCCTCGTCGTTGTCCTCGTCCGTGGAGCCCGCCAGCACGGAGGCGTTGACGAAGAGGGCGCCGGTGTCTTTCGCGGCCAGGAGTCCGCTGACTCCTCCGGCCCTTGTGAGCACGACGCGGGCCTCGCCACCGTCCGCGGGCAGCATCCAGAGGGCGTTCACGGGATCGGCCTCGGGGGTTTCCGGGTCGGGGCGGGCGGAACTGAAGTACAGGTCACCGCTGGCGGCGAATACTGCCCCCGCCTCCCCCTTGGCGCTGCGGGTGATCCGGCGGGCGTGCTTCTGCCCTTCCGGGTCGAGTTCCCAGAGCGCGGTGCCGTATTCGGTGCCCTTGGCGTTGAGGGTGGCCACGGTGGTGACCAGCCTCCTGCCGTCCGGGCTCAGCGCCAGGCCGCTTACCTTCGGGATGGCGAGGTAGTGGTCCAGGTCGTGGAACGGTGTCTCGGGTTTTTCGCTCAGGGTCTCTGAATCGTTGGAAGCCATGCACCGATTCAACACCCCCTGTGCGCTGGATCACACCAAGTTCACTAAGAGTGAAACGGTACTTTCAGACTCGGCGTGGCCCCGCCTGGCGCACCCGCGGCCCGGGCGCCTGGGCAGCGGAAACGCAAAGACCCCGCCACTCCCTGGCGGGAATGACGGGGCCTCTGAGTTGGCGCCTAGACGCTCGGAGCGATCTCCGGGATGCGCGGCTTGGCGTTGCCCGCGAACGTGAACTTGGCGTCGTCGCCTTCGCCGTCCACATCCACTACAACGATGTCGCCGGCGTGGATTTCGCCGAACAGGATCTTCTCGGAGAGCTGGTCCTCGATCTCGCGCTGGATGGTCCGGCGCAGCGGCCGGGCACCCATTGCAGGATCGTAACCGCGGGTTGCCAGCAGGATCTTGGCTGCGGGCGTGAGCTCGATGCCCATGTCCTTGTCCTTGAGCCGCTTCTCCAGCCGGCCGACGAACATGTCCACGATCTCGATGATCTCGTCCTGTGTCAGCTGCGGGAAGACCACAACGTCGTCAACACGGTTCAGGAACTCGGGGCGGAAGTGCTGCTTGAGCTCCTCCGTGACACGGGCCCGCATCCGGTTGTAGCCGGTCTGCGTGTCCGTGCCCGACTGGAAGCCGGTGGCAACGCTCTTGGAAATGTCCCGGGTGCCGAGGTTGGTGGTCATGATGATCACGGTGTTCTTGAAGTCCACCACGCGGCCCTGGGAGTCGGTCAGGCGGCCGTCTTCCAGGATCTGCAGCAGCGAGTTGAAGAGGTCGGCGTGCGCCTTCTCCACCTCGTCGAACAGGACCACGGAGAACGGACGACGGCGGACCTTCTCGGTCAGCTGTCCGCCTTCCTCATAGCCCACGTAGCCCGGAGGGGCACCGAAGAGACGCGACACCGTGTGCTTCTCCGAGTACTCGGACATGTCCAGGGTGATCAGGGCGTCTTCCTCGCCGAACAGGAATTCGGCCAGGGCCTTGGCGAGCTCGGTCTTGCCGACGCCGGTGGGGCCGGCGAAGATGAACGAACCGCCCGGACGCTTCGGGTCCTTCAGGCCTGCACGGGTGCGGCGGATGGCCTGGGACAGGGACCTGATGGCCTCGTTCTGGCCGACGACGCGCTTGTGCAGCTCGTCTTCCATCTTCAGCAGTCGCGAGGACTCTTCCTCGGTCAGCTTGAAGACCGGGATGCCGGTCGAGTTCGCCAGCACTTCGGCGATGAGGTCCTCATCCACCTCGGAGATGTCGTCCATGCCGCCGGTCTTCCACTGGCGTTCCTTCTCGGCACGTTCGGCAATGAGCTTCTGCTCCTTGTCGCGCAGCGAGGCGGCGCCTTCGAAGTCCTGCGCGTCAATCGCGGATTCCTTCTCCAGCTTCATGGCGGCGATCTTCTCGTCCATGACCTTGAGCTCCGGCGGGGCTGTCATCCGGCGGATGCGCAGGCGGGCGCCGGCCTCATCGATCAGGTCGATCGCCTTGTCCGGCAGGAAGCGGTCCGAGATGTAGCGCTCGGAGAGGCTCGCGGCCGAGGCGAGGGCGCCGTCGGTGATGGTGACGCGGTGGTGCGCCTCGTACCGGTCGCGGAGGCCCTTGAGGATCTCGATCGCGTGAGCGACGGAGGGTTCCTTGACCTGGATCGGCTGGAAACGGCGTTCCAGCGCGGCATCCTTCTCAATGTGCTTGCGGTACTCGTCCAGCGTGGTGGCACCAATGGTCTGGAGCTCGCCGCGGGCCAGCATGGGCTTCAGGATCGAGGCCGCATCAATGGCGCCTTCAGCTGCACCGGCACCCACCAGGGTGTGGATCTCATCGATGAACAGGATGATGTCGCCGCGGGTGCGGATTTCCTTGAGGACCTTCTTGAGGCGCTCTTCGAAGTCACCGCGGTAGCGGGAGCCGGCTACGAGGGACCCGAGGTCCAGCGTGTAAAGCTGCTTGTCCTTGATGGTCTCCGGAACGTCGCCGCGGACAATCGCCTGGGCAAGGCCTTCGACGACGGCGGTCTTGCCGACGCCGGGCTCACCGATCAGCACGGGGTTGTTCTTCGTGCGGCGGGAAAGGACCTGCATAACGCGTTCCATTTCCGATTCGCGCCCGATGACCGGGTCCAGCTTGTTCTCGCGCGCAGCCTGGGTCAGGTTGCGGCCGAACTGGTCCAGGACGACGGAACCGGCGGGAGTGCCTTCGGCCTGCCCTGGGCCGACGCCGGCACCGGTGGTTTCCTTGCCCTGGTAGCCCGAGAGCAGCTGGATGACCTGCTGGCGGACGCGGTTGAGGTCCGCACCGAGCTTGACCAGCACTTGGGCGGCGACGCCTTCGCCCTCGCGGATGAGGCCGAGCAGGATGTGCTCGGTGCCGATGTAGTTGTGTCCCAGCTGCAGGGCCTCGCGGAGCGAGAGTTCCAGGACCTTCTTGGCGCGCGGGGTGAAGGGGATGTGTCCGGACGGGGCCTGCTGGCCCTGCCCGATGATCTCCTGTACCTGCTCGCGGACGCCGTCGAGCGAAATGCTCAAGGACTCGAGGGCTTTGGCAGCAACACCTTCACCTTCATGGATCAGACCCAAGAGGATGTGTTCGGTACCAATGTAATTGTGGTTCAGCATGCGTGCCTCTTCTTGGGCAAGCACAACTACGCGACGGGCACGGTCCGTAAATCGCTCAAACATTTCGCCACACTCCTAGCTACGACGTACTTTGATGCTACGTGGCCGGGTTCAAGATTTGGGGCTTGTTCGCCACAGGGGAAACCCGGACGCCGGAGCGGCGTCACATGGGGCCGCGAACCCAGGCCGGCCATGGCCGTGCGACGGCCTTGCGACGGCCTTGGCGGGCGGTTCTGCGCCGCCGGCGGGTGGAGCGGCCGGCGACGCCTCCGGCCACTGCGGGCACACATGACAATGCCCCCGCCTTAGGGCGGGGGCATTGTCATTGGTATTGCGGCCTGACGCTGCGTCGTCGACGCAGGGTTCCCGGCTCGACTGTTAGGAATTCGCCTTTTGGTACGCTTCCTGAATTTCAGCCTGGATACGGCCGCGGCTGTTTACCGCATAGCCGTTATCGCGCGCCCACTGACGGATCTGGGCGGAGTCCTGATTCCGGCCGGATGCAATCTTGGTGCGTGTTGCGCGGCCGCTTGAGGTCTTGCGTGCGTGGCCTACAAACTTCTCGACTGCCGAACGGAGTTCTGCAGCATTGTCGGCCGACAGGTCGATTTCGTAACTGACGCCGTCAAGGCCGAACCGGACAGTCTCGTCCGCGGATCCCCCATCCAGATCATCGACAAGGATGATTTTTACTTTCTGTGCCATTAAAGACTCTCTTTCCAAATGGATGAGTATTTAGGAAAAGCAGGATGTATCTGGTTGAAAGTATCCTCTGCTTAATGGCAACGAGTCAAAGCGAAAAAGAGTTTCCAAAGGAAAACCCAAGGCGGAATAGTCTGCTATTAGTTCTTGCCGTTGGAATGGCCGTCGTTGCGGAGGGTATCCGCCCCGGAGACATTTCCATCGGCCTCCGCCTGGGCACGGGCTTCGGCCTGGCGCTCCGATTTGTCGGCATTGAAAATCGATTTCATGGCGAACCAGAAGATCAGCCCGACCACCACGGAGGGAAGCAATACGGCGACGTACTCCATGGTCAGTGCCCTTCGGGCTTCAGCAGCGGGAACAGAATCGTCTCGCGGATACCGGCGCCGGTGAAGAGCATGACCAGCCGGTCGATGCCCAGGCCGATTCCGCCCATCGGCGGGGCTCCGTACTCCAATGCGCGGAGGAAGTCGTCGTCCAGCTGCATCGCCTCGACATCGCCGGCGGCGGAACGGCGGGACTGCTCTGTGAGCCGTTCGCGCTGGATCACCGGGTCAATCAGCTCGGAGAACGCGGTGCCGCGCTCCATGCCGCCAATGATGAGGTCCCACGCTTCGATCAGCCGGTCATCCTCGCGGTGCTGGCGGGCCAGCGGCTGCGCGGACGGCGGGTAATCGTAGACGAAGGTCGGGTTCAGCAGCGTCGGTTCAACGAGCTCGCCGAAGAGTTCCACTACGAGTTTCTCGGCGTCCCAGTTGGCGTCCACCTTCACCTCATGCTTGGCGGCCAGCGCCAGAAGCTCGGCGGCGGGGGTCGCAGGAGTGATTTCCTGGCCCACGAAGTCGGACAGCCCCGGGTAGACAGCCATCCACGCCCAGTCGCCGTCGAGGTTGATCTCTCCGGCTTCGGTCTGCAGGACGCGGCCCACGCCGGCGGCGTCGGCGGCGTCGAGAATGAGTTCCTTGATCCGGTCCGCCATAACGAACTGGTCGGCCCAGGCCTCGTAGCTCTCCAGGGTGGTGAATTCGGGGCTGTGGGTGGAGTCCACGCCCTCGTTGCGGAAGACGCGGCCCATGTCGTAGACGCGGTCGATTCCGCCGACCACGGTGCGCTTGAGGTACAGCTCGGTAGCGATCCGCAGCGTCATTTTCTGGTCGAAGGCGTTCATGTGCGTCTCGAAGGGGCGGGCAGTGGCGCCGCCGTGGACCAGCTGCAGCATCGGGGTCTCCACCTCGACGTAGCCCTGGCGGTGCAGGGTCTCGCGGATGGAGCGCGTAATCGCTGCCCGGGTGTAAACCATTTCGCGGGCCTCATCACGGACGATCAGGTCCACGTAGCGCTGCCGGACGCGCGTTTCCTCGTTGAGCTCCGCGTGCAGCACGGGCAGCGGGCGCAGGGCCTTGGACGCCATGGACCAGGACCCGGCCATGACGGAGAGCTCGCCGCGCCGCGAGGAGATGACCTCGCCCTTGATGAAGACGTGGTCGCCCAGGTCCACAAGGGCCTTCCAGTCGGCGAGCGCGTCCTCGCCGATGTTGGCCAGGCTCAGCATGACCTGCAGCCGGACAGCCTTGCCGTCAACCCCGCCCTCCTGGAGCGTGGCGAAGCAGAGCTTGCCGGTGTTGCGGATGAAGACGATGCGGCCGGTCACCCCGACGACGTCGCCGGTGGTTTCGTCAGCCTGGAGGTGCGCGTACTTTTCACGGACGTCATTCAGTGAATGCGTGCGTTCCACACCTACCGGATACGCCTCGATACCGCGCTCGATCAGCTTGGCGCGCTTCTCCATGCGGATGCGCGTCTGTTCGCTGGCGTCGTGGGAATCGGCGGCGGTGTTCGGGGCGGAGGTGTTTTGGGAAGTCACAATCCCCAAGTTTACCGGGGATTCCGCCGGGGCAGATTCCGCCCGGCAAAGGCCCCGCGGAACAGGCCCCGCGGAATAGACTCAGGGCTGTGGAGACGCGGACCATCAGCACGGACGACGGCGAGGGCCATCTCGAGGTGCTCTCCTTCCGTCCGCCTGCCGGAACGGCCCCGGCGGGAGCGCCCGTTGCCGGGCCACCGCCCGGCCCCGGCATCGTCGTCGTGCACGGCACCTCGATCACCGCCGCGCTGTACCGCCCGTTCGCGTGGAACATCAGCCGCCTGCTGGGCCGCCAAGTGCACTGCTACAACCGTCGCGGGCGGGCCGGGTCCTCCCCGCAGCCGCCCGGCTACTCGGCGGCCACGGAGGTCGGCGATCTGGCTGCGGTAATGCGGGAGACCGGGTCGAACGACGTCGTGGCGCACAGCTATGGCGGTTTCGTGGCCCTGGAGGCGGCACGGACGGTGCCGATCCGCCGGATGGTCACCTATGACGCGGCAGTGTCCCTCTCCGGGAACCTCACCCGGCGTTGGCGGCCCGAGCTGGAGCGCTCGGTCGCCGCCGGGCAGCTCGACGAGGCCTGGGCGCACATGGTCCAGGGCCTTGAGGTGGGCGGGCCCGTCGCCAAGCTTCCGCTGGGCGCGCTGCGGATGCTCAGCATCCTCTCGGCACGGACCAGCATGGGCGCCGAGATGCGCGAACTGCTGCCCACCGCCGTCGCGGAGATAAGGGCGGTGCTGGACGCCGACGCCGAACTGGACGACTTCGCGGCCGTGACCACCCCGACGCTGATGCTGAGCGGCGGGTGGAGCCCGGACTACTTCACCGAAACGGGCCGGCAACTCGCCGCCGCCGTCCCTTCCATCAAGTACGCCGTGCTGCCAGGCCAGCTCCACGAAAGCCCGCTCCGTCCCGGAATCCGGCTGCCCCGGGCGGTTGCCCGGTTCCTCCTGGCCGGGGAGGGGAGCCTGCAGCCGCTCCGGTCGCGCAGGAGGCGGTTCAGGCTGGGCCGCTGAGGGGCGCGCCCTTACAATCGGTGGGCGACCCCTTCGAAAGGACACCCTTGGCCAAGCTCTACTTCCGCTTCGGCGCGATGAACTCCGGCAAGTCAACGGGCCTGCTGCAGGCAGCCTTCAACTATGAGGAACGCGGCCAGCGGGTCCTGCTGGCCAAGCCGGACGTGGACACCAAGGGCGACGCCGACGTCGTCTCCCGTCTGGGCATGACCCGTTCGGTGGACTTCCTGATCCCGGCCGGAGCCTCTGCCCGCGAGTTGTTCACCGCCCAGGCCCAAGGAGACGACCCCCATGCGCTGCTGGAGCATGTGGACACGCAGCCGGTGGCATGCCTCCTGGTGGACGAGGCCCAGTTCCTCGAACCCGCCCAGGTGGACGACCTCTTCCGGATCGCCGTCCTGGACAACGTTCCCGTCCTGGCCTACGGAATCCGCACGGACTTCCGCACCCGGGCGTTCCCGGGATCGCTGCGGCTGCTCGAGATCGCGCACACCCTTGAGGAACTCAAAACCATCTGCCGCTGCGGCCGCAAAGCCATCTTCAACACCCGCCGGGCAGGCGACGCGGTGGTCTTCGACGGCGACCAGGTCGCGATCGACGGCCAGGACGTCTGGTACGAATCGCTCTGCGGCTCCTGCTACCTGGAGGTCTCCGGCGGGCGGCTGGGCAACTAGCCGTCCACGGCCGCGTCGACCCCCTACTACGCCGTAGCTGCGGCCTCCGCTAGGCTCGGAGCATGACCCGCGAGAACATCAGAACCCCCGACGGTGGAACGATCGAGCTATTCAGCACGGGTGCCGAGCTTGCTTCGGCGGGCTCCGGCGTTGTCGTCGTTCCGGCGTCCATGGTGACCGCCTCCGACTACACCCGCTTCGCGCAGAAGCTCAGCGCGTCCCTGGGGCGCCCGGTGCACACGTTCAACCGCCGTGGCCGCGGCTCCTCGTCGCCGCAGCCGGAGGACTACACCCTCGATGTGGACATCCATGACCTCGATGCGGTGATGAAGCACACCTCCAGCACGGACGTTTTCGGGCACAGCTTCGGCGGAGCGGTGGCACTGCACGCCGCCCGCACCCTGCCGGTGGAACGCCTCGCCGTCTACGACCCTGCGGTCTCCGTGAACCACAGCGTCACCGCAGACTGGACCACCGAATACGAGAAGGCGACGGCGGCCGGCGACGACGACCGCGCCCTCGCGGTCCTGCTCCGGGGCCTCGAGACGGGCAGTGCACTGTCCCGGATGCCGCTGTCCATGCTGACGCTGGCGAACAAACTGGCCGCCGGCACCCCGATCGGAAAGCAGATGCGCGAACTGATGAAGACCGGTGTCCGGGAGATCAAGGCCATCATCGCCGCGGACATGCCGGCCGAGCCGTTCCTGGAACTGCCGCTGGAGACCCTGATCATTGTCGGGGAGAAGAGCCCGGCGTACTTCGGTGTGGCCTGCGCCCAGATCCACGAGGTGCTCTCCGGCTCCAGCTACACGATCCTGCCGGGCATGGGGCACGACGGCGTCAACAAGGCACCGGACAAGCTCATCACCGCGCTCAGCGAGTTCTTCGCCAGCTGACCGCACTCTGCCCGCACCAAACAACGCGGGGTCACTTATCGCCCATTCCGGAACCCGGATGGGCGACAAGTGACCCCGCGTTGGGTTAACCTCGTCAGTGGGCGGCGGCGTGTTCCGCTGCGGGGTGATCGACGGCGGCGGTCTTGCGCATCATGGCGGCCAGCACGACGGCGGCCACGGCGATGACCGATGCCGTGAGGAACGCCGCATGCATGCCCGCGACCATTCCTGAGCCGGCGGATACCACCGCGTAGATCGAGACGAGCAGCGCAGTTCCGGCGGCCCCGGCGACTTGCTGCAAGGTGCTCATGATGGCCGAGCCGTGGGAATACAGGTGCGGCGGCAGCGGGTTCAGTCCGGTCGTGAAGGCCGGCGTGAAGATCAGGGCCAGTCCCAGGCTGAGGCCCACGTGCAGCGCGATGATCCACCCGACCGGAGTGCCGGCGTCGAGCAGGGAGAACTGGAACAGGGCCAGCACCAGCAGGGAGGAGCCGGTGACCGTCAGCGGCAGCGGCCCGACCTTGTCGAAGAGTCGGCCAATGAACGGTCCCAGCAGCCCCATCGCGAGGCCTCCGGGCAGCAGGGTCAGCCCTGTTTCGAGGGACGTCAGGCCGCGGACCTCCTGCAGGTACAACGGCAGGAGGATCACTGCACCGAACAGGGCGATCATGGCCACCACGAGCAGCAGCACCGACACCGTGAACATCCTGAACGTGAATGCCCGCAGGTCCAGCAGCGGCGCCGCGGACTTCTGCAGCCGCAGCTGCCGGAAGACGAACGCCACCATGGCGATGACGCCCACGGCCAGGGCAATGATGGCGGGCGAGCCCGGGCCGCCCGCGCCTCCGCCGATCTGGCTGAGCCCGTAGACAAGCCCGCCGAAGGCCGGGACGGTGAGCAGCACGGACAGGACATCGAGCCGGGTCTTCTCTTTTTCACCAATGTTGGTCAGGAACCGGGCGCCGATGGCAAAAGCCGCCAGGGCGATCGGGAGCACAAAGACGAACATAAAGCGCCAGGAGAAGTGCTCGAGGATCAGTCCGGAAGCGGTGGGGCCCATGGCCGGGGCCACGGAGATGGCGATGCTGACGTTGCCCATCACGAAGCCGCGGCGTGTCACAGGGACCAGGGTGAGGATGGTGGTCATCAGCAGGGGCAGCATGATCGCGGTGCCGCCGGCCTGGATGATCCGGGCGAGCAGGAGGATTTCGAATCCCGGAGCCAGCGCCGCGAGCAGCGTGCCGCCGGAGAACAGGCCCATGGCCAGCATAAAGACGGCACGGGTGGTGAGCCGCTGCAGGATGAAACCGGTCGTCGGGATCACAACGGCCATCGTGAGCATAAAACCGGTGGACAGCCACTGCACGGTCGGGGCGGTGACCCCCAGATCCACCATCAGCCGCTGCAGGGCGACGTTCATGATCGTTTCGTTCAGGATCACCACAAACGTGGCCACCAGCAGGGTGGCGATGACGGTGACCGATTCCCGGGACATCTTCGCCGGGAGTTCGGCAGCCCCGCCGGCAACCCGGGGCTGCGCGGCCGGCGTGGTCTCCACGGGATCGCCGGGGGTCTTTGAAGAGACGTCTGTAGACATAGGGGTTCCCTCAGGGAGTCTTGAAGTGGGATTCTGCGGCCAAAGCCGCTACTGAAGGTGCTAACCCGGGATTCGCCGCGGTAATTCCCGACGCTGGAGAAAATTTCCAGCGGCCGAAATTGGACGTGGCGGCAGGGCTGGCAGGGCTGCTCAGGAGTCCAGCGGGACGTTGTCGATCAGCCGGACCGGGCCCACCTTGGCTGCAATGAGCGCCAGGCCCTCGCCGCGGAACGGTGTGTCCCGGCAGTTCTCCGCGAGAGGTTCGAGGGTGCGGGGGTCCACGACGTCGAGATAGTCCAGGTCCACGAGCGGCTGGGACTCCACGAGCGCCTGCACCGACTCAAGGTCCAGCGGCTGGTGGGCGTTGGCCCGCTCCTCGATGAGCCGGAGGGCCCGCGAGAGCACCAGCGCCGCCTCGCGTTCCTCGGCGGAGAGGAAGCGGTTGCGGCTGGACAGTGCCAGCCCGTCCGCGGAGCGCACAATCGGCACCGGGATGATCTCCACGGGGAAGTTCAGGTCGGCCACCATGCGCTGGACCAGGGCCAGCTGCTGGGCGTCCTTCTGGCCGAAATACGCCCGGTAGGCAGGCAATTCGGCCCCGGCTGCCGCGCCGGGCATTCCGTAGTGCAGCAGTTTGGCCACCACGGTCAGGGCGCCGTCGAAATGCCCGGGGCGGGAGGCGCCCTCCCACTTCCCGGCCATCGGGCCCGCGCTGATCCGGACCAGGGGTTCCCCGCCGGGATAGACCTCGTCCACGTCCGGAGCGAACACCAGGTCCACGCCCGCGGCGTCCAGGAGCGCCAGATCCGCGTCCAGGGTCCGGGGGTACCGTTCAAGGTCCACGGCCTCGCCGAACTGCAGCGGGTTCACGAAAATACTCACCACCACCACATCGTTCTCCTCGACGGCGGTGCGCGCCAGCTCGGCGTGGCCCTCGTGCAGCGCCCCCATGGTGGGCACCAGGCCCTGCGAGGTGCCGCCCTTCGCCTTGAGCAGCCGGGCGCTTTCCGTGCGGAGCCGGGCAGCCGTGGTCACGAGTTGGATCGCCAAGTTATGGACCTTCCTTAGGGTTGCCGGCCGTCGTGGCCGGGGCCCTCGAGCGCCTGCGCGATGGCGTCGAGTTGCTCCGGCTTCAGCAGCCCGCGGCGTCCTGCCCGGCGGGCGGTCGCCCGGGCCATGGCCAGGTACGCCTCCAGAATATCGCCGCCGGAGCCGCCGTCGTGCTCCCGCAGGGACTCGGCGTGTGCTGCCACGGTGCCCGCATCGCCGCGGGCCACCGGCCCGGTCAGTGCCGATTCGCCCGAGGCGAGGGCGTTTTCCAGGGTCGCGCGCAGCAGCGGGCCAAGCATCCGTTCAGGGGCATCGACGCCGACCTCCCGGAGCAACTCCGAGGCCTGCGCCACGAGGGTGACGAGGTGGTTCGAGCCGTGGGCGAGGGCGGCATGGTAGAGCGTGCGGTCGGCTTCCGCGATGGCGACGGGCTCCGCCCCCATCTCCACGACAAGGGCCTGTGCGATGGGCAGCATTGCAGCATCCGCCGTGACGCCAAAGGTGCAGTCCAGCAGCCGGGTGAGGTCCAGGCTCATCCCGGTGAACGTCATCGCGGGGTGCAGCGCCAGCGGGACGGCACCGACGGCGCGGACGGGATGCAGGATCCCGACGCCGAAACGTCCGGAGGTGTGTGCCACGAGCTGGCCGGGCTGCCAGGCGCCCAGCTTCGCCAGACCCTCGACCAGCGGGCCGAGCGCGTCGTCGGGAACGGCCAGCAGCACCAGTTCGGCGCGTTCGACGATGTCCTGCACGTCCAGCACCGGGACACCGGGGAGCAGGGTTTCCGCGCGTTCGCGGCTGGCGTCCGAGACCGCGGAGACACCGATGATGGCGTGCTCCGCGCCGCGCAACGCGGCGCCCAGGACGGCGCCGACCTTGCCGGCGCCGACGATTCCGATGCCGAGTCGTCCTGGTTTAACCATGCTGCCGGTCGTCCTGCCTGTTGGGTTCTGCCGTGGGGGAAAGTTCTGCGGTCCGGGAGGGATCGCCGGATTGGAACGGTTCAGCCGAGAGCGCCCGGACCTGGTCCAGCCAGTGCTCGCTGGTCTGCCGTTTGCGCGCGGCCCGGGCGCGGGCCGCCTGCGCGTCCAGCAGCGCGCGCCCCTCGTCGAGGCCGGCCTGGATGAGCCGCGGGGACACCGGCCCGGCCGTCGTGTGCAGGACAAGGTCCGCTACGCGGAATCGCCGCGCCAGGGGGCCTTGCTCCAGCGCCATGGATTGGGTGCGTTGGTGCGGGACCACAACGAGGTGCCGCCACCAGCGGCCCGAGCGGATCAGCAGGGCCGTGTCGGTGGCGGTGAAGCCGTTGCGGCGCCAGCCCAGGGGCGCGAGCAGCCGGGCGCGCCGCGGGGTGGTGACGAAGCCGGCGTCGTCCGCTCCGGGCTCCCCCGCACTCCCCCTGGTCTCGTCCGGGCCTGCGATGCCGGTGATGCCGGCCCTGAAGGTCCCCACCGGGTCCGGTGTGCCCGGGTCGGGCAGGACGAGGGAGAGCATGGTGAGCACGTCGGGGAACTTCCCCACCGGAAGCAGCGTGGTCCGCGATGAGCTCTCGCCGTCGACTCCGGCCGCACCGTAGCCGGCCACATTGACTTGGATCCGGTACCAGCCGAAGATCCGCCAGAGGGGCGGCTGGCTGACCCGCAGCGCCTGGATCCGGCCCGGCGGCAGGGTCTGCGCCTGTGTGTCCAGCAGCCCGTAGCGCAGCCGGATTCCGTCCGGGGAAATGGCTGCGGTGAAGTTGTAGCCCCGGTTGATGGCGTTCCAGTACGCGGCTGCCATGCCCAGCGCGGCCGGGATCAGGAAGAGGTAGAAGCTGCGGTTCTCGGTCAGGGCGGAAAGCGCCACGGAAACCACACCGCCGACCACAATGAACACGCTCTGCTCGCTCAGGACCAGGGATCCGATGAGGCGCCGCGGCGGGACGGTCAGGACCGTGTGCTCGGGCGCCTCTGCGGCGGCCTCCCCGGGGTGCGCAGGGTCCGGCACCACACCGGCAGCGCGGGCCAGGATCGCGGCGCGAAGCTGCCGTGCCTCGTCCATGCGGAGGTAGGCGAGCCGCACCGCGGACTCCCCGGCGTCGGCCACCTCGAACTTCAGCTCGGCCAGCCCGAAGATCCGGGCCAGCAGGGGCTGCACGATGTCGATCGCCTGGACGCGGTCCAGCCGGGCCTGCCGCTGCTGTTTGAAGAGGAAGCCCGTGTTCAGCCGGACGTAGCCTTCCGCCACCTGGTAGCGGGTGAAGTACCAGCTCAGGATGTAACCGAGGACGGTGAGCAGCAACAGCACACCGCCGCCGAGCAGCAGCCACGGCGCCCGGCCGGCGAGCTGTTGGTCGATCAACGGCCCGCCCCGGAGCATCCGCTCGAAGGTGTCTCGGAAGAAGAAGAATCCTATGGCGGCCAGCGCCACCCAGCCGCGCACAAAGGGTGAGGCCGGGTGCACACGCAGCCACGCGCCGTCCGGGGTTCCCGCTTGGGCCCCGGCGGGGGCCGCCGGGGCGGCACCCGGCTTCACGGTGCCCCCATCACGGCGGGGGCCTTCACTGCTGTGCCTTCACTGCTGTTCCTTCACTGCTGTGGTTTTCACTGCGTGGCCTGCACGGCGAACCGTCACAGCCCGGCCAGCCGGGCTTCGCCACGGGCGGAGAGCTGCTCCCGGAGCCGCGCCCCTTCCGCGGCGGGCAGGCCTGGGATTTCCGCGTTGGTGCCGGCGGAGGCGGTGTGCAGTTTCAGCGTGCACAGCCCGAGCCCGCGTTCCACCGGTCCGGCGCCGATGTCCACGTACTGCATGCGGCCGTAAGGGACCACGAGGGTGCGCTGGAAGAAGATGCCGCGGCGGATGAGAAGGTCATCCTCGCGTTCGGCGTAGCCGATGGACCGCACCTGGCGGGGAATGAGCAGGAGCCGCCACAGTGCCACGAACAGCATCACCGCAGGGATGGCAACGGCCAGCCAGAGCGGGAACGACTGCCAAAAGCCGTTGAGGACAAGGATGAGGGGAACGCACAGCAGCCCCACCACGATGAGGTTGCCAAGCGCCCAGCCTGCGAGGCGTACCGTGACGTACTTCGGTGAGACGCGCAGCCACGTGATGCCCGGAGGGTCAATCGCCTCGGTACGCATATTCGCCTTCCGACTTGGGCTTGCGCTTTTCCTGCAGACCCGGGGCCGACTCGCCCTCGCCGTCCTCTGGGGGTATCCGACAGAACCGTTCCACCATCAGGCCGACCACGATCATGGCCAGGCCGCCGCCGGCCATGATCAGGGCCTGCCAGGCGAGTGTCTGGTCGCTGCGCAGGTTCCAGAGCCGCAGCTGGTCAACGAAGATCCCGGCATGCCAGCCCAGCAGCACGCTGCCGGTGTAGGCGCAGGCCTGGGCGAGGACCAGTGTCCAGGCAGCCAGGATGGGGTTGAGCATTTTCTTCTTGTTGC
This sequence comes from Arthrobacter sp. NicSoilB4, assembly GCF_019977335.1. Classification (NCBI taxonomy): domain Bacteria; kingdom Bacillati; phylum Actinomycetota; class Actinomycetes; order Micrococcales; family Micrococcaceae; genus Arthrobacter; species Arthrobacter sp. NicSoilB4. The sequence continues at coordinate 161,063 of NZ_AP024653.1, read as the reverse complement.
CGTTGCGCCAGCGGCGCACCCTGATGCCCAGCACGAGGGTGAGCACAACGATCACAGCCATCGTGATGAGGCCGGTGAGGGGCAGCACAGGGGTGTTCAGGCCGTAGCGGGTGGTCAGCACGGCGGCGAGCCAGCCGAGGACCCCCACCGCAGAACCGATGACAAGCAGGGTCAGGGGGTTGGTCAGCTTCATCACTCCACCACCCCGGCCACGCCGTGGAGGTTTTCGAACCCGTCGAACGGCACGAGGTCGGCAAAATCCGCTGCTTTGGCTGCCAGTTCGCCCACGCGTTCGCCATCGAGCTCGGCCGCCGGGTCTATGAGCGACCACGGATACAACACGAAGGCCCGCTGGGCCGCGCGGGGGTGCGGCAGGGTCAGGTCCGGGTCGGAGCTGACCAGGTCCCCGTAGGTGATGATGTCGACATCGAGCGTGCGCGGGCCCCAGTGCACTTCGCGGACGCGGAGGTGCTTTTGTTCCACTGCGTGGCAGTGCTGCAGCAGTTCAAGGGGTGTCAGGGTTGTCTCCACCGCGATCACCATGTTGAGGAAGTCCGGCTGGCCGGAAGGTCCGCCGACGGCTTTCGTCTGGACGATCGGCGAAATCGCCAGGAGCCGTACCTCGGGCGGGTCGACGATGTCCGCGACCGCCGCCGAGAGCGTGTCGCTCCGCGCCCCCAGGTTGCTGCCGAGCGCGAGGACGGCCCGGGTGTAGTTCATGGCTGCTCCTGCCGGGTCCGCCGGACACTGACGGAGACATCGCCGAACTCGACTTCGATCGGAGCCTTGGGTTTGTGCACGGTGACGTCCACCGCGGCGACGGGGAACTTCCGCAGCACGTCCTCGGCGATCCGCACGGCCAGCGCCTCGATCAGGTTTAGCGGATCCCCCGTGATCCAGCCCCGGATGCACTCTGCCACTTCACCGTAGTGGGCGGTGTCCAGGACGTCGTCGGAGGCGGCGGCGCGGCTGAAGTCCAGGTGCAGTACGGCATCGACGACGAACGGCTGGCCGTTGCGCCGCTCGAAATCAAACACTCCGTGATGGCCGACGGCGGTGACGCCGCTCAGCGTGATCTGATCCATGGCTGGTCTGTCGGTTCAGCCGTGGCCGGGGGCAGCCGGCAGGGGCGGAGCCATGCGTGCTGCGGTTTTGACGGCGTCGAGGCTGGGCCCGACGTCATGCACGCGGACAGCCCAGGCGCCCCGGTAGGCGCTGATGGCGGTCACGGCGGCCGTGGCGGCGTCGCGTTCGGCCGGCGGGGCGGCCTTGCCGGCCACGGTCAGGAGGCTGCCGAGGAAGCGCTTGCGGGAGGCCGCCACCAGGACTTTGTGGCCCATGGCCTGCAGGACGTCCAGGCGCTGGAGGAGTTCCCAGTTCTGCTCCTCGTTCTTCGAGAAGCCAAGTCCCGGGTCCAGGATGATTTGCTCCGGGGCGACGCCGGCCGCGTACAGCTTGTCGCGGACACCGGCCAGCTCGGCCGCAACTTCATCCGCCACGTTCCCGTATTCAGCCAGGGAGTCCATCGTGCTGGCGTTGCCGCGGCGGTGGGTGAGGACGTACGGGGCCTTGCTGCGTGCCACGAGTTCGGCCATTTCCGGCTCCATGCTAAGTCCGGACACATCGTTGATGATCGCGGCCCCGGCGTCGAGCGCCGCCGCAGCCGTGGCGGCGTGCGTGGTGTCGATACTGACCAGGGCACCTGCCTTCACCAGCGCCTGGATCACGGGCAGCACCCGCCGCTGTTCTTCCTCGGCGCCGACCTCGGCCGCTCCCGGGCGGGTGGATTCGCCCCCGACGTCGATGATGTCCGCTCCGCCGTAGAACATCCGCAGGCCGGCCGCGATGGCCGTGTCCGCGGTGGCGTGCTTGCCGCCGTCGCTGAAGGAATCCGGGGTGACGTTCAGGATTCCCATCACGAGCGTCCGGTCCGTCGGGAGATCCTTGAATTGCGCTGCCGGGCGCGACTTGCGCAGTACGGGCAGGGGCGAGGTCGCGGGTCCGGTTCCGGGGGCTGCTGCGAGGGAATCCATTGTTCTGTGTTCTTACCTTCCGATAATGAGGCTCATGGCTTCGGCACGGGTGGCCGGGTCATGGAGTTGCCCGCGTACCGCGCTGGTGACGGTCTTGGCGCCGGGCTTGCGGATGCCGCGCATCGACATGCAGAGGTGTTCGCATTCGACGACGACAATGGCCCCGCGCGGCTTGAGGTGGGTGACGAGGGCTTCGACGATCTGGGTGGTCAGGCGTTCCTGGACCTGGGGCCGGCGGGCGAACATGTCCACCAGCCGCGCGAGTTTGCTCAGCCCGGTGACTTTCCCGTCATGCGAGGGAATGTATCCCACGTGGGCGACCCCGTGGAACGGCACGAGGTGGTGCTCACAGGTTGAGTAGAACGGAATGTCCTTGACCAGGACGAGCTCTTCGTGGTCCAGGTCGAATTGGGTGGCCAGGATTTCAGCCGGGTCGTGGTGGAGCCCGGCGAACATTTCGGTGTACGCCTTGGCGACCCGCTTCGGGGTGTCCAGGAGGCCGCTTCGGTCCGGGTCTTCGCCGATGGCCAGCAGGATCTCGCGGACAGCCGCCTGGATCCGGGTCTGGTCCACGGTGATGCCGGGAACGGACCCTCCCGCCGCCAAATCATCGGTGGCGGGAGCGTCGTCGTCGTCATTGAAGAAAGAAGTCACGAAAGAAGCCTAGCCGGGATGGCCGTCAGGCCCGAGATCCGTTACACCGCCCTGGAACGAATCCTGCCCGACAACGCCCTGGGCGTGCGGCGGCAGGGCGTCCAGCGGTTCCTCGAGGCGGGCTTCCTTGGCTTCTTCCTGGGCTTCGCGTTCGGCTCTCTCCATGCGGGATTCCACCGGACCGATTTCCTGGATCGGTCGGGTCTCCTTGGAGAGCCAGATCTCGCGGAAATCACGCTTACGGATGCTGGTGAAGACCTGTGCGATTTCGGCCTGGTTCAGCGTTTCGCGTTCCAGCAGTTCGAGGGCCAGCTCATCGAGGACATCGCGGTTCTCGGTCAGGATGGCGTAGGCCTCGTCGTGGGCGCCCTCGATCAGCCGGCGCACTTCCTCGTCGACGATGTAGGCGATCTGGTCGGAGTAGTTGCGCTCGTGGCCGGCGTCGCGGCCCAGGAAGGGCTCGCCGCCGCCCTGGCCGAGCCGCACCGCACCCACCCGCTCGCTCATGCCGAACTCGGTGACCATCTTGCGGGCGATCCCCGTGGCCTTTTCGATGTCGTTGGACGCGCCGGTGGACGGGTCGTGGAAGACGAGTTCCTCGGCGACGCGGCCACCCATGGCGTAGGCCATCTGGTCGAGCAGTTCGTTGCGGGTGATGGAGTATTTGTCGTTTTCCGGGACCACCATCGTGTAGCCCAGGGCACGGCCGCGGGGCAGGATGGTGATCTTGGTGACCGGAGCCGAGTTCCGCAGCGCCGCGGCCACCAGGGCGTGCCCGCCTTCGTGGTAGGCGGTGACTTTGCGTTCGTGTTCCTTCATGACGCGGCTGCGCTTCTGCGGGCCGGCCATCACACGGTCAATGGCTTCGTCGAGTGCGCGGTCGTCGATCAGGTTGGCGTTGGAGCGCGCGGTCAGCAGGGCGGCCTCGTTGAGGACGTTTGCGAGGTCCGCGCCGGTGTAGCCGGGGGTCTTCTTGGCGACAGCCTTCAGGTCGACGTCGGGAGCCATCGGCTTGCCCTTGGCGTGGACCTTGAGGATCTGGTCGCGGCCGATCAGGTCCGGGGCCTCGACGGAGATCTGGCGGTCGAAGCGGCCCGGACGCAGCAGCGCCGGGTCGAGGACGTCAGGGCGGTTCGTGGCGGCGATCAGGATGACGTTCGTCTTGACGTCGAAGCCGTCCATTTCGACCAGCAGCTGGTTGAGGGTCTGCTCGCGTTCGTCGTTGCCGCCGCCGATGCCGGCGCCGCGGTGGCGGCCGACGGCGTCGATCTCGTCCACGAAGATGATGGCCGGCGAGTTGGCCTTGGCCTGCTCGAACAGGTCGCGGACGCGGGATGCGCCGACGCCGACGAACATTTCCACGAAGTCGGAACCGGAGATGGAGAAGAAGGGGACGCCGGCCTCGCCGGCGACGGCGCGGGCCAGGAGGGTCTTGCCGGTGCCGGGAGGGCCGTAGAGCAGCACGCCCTTGGGGATCTTGGCTCCGACGGCCTGGAACTTGGCCGGTTCCTGGAGGAATTCCTTGATTTCTTCGAGTTCCTCAACGGCCTCGTCGGCTCCGGCGACGTCGCTGAAGGTGACTTGGGGCATGTCCTTGTTGACCATTTTGGCCTTGGACTTGCCGAACTGCATGACCTTGGAGCCGCCGCCCTGCATGCGGGAGAGCAGGAACCAGAACAGGACGCCGAGGAGGAGGACCGGGATCAGGAGGGAGAACAGTCCGGCGAACCAGTTGCTCTCGACCGGCTGGTCGGTGTAGCCGCTCGGGGGCCGGGAGTCGGTGACAGCCTTGACCACATCGTCGGCGCGGGCGTTGACGTAGTAGAACTGGATGTTCTTGCCCTTGTCCTGGCCGTCGACCTGCAGGTTCTCCTTCAGGACCAGGTCCACCCGGTTTTCCGCGTCGAAGATCTTGGCCTGTTCGACCTTGCCGCCATCGGTCAGCAGCGCGAGACCCTTGTCGGTGTCGATCCGGGTCGAGCCGCCCGGGGAGAGGGTGGCAAAGGCCAGCAGGAGCATGCCGATGACAACGACGATCCAGATGCCCGGGCCCTTGAAGAAACTCTTAGCTTTCATCTGTTCGGGGCAGACCCCGTCCCTCCTGGTAGTGCTGCACGGCGACCGATCTGCGCGCGTGTGGTGCTGCATCAGTTTCTAGCTATACACCGTCGCAGTGAGTCACGCACGGTGTAGCCCAAAAGTTCCCTGAGGGCGTAGCGGGCCGGGGCAGGACCGGCCGCTGGCCGGTCCTGCCCCGGCCCTGTCCTGCCGGACGTAGCGGCAGTCTGCTACTCGTAGACGTGCGGAGCGAGGGTGCCGACGAAGTCCAGGTTGCGGTACTTCTCGGCGTAGTCCAGGCCGTAGCCGACAACAAACTCGTTGGGGATGTCGTAGCCGACGTACTTGACGTCGATCTGGACCTTCGCGGCCGTGGGCTTGCGGAATGCGGTGCAGATTTCCACCGACGCCGTGCCGCGTGACTCCAGGTTGGTCTTGAGCCAGGACAGGGTCAGGCCGGAGTCGATGATGTCCTCCACGATCAGCACATCCTTGCCCATGAGGTCCGTGTCGAGGTCCTTGAGGATCCGGACCACGCCGGAAGACTGGGTGCCGGAACCGTAGGACGAGACGGCCATCCAGTCCATTGAAACGTGGCTGTGAAGGGCGCGGGCGAGGTCGGCCATGACCATCACGGCGCCCTTGAGCACGCCGACGATCAGCAGATCGCGGCCTTCGTAGTCCTTGTCGATCTGGGCAGCGAGTTCGGTGATCCGTGACTGGATCTGCTCCTTGGAGTACAGAACGTGCTTGAGGTCTGCCTGGACGTCGTTTGAATCCACCAATAACTCCTGTGTAGATGCGGGGGCGACTATATTTTGGGCGGTTTTTGAGGCCGGAATACAAGCTTCCCACAGCGGGCCGCTTCGCGGGGAACACCGCCGGGGCCGGGCTGCCCCTCGGCGAGGAGCTGCGCGAGCGAGAGCCGGTACACGCTGACCCCGCCTGGGAGCTCCACGGGACCGGCCGATCCCTGCCGCCGGAGCAGTGCTTCCGCGGCAAGCAGGCGCTGGTAGCTGGGCTGCTGGCCCCCGACGGCGGCCGCGGCTTTCGCGATGACGCGGAACCTTACGGCCGGCGCCAGTTCGCGCAGGGCCTCCTCCGGGAGGCTGATGGTGTCCCCGGACTGTTCCCGGAGCCGGAGGTAGGTGTCTTCCGCCACGTCTTCGAGGTAGTCGGCGTCAAGCTGCAGGATGGCGGCAGTCCGCGCGAGCGATTCGGCCACCCCCGGGCCCAGTTTCTCCTCCAGCAGCGGCAGCACCTCCACCCGGGTCCGGGACCTCGCAAACGACGGATCGGCGTTGCTCGGATCGTGCCAGGGGTCGAGGCCCTCCACCTCGCAGATCGCCACGGTGTCCGCGCGGCGCAGCCCCAGGAACGGCCGCAGCAGGCGGTCCCGCGCGGGCCGCATCCCCGCCAGGGAACGCGTTCCGGAGCCGCGGGCGAGTCCCAGCAGGACCTGTTCGGCCTGGTCGTCGAGGGTGTGGCCGAGCAGGATTTTCACGGCGCCGGTCTCGTCGGCTGCTGCTTCGAGGGCGGCGTGGCGGGCGTCCCGGGCCGCCGCCTCGGGACCCATGCCGGTGGAGGCGACGTCGACGGTCCTGATCTGCACGGGCGAGAGCCCGAGTTCCTGCAACGCCACCGCGGTGGCTGCGGCGACGTCGGCGGAACCGGGCTGCAGCTGGTGGTCCACCACGACGGCGCCCACCGAGACGGGGTGGCCGTCCACATGCCCCCGGCGGGCGAAGTAGGCGGCGACGGCGGCGAGGGCCAGGGAGTCAGGCCCGCCGCTGCAGGCGACGAGGACCCGTTCCGGATAGCCTGCAGCAGCCAAGGCATCCTGCAGCATTTTCCGCGCGGTGCCGACGACGGGCGCGAGCCGGCCCGGACGGCGCCGGCCGCTGGAAACGTGTCCGCTGGAAACGGGGCCGGATGCCACGGGAACTAGTGCCCCATCCGTTCGAGCCACAGCCTGGAATCGTGGATTTCGGCCTCGCTCGGCAGGTGGTCCGCGGACTCCCAGACCTTGTTGAAACCCTCCATGCCAGCAACGTCCACCACTTCGCGGACAAACTTTGCGCCGTCGCTGTACTGCCGCATCTTGGCGTCCAGGCCGAGCAGGTTGCGGATGAACTTTTCGATCACGCCGCGGTCCGTGGCCCGGGAGTTGAAACGCTGCCGGATGGTCTTCACAGACGGCACGATGCTGGAGTCCACCGCGTCCATCACCACGTTGGCGTGGCCTTCGAGCAGGCTCATCAGGGCGGTCAGGCGGGAGATCGCGGCCTTTTCCTCGGGGTTTTGCAGCAGGTCGAGGATGGCGCCACGGCTGGGGGCGGTTCCGGACGCGGTGCGGTCCTTGAGTGATTTCGCGGCAGCGGAGGCCCGCTCCATCAGGGAGTCGACGTTGCCGAGCAACTGGCCGCTGAGGTTTTCGATCTCGTCCAGCATGTAGTGCCGCAGCCAGGGCGCGGCGGCAAACTGCACGCGGTGGGTCTGTTCGTGGAGGCAGACCCAGAGCCGGAAATCTTCGGGTTCGACGTTGATTTCACGCTCGACGGAGATGATGTTCGGCGCCACGAGGAGCAGGCGTCCGGCGGCAGGGGCCGTGGAGTTTTCGGCGAGCGCGGAGAAAGGATCGTATTGGCCCAGCACCTTGCTCGAGAGGAAGGCAAGGATGGCGCCGAGCTGGCTGCCGGTGATGGCGCCGCTGACGCTGGCCGCGCCGGGGTTCAGGGTGCCGCGGCGGCCCTCGAGCATCTTTTCCATCGCGGGCTGGAGCATGACGGCGAAGCTCTGCGTGTTGGCCTTGGACCAGGAGGCGCGGTCCACCACGAGGACCGAGGAATCACGCAGGTCGCGGGCGGCTTCCAGTCCGGTGATGTCATGGACGTGCGGCACGGAGATGTCCGCCATGAGCCGCAAATTTTCGACGGCGGCGCCGATCTCGGCCGACCCCAGGGTGGGTCCGGCAGGCGCGAGGCGGGCGGCGGTGGAAGCGGCGAGCTCCCAGTTGATGAGGGCTTGGGCTTGGGCTGATGTCTCGCGGGCAGAGGACTCCATAGGTCCCATCAGATCACAGCGGCCCGACAATCCGCCTTAAATTCGTCGGGCGGCGAACGCCGGAGGGCTCATCGCCGTCGTCCAGGCCATCCGCTGCTCCCCACCGGCCCCCTCGCCTCGCAAGCTCGGCCAGGGAACCCTGCCGGCGTGGGCCCAACCGCCGTTTTGGCGGCCCATAGGGGCGGCTGCGGAGCAACCGAAGGGTCGACGCCGGCCCCGGGCCCCTCAGCGGCAGCCGCAGCCGGCAAGGACGGAGGCCGTGCGGTCCAACGCGGCCTTGTTCGCCGCCCCGGGTGTCAGGCCGTTGCCGATGAAGGAGAACACCAGGAGCCGGCCGTCGGCGTCCACCACGTACCCGCTCAGCGCGATCACCGTATTCAGCGTTCCGGTCTTGGCCCGGACCAGTCCCGCGCCGCGGGCCGTGGCCGCATCCATGTAGCGGTCGCCCAAGGTTCCGGTGAGCCCGGCGACGGGGAACCCGGCCAGCCCTGCCCGCAGCCGCGTGTCCGCACCCGACGTGATGGCCCGGACCACTTCAGAGAGCTGGCGGGCGGAGACCTGGTTGGCCAGCGCCAGTCCGGAGACGTCTGCGGCGCGCAGCGTGCCGGCGGGGATCTGCAGTTGTTCGAGCTGCTGCAGCACAGCCGCGACCGCGCCCTCGTTGCTGCCCGGCTTCCCGGTCGCGAGCGCAGCCATACGGCCGACCGCCTCGGTGAGGTAGTTGTCCGACGTGCGCAGGAGCAGGTCCACCTGCTCGCCCACGGTGGCGGACTGGACCTCGGCCAGGACCCTGGCGGCGCCAGTGTCCGTACCGCCGTCGCCATCCGTTCCGGCGGGAACCCGCGCGACGCCGGGTGTCACCGTCATCCCGGCCGCGGCGGCAGCGGCGGCGAGCTGGGCGGAGAACGCCTCGGCGGCGCTCATCGCGGCGTCCTGGGGGCGCGGACCGGTGGTCTTGGCCGGCTCGAAGCGGGCCGAGTTGAGAGCCAGCGGGAACAGCGGGGCCACCTCGCCGGCGGCAACGTCCTCCGGGCTCCAGGCCGGGTTCAGCGCGGGGCCGCTGAACAGCGAGTCGTCCAGCAGCACGGTCAGGGGGACGGAGACGCCGTCGTCCTGCAGGGCCCGGACAGTCGCCTGCGCCAGGCTGGCGAGCCCGGCACGCCCCATCACCGCACCCGGGACTGATTCGCCCGCGCCGAGGAGCACGTCGCCGCCGCCCGTCAGCACGACAGACCCGGGGGCGGCGCCTGCCACGGCCCTGGTGCTGAAACGCCGTTCCGGGCCGAGTGTACGCAGGGCCGCGGCGGCCGTGAGGAGCTTCATGTTGGAGGCGGGAACGCGGAGTGCGTCGCCGGCCCGGTCGAAGAGGACCTCCCCGGTGGCGGCGTCCTGCACCACGCCGCTGAAGCTTCCGGCGCCGTCGGCCTTGAGGGTTTCGTTGAGTTGGGCGGCGAGGGAGCCGGGTTCCGGGACGGGGGCCCCGGCAGCGAGCGGTTCGATCCCGTCCGTCGTGCCGGCGCCGGCGGCCAGCGCGCCGGGGACCTGGTGCCAGGCCGGGGCTGGCTGTGTCGCACCTGCGGGGGCCTGGGGGCCGAGGAAGGCCGGCGCGACGGCGAAGCCCGCGGGGAGGACCAGTGCCGCGACCAGCAGGGTCTGAAGCAGCAGCGGGAGGATCCGCCGCAGCGGCCCGGACACCGGGGCCATGCCTGCCCGGATCGTTCTGCGTTTCATGCTGCTGCTGGTCCTTTAGTCCTGAAATGTCCCCACTAGTTCCTGAAACCTGGGCCTCTCGCTATATCCTCAATAGTAGTCGGCGGCACCGGCACTGCTTTTTGGAGATGTCACGGGTGCCGCGAACCCCCTGAATTCGTCTAGGAGCAGTCCATGAAGCATGACGTGACCATCGAGATCCCCAAGGGATCACGCGTCAAGTACGAAGTCGACCACGAAACGGGCCGCGTCCGCCTGGACCGCGTCCTGTTCACCTCCATGCAGTACCCCACGCACTACGGTTTTTTCGAGAACACCCTTGGTGAAGACGGCGATCCGCTGGACGCCCTGGTGCTGCTGCAGGACTTCGACCTGCACCCCGGCGTCATCGTTGAGTCCCGCCCCATCGGCGTGTTCAACATGACCGACGACGGCGGCGGCGACGCCAAGGTGCTCTGCGTGCCGGCCGACGCCCGCTTCGATCACATCAACGAGATCAGCGACGTCAGCGAATTCCTGATCAAGGAAATCGAGCACTTCTTCACCCGTTACAAGGACCTGGAGCCGGGCAAGTGGGTCAAGGCTGAGGGCTGGGGCGACCGCGCCGCCGCCGAGGCCGAGCTCGAGGCATCCATCAAGCGTTACGTTCCCCACACGCACTAGCGTTAGTAAGCAACGCGGGGTCACTTACAGCCCATCCGGCCGACGGATATGGGCCGTAAGTGACCCCGCCTTGCTGTTTAAGGTGCTGCTGAGCCGCGGCGGCAGTTGTCAGTGGCGGGTCAGGAATGTGTGAAATCGTTGTCTGATGAACGCCGAGCCTTCCTTTAGTCCCCCCTGCGGTCCGGTCACCGGGTGGCAGGACGGTGAAGTGGTACGCGCCACCGGGATCCCCTACGCCACCGCGGGACGGTTCCAGCCCCCGGTGAGTGCACCGGACTGGACCGAAGCACTCGCGGCCACGTCCCTTTCCCCGGCGTGCCCGCAGGGTCCCGTACCGTTCCTGGACGACATCCTCGGCACCCGTTACGGGGAGCTTCCCGGCAGTGAGGACTGCCAGCGGCTCTCGATCACCATGCCGGCCGGCCTCGCCGCGGATGAGCGGGTCCCGGTGATGGTGTGGCTCCACGGCGGCTCGTACACCTCCGGCTCGGGTGACCTTGCCATCTTCGATCCCAGGGCCCTCGTCGCGGAAAACCGGGTCATCGTTGTTTCGGTGACGTATCGCCTGGGCCTGTTCGGCTACCTGGCCACCGGAACGGGCCGGCCCGCGAACCTCGGCCTGCTGGACCAGCTCGAGGCGTTCCGCTGGGTTCAGCGCAATATCGGGGCCTTCGGCGGCGATCCGGGACGGGTCACGGCCTTCGGGCAGTCCGCCGGGGGCGACGCCGTCGCCCACCTCATGGCAACACCGGAAGCCCCCGCCCTCTTCCAGCGTGCCATCATCCAGAGCGCACCGCTGGGCATTACCAGGGGCCGGGAAAAGATGAGCACCGCCATGGGCATCGCTGCCGAAACCGTCTCCGAAGACACCCCGGCGATGGACGTCGTGGCGATCGAAGGGCACGTGTCGCAGGTCGCCCGGAAGTTCGGTCTGATCGCGGCCATGCCGTTCGGCACCCAGTACGGGCACGCCCCCCTGCCGCCGGAATCCGGCATTGAGGCAGCCTGGAACGCCACGGCCCCCGGGATCGAGGTCCTGATCGGCCACACCTCCGACGAAGCCCGGCTGTTCTTGCCTCGCAACCGGGCCCTCAACCGCCTGGCCAGGATCCCCGTACTCGGTGCAGCCTCCGTGCGGGCCGTCAACTGGGCCGTGACAGAGGCGGTCTACGGCAGGTCCGCCCGGAAGTTCGCCCGACGGCACGCCCAGGCGGGCGGCTCGGCCTACAGCTACGTGCTGAGCTGGGCTGCGCCGGGAAACGTCTACGGTGCCGCGCACACCGTCGACCTGCCGCTGCTGTTCGGCAACAAGCAGACCTGGGCGGGAGCGGGGCTGCTTGCCGGGGCGTCATGGGAGGAAATCAACGCCCAGGGCCGGGACCTCCGCGCCCTCTGGGCACGTTTTGCCGCCGGGGACGGCCTGGACAGCCGCGGCGGACTGCCCGGCGCCCTGCGGTATCACGCGGTCTGAGCCGGAAGACGGCTGATTCCATGCGCCTGTCCGTTCTGCCCCCGGGCCCGCGGTGAAGACCCTCGGCGTGGACCTCGCCGCGGCCACCAGGAAGACTGCGGCCGCCGTCCTCGAATGGAGCGACGGCGGCGCCCGCCTGGCGCACCTGGCCCTCGACGTCGGTGACGGCGAGATTGTGCGGCTCTTCGGATTGAGCGACATGACGGGGATCGACTGCCCCGTGGGCTGGCCGGACGCCTTCCTGCCGTTCATTGCCGGCCACCTTGCCTTCGAGCCGCAACCGGTGCTGGACCATGACGGAATCGCAGGCCGCCGGCTGCTGGCCTACCGGGACACGGACCGCTTCGTTACCGCCCGGACCGGGCTGATCCCGCTCAGTGTGTCCGCCGACCGGCTGGCGCACCCGGCGATGCGCTGCGCCGTCATCCAGGCCAAAATCGCCGCGGAACACGGCCCCCAGGCCAGGGACGGCAGCGGCCGGCTGGCCGAGGTCTACCCGGCGGCGTCCCTGAAGTCCTGGGGCTTGCCCGCCCGGGGCTACAAGGGACGCGGCGGCGCGGAAACCCAACGGCTGAGCGAGCTGCTGGCCGGGCTGCAGCAGGCAGCACCCTGGCTGGACCTGGCCGGACACGAGGAACACCTGGCAGGCTCCGACGACATGTTCGACGCGCTCATCGCCTCCCTCACCGCCCGGGCCGTGGCCCTCGGCGCCACCATCCGCCCGGATGACACCCAGGCCAGGGCCGCCCGGACCGAGGGCTGGATCCACCTGCCCGCCGGCGGGCTTGGCGGGCTCAGCGGCGTCCAACCGTAGCGGGCCGGCCACCCTGCTACGTGGGTTGCCCCGGGCCCAGGGTCCAGCCGCTGATTTCCTTCGAGTCCTCGCCGTGGTCCCGGGTCTGGTTGTGCGCCCGGATCCTGCTGTCCTGCAGCGCCTGCCGCAGCAACGAGTGCTTCTCCGCCAGGCCCGGCACCCGGTCGATCGCGTCGATGGCGAGCTGGAAGCGGTCAATCCCGTTGAGCATGGCCATGTCGAACGCCGTCGTTGTGGTGCCTTCCTCCTTGTACCCGCGGACGTGCAGCCCCTCCTGGTTCGTCCGCCGGTACGCCAGCCGGTGGATCAGTGACGGATAGCCGTGGTAGGCGAAGATGATGGGCTTGTCCGCTGTGAAGATTCCGTCGAAGTCCCGGGACGTCAGGCCGTGCGGGTGCTCGCTCGAGTCCTGGAGCCGCATCAGATCGACCACGTTGACCACGCGGATCTTCAGCCCGGGAGCCCCGGCCTTCAGCAGTTCCGCGGCGGCGACCGTTTCCACGGTGGGCACGTCCCCGGCACAGGCCAGCACGACGTCGGGCTCCTCGCCGGGGACTTCTGACCCGGCGAACGCCCAGATTCCCAGGCCGCGCTGGCAGTGGTGCGCGGCGTCGGCGGGTCCCAGCCAGGTCGGCGAGGGCTGCTTGCCGCTGACCACGATGTTGACGTAGTCCCGCGAGTCGAGGCAATGTTCCATGACAGACAGCAAGGTGTTCGCGTCCGGCGGCAGGTACACCCGGATGATTTCGGCCTTTTTGTTTACGGCGTGGTCGATGAAACCAGGATCCTGGTGCGAAAAGCCGTTGTGGTCCTGCTGCCACACATGTGAGGGCAGCAGGTAGTTGAGCGAGGCAACCGGTCGGCGCCAGGCAAGTTCGCGGTGTACCTTGAGCCACTTGGCATGCTGGTTGAACATCGAGTCGACAATGTGGATAAAGGCCTCATAACAGCTGAAGACACCGTGCCGTCCGGTCAGCAGGTAGCCCTCCAGCCAGCCCTGGCACAGGTGTTCGCTAAGGAGTTCCATGACCCGACCGGCGCGGGCAAGGTGCTCGTCGACTTCCTCGATCCGGTATTGCCACACTTTGTCCGTGACCTCGTAGACGTCCTGCAGGCGGTTGGAGGCCGTCTCGTCCGGACCGAACAGCCGGAACGTCTCGGGGTTCTGGCCGATCACGTCGCGAAGCCAGGACCCCAGCGTGATCATGGCGCTGACCCGCTCCACTCCCGGCTGGGGCACCGGGACAGCGTGGTCCTCGTACCTGGGCAGTTTGAGGTCCCGCAGCAGCACGCCGCCGTTCGCGTACGGGGTGGCGCTCATCCGGAATCCGCCCGCAGGAGCATTTGCCGCGACGTCCGGCCGGAGGCGCCCGGCGGCGTCGAAGAGTTCGCCGGGCCGGTAGGATTCGAGCCATTCCCCCAGCTGTGCCAGGTGCTCCGCATTCGTGCGCACTTCGGACAGCGGTACCTGGTGGCTCCGCCACGTTCCTTCCACCTGCAGCCCGTCGACCATCTTGGGCCCGGTCCAGCCCTTCGGCGAGCGCAGCACGATCACGGGCCAGCGCGCTGCCGGCGCGTCGGCCGACCCGTCGCCCTGGGCGGTTCCTCCGCCGCCGGCTGTTCCGCCTCCGGGTTCGGCCCTGCCGCTCCGGCGGGCCGACTGGATGTCCCGGATCTCGGTAAGGCAGTCGTCCAGTACGGCGGCGAAGTCCCTGTGCGCGGCCAACGTGTCGTCCGGATCGCCAACTGTCACAAAGTGCGGCTCGTGGCCGTAACCGCGTAGCAGCTGCTCCAGCTGGGCTTCGGGCATGCGGGCCAGGATGGTGGGATTGGCGATCTTGAAGCCGTTCAGATGCAGGATGGGCAGCACCGCGCCGTCATGCACCGGATCCAGGCAGTTGTGGGAATGCCAACTCGCCGCCAGGGGGCCGGTTTCGGCCTCACCGTCTCCGATCACGACGGCGGTGATCAGTTCCGGGTTGTCGAACACGGAGCCGTAGGCGTGCGCCAGGGAATAGCCGAGCTCTCCACCCTCGCTGATGGAGCCGGGGGTTTCCGGGGCGGCGTGGCTGGGGATGCCGCCGGGGTAGGAGAACTGCCGGAAGAGCTCAGCCATGCCCTGTTCGTCGTCGCCGACGTTGCTGTAGATCTCGGAGTACGTGCCTTCGAGCCAGGCGTTCGCCACCACGGCGGGACCGCCGTGTCCCGGGCCGGCAATGAACAGCATGCTCTGGCTGTCGCGCCGGATGACCCGGTTCAGGTGGGCGTAGACGAAGTTCAGCCCAGGAGTGGTGCCCCAGTGGCCCAGAAGCCGGGACTTGGTGTTGCCGGCGCTCAACGGTTCCCGCAGCAACGGGTTGGATCGAAGATAGATCTGCCCGACGGACAGGTAGTTTGCGGCCCGCCACCACCGGTCCACAAGCTCCAGTTCCGCGTCACCGGGCCGGCCACTACTCGCGTCACGTTTCATTGCAGTCCTCGTTTCACTCGGCCGCCGTCGGTGGCGCAGTACTCAGAAAACAACGTCCGCTTCCGGCTTCCAAGCCGCAAGCGGGCCATTCGATTCTGTGGTTTCACCGGCTGTGATTGGTCATGTGACGAGGCCGGACTAAGACATTTGCCACGAATCTACCACCGGGTAGTGTGGTCCCAGAATGTTCACGCTGACCATCAACCAAACAGACAGCCGGCGCGACGGCGACTGCGTGCCGCAACTCCTTAAGGACCTGCGGCACATCCCGGCGCGCCTCGACTTCGACCGTTCGGTGGAGGACGAAGTCCAAGGCATTGTGGACTCCCCGCACCAGGCCGTCGAGGCTGCGATGATCGCGCTGCGGACCGGCAGCTGGTACGTCGGGATCGGCGTCGGGCCGGTCAATGAGCCGCTGCCGAACCAGATCAAAGACGCCTCGGGCCACGGGCTGATTTACGCCCGCCGGGCCGTGGACCGGCTCCGCAACGGCAAGGACCGCATCCCGGTGGCCGTGGAGGGCCCGCTGGCCGACCTGGCAGCGGAGTCGGAAGCCGTGTTGCGGCTGCTGGGGCATATCGTGCACGACCGCAGCCCCGCGGAATGGCGGGTGCTGGACCTTATGACGCCGGGCGTGCGCGGGCAGCAGAAGGCAGTGGCCGAGGAGCTCGGCATCACCACCCAGGCGGTCAGCAAGGCCGTGGCGCGGGCCCAGTGGAATGAGGAACACGCTGCGCGTCCCGCCGCGGCGAGGCTGCTGGGCCTCATCCTCGAAGTGCGCTGACGGCACCTCCGCCGGGCCGCGCTGCTACAACAGCAGGCTGCGCAGAACGTGCGCGGCGCCGTCGTCGAAAACGGAGTGCGTGACCTCGTCGGCGGCGGCGATGACTTCCGCGGGCGCCTGGCCCATAGCAACGCCGCGGGCCGCCCACGTAAGCATCTCGATATCATTGCGGCCGTCGCCGACGGCGACCGTGCGGTGCGCCTCGATGTCCAGCCGGCCGCGGAGGTGCTCCAGCGCACTCGCCTTCGTGACGCCGGCGGCGGCGATGTCCAGCCACGCGGTCCAGCCCACCGAGTACGTCACACCGGCCAGGCCGATGTGCCGGACGGCGGTGTTGAACTCCTCGGGCGTGTTCTCGGCGCTGAAGACCACAACGCGGACCGCGGTGGCTTTCAGCATCGTCTGGAAGTCGACGCCGATTGCTTCCACGCCGAAGCTCATGTCCTGGAAGCGCTCGGTGGAGAGGAAGTTACCGTCCACGTCCTCGAGCGCATACTTGGCCGACGGCAGCCGCTGGCGCAGCGCACGCAGCACGGGACCCGGGTCGAACGTGGCCTTGTGCACGATCTCGTAGCCGTCGCTGAGGCTGGAATCCAGGCGCAGCGTAACGCCGCCGTTGGAGCACACGGCGTAGCCGTTGTCGATGCCGATGTGCTCGATGATGGGCAGCGCCGCGTTCAGTGACCGGCCGGTCGCGATGGTGACGTGGTGGCCTGCGGCCACGACGTCCTGCGCGGCTTCGCGGACGGGCACTGACATGTGGCCGTCGTGGTCGACGAGCGTGCCGTCGACGTCGAGCGCGACCATCAGCTTGTGGGCCGCTGCGTTCTGCTGGTTCTGGTTGTTGTCTCGCCGGTCATCGTTGCCGGCGACTGAGGATTCAGTCAATGTTGTCATCTCACAAGTAGAACAGACACCCCCGACAGCCGCTAGGACGCAGGCCACAGCACGCGGTGAACCGGGGGTGAACAGTTGTTGACGCCCGTTCCCCGCGGCGCAGCGAGGGGAACGGGCCCGGACTTCAGGTCAGATGACCGGGAAGACCGTCATGCCGCCGAGGTACTTCTGCAGTGCCTTCGGGATGCTGACGGAGCCGTCCGGGTTCTGATGGTGCTCCAGGATGGCAACGATCCAGCGGGTCGTGGCCAGGGTGCCGTTGAGCGTGGCGACGGCCCGGGTTCCCTTGGGGGCCCCGTCCTCGTTCAGCACACGTTCGCGGATGTTCAGCCGGCGCGCCTGGAAGGTGGTGCAGTTCGAGGTCGAGGTCAGCTCGCGGTAGGCGCCCTGCGTCGGGACCCAGGCTTCACAGTCGAACTTGCGGGCGGCGGAGTTGCCGAGGTCTCCGGCGGCGGTGTCAATCACCCGGTAGGGCAGCTCGCACTTGGCCAGCATCTCCTCTTCCCAGGCCAGCAGCCGGGCGTGCTCGGCCGCGGCCTCCTCGACTGTGGTGTAGATGAACATTTCCACCTTGTTGAACTGGTGGACGCGAATGATGCCGCGGGTGTCCTTGCCGTGCGAACCGGCCTCGCGGCGGTAGCAGGAGCTTTGCCCGGCGTAGCGGATCGGACCGGCGGAGAGGTCCAGGATCTCGTCCGCGTGGTAGCCGGCGAGGGCCACCTCGGACGTGCCCACGAGGTAGAGGTCATCCTCGGCGAGGCGGTAGATCTCGGCGTCGTGCTTGACGTCGAAACCGGTGCCCTGCATGGTTTCCGGGCGCACCAGCGTCGGCGTGATCATGGGCACGAAGCCGGCGTCGATGGCCTGCTCCATGGCCATCTGCAGCAGCGCCATCTCCAGCCGGGCGCCAACGCCGCGCAGGAAGTAGAAGCGCGATCCGGAAACCTTCGCCCCGCGTTCCATGTCGATGGCGCCGATCAGCTCACCGATCTCCAGGTGGTCCTTGGGCTCGAAATCTGTGAATTCGCGGGGCGTGCCGACGGTCTTGACCACGATGTAGTCGTCTTCGCCGCCCTCGGGGACGCCGTCGACGATGAGGTTCGGGATGCCTCGCAGCAGTTCCTCGTGGGCGGCCTGTGCGACGTCGGCCTCGGCGGAGGCGGCCTTGACCTCGCCCGCGAGGGCCTTGACCTCGGCCAGCAGCGCCTGCTTTTCCTCGCCCTTGGCCTGCGCCACCTTCTTGCCGAAGGCATTCTGCTCGGCCCTCAGGTTTTCGAAGCGGATCAGGGCGGCACGCCGGGCCGAGTCCGCGGCGATGATCGCGTCCACCACGGATTCGTCGGCGCCGCGGGCGCGCTGGCTGGCCCGGAACTTATCCGGATTTTCGCTGAGGTCTTTTACGTCGATCACCAGACAAGAGTATCCAATCCATCCAGCATTACCGGGCAATTGTCGGGCAGTCGGCCTCCGGCCACCGGCGGGATAGTGTTGGAGCACAATGCGCGACTGGCTGCTGTACCTCGTCATCGCTGGAGTCCTGGCGTTCGCCGTATCCAGCTGGTGGGGAGTGCGCAAGCTCAAAGCCAAGCACACGCGCAGCGCAGTGTGGGAGGAAACGCACAGCCCGGGCCTGGGCCAGCAGAAGGTCGCTGTGGTGATGAACCCCATCAAATCCCGGTCCGACGAGGCCCGCACGGTGATCGAAAATGCGTGCGCCGCGGCCGGCTGGGTGCCGCCGCGGTTCTTCGACACCACCGCCGAAGACCCCGGATTTTCGCAGGCGCGGGCCGCCGTCGAGTACGGCGCCGACGTCATCCTCGTGGGCGGCGGTGACGGCACAGTCCGGGTGGTTGCGGATGCCCTCGCCGGCACGGACATCGCCATGGGCCTGATCCCGCTTGGCACCGGCAACCTGCTGGCCCGCAACATCCACCTCGATGTGGGCGACCTGCAGGGAAATGTCCAGACCGCCCTGTTCGGGCACCAGCGGTTTATCGACACAGCGCGGATGAAGGTGGAGAACTCACGGACCCACGAGGCGGCGGAGCACACCTTCCTGGTCATTGCCGGCATCGGCATGGACGCGGAGGTCGTGGGCGACACGAACGACGGGCTGAAGAAGGCCGTGGGATGGCTGGCCTACACCGAAGCTGGCGTGCGGCACCTCCCGGGCCGCCGCAAGAAAGTGTCCATCTCGCTGGACGACCAGCCGGAGCAGAGCCGGAAAATCCGCAGCGTCCTGTTCGCGAACTGCGGCCTGATCCCCGGCGGCATCGACTTCATCCCCCAGGCCATGATTGATGACGGGATGCTCGACGTCGTGGTGATGAGTCCGCGCAGCGCGATCGGCTGGTTGGCGATGTACTGGAAAATCGTGCTGAAGCACAAGAGAAACCTGCCGGTGATGACGTATTACCGCTCCGGCAAGATCACGATCCGTTGCGCAGAGCCGATGCCAACACAGGTCGACGGCGACCCGACGGGTGCTGCCACGAAGGTCACCGTGCAGGTTGCCCCCGGCTCGCTGCTTGTGCGGGTCAAGGAAGGTGCGGAGGGGGATTAGGCGCAGGCTCCCCGGGGAGTGGCTTACTTCTCCACGGCGTCTTTGTCCGCGGCTGCGGCCTTCTTCGCTTCTGCTGCCGCTTTGGCGGCGCGCGCCTCGGACTGTTCACGGATCATGGCCTGCTCCTCTTCGAAGCGCAGCCGGTCTGCACGGTCGGCGTCGTCGCCGTCCCAGTCCTGGTTGTCAGCGGTCGGCTTGGGATTCACGATCATTCCCTGGCCGTCATTTTCAAGGCTGGTTCCTGCCATGACCTGCTCCCTCGGTAGAGGACTTCCCCAATATGGATCAGGCAAGCATACGCACAGTTTCATAGGCGCGGAAGTGCCAGATGTGGCATTTGTCTACGCTGTGGGCGAAGCCCCGGACGTATATTCCGGCACCACAGATGCTCCGGACAGTATGTCTTTGACCCAAGCATGGGCGGCCCGGAATGCCTGGTCCGAGGTGTGGGGCTCCACAACAGTCCGGTGCCCGTCGGCGCGGCCGTAGGAACCCAGGAAGCGGGTGGCAGGGCTGATCCGGTGCAGGCCGGCGAGGGCATCCGCCACGCGGGCGTCTGCCACGTGGCCGTCGGCGTCGATGCTGAAGAAGTAGTGGCCGAGGTACTGGCCGGTGGGCCGCGACTCGATCCGGCTGAGGTTCACGCCGCGGGTGGCGAACTGGTCAAGGATCTCCATCAGCGCGCCGGGGCGGTCCTCCGGCAGCGGCACCACCACGGTGGTCTTGTCGGCACCGGTGGGCTCGGGCAGCTCGCCGGGCCGGCCGACCAGCACAAAACGCGTTACCGCGCCGGGGTTGTCGCCGATGTTCTCCGCGAGCACCTCGAGTCCGGGCTGCTCGGTTGCCACGATCGGGGCGCATATTGCCGCGTCATAGTGGGGGTCGCCTTCCAGCAGGCCCATGGCCGCCGCGGCCGTGGAGGAGCCCGGAATATATTCCACGTTAGGAATATTATTGTCGGCCCAGAGCCGGCACTGGGCCCAGGCGTGTCCGTGGGTGGAGATCCGGCGGATGTCCTCGATTCTGGTCCCGGGCCGGGCCACCAGCACGAAGCTGATCGACACAAGGGCTTCGCGCAGGATCCGCAGTTCCTGTCCGGTTGCGATCGCGTCCAGGGTAGCGGTGACGCCGCCCTCCACGGAGTTTTCGATCGGCACCATGGCCGCGTCCGCCGAGCCGTCACGGACCCTGTCCAGCGCGGTATTGACGTTCGACGACGGAACGCGGACAGCATCCTCCGCGCCGGGAACCTGCATCAGGGCCGCCTCGGTGAAAGTGCCCGCGGGTCCGAGGAACGTGTACGTGAGGGGTGATGCGGGCATCGGCGCTTCTTTCTTCAACTACAGGATGACGGGCTTGAGTCCGTTGTCGGACACCAGCGGCATACCGGTTTCCAGCCATTGGTCCATGCCGCCGGCCACGTTCAGGGCGGAGTACCCCTGCCCGGAAAGCCACTGGGCGGCGCGGAAGGAACGGCCTCCGGTGCGGCAGATGACGTACAGGTCCTCGTCGGGGTCGAGTTCCTCGAGCCGGGCCGGAAGCTGGTCCAGTGGGATATGCAGCGCACCGGCGGCGTGGCCCGCGACCCATTCGTAGTCTTCGCGGACATCAAGGATCCTGGCCCCTTCGGGGATGCCGGACACGGTCACCGTGTCAAAGTCGCTCATGGTCGTCCCTTCGCAAAATGCATGGTCTGCCTCCAGCGTATCGCCAGCCGCCGGTGCCGCACCCCTACCCGGCAGCACGTTACGCTTCTGGGATGGCGCAAAGGAGACCCGAGGCAGCTGAACGGCCCGCGATTCGGGTGGCTCCCCGCTCCCCCGACCACGGGACATGCCCTCCCCCGGCCGCGGCGACTGGGCATAACGCCACCATGTCCAACCGCCCGCACCACCACTGGACATGTCCCACGTTAGGCCGCCCTGGAAACCCGCTGGAGCCGCGTAACCGTGGCTGAGATCCACGAACTCTCCGCCGTGGAGCTGCGCGACGCCCTGCGTTCCGGCGAGCTGTCCTCGCGGCAGGCCACGGGGCATTTCCTGGACCGCATCGCCGCTGAAAACCGCCACCTTGGCGCCTTCATCACCGTCACCGCGGAACAGGCCCTGCTGGACGCGGCCGCGGCGGACGAGTCCCACGCCCGGGCCGTGCGCGGGGGGACCGTCCTGGCGCCGCTGCACGGGATGCCGGTGGCCTTCAAGGACCTGTCGGACGTCGCCGGCGTCGTGACCACCCACGGCAGCGCCGCCCTGGACCACAAGCCCGCCCTGACCGACGGCGCCCTCGTCGCCACCCTTAAGGGCGCGGGCGTGGTCTCACTGGGCAAGACCCAGGTTCCGGAGTTCGGGCTGACGGCGTACAGCGAGAACCGGATCGCGCCACCCTCGCGGAATCCCTACGCCCTCAGCCGCAGCTCGGGGGGTTCCAGCGGCGGCAGCGCCGCAGCGGTGGCAGCCGGGCTAGTTCCCTTTGCCCCCGGTTCCGACGGCGGCGGTTCGGTCCGCATCCCTGCCGCCGCGTGCGGGCTCGTGGGCCTCAAGCCAGGCCGCGGGCTGGCTCCGGCGGGCGAGAGCACCGGCGACCCTGCCGGACTGGTGGTGTCCGGGCCGCTGGCCCGTACTGCGGCGGATGCCGCGCTGCTGCTCGACGCCATGGTCCCCCGAACCGGCCCCGGACCCGGCAAGTCCGCGCCCGGCTACCTTGAACTCGCCGCCCAGGACCCGCCCAAGCTCCGGATCGGAGTGAGCCTGGATAGCCCCTGGCAGACGATCTTCCCCTTCACCCCCGACGCCGAGGCGATGGACGCCCTTGCCGAAGGCATCCGGCGGCTGGAAGCGGCGGGGCACGAAACCTCGGAAGCCTCCATCCGCTACGACAACCGCTACCCGGGCGCGTTCACCACAGCCTGGACCGCCGCCGTCGGGGATGCCCGGATCACGCCCCAGCGCGAGGCGCTCCTGGCGCCGCTGACACGGACATTCCGGCGCCGCGCGCAGCAACACGGGCCCGCCAAACTCGCCGAATCCCTCGGATTCCTGCACCAGTTTCGCCGGGACACGATCGCCCAGTACGCCGCCTGGGATTTGATGCTGATGCCCGCGCTGGCGCAGACCCCACGCCCGGTGGGCTGGTTCACCGGGGCCGCCCACGGCGACGGGTACTGGCCGGCGGCCGAATGGGCGGGGGATGCCGACGGCGATTACCGCAAGCAGTGCGAATACGCGCCTTGGTCGTCCATGGTGAACGTGTGCGGGCTGCCCGCCATCAGCATTCCGGTGCACTGGACCGGCGGGGCAACGGGTGCCGGGCTGCCGATGGGGGTCCAGCTGATCGGGCCGATGGGTTCCGAGTCGCTGCTGCTGCAGCTGGCCGCACAAGTAGGGTGCTAGCCTCCCGGCCCGCCCGGCGTAGGTGAATTACGGGGCCGGTGCCGCTACGGTTTAGCAGAGCAAAGCCACGACGTGTTCCAGCCTGGAACCACATGAGAGGGATCGATGAAGATTACCGGCGCAGTACTTGAGGAAATCGGCCGCCCCCGACCGTTCGCGGATTCCACGCCCATCACCATCTCCGAGCTGGAGCTTGACGGCCCAGGCCCCACGGAAATCCTGGTCAGGATCGAGGCTGCCGGCATCTGCCACTCGGACCTGAGCGTTGTGGACGGCAACCGGGTGCGTCCGGTGCCGATGCTGCTGGGGCATGAGGCCGCGGGGCGGGTCGTCGAGGTCGGCTCCGAGGTGACGGACCTCGCCCCGGGCCAGCGCGTGGTGATGTCCTTCCTGCCCCGCTGCGAACAGTGCGAGAACTGCGCCGAAGACGGCCGGCTCCCCTGCACGGCAGGTTCGAAAAGCAACGGTGAAGGCACCCTTCTGCACGGATCGATGCACCTGGACCGCGGCGGCGAGAAGATCTTCCATCACCTGGGCGTCTCGGGCTTCGCCACGCATGCCGTAGTAGACCGCGCCTCGGCCGTCCCGGTGGGCGATGACATCCCGGCGGACGTCGCCGCCGTCCTCGGCTGCGCCGTGCTGACCGGAGGCGGTGCCGTCCTGAACGCCGCCCGGCCCGGGCCGCAGGACAGCATCATGATCGTGGGGCTTGGCGGCGTGGGGATGGCCGCGCTGATCACGGCAATCTCCCAGGGTGTGTCACGGATCGTTGCCGTGGACACGCTGGAGGAAAAACTCGAGCACGCCCGCCGCCTCGGAGCCCACGAGACCTACACGCCGCAGCAGGTCCTGGCGGAAGGCGTCAAGGCCAGATACGTGATCGAATGCGCCGGGAACCCGCGCGCCTTCGAAACGGCGTTCGCCGCGACCGCCGTGGGCGGCACCACCATCACCGCGGGACTGCCGCACCCCGACGCCCGCGCCCAGATCTCGCCGCTGACCGTCACCGCCGAGGCCCGCACAATCGTCGGCAGCTACCTCGGCTCCGCAGTGCCCTCACGGGACATTCCCAAGTACGCCCAGCTCTGGCGGGAAGGGAAACTGCCGGTCGAAGAGCTCATCTCCTCGCGCATCGCGCTGGCGGACATCAACCAGGCCATGGACCAGCTGGCCGACGGAAAGGCTGTTCGCCAGGTCATCATGTTCGACGCCGGGTAGCCGGCCCCGCACCGCCCGCCACCCCCAGGTTGCGCTATCACTTGCGGCTGCTATGCCGCCCTCAAAGGGTCCAGATCAACGGCAATTGATGGCGCAACGGTACGGAAACGGAGGGCGAAACGCCGGGCGTATGACTTGCCCCTGGGCCCCGCGAATGTGACAATCACGCGTCACAATGTCAGCATTAAGTAAATGAGCACAACTCATTTATCCCGTCCCCCCGCTACAACGCCGGGCGATACGTCCTTTTTTGGCCACCCAAAGATGCTGGCCAGCCTCTTCTCCGTAGAGATGTGGGAGCGCTTCTCCTTCTACGGCATGCAGGGCATCCTGCTCTACTACATGTACTTCACGGCCGCTGAGGGCGGCCTGGGGATCGACAAGGCCCTGGCCGCCGGCCTCGTCGGCGCGTACGGCGGCGGCGTGTACCTCTCCACCATCCTGGGTGCGTGGCTCGCGGACCGTCTCTTCGGTTCCGAAAAGGTGCTGTTCGGCTCCGCGATCCTGATCATGGCCGGCCACATCGGCCTCGCCCTCGTGCCGGGCATTCCCGGCCTGATCACCGGCCTGGTGCTTGTCGGCGTCGGCTCCGGCGGCCTGAAGGCCAACGCCACGGCCCTGGTGGGAAGCCTCTACCGGGAGAAAGACGAACGCCGCGACGCCGGATTCTCCATCTTCTACATGGGCATCAACGCCGGCGCGCTGATCGGCCCGCTTGTCACCGGCTGGCTGCAGGAAAGCCAGGGCTTCCACTGGGGCTTCGGCGCCGCCGCCGTCGGCATGGGCGTCGGACTGGTCATCTACGCGCTGGGCCGCAAGAACCTGCCCGAGTCGGCGCACCAGGTGCACAACCCGCTGCCCGCCGACGAGCGCACCAAGTACGGCCTGCGCTTCGGCGCCATTGCCGCCGTGATCGCCGTGCTTTTGGCTACCGGAATCGTGAATGCGGAGAACCTGGCCATGTCCATGGCCTACGCGGCCATCGGCGCGTCCGTGCTCTACTTCGCCCTGATCTTCAGCAGCAAGAAGGTCAACGGCACCGAACGCCGGCGCGTCGGGGCATTCATCCCGCTGTACATCGCCTCGGCCGCATTCTGGGCACTGTTCCAGCAGCAGTTCACCTTCATCGCCGTGTACTCGGAGGAGAAGCTGGACCGGAATCTGTTCGGCTGGGAAATGCCGGCGGCCTGGGTCCAGTCCATCAATCCGGTGTTCATCATCATCTTCGCCGGCGTGATGGCTGCCCTCTGGACCCGGCTCGGCCGTAAACAGCCCGGCTCGGCGCTGAAGTTCTCGATCGGCCTCTTCGTTATGGGCCTTGCCTTCCTGGCCTTCATCCCGCTGGCCGGCGTCGGCAAGACCCCGCTGCTGGCGCTGGTGGGAATCCTGTTCCTGTTCACGCTCGCGGAGCTGTTCCTGTCCCCCATTGGCCTGTCCGTGACCACCAAGCTGGCGCCGGAAGCCTTCCGCACCCAGATGGTGGCGCTGTTCTTCCTCTCGGTGTCGCTGGGCACCACCCTGGCCGGCATGCTCTCCGGCCTGTACAACCCGGAGGACGAACTGCCTTACTTCATCGGCATCGGCGGCACGGCCATGCTGCTGGCCGTCGGTCTGGCCGCGGCCTCGCCGGCGATCAAGAAGCTGATGGGCGGCGTACGCTGAGCCGATGAGCCCCAGGCACCACGCGCCGCCTGAGTCCCGCGTTTAGATCCCCGCCGCAGGCGAGCGTCCGACGTCGAACTCCTGCCGGCGGGCGATGTCACCGACGGTGTGGTGCGGGTGGGCGGAACAATCCGCCGCCCGCACCAGCCGCAGTCCCTGGCGGTCGTCGCGTACCTCGACTGTCTGGAAGACGCCGGTTTCGACGGCTCCCCTCGGTTCCTGGGCCGGGACACGTAAGGCCGGGACGTGCTGACCTTCCGGCCCGGGTTCGGGATCGAGGCCGCGGCGCTGAGCCACGAGCGGATGCAACACAACGCCAGCGCCCTCGGCGGCGGCTGGGCGCGGATTTGGGACGACGGCGTAGGCGGCTCTTACCTCGGCCGGAGGCGCCTAGACCCCGTACCCCCGGTAGGTTGAGCTGCCGATGGCCAGCCCCACCACGATGAGCACAATCACCAAAATGGTCAGCGCGATCCCCACATAGCCCATTATCAGGCCGGCGATGGCCATGCCCCTGCCCGCCGGCTCACGCTTGAGGGCCATGTGGCCAAGAATGACCGCCGCGAGCTGCGGCAGGAGGAAGAAGCCCAGCCCCACGAAGGCGGCGATGCCGCAGCACAGGCTGGCGATGCTCAGGCCCTTGGGTTCCGGCGGCACACCGTAGTAGGCCGGCTGGCCGTAGGCGTTGAACGGGGTGCCCGGCTGGCCGTACTGAGACGCCGTGCTGTACGGCTGCTGGCCATAGGGCTGCTGGCCGTACTGCGCCGGCGTGCCGTACTGGTCCGTGGGCTGGGTGAACTGCTCGCCTGCCTGGTCCGGCGTTCCGGACGGCTGGTAGCCGTAGCCCTGCTGCCCGTACCCCGACGTCCCCGGCGGCGGCGCAGGAACGTCGGACTCGTACGCCGGAATGTGCGACGGCGGCCGGTAGCCCTCAGGAGTCTCGTCTTTGTCCGGTTTCGGCTGGTCAGTCATGGTTTTCCCCTCGCGAAGTCTCTGGATTCAGCGTACCGCCGCTCCGCTCCAAGGGGCAGGATATTTCTTGCGTCACAGGGGCCGTAATCCGCCGAAATCATGTCCCCTTCCGCGCCCGTCTGGCATGCTGGTGCCATGGCTAGCCGCGCGGGCACTGTTGCCCAACCCCAAGACCTTGTTGATCTCACTGCGCTCCTGGATGCGTACTACGACGTTTCACCGGATCTGGGTGATCCCGGCCAGCGGGTGGCCTTCGGCACCTCCGGGCACCGGGGATCGAGCCTGAAGGCGTCCTTCAACGAACCCCATATCCTCGCCATCACGCAGGCGATCGTGGAATACCGGGCGGGCCAGGGCATCACCGGCCCCCTTTACATGGCGAAGGACACCCACGGCCTGAGCGAACCGGCGCAGAACTCCGCGCTCGAGGTGCTGGCAGCCAACGGCGTGCACGTCCTCATCGACGCCCGGCACGGCTACACGCCCACCCCCGCCCTAAGCCATGCGATTCTGACTCACAACCGCAATGCCGCCCCCGGCGCGCCGCAGGCTGACGGGATTGTGGTGACCCCCAGCCACAACCCGCCCGGCGACGGCGGATTCAAATACAACCCCCCGCACGGCGGCCCCGCCGACACCGACGCCACCGGCTGGATTGCCAACCGCGCCAACGAACTCCTCGAAAACGGTTTGCGCGGCGTCAAGCGGATCCCCGTGGCCGACGCCCTCGCCGCCGGGACCACCGGCAAGTTCGACTTCCTCAGCAGCTACGTGGACGACCTCCCCTCCGTGCTGGACCTGAATGCCATCCGCGAGGCGGGCGTCCGGATCGGCGCGGACCCGATGGGCGGGGCGTCCGTGGATTACTGGGGCGAGATCGGCGAACGCCACCACCTGAACCTCACCGTGGTCAACCCGACCGTCGATCCGCAGTGGGCGTTCATGACGCTCGACTGGGACGAAAAAATCCGGATGGACTGCTCCTCGCCGTCGGCGATGGCCTCGCTGATCAACCGGATGGCTGTTGGTGCGGACGGGTCCGCACCCTTCGACGTCGCCACCGGCAACGACGCCGACGCCGACCGGCACGGGATCGTTACTCCGGACGGCGGGCTGATGAACCCGAACCACTACCTCGCCGTCGCCATTGACTACCTCTACCGCCACCGGACCGGCTGGAACCCGCAGTCCGTGATCGGCAAGACCCTGGTCTCCTCCTCGATCATCGACCGCGTGGCCGAAAGCCTGGGCCGCAAACTGGTCGAAGTCCCGGTGGGCTTCAAATGGTTCGTCCCGGGGCTGCTGTCCGGAGAAGGCGCCTTCGGCGGCGAGGAATCCGCCGGAGCCTCCTTCAACAAGATGGACGGCAGCGTCTGGACCACCGACAAGGACGGCATCCTGCTGGCCCTGCTGGCCTCGGAGATCACGGCAGTAACGGGCAAGTCACCGTCGCAGCTGTACAAGGGCCTCACCGACCAGTTCGGCGACCCGGTCTACGCCCGGATCGACGCGGCGGCCACCCGGGAGCAGAAGACGGCCCTCGGCAAGCTCTCGCCCTCGGACGTCACCGCGACAGAACTCGCGGGGGAAACCATCACCGCCAAGCTGACCGAAGCGCCCGGCAACGGGGCGGCGATCGGCGGGCTCAAGGTGGTCACCGAGAACGCCTGGTTCGCGGCCCGGCCCTCCGGCACCGAGGATGTCTACAAGATCTACGCCGAGTCCTTCAAGGGCGCCGAGCACCTCAAGCAGGTCCAAGCCGAGGCAAAGGCGCTGGTGGACGGGGTCATCTCCTAGCGGCGGGCGTTCGGGCCGGCCGTGCGCAGGCCCGACGCTCCCGGTCCGTTCAGACGGGTTCTGCCTCGAGGTTGCCGGCGAGCACCGAGCGGTCGCGGCCCAGGGTCTTGGCCCGGTAAAGAGCGGCGTCCGCGGAGGCGATCATCGCGTCAAGATCCACACGGCCGGGCGCGGTCGACGAGATGCCGTAGCTGGACGTAGGAAGGCGGGGGATGACCGTCGACGCCGACGCCTGCAGCCGGGCGCTGATGTCCCTGGCAATTTCAGCGGCCGTTTCCGGCGTCACGCCCGGCAGGAGGATGATGAATTCCTCGCCGCCGTAGCGGCCCACAAGGTCGGTGGAACGGACGGTGGACGTGCAGGCCTCCGCGAATGCCTGCAGGGCGGTGTCACCCGCCGAATGGCCGAACTCGTCATTGATGGCCTTGAAGTGATCCAGGTCCGCCAGGATCAGCGACGCCGTGGTCCGGGCCCTGGTGAGGCGGCGCAGTTCGTCCTCGGCCAGGTCCAGGAACGCCGTGCGGTTTAGCAGCCCGGTCAGCCCGTCCACGGTGGCGCGGGCACGGAGATCCTGGGTCTGCTGCTCATAGCTCAGCTCCGCCATCGTGAAGGACGCCACAACCATGATCACGGCCGAAGTGACTGTCGCCGGGACGGATCCAAAGACGGTCAGAAACACCGCCCCGTCGGGTCCCTCGAGAATATAGGTGACCAGACGGCCCAGATAGAACGCCGCGAGGAAGCCGGAGCCCACGGCCAATGTGCGGTGCACGCGCGAGAAGTGCCGGTCCAGCAGGAACAGTTCGCGGCAGGCGAGGCCAATCAGCAGGCCCATGAATCCCAGATAGGCCGGGCCGCCTGACCACACGTTCGTGGCAGGCTGGTCCAGCGCCGACGCCAGGGCAGTAATGGCCGGCCCGGCCGCCAGATACCAGATCTTGGGGACCGTGGTGCGCAGCGAACGGGCGCCCGCCCAGATGCTGGACGCGCCGGCTACGAGAAACACGTTCCCCAACGGGTTGGCCCAGACCTGGTGCGGCGTCCCGTCCAGCAGATACGCAGCATTGCCGGACAGGAAGAACAGGAGCGCCAGGCACCACGAGCCGCTGTAGGTGGACCGTGTCCGGCGGAAAGTGATGAAGTAGAAGAGCAGCAGCAGGGTCAGGTCGACCACCGCCAGGGCGACACGCAAAGATAAGGTGTCAAGCGTCATGTAGTGGGCCCCCCGGTCCGCTCGCAATAGCCCGATGTGCGTCGACTACGCGCCGCAGGTGAGCTTAGTATGGCACCCCGGCGGACAAAGTGTGACACCCGTCTCTCATATGACTTTGCGGCCGCCGAGTTGGAATCCGCCAAGGGCAAGCCGGGCGGGATCCCCCGGGCCTCTGGCAACGGGCGTGAAGCGGACTAAACTGGAATCGGCCCCGGATGCGGCCTTGCGCTCAACCGCAGAATTGCGTCCCGAGTGCCTCCGGCCTGTCCCCCATGGTGCCGGAGGCACCTCCGCGTAAAAAAGAGTGCCGGAGGCACCTCCGCGTCAAAACACTGGAGGCACCTCCGCGTCGGGGCGAGCCGCGTCAGACGGTGCGGACGACGTCGTCGTATGCGAACTTCGGCTTCGCCGCGCCCCAGGCGTCGGCCGCAGGCTGTCCGATGTTGACGACGAGGAAGCTCTTCTGGCCGCCGTCGGGGAAGAACGCCTCGTCAATCGCGGTGAAGTCCGCGCCCGTCATGGGTCCGGCGGAGAAGCCGAGGGACCGGACAGCGAGGATGAAGTAGCCGGCCTGCAGGTGGGCGTTGTTGTTGCCGGTGGCCGCGGCGAGGTCCGGGGCGGCGTCGTACATGGCCTTTGGCGCGTTGTAGCCGGGCAGGAAGTTGTCCCACTGTTCCTGCCAGGACGTGTCGTAGCTGAGGATGGCGACTAGCGGTGCGGTGGCGGTTTTAGCGCGGTTGCCGTTGGCGAGGGTTTCGACCAGGGTGGCGCGGGCCTCGTCGGACCGGACGTAGGTCACGCGCAGCGGCTGGGAGTTGAACGCGGTGGGACCGAACTTGGTGAGTTCGTAGATGGCCCGGGCCTGCTCGTCGGTGACTTCCCCGGTGAAGGCGTTGGCGGTGCGGGCCTCGGCAAAGATGGCGTCCACTGCGGCGGCGTCGATTACTGCTTCGTCATGGGCGATGGTCATAAGCGTCCCTTTCGCTGGGCGTGCCCGCCGGGGGCGGCGGCCACTGGTTCCTGTCCATAGTTGCAACTTCAACTTGTGTCCCGCACTTCCCGCAACGCCCCGTGACTTCCGGCACACCGGCACCCGGCGTTGGTTTCGGCGGCGCGGGCGCCGACGCATGCTGGAAACACCGGCGCGGTAAAGTTGCCCCCGGAAGATTCCTTCCCGCCCCGCCACACATTCTCTGAAAGGCCCCGGCAATGAGCATGCTCGGTACCAAATGGAAGCTTCACGGCAACGGCAAGTCCATCCGCCCCGGTGAGGTCGTCAGGCCGGATGAGCGCCTTGCCTGGCCGCTGACCATCGGCGTCGGGATGCAGCACGTGGTCGCCATGTTCGGCGCCACCTTCCTGGTCCCGATCATTACGGGCATGCCCCCGGCCACCACGCTCTTCTTCTCCGGCATCGGCACGCTGCTGTTCCTGGTCATCACGAAGGGACAGGTCCCCAGCTACCTCGGGTCCAGCTTCGCCTTCATCGCACCGATCATGGCCTCGCAGCAGCAGTACGGCGTCGCGGGCGCGCTCGGCGGCGTTGTGCTGGCCGGCGTCGGGCTGGCGATCATCGGCGCGGTGGTGCAGAAGTTCGGTGCCGGCTGGATCAACCGCCTGATGCCGCCCATCGTCACCGGCGCCATCGTGGGGCTGATCGGCCTCAACCTCGCCCCGGCAGCCAAGAACAACTTCGACGCCGCCCCGATCACTGCCCTCATCACCCTGGCCACGATCATCGTCGTCAGCGTCTTCTTCCGCGGAATCCTGGGCCGGCTGAGCATCCTCGTCGGCGTTGTGGTGGGCTACGTCGTGGCGATGATCCGCGGCGAAGTGGACTTCGCCAAGGTGGACTCCGCCGCCTGGGTGGGGCTGCCGTTCTTCCAGACCCCAGAATTCCATGTCGGCGTCGTTGGGCTGTTCGTGCCGGTGGTCCTGGTCCTCGTGGCGGAGAACATCGGCCACGTGAAGTCGGTGTCCGCCATGACCGGCCAGAACCTCGACGGCGTCTCCGGGCGGGCGCTGCTGGCCGACGGCGCCGCAACAGTGCTTGCCGGCATGGGCGGCGGGTCTGGCACCACCACCTACGCGGAAAACATCGGCGTTATGGCCGCCACCAAGGTCTACTCGACGGCGGCCTACTGGATTGCCGGTGCCTTCGCCGTGATCCTGAGCTTCTCGCCCAAGTTCGGCGAGCTCATCGCCACCGTCCCGGCGGGCGTGCTGGGCGGCGCGGCGACGATGCTCTACGGCATGATCGGCGTCCTGGGCGTCAAGATCTGGGTGCAGAACAAGGTGAACTTCTCCAACCCGATCAACCTGACCACGGCCGCCGTCGCGCTGATCGTTGGCATCGCCGACTACACCTGGACCATCGGCGAACTGGTGTTCACCGGCATCGCCCTCGGCTCCGCAGCGGCGCTGGTGATCTACCACGGCATGACGGCGATCGCGAAGGCCCGCGGAACCGTGGCCGAGCCGGAAACTGAAGGACCCGTGGCCGCCGCCACGGCCGCCGTGAAGCGCGCACCGAAGAAGCGCCGCTAACGCCGCCGCGAACTACAGGCCGAAGGCCGGGGTCCGGACACCACGTGGGTGTCCGGACCCCGGCCTTCGCTGCCTCGCGCGGCGGCGCGGCGGCGTTGGAGTCGCACGGCCGCTTTAGCCGGCGTCGAAGGGTTCCTCGTCGTCGTCGCCGTCCTTAGCGGATTTGCTGTCGGGCAGGTCCGTTCCCGATCCGTCCGGAAGGCCGGCCGCATCCTGGCCGGGCTCCGAGGAGAACGGCCGCCCGGCGTCGGGCTCTTCGGTGTTGGTCGCATCCATCTCCGCCTCAGCGGACGGCATGGCCACCTCGGAATTCTCCGTGGCGTCTGCGTCGTAGCCGGGGGTTGTGCTGGCGTTTTCTGAACTCATTTGTTCCTCCGTTCCTCCGAAGCGTCCTGCCCCGGGTTCTCCTGCACTGTCTTGGTCTTCGGCGCCGAACTGGCTCAGGTCCGGTACCCCGGCGGGGTAAGTCTCGCCGTTCGGGCTGTCCTGGCTGAGTCCAGCGGCCTCGAAAGCTTCTTCTTCGCGGGGCTGGGCGAACTTCCTGGCGTCTCCGCCTGGCAGCTCCTGCTCCCCCGTGGGCGTTCCGTAACCGCCTGTTTCCTCGATCGGTTCCTGCTGCTTTTCCTCGGTCATGCTGTTCCTCCCGTAGTGGAAACGCGAACTGCGTGGTGTCTTGGATCTGCCGGAAATGCCGGAAAGGGCTTCAGAGGCCTTTGCCGCCAGTGACGGGCAAGACGGCGCCGGAAATGTAGGAACCGTGATCGGAGGCCAGGAGCACGTAGGCCGGGGCGAGTTCCGCCGGCTGTCCCGCGCGCTGCAGCGGCGTGTCCTGGCCGAAGGACGGCAGCTTCTCAGGCCACTCGGTCGCCGGGATCAGCGGCGTCCAGATAGGTCCGGGGGCCACGGCGTTGACGCGGATCCCCTGCGGGCCGAGCTCCCGGGCCAGAGCCTTGGTGAACGCGACCTGAGCGGCCTTGGTCATGGCGTAGTCGATCAGCTCGGGCGAAGGGTTGAACGCCTGGATCGATGCCGTCGTGATGATTGACGCGCCAGCCTTCAGGTGCGGCACCGCAGCCCGCGCAGTCCAGATCAGCGAGTAGAGATTGGTCTGGAAGACGCGGTCAAACTCCTCGGTGGGGAGCGACTCAAAGCTGTGGCGGTTCTTCTGGTACGCGGCATTCAGCACAACGACGTCGAGGCGGCCAAATTCGGCGAGCGCGTCTTCGACGATCCTGATGGCGAAATCCTCCTTGCGCCCGTCCCCGGCGATCAGCAGCGCCTTGCGGCCGGCTTTGCGGATCCACGCAGCAGTGTCCTGGGCGTCGGCTTCCTCCTCCGGCAGATAGGAGATGGCGACGTCCGCCCCCTCACGGGCGAATGCGATGGCCACGGCCTTGCCGATCCCGGAGTCCCCCCCGGTGATCAGCGCCGCCTTCCCCGTGAGGGCACCGCTGCCTTCGTAACTTTCCTCGCCGTGGTCCGGCTGAGGGTCCATCGGCGCGGTGAGGCCCGGCTGCTCCTGCACCTGCTCCGGGAAGGGTCCGGAGTGGTAGCCGCGCCGGGGGTCGCGCGGCTGGTCCTGCTGATTGTTCGACTGACTCATAGTCCACCTGCCAAACTTGTCGGTTTTCCAAGGCTGCTCCCGGGCCGCGGGCGGTGGCCCGGACCTGTGGAACTGTCCCACGAAGTAAACAATTCCACCCTACCCGGAAAATTGATCAGCACCCTTAGTATCAGCTTGAATTTCGTAACACTCAAGCCTAGGTTGAGATTTGACTGCCACCGCAGCCAGACCATCATCCAGTGGAGGCTCACATGTCCGATTTGGAGCCGGAGTCCGCTCCCAGAGAGTCCGTGACGGGGCGTATGACTGAGTCCGCGAAGGGCGGGCGCAATGAGTCCACCATCGAAAAGCTGGACCGCAACTGGATGGAACTGCTGCAGGAACTGCGCGTGCTTCAGACCGGAGTGCAGATCCTGGCGGGCTTCCTGCTGACCCTGCCGTTCCAGTCCAGGTTCGAGACACTGGACGATTTCCAGACCACCCTCTACCTGGCCAACGTGGCGCTGGCCGCGCTCACCACGGCCCTGATCCTGCTGCCCGTGAGTGTGCACCGCCGCCTGTTCCGCCTGCACCTCCGTGCGGCACTGGTGTCCAGCGCGGACAGAATCGCCAAGGTTGCCCTGGCTGGCGTCGGGCTTCTCAGCGTCGGCACCTCCGCGCTGGTCTTCGACGTCACGGCGGGCCGGACAGCAGGCCTGGTTGCCGGAACGGTGCTGCTGGTCGTGCTGCTGATCCTGCTCGTCTACGTGCCCAGCAGGCTCCGCAGGCAGGCCGAAAAGGGGAACTGACGTGGCCAGCGCCGGAAGCCGGCACCGCAGCAATTCGCAGTTACGGACGCCGGGGAGCTGGGTGAAGGGCCACGGCCTGCTGCTGGCCAATGTCGGCCTGTTTGTGGTGTTTTTCGGCGGCATGATCTTCAGCGGAACGGCCGACTACAGCGCAGACCAGCTGGCCCACGGAGAATCTGCCGTGACGGTGCTGGGGTACGTCGGCACCGGCGCTTTCCTTGAGGCGACGTTTGAAAACTGGGAGTCCGAGTTCCTGCAGATGGGCATGTACGTCATCCTGACGGTGTTCCTGTTCCAGAAGGGATCCTCAGAGTCGAAGCCTTTGGGCCGGGAGGCCCCGCAGGACGCGGACCCCCGGGACGCGACCCTGAAACCGGCCACCCCTTGGCCCGTGCGGCGCGGAGGATGGGTCCTCAAGCTCTACGAACACTCGCTGTCGATCATGTTCCTGCTGTTCTTCCTGGCGTCCTTTGCGCTCCACGCCATCGGCGGCGCGGAGGAGTACAGCTCCGAGCAGCGGAGCCACGGCCAGGCTCCCGTCACGGTCCTGGAGTACCTGGCAACGAGCCGCTTCTGGTTTGAGTCCTTCCAGAATTGGCAAAGCGAGTTCCTGGCCGTCGCCGTCCTCGTCGGCGCGTCGGTGTACCTCCGCGAGCGGGGCTCCCCCGAATCCAAGCCGGTCGCGGAGCCGCACTATGAGACAGGCGCCTGAGCGTTCAGGCCCCTTCAAGCACCTGGCTCGTGGCCCAGGCAAGGTATTTCGCGGCGTTGGCGACGGCGTCGTCCGGGCTCCCGGCCAGGTCCAGCAGCTGCGCCGCCGCCACCACACCGTGATTGGCAAGGTCCTCCGGAGTGACCAGGATCCGTCCGGCAACCACTATCACCGGGATTCCAAGGCGCTGCGCGGCATCGGCGAGCGCAATCGGAGCCTTGCCGGTCAGCGACTGGGAGTCCAGTGAGCCTTCACCGGTGATCACAAGGTCAGCCTGCACGAGTTTGTCAGCCAGCCCGGTGAGTCCGGCCACGAGCTCGAAGCCGCCTTCCAGCGCGGCGTCGCTGAAGGCCAGGAACGACGCCGGGAAGCCGCCGGCTGCCCCGGCGCCCGGGATGTTGACGTCCCGGCCGGTGGACTGGCGCAGCACCGAGGCCCAGTTGCGGAGTCCGGCGTCCAGCAGTTCCACTGCGTCCGCGTCGGCGCCCTTCTGCGGGCCGAAGACATGGGCTGCCCCGTCGGGACCGACGAGCGGGTTCTGCACGTCGACAGCGATCCGGAAGGTGGCCGAGCGGAGCCGCGGATCGAGGCCGCTGACGTCGAGCTGCACCACTTCGGCGAGCGAACCGCCGCCGAGCGGCACCACGTTGCCGGCGGCGTCGAGCGGTTTCAGGCCCAGCGCGCGCAGGGCGCCGCTCCCGCCGTCGCTCATTGCCGAGCCGCCCAGGCCCAGCACGATCTCCGTTGCGCCGGCGTCGAGGGCGGCGGCGATCAGCTGGCCGCAGCCGTAGCTGTGCGCGCGGAGGGCGTTGGCCGGCGTGGGCTCCATGTGCGCCAGCCCGGAGGCCTGCGCGGTTTCGATCACGGCGGTAGCCCCGCCGAAGGCGTCCTTCCGGATCGCCCAGGCCGCGCCGACCGGCGCCAGGATCGGGCCCACTACTGCGTTCAGCCGCTCCTCGTACCCTGCGGCGACGGCCGCCTCGAGGGTTCCTTCGCCGCCGTCGGCCACCGGAAACTGGATGGTCTCCGCGTCGGGATAGACGCGCAGGGCTCCTTCGGCGATGGCGGCGGCGGCTTCGGCGGCGGTCAGGGAGCCCTTGAACTTATCCGGGGCGATCAAAATGCGCATGGTCCTATCCTGCCAGCAGCCCCGGACAGTGGCCGCACCGGCCCGGCGGGTTTCGGCCCGGGCCCGGCCGCCCCGACTGGCTGTCCCGCCGGGTTCAGCCGCTCCAGCCGCCGCGTTCCAGCAAGACTTCCTTGAGCAGGTCGGCGCGGTCGGTGACGATCCCGTCGACCCCGAGGTCCAGCAGCCGGTGCATTTCCGCGGGATCGTTGACGGTCCAGACGTGCACCTGCAGACCGTGCCGGTGCGCCCGCCTGACGAAGCCGGGCGTCACGACGGTCACGGCGCCGTATCTGACCGGGACCTGGAGGGCGTGGACGCCGCGGAGCGCACGTCCCGCGGTGAGGCGCAGCAGGGGCGCGGGCAGCACCGGCCCCAGCAGGACGAAAAGGGCGTTGGACACGATCCCGGCCGAGCCCGCGGCCGGGCGGCTTAACTGCTTCAGCACGGCACGGCGCCGGCGGTCCGAGAAGCTGGCGATCAGTACCCGGTCATGCAGGCCGAACCGTTCGATCGCCGCGGCCAGGGTATCCACCGAGTTCCAGTCCTTGACGTCAAGGTTGAACCGGACATCAGGGAAGGCCTCGGCTAGTTCTTCGAAGAGCGGGATGGGCTCCGCGCCCCCGATCCTCGCCCGGGCCACGGCTTCCGCCGGGAGCTCCGAGATCCGGCCGCGGCCGTCCGTGACCCGGTCCAGGGTGTCGTCGTGGAACAGCAGCAGGACGCCGTCGGCCGTGGTGTGCACGTCCGTCTCCAAATGCCGGAACCCCAGTTCGACGGCGGCGCGGAACGCCGCCATGGAGTTCTCCAGGCCGTCCCGGGAGAAGCCGCGGTGGGCCATGGCCACGGGAAGATCCGGGCCGTCACCGGCGCCAGGGCCGGAGGCAAAAAACGGGTGTGGGGTGCTCACTCCTGAAGCCTAGCGGAGCCCTGCGCGGCACGGCAGCACACGCCTCGGCACCCCAAGCGCCGGGAACGCCGAGGTGCTGAGTGGCGCAGCCCGGCAGGGGCTGGATCAGTTGGTGTGCGGGAAAATCTCCACGCCGTCGCTGCAGTGCACCAGCGTGCGGCCCCGGCCGCCGTCGAGGTCCACCCAGACGGCGGTGTGGTCCGCCGTGACGGCGTCCACCCGGCCTGCCGTCTCGTAGCCGGGCGCCAGCCGGACGCTGACCCGGTCGCCCCGCTGCAGGCTCTTCCAGTGCGCGTCCGGTGCCGCCGGGCGCAGGGGCGTGTCGTCCATGTTCTTCGTGCGGTACCTGGCCATGATGTCCCACTGTCAGTCGGCTGATCCGTCGTGAGGTTTCAGCGTAGGACGCCAAGGTGAACGCCAGTTGACCGGAAGCTGGGAGTCCGGTGTCTGCTCGGGCGGGACGGGTGGCCGGCGGGATGCTTGTCAGGGGCTCCGGGTCAAGGGAGTCGGACACCCAGTGCGGCCAGCTTGGCCTCGAGGATCTGGGCGACGCCGTCGTCGTCGAAGTGCGGGGCCTGCTGCCCGGCGGCGAGGATGGCTTCAGGGTGGCCGCTGGCCATTGCGTAGCCGTCGCCTGCCCAGCGCAGCATCTCAATGTCGTTGGGCATGTCCCCGAAGGCCACCACATCCGCGGAGGCGACGCCGAGGGAAGCCGCGTATTCGGCGAGGGTGACGGCCTTGTTGACGCCGGGCAGGGACAGCTCCAGGAGGGCGATGTTCGGCGCCGAGTGGGTGGCGGCGGCAAGGTGCGCTACGGCGGGCGTCACTTCGGCGAGGAACTCGTCGGCATTGCCCTCGCGGACAATGGCAAGGAATTTCACGACCGAGTCCGTCGCGGTGAGCGTGGTGTGCAGCGGCGCCGGGGTGACCTCGGCGAGCAGTTGGCTGGAGCCGTTCTCGATGAACCCCGGTTCCAGGTGGAAGCCGTCCAGTGTCTCGGCGGCGAACCGGGCGGAGGGGCGCAGCCGCTGGATGATGCGGCGGGCCTCGAACACGGCGTCGAGCTGCAGGCCCCGGGCCGAGATCAGGCGGTCCGCCTCGAGGTCCCAGACGACGGCGCCGTTGGAGCAGATGACGGTTCCGGCGTGCCCCAGCCGGTCCTGCAAAGGGTGGAGCCAGCGCGGCGGGCGTCCCGTGACGAAGACCAGCTCGATGCCGGCTTCCCGGCAGGCGTGGAACGCGCGGACGGTCCGGTCACTGATTTTTCCATCGTGGCCGAGGATCGTTCCGTCAATGTCACTTGCTACCAGCCGCATACCGCCAGTCTACGTTGGCGGCGCCGGCTCGGTCCCGGGCCTGGCCTCACACGTGCCTTGCCCGCCCTCGCCGACGTCGAAATCGCGGGACAAGTGCCAGGTCGCCGGAAGGAAACGGCGACCCCGCGGGTTTCCGGCGAACGCGGCGGCGCAGCACGGGCGTGGGCGCAGGTACGCCGCTCCGCCGGCAACCCGGGCCTAGTGGCGTTCGTAAATCCCGGTCAGGCTCGCCCGGGCCAGGGTGTGCGGGGCGAGCTTCGCTTCGAGCTTCGCGGGGTGGGCCCCGGCGTCGAGCCCGGAGTGCGCGACGTCGAGGGCATGGACCGTGACGATGTACCGGTGCGGGCCGTGGCCTTTTGGCGGGGCCGCCCCCATGTAACCGGTGCTGCCGCCGTCGTTCTTCAGCTGGAAGGCGCCCGGCGGCAGGTGCCCGCCTTGGCGCGAACCTGCCCCGGCCGGCAGAAACGTGGTGTTCGCGGGGAGGTCCAGCACGGCCCAGTGCCAGAACCCGCCGCGGCCCGGGGCGTCCGGGTCGAACACGGTGACGGCGTAGCTCAGGGTTCCGGCCGGGGCGCCGTTCCAGCTCAGCTGCGGCGACTCGTCCTTGGCGCCCGCGCCGGTGGAGGCGCCGCGCTGGGCCGGCGGCAGGATCTGGCCGTCCTGGAATGACTCACTGCTGACGCGGAAGGACGGGGCCTCGTGGTGTGTCATGGCTGCCTTTCAGTTGCTGGGAAGTTCTGCACTTTCAGGGTCTCTGCCAGCGGCGTCCCGGGGCGCCTGCGCGCCCAGCTCCATCCGGTTCAGTTCCGCACGGGTGGGCGGGTTGGCGCCGGCCCGGGACACGGTGACGGCGGCGGCCCAGGCGGCGTGGGCCAGGAGCTCCCGGAGGCTGCCGGCGGACAGCCCGCGCAGGTCCTTGCGGTTCTGCGCCCCGTCCAGGCCCAGGTCCACAATCGCGGAGAGGAGCGCTGCCATGAAGGAATCCCCTGCGCCGACAGTGTCCGCCACCTTCACGGACGGCGCCGGGAACTGCGCTTCGCCGGCGGCATTCACGCCCCACGGCCCCTGCGCGCCGCGGGTGACCACAACCATGGCGGGGCCCTCGGACCCGCCGAGCGAGAGCCAGCGCTTGGCCGAATCCAGCGGATCCTCGCCCGGGTACAGCCATTCGAGGTCCTCGTCCGAGGCCTTGACCACGTCAGCCAGCGTGACGAACTTTTCCGCCTGCCGGCGGGCGTAGTCCACGTCGGTGATGATGCTTGGCCTGCAGTTGGGGTCAAAGCTGATGGTGGCCAAAGGATGGGCATGCTCGACGGCGGAGAGCACATCGGCCGCCCCGGGAGCCAGCATGGTCGCAATCGAGCCGGTGTGCAGCAGGGTCGTTGCCTGCAGCATGAACGGCAGCCGGTCCGCGAGCCCGGGAAGCTCCCAGGCGAGCTCGAACGTGTAGCTGGCGGCGCCGTCGTCGTCGATCAGGGCGGTGGCCACGGACGTGGGGAGCTCGTCCGGTCCCACCGGAAGGAGCACCGAGCTGGACTTCAGGTGGGCCGCCACCGATTCACCGTAGGCGTCGCGGCCGTAGCGGCCGATGAACTGCACCGGATGATCCAGCCTGGCCAGTCCGACGGCGACGTTGAGAGGGCTTCCGCCCACATGGGCCTGGATTCCGGTGGAGCGCTGGACCACATCAACCAGGCCCTCGCCAATAACTGTGAGCATGCTCATACTCTGCCAGAGAACGCGGTCCGGCGCCCCAGTGTTTCGGTGCGCGGTTGTTCCGGTCTGGGGTCTCTCGTTCAAGCCGTCGGGCCCGCCGGCACGGGGGTGTTGTCCACCGGAATTCCTGCCCGTTCGGCGTCGTCGAATTTAGCGTCGATGTGGACCACATCCCTGCCCGCGCGCTGCAGCAGGCTCGCGGCGGTCCCGGCCCGGTAGCCGCTGGTGCAGTGCACCCACAGCCTCCCGGCAGGGACGGAATCCAGCCGACGCAGCAGCTCATGCAGCGGGATGTTGAGCGCCCCGGCCACCCGCGAGGCGGCGAACTCGTCGGCCCGCCGCACGTCGACGACGGTGTCCCCGGAAGCCCGGCCGGCGAGCACAGCGTCCCAGCCCACACGGGGGTAGGAGGCGAGGGCGGCGCGGGGTGCAAGCGCGTGCGGATCCGTTCCGAGGGCGGCGTCCGGGCGCTCGATGCCGATCCGGGAAAGGTCGCGGATGGCCTTTTCCACGTCGCCGCGGGATCCCACGAGGGTCAGTTGCTCGCCCCAGGGCAGGATCCAGCCCAGGTAGGTGCTGAAGCTGGTGCCGTATTCGAAGCTCACGCTGCCCAGCAGGTGGTTGCTGGCGAAGGCCACGCGGCGGCGCAGGTCCACCACCCACTCGCCGCCCTCCAGCCGGCGCATAAGTTCCGCGGCGTCGAGCGATTCGGGCACTGCCAGGTCCGCCGGGCCGGGCCCGGCGGCGTTGGTGACCCCCATGTGGGCGTAGTAGGAGGGGTAGGCCGTGAGGTTGGAGATGAGTTCCTGGACGAAATGGTCCTCATCCGGATCCGTCAGGGCGTGGTTGCTGGTGAGCTGTTCGCCGATGGTGGATCCTCCGGCGCGGCTGGCCGGACCCGAGGAGCAGAAGGAGCCGAACCCGTGGGTCGG
Organism: Arthrobacter sp. NicSoilB4; assembly: GCF_019977335.1. Classification (NCBI taxonomy): domain Bacteria; kingdom Bacillati; phylum Actinomycetota; class Actinomycetes; order Micrococcales; family Micrococcaceae; genus Arthrobacter; species Arthrobacter sp. NicSoilB4. The sequence continues at coordinate 120,021 of NZ_AP024653.1, read as the reverse complement.
GAACAACGCGGCCCCGGGCGCGGCCTCCGCGGCGAGGCGGCGCACCGAGGCGTACTGGTCATGCGCCAGGCCGGGCGTGTCCTCGGCGGCGACAAGGTCCGTGCGGCCGACAGAGCCGTAAAGCAGGCTTCCGCCGGAGAAGACGGCTTGCTGCTCGCCGTCGTCCACGATGAACGACAGGTGCGTGTGGGTGTGGCCCGGGGTGGCGACGGCCCTGACCGTCAGCGCACCGACCTGGACGACCTGCCCGTCCGTGATCGGCTTCCGCTCGAACGTCACCGGGTCTGCGGCGTTCACGAGGTAGCTCGCGCCGTGCGCCCGGGCCAGTTCGAGCCCGCCGGTCAGGTAGTCGTTGTGGATGTGGGTCTCGGCGACGTGCGTGATGGTGACGCCGGCGTCGCGGGCGGCCTCCTCCACGCGGTCCGTGTCCCGTTGCGGGTCGATGACCAGCGCAGAGGTGCCGTCATGGACGAGGTAGCTGCGGTCCCCGAGTTGCCTGGTCTCAATGACGACGACGTCCATGCTTTCCTCCTGCCGGGCCGCGCAGCCGCGGTCGACCGGGCGGTGGCGGGCTGCGCCCTCTTCATCATCAAACCCCCTGGGGTATGAACGCAAGCCCTCCCTTGTTGAGAAAGACGACTGTTGAGAAGAACGACTGCTAAGAAGAACGACTGCTGAGAAGAACGACGTCGACCGCGGCGGGCGCCGCCCGGCGCCGCCGAACGGGGTTCCGGGTCGCGGTGCACGGTTCGGGGCTACCCGGCGGTGCCGTCCTGTTGGTAGACGTCGGGGATCCCGTCGTGGTCCGAGTCGACTTTCTCCTCTTCTTCGGCCTGCCGGTACTGCCGGTTCCGGGTCCGCAGGACCGCTGTGGCAAGCAGGGCCGCCAGCACCGAGGCCGCGAGGATGCCCACCTTGGCGTGGTCGTCGTGGACGCTGCCGTGGCCGAAGCTCAGCTCTGCCACGAGGAGCGAAACGGTGAATCCGATGCCGGCCAGCAGGGAAACCCCGAAGACGTCGATCCACTTGAAGCTGGTGTCCAGCCGCGCCTTGGTCATTTTGGTGAGCAGCCAGGTTGTGCCCATGATGCCGATCGGTTTGCCGAGGACCAGCGCCAGGATGATGCCGACGGCCACCGGACTGGTCAGCGCCGAGCCCAGCCCTTCCCAGCCGCCCACCGCCACACCTGCGGAGAAGAACGCGAAGATCGGGACGGCCACACCGGCCGAGATCGGGCGGAACCGGTGCTCGAAGACCTCCGCGAGACCCGGGCCGGCCTCCGGGCCTCCGCTGGCCTGGGACCGCAGGACCGGGATGGCGACGCCGAGCAGCACGCCTGCCACTGTGGCGTGGATGCCGGACGCGTGGACCAGCGCCCAGGTGACGGCGCCCAGCGGCAGAAGAATCAGCCATGCGGCCGAGGCATTGATTTTGAAGAATCGCCGGTATTTGTGCGCCAGGTAGGTGTAGATGGCCAGCGGAATCAGGGCCAGCAGCAGCGGTATCGGGTGGAGTTCGCTCGTGTAGAAGACGGCGATGATGGTGATGGCGATCAGGTCGTCAACCACGGCCAGGGTGAGCAGGAAGATCCGGAGGGCGCTGGGCAGATGCGAGCCGATGATGGCCAGCACCGCAACGGCGAACGCGATGTCTGTGGCAGTGGGGATGGCCCAGCCGCGCAGGGTCTCCGGGCTGGCAAGGTTGACGATCGTGTAGATCAGCGCCGGGATGGCGACGCCGCCCACTGCCGCTGCCACCGGAACGATGGATTTGTTGATCTGCCGCAGGTCCCCGGCGATGAACTCGCGCTTGAGTTCGAGCCCCACGAGGAAAAAGAAGATGGCGAGCAGCCCGTCGGCCGCCCACGCGCCCAGGCTCAGTTCCAGATGCCACGGTTCGTAGCCGACCTTGAAGTCCCGGAGGGCGAAGTAGCTCTCGGAAACCGGCGAGTTGGCCCAGATAAGGGCGATCAGGGCTGCCGCGACGAGCAGGGCGCCGCCGACTGTCTCCTTGCGGAGGATCTCGCCGATCCGAAGGGATTCGGCGTAGCTGCCGCGGCCAAAGATGGTCAGAAGCGGGGGGCCGGGGGGAGGTGTGGTGTTCATGCGAGGGTCCTAAAAGTTGGGTCGGCAGAACTATGCCGACCAGACTTCCCGGCGCACCTGAACCCCAGTCTAGTGTCTCAGGGCATAGCCGGGTTCAGCCGAGCAGTATTTGCACCAGTTCGCGGCACTTCCGGTAGGCAGCGGCCTTCGGGTCGATCAGCGCGAAATGGTCCCCCGGGACCTTCAGGAGCTGGACCGGGGCGCCGGCCGCCTTGGCCGCCGCCGCATAGGAATCGGACTGGCTGACGGGTACCGTGTCATCGTCCGTGCCGTGGACGGCATACACGGGGACCTTCAGCGGCACCGCGCTCATCGGATCCGCGTATTTATGCCGTTTCGGGTATTTTTCCGAGGAGCCGCCCAGCAGATTGCTGACTGCGCCGTTGCTCAGGTTCAGCCGTTCGGCTTCGGCGAGGTTGAGCACCCCGGACTGGCTGACCACACCGGTCAGGTGCACCGCGCCGTCGTCGTCCTTGCGGAGCAGCTGGCGGTCCGCATCGGGGGCGCCGAGCTGCGCGAGGCGGCTGCGTCCCGCCGCCCAGACTGCGAGGTGTCCCCCGGCAGAGTGTCCCAGGGCCACCACCCGGTCCAGCCCGAGGCCGTGTTCACCGGCAATGTCGCCGAGCTTGTCGATTCCGGCGAGAACGTCGGAGAAGGTATGGGGCCAGCCGCCGCCGTTGCCGGCGCGGCGGTACTCAAGGTTCCACGCGGCCATGCCGTGCGCCGCAAGGTCCCTGGCCAGTGGTTCGCCGAGCTCCGCGCCGTACTGCGATCGCCAGTAGCCTCCGTGAATGACCACCACCACGCCCTTGATGGCGGCAGCATCCGGCAGGAAGAGTTCCCCCCACTGGCTGGAGTCATCGCCGTAGCTATACCTGTGCCGCTTCACACTGTCCTCCTTGGGGCCCGGTGAACAGGCGGCGGAGACCGCCCCCAGGGTCACCGTCGCTGCGGCCGCGATCAAAGCCCGACGCCGCACATCAGCCATGTGCCGAGCCTACCCTGAGCGCCGCGCGGCACAGCGTAAGGCCGTGGCCGGGTTGGCTGTGCGCGGGCGGCCGACGCGCGGGTCTCAGCCCGCCGGCGTCGCACCCCCGCCGTAAGCTGGACGCATGGCGAGCAATTGGGATCGACTGGACAAGAGCCTGCGCGAGTCCGTGCAGGAGAACGTGGAACTCTATGAGCGGGTGCGCCCCGCCCTGAAGCTGGTCACCCGCGAGGTCCTGCTGACGCTGCGGAGCATGCTCAAGGGCACTGAGGTGACGCCGTTGTTCGTCACCGGCCGCACCAAAACGGTCGAATCCTTCCGCGAGAAGATCTCCCGGACGGAGGAGCCGCTGGAGCCGGGCGGTCCGCCGGTGCTGAAGTTCCCGGACCCGTTCCGGACCCTGAATGACATGGTGGGCGTCCGCGTCATCACGAAGCTGCCGGCGGAAAACGCGGTGGTGGCCAACCTGATCAAGCGCCAGCGCCAGCTCTTCGACTGCCGCGGCGACCGCGAAAAGGACATCGGCTCGATCGAGTCGGGCACGTACGGCTATTCCAGCCGCCACCTGATCCTGCGGACCATCCAGAACGAGGCAGTCAAGGAGTACCAGCAGGCGTTCAACCCGGACGTCCCGCCGAACGGCAGCTACTTCTTCGAATGCCAGATCCGCACCGTTTTCGCACACGCCTGGAGCGAGATCGAGCACGACATCCGTTTCAAGGCCGAAGATCCGCGGGCCTGGACCCCACATTTCGACCGCCAGTTCACTGCCACGGCCGCCATGCTGGAAACCGTGGAGGGGGCTTTCGCGGACCTGCACGAACGATACGAAGAGGTCCGCAGCTACTGGGACATGGACGGCGAAGGCGCCGCGCAGCTCACCCCGAACCGGATCCGCGACGTCTGGCGCACGCTGCTGCCGCACGTGGACCGGAAGGTCGACGACGACTGGGGCTGGGCCGCGGAGCTTATGGCCGCCCACGGCCTCAACCAGACGATGCAGCTCGCCGGGCTGCTCAGCGCCAACCGGATCACCGAGGTCCGCAAGGCCCTGGACCACCGCTACTCCCCCGGCCCGGACCGGCTCCTCGATGACCTGCTGCTCTGGCAGTACGGCACCAAGCACATCGACCTCACCGCCGAACCGGCCGACGCCGTCCCGCACCCGCGGCGTGACAGCCTCCTGCGCCGGCTCAAGCAGATCGAGCGCTACCGCCTGACGCAGGGGTAGGGCATCCGGCGCGGAGACCAGACCGGCATCGAGTCCACGGGTGGTAGGTTCTGGGGACTATGACCTCGAGTGCGCGGATGACGATCATGGCCACACTATTGACGGCGGCCGGGCTGTTCTCGCTGCTGACGGGCGTCCTGGAGACAGCGCGGGTCTATTCCATCGAAGCAGCCGTCGATACCGGCCTGGCGAAGCTGGGTCTTGCAGCCATGATCATCGGCGGCCTGACCACCGCGGCGCTGGGTCTTGGCGTTCTGGTCGGACGCGGGCGGCCATCCCTTCCCCGGACCGTCGCGGTCGTTGCCGGATGGCTCATCATCTGGATTCCATTGACCATTGCCTTGGAAATCGCCACAGACGGGTTCTTGGAGTCCCAAATTGCGGCGACTGCCGTCTGCGTCGTCGGCATTCTCGAAGCTGCTGCAGCCGTCATCCGGCCGCGACGCAACGCCGCCGGGATCACGAACGCCGAGTGAATCCCCGTCTGCGCCTAGAGTTCGGTGGGCTCGAGCCGCTCTTCGAGCACTCCGGGAGATGAACCCCCTGATCGGTCCAGCGTCACGCGGTAAGCGGCTTTGCCGGGTGCTTCGGTGACCACCTCGGCCAGTTCCGTTCCCCGGTAAAGCAGGCCCACGCCGTCGTCGGTGCAGTGGGTCTCGCCCAAGGTTCCGTCCGCCACCAGGCGGTGCACGAGGGGACGCCGTGCGGCTTCGGAGTCGTAGTGGACGCCATTGTCGTAGGGCAGCAAGCCCAGGCCGTTGTTCACGGCACGAAGCTCGGGACCGAACGAGTCGGTCGTCCCGCCGTTGAACCAGCAGATCGAACCTGCCGAAACCCCGGCAAGGACGACTCCGGCTTCCCAGACGCGCCGGAAGATCGAATCCAGTTCGTGGGCGCGCCAGACGGCGAGGAGGTTGACCACCGAGCCGCCGTTGACCCAGACAACATCCTGGCCGAGCAGGTACTCCTCGACGTTGGCAACGTTGGGCATGGTGAACAGGTTCAGGTGCGTGAGCTGGAAGCCGGCTGCGTTCCCCGCCTCGCTGACCTCGTTGTTGAACCACCGCTGGTCGCCGCTGGCCGTTCCGACGTGCGCGATCCTGGGCGCCCGCCCGGTGACGCCGGACAAATCGACGGCGTGATGGACCAGCTTGTTGAATTCCAGGCGGGTCCGCGCCCCCGGCTTGTAACCTCCGGAGGTTGCTAGGATGGTCGGGCTGTCGGCAGCCATAGGTATTGTCTCCTTGGTCGGGGAAATGCGGTCTTGGAGTCGAGCGTACCGAAGCGCCCATCGTCACGGCGTTCCGGCCCCCGCCCGGCGTTTCCCCGCCTGCCCGCCTGCCTGCCTGCCTGCCTGCCTGCCTGCCTGCCTGCGCGAATTCTCCCCACTTTGAAACAGCGACGCCGGTACTCACCGGCGATTCGGCGCGACACACTGGGTGCCCGTTCCAATGGTGGGGAAATTCCGGCGTCGAGGGCGGCTGCCCACGGCCTACCTGTGGGCGTACGTGAGGCAATCGGCGTTGTCGACACCCGGGCCCACGTGCACCTCGGTCGCTTTGCACATCAGGTGGTCGTTATGCGCGCATTCAGAACGCTGGCAGGCGCCGACGTCGGCCAGCACCTTGGGCAGCCCGCCATGCACGCCGATATCGATGAAGGTGGCGCAGGAGGCGTGATCTTCAGCGCCACCGACGGTAATGGCGGCGGCGTTGCAGTTGGAGTGGTCGTTGAAGGAGCAATTGGTCACGCTGCAGTCGGCTACGTGCGTCGTCATTGGATCTTCCTCCGGGGAGTCGGCCACCCGGGCCGGGCGGCTCCGTCTGTCCACGGTAGGCCTGTCCACGGCAAACAAAAAAGGCCCAATCGTGTGCCCTAATACCGGGACCGGGCACGGGGTCGGCGCGTCATGCCTCCGGGCGCTGGAACCGGGCGACGTACTTCCGCTGCCACGGAGTCTCGACGGCGCCCCGGCGGTAGCGGGCGCGCACGAAGGCCACGGCCTCCGCGGGCGGAACGCCGTCCATGACAGCAAGGCAGGCCAGGGCGGTGCCGGTCCGGCCGCGGCCGCCCCAGCAGGCGACCTCGACCCGCTCGTCCTCGGCGCGGCGCCAGGCCTCCGTGAGCGCGTCCAGGGTGTCCGCGTCGTCGGCCGGCAGGCGCAAATCCCGCCAGCGGACCCATCTGGAATCCCACGCCACCGGCGCCGGGCGCCGTCCCAGCAGGTACAGGCCAAACTCGGGCCGCGGGCCGGCCGGAAACGGCTGGAGCAGTCCGCGGCCGCGGATGAGCCGCCCGGAGGGAAGCTCCAGGACTCCCTGCTGGCCCGGATCCCAGGTCTGCGTCATGTTCCCGAGCGTAGCCCTTCCGCCTGCAACCCGCACCGTGTGCGTTCCTGCCCGGTTACTCCCCCGGCCACGGCGCAAAATGCCCGGCAAATCCGCGGGGCACGCCGGGCATTTCCGGGTCCGGCGCCCAGCAACTGGGCAGGAGCCCGCCGGTCCAATGCGGTACGGCGGGAGAAGTTCTGGCGGGGCGACCCGTCCGTCCTTAGAGTGACCGGAGGAACCCAAAGCCCGCTGAGAGGAAGTCCCGTATGTCGTTCCAGGCCTATCTCGACACCATCGAAGACAAGACCGGCCTCACACCGCGCCAGCTCGTGGAGATCGCCGAGGAAAAGGGATTCGCGGGCCCGTCAGTGAAGGCGGGGACCATCCTCGAATGGCTCAAGCAGGACTACGGGCTGGGCCGCGGCCACGGCATGGCGCTGGTCCACGTCATCAAGAACGGGCCCCGGATCGATTCGAAGCATGTCGGGTCCTCCGGCGTGCACCGCGATGGGTCGGACACGCTCTGGCTGGACGGCAAGGCGAGCAAACCAGCGCCCTGACAACACAGGGCGTTCCTTACAAGCCAGGATGGGGCCGGAAACGCGCTGACACGCCGGTCCTTTGCGCGCGTCGGCGGAGGCAACCGGGCAGGAACGCAGCCCAGCCGCCGGAGCCGGGCTTCCCACGGCCTTGCCATGGTGCCGGTACTTCCCGGTGATGGCATCCAGCGAGGCGACGGTGGAGCCGTCCCACAGGTGGCGGGCGAACGGCACTATCGCCACCAGCACCCCGACGCCGATCGCCAGCTTGTGGCAACCGCGGGAAGGCAGGGCCAAAAAATCTGACATAAACGGCGCGGGGCAGTCACGAACTGGCTCTCGGTCGTCCGCACTGGCACCATTTCTTGGATGCTTGAGGCAACCAAATCACGTGAGTCCACCCCGGAGACCGCCGCCGCCGCGGTCCCGGCTAATCCCGCCCTCGCCGCCGAGGCCAGGATCGCCCGCATCGCGGTCACCGTCTTCCCGTTGCTCGTCGTCGCCGCGGGCGTCGCCGGCTACCTGCTGCCGGGCGTTTTCAAGCCTCTGGGGCCCGGCGTGCCGTATCTGCTGGGCATCATCATGTTCTGCATGGGCCTGACACTGACCCCGCCCGACTTCGCGTCCGTGGCCAAGCGTCCCTGGGCCGTGGTCCTCGGCATCGTGGCGCACTACGTCATCATGCCCGGCGCCGGCTGGCTCATCGCCGTCGCCCTGGACCTCCCGCCGGAACTGGCCGTGGGGCTGATCCTCGTCGGCTGCGCACCCTCGGGCACCGCCTCCAACGTGATGGCGTTCCTGGCCAAGGGCGACGTTGCCCTCTCGGTCGCCGTCGCTTCCGTGTCCACGCTGATCGCCCCGGTCGTGACGCCGCTGCTGGTCCTGTTCCTGGCCGGGTCTTACCTGCAGATCGACGCCGGCGCCATGGTCCTGGACATCGTCAAGACGGTTCTCCTGCCCGTGATCGCGGGCCTGCTGGCACGCCTGTTCCTCAAGAAGCTCGTGGCCAGGGTGCTGCCGGCCCTGCCCTGGGCCTCCGCCGTCGTCATTTCACTGATTGTCGCGATTGTGGTGGCCGGCAGCGCCAGCAAGATCGTCGCGGCCGGCGGGATCGTGTTCCTCGCTGTGGTGCTGCACAACGGCTTCGGCCTCGGCCTCGGCTATCTGGCCGGCAAGCTGGGGCGCTTGGATGACAAGGCCCGCCGGGCGCTGGCCTTCGAGGTTGGCATGCAGAACTCGGGTCTGGCCGCCACCCTGGCGACGGCGCATTTCAGCCCGCTGACCGCGCTGCCGTCCGCGGTGTTTTCGCTCTGGCACAACATCTCCGGCGCGATCGTCGCCGCCTGGCTGGCGCGGCGCCCGCTGCGAGACGCGTAGCTTACTGCGCCCGTCCGGGCACCTAGCCGCGGAGACGGGAGAGCAGCCGGGCGACGGCCTGCCCGGCGAGGGCATCCGCCGTCGCGGGCGTCCCCGGCGCCAGGACGTCGACGCCGTCCGGCGGCACGGTGTCCGAGAGGAGCAGTTGGGCAACGCCGCGGTCCACGAGTTCCATCATTGTCTCGAGGTCGGCGGCGGTGCGCTCGGCCGGAACGGAGCCGAGGATGACGCCGTCGGCGCCGCCGGCAAGCATAAACTGACGCCAGCTCTCTCCCACGAGGATGACCGGCTGGTAGCCGTGCCGGGGAAGGATGCTGGCCGCGGCGGTGGCCAGATCCCGGTCCCGGGCGTCCTCGAGGTCGGTGATGGCCAGGGCGACGACGTCGGTGCGGCCGCGCCGCATCCCGCGGGCGGCCTGGTTGGGCACATAGCCCAGTTCATGGGCCGCGGCATGGACGCGGTCCTGGGTGGGCTGGCTGATCCGGGTGTTGCCGCCGGGGCGGCCGGACAGCACATAAGAGACCGTGGTCAGGGACACTCCTGCGGCCTCCGCGACGTCGCGGATGGTGGGCTTGGATCCGTGCCGCACTGATGACTCCCGGGTACTTCTCCGCCACGGATTCGCGGCTGCTGAGGGCTGATTCCCCCTGAATTCTAGCGGGAGATCTCGCAAGGGGCCGCCAGTCCGCCTGGTCCTTTGTTAAGGGGTGTGTACTGCCCTGCTCCGCCGACCGTCCGAAAGGCGTAGCGTTCAAAGATGGCAGAGGACAGATACACCACCGAGCGGGATTCCTTCGGGCGGCTCCTGGCAGACCGCGAAGTCTGGCGGCAGGCCGGCACGATCCCGGCGGCCGGCGAGCTCACCGCTCGCTGGCTGGAGAGCCGCAGCGAGTACCAGCCGGGGACCTTCACTCCCGGTTTCGACGCCGAAACGAGGGCCATCGCTGCAGGGCTCGCGGAACTGAACCGGAACAGCCTTTTCACCAGGGAGTCGCAGCCCGGCTTGCTCGCCGAGGGCCATGCGCAGCGGGCTTACGTGACGGGGTTCTGCAGTGCGGAGTCGGCGTCGGCGCTCTTGGACCTGTCCACCCGGACCGGCCTGGTCACCGTGGCGCACGCTCCCGGGGAAACCAGCCAGGCCTCCATCCCGGTGACGCTGTGGAACGACGACGTGGTGACGGTCCTTGGCAGCAGTGAAGGCCCGGTCAGCGAAGAACAGCTCCGGGACTGGACCGAGGAGGCCAACGAGACCCTCGCCCTGCTGCTGGCCGAGTCCTGGTACGTTGAAGTCTTCGACCCGGTCTGGGGCCGGAACGGGGTGCTCTTGCCCGCGGTACTCGAGGCGTTGCAGGGCGCGGAACCGGGCAGCCGGGCTTAGTCCCCGCCGATGCCGGCGGCCTCGTCCAGGGTGTGCGGCTCGAAGTGCTCCAGCATGTCCTTCATCGCCTCGATGCCCTGGGTGTACACGGCGGACGCCCGCCACTGCTCGACCTGTTCCAGGGATTCCCACGGGCCGGTGCTGATGAACCGGTTCCGGACGTCGTGGTCATGCATCAGCACAGCCTTCGCATGCGGGAAGTCCTCCTGGGTCTTCCGGGCCAGATCCCGCCACGCCTGCACGAAATCATTCTCGCGGCCCGGGTGCACCAACCAGATTCCCAGCGTATAAACCGACACGTCGATCGCCTCCAAAGTCTGCACGGGGTGGATACCCCCGATTATCGGCCCGCCCGAAAGCCGGCCGGTAGGGCCGATTTACCCGATGCCGGACTCCCCCAGCGGGAAAACGCCGTGGGAAAAGCCCGTGGGAAAAATCGGTGCGCGGGACGCCGGGAGTTTGTAGTCTGGGGCCATGACTGCGACCAAGGAGAAGGTAGACGGGTTCTTCGAGCGCTACGCCGCGGCGCTGCTGGCACGCGATGCCAAGGCGATCGCCGGCATGTACGCGGTGCCGTCGCTCATCCTGTTCCCCGGCACGTCGATCCCGGTCAGCGACTCCCGCCAGACCGAGGAGTTCTTCGCTTCCGCCTTCGGCCAATACGCCGGAGTGGACGACGTCGACCAGCAGATCGTGATCATGGGCGAGGCACCGGGCACCGTCTGGGCGGACGTCACGTGGTCCTACGCCGGCCGGCAGCCCGAGCGGTTCTGCTACCAGCTGATCGAATCAACCGACGGGTACCGGATCGCCGTACTCACGCTGATGGCCTGAGGCCGGATGCCGGTGTCCGGCGCCGCCTGAGTCCGACCGGCCCCCAAAACAAACAACGCGGGGTCACTTAGCGTCCATCCTTAGGCTCGGGATGGGCGCTAAATGACCCCGCGTTGTCCGATCAGATCAGGCGGAGACCCGGTCCACCAGGGCGGAGTGGGCCTCGCGGACTGCCGGGACGCCGTCGCCGTCCTGGCCGTACAGCCAGTCGTTGTACTGGAAGTCGTTGTCCTTCCGGCTCTTGAAGAGCAGGTTGCGCAGGGTCCGGGCCAGCCCGGAGACGTGCCAGGATTCGCCCCAGACGCGAGCGGTGCGCTGGACCCGAGCGGTGCGGCCGGCGCGAATGGTGTTGAACTCCTTGATCGCACCGTCCCAGGCTGCCGGGTTGACGCCGTCGGCGGTGAAGACGGTGCCGACGGTGGCGTCCTGCAGCACAGCGGCGTCCTCAAGCGCCTGGCAGGCGCCCTGGGCGAGGTACTGGAGCATCGGGTGCGCGGCGTCGCCCATCAGGACCATCCGGCCGGCGACCCAGTTTTCGATCGGGTCGCGGTCGTACATGGGCCAGCGGATGCCGGTGGCCAGGTTCTTCAGCGCTTCCTGGACGGCCGGGACGCAGTCCTTGTAGGCGACCTCCAGCTCGTCGACGCCGCCGTACTGCTCTTCGCCGCGCTCGAAGGAGGCGGACTTGAAGACGGCAACGGTGTTCAGCAGCTCGCCTTTGCGTAGCGGGTACTGCACGAGGTGGCAGTCCGGGCCGAGGTAGACGATGACGTCCTCGAGGTCGGCCTTGGGCGTGTCCGCGGTGATCGGGACGGTGCCGCGGTAGGCGACATAGGCGGAGGGGACCGGCTCGTCGCTGGCCACGAGCGGGCGGAGGGTGGACTTGAGCCCGTCGGCGCCGATCACGACGTCGGCCTCGTAGTCCACGCCGGCGGCGGTGTGCGCGACACCGCGGCCGTTGACGGTTTCCACGCTTTCGACCATGACGTCGTTGACGAGCTTGACGCCGGCCGCCTCGCAGCCTTCGAGCAGGACGCGGTGCAGGTCGCTGCGGTGGATCACGACGTACGGCGCGCCGTAACGGTCAGCGAATTCACCGTTGAGGGTCTGGCGGGTGAGCTCCTCACCGGTGACGGCGTCGCGGAAGACCAGGTGCTTGGGCTGGACGCCGATTTCGAGGGCCTTCTCCAGGAGGCCCCAGCGCTTCAGCACGCGGGAGGCGTTGGGTGCCATCTGCAGGCCCGCGCCGACCTCGCCGAATTCGGGGGCCCGCTCCACCAGGGTGACGTTGGCGCCGTTCTCCCGCAGCGCAAGGGCCCCGGCCAGTCCGGCCATTCCCCCTCCGATGACGAGGACATCGGTGGACTCTGCACCGGTGGACTGGACGTGCTCAGACATTGCTTGCTCCTGTTGATGAGGGTGAGATTGACGATTTGGCTTTGAGTTTGAGGCCGACGGCGGCCAGCAGGACCGCTGCGATCGCGGCTGCCCCGGCGAAGGCGAGGAAATTGGAATTGACGCCCAGCCCGGCTGCCAGCAGGAGGCCTCCGACCTGGGGCGCGGCGACGGCGCCGATGCGGCCCGTCCCCAACGCCCAGCCCAGCGCGGTGCCGCGCAGGTGGCCGGGATAGTGGCTCGCCACTGCGGCGATGATCAGGCATTGCGTGCCGTGGGTTCCGACGCCGGCGAGGACCAGCATGAGGTACACGACGGTGACCGGGGGTCCCGCGACCAGCACCATCAGTGCGCCGGCGGCGACGGCGGCCGCGGCGATGGCGGTCGGCACCGGGCCGAAGCGGGTCCCGGCCCAGGCCGTGATGACCGAACCGGCCACCGCCCCGAGGTTGAGGGCCAGGGCGAAGGTCAGGGCGGAACCCAGGTTGTAGCCGGCAAGCTGCATGAGGTTGGGCAGCCAGGTGCCCAGCCCGTACCAGGCAAACAGTGTGGCGATCGTCGCCAGGGCGAACAGTATGCTGACCCCCAGGTACGGGGCGCGGAGCAGGGACGAGAAGCCGGACGGCTCCTTGAACTTCTTGCCCGCCGCCTTGCGGGCGGCCTTATCTGCGGCGCTGGCCGGGGTCAGCGTCTCCGGAAGGTATTTGAGTCCCAGCGGCACCACGATCACCAGGGCCAGCCCGGCCACGAGGAACATGGATTCCCAGCCGAAGGCGGGGATCAGCTGGATGCCGACGAGGGCGGCAATGGATCCGCCGATCGGGACTCCGGACATCATCAGGGTGGCGATGGTCGACCGCCATTTGGTGGGGACAAGTTCGGCAACGAGGGCGTTGGCCGAGGGCACCAGGCCGCCGAGCCCGATGCCGGCGAGGAGCCGCAGGGCGCCGAAGACGGCGGCGTTGGGGGCGAACGCGCACAGGACGGTGAAGACCGAGAAGACGACGGCGCAGCCCAGGATGGTGCGGCGGCGGCCCCAGGAGTCGGCCATGCGGCCGGCGAAGATCGCCCCGATCATCATGCCGAGGAAGGCCATGGAACCGATGGTTCCGGCGGTGGCCTTCGTCAGGCCCCAGCCGGTCTCCGAGATCAGCGAGGACTGGACGGTGCCATAGACGATCAGGTCGTAGCCGTCGAAGACCACCAGGAGCCAGCAGACGAAGACGGCGGCGGCCGAGCCCTTGGAGAACCGGGATGCTGGCCCGTCAGCGGAAGTGGGGGCGGGAGCCCCCGGCGAGGACCGGTGCGGCGCTGCAGCGGAAGGTGTGTGATTCATGCCACTAACTGTCCTAGCCGCCGCAGGTGAACCACAATACAATTCTGATGTGCAGAACAAGCCCGCGTCCAAGTCGTCCAGGAAGCCCGTGCAGAAGCGGCCGACCTATTCAATCGAGGCGGTCGACAACGCGCTGCAGCTCCTGCAGCTGCTCCGCGACGTCGGGACACTTCGGCTCAAGGACGCCGCCGAGGAGCTGGGGGTGGCCCCGTCCACCGCCCACCGCCTCCTGGCGATGCTGGTCTACCGGGGTTTCGCGGTGCAGGACGAAACCCGCCGTTACGTGCCGGGTCCGGCGATGGGCGTCGGACCCGCCGGGCTGAGCTGGACCAGGCTGCTCCGCTCGCTGGCCCAGCCGCACATGGAACTGCTCTCCGCGCGGCTCGACGAGACGGTCAACCTTATGGTGCGGGTGGGGACGAAGGTGCGCTTCCTGGCCACCGTCGAGGGAAACAACGTGTTGCGGGTTGGTGACCGGCAGGGGACCGTGATGCCCGCCAACAAAACTTCCGGAGGCAAGGCCATGCTGGCCGAACTGGAACCCCAGATGATCGACCAGCTCTTCCGCAGCAACAATGCCGAGATCGGCGGGGACACCATTCCGGCCCCGGAGTACGCTGCGTTCCTGCGCGAGCTGGAGTCCATCCGCAGCAACGGCTTCGCCGCCAACTTCGAAGGCACCGAGGATGGTGTGAGCGCCCTCGGCATGGCCCTGCACAACCGGCACGGCCACGTGGTCGGCGCGCTCAGCGTCGCCACTCCCGCGACGCGTTTCCGCAGGGTGTTCGACGCCGGACTCGTCCCCGCCATGCGGGAAACCTGCCGGCAGCTGGAGATCGATATCGCGGCCAATCCGGCCGAGCCGGACTGACAGTCAGCCCAACGATTCTGTCCAGCAGAATATGTTGGGGGTCACACTGCCCCCGTCCGTAGAGTCGAACTACGCCAATGAACTGTTCTGACCCTACCGAGGAGGCCTCCGTGTCCATCAGCGCCGAGAACACGACTCACGAATCAGTGGCCGCCGGGCACACTGCCCCGGAGCCGACGCCCGAAGAAGCCGCCCAGCTGCAGGAGCTCTACCGGGATTTTGACCGCGAGAACCTGATCCCGTTGTGGACCGAGATCGCGGACCTCATGCCCATGGTCCCGAGCCCCAAGGCGGTGCCCCACGTCTGGCGGTGGAGCGACCTGTATCCGCTGGCCGCCCGCGCCGGCGACCTGGTCCCCGTGGGCCGCGGCGGCGAACGCCGCGCGATCGCCCTGGCCAACCCCGGCCTCGGGAACACCCCCTACGCCACCCCCACGCTGTGGGCAGCCATCCAGTACCTCGGCGCCCGCGAGACCGCTCCGGAACACCGCCACTCCCAGAACGCCTTCCGCTTCGTGGTCGAGGGCGAAGGCGTCTGGACCGTAGTGAACGGCGACCCGGTCCGGATGTCCCGCGGCGACTTCCTGCTGACCCCGGGCTGGAACTTCCACGGCCACCACAACGACACCGATGAGCCCATGGCCTGGATCGACGGCCTGGACATCCCGTTCGTGCACTACGCCGACGCCGGCTTCTTCGAGTTCGGCACCGAGCGCGTCACCGACGAAGCCACCCCGGACATCTCCCGCTCCGAGCGGCTCTGGGCGCACCCGGGGCTGCGTCCGCTCTCCGGGCTGGATGACACCACCAGCTCCCCCATCGCCGCCTACCGCTGGGAATACACCGACCGCGCACTGCGGGAGCAGCTGCTGCTCGAGGACGAGGGCCACCCGGCCACCGTGTCCCAGGGCCACGCCGCTGTCCGCTTCACCAACCCCACCACCGGCGGCGACGTGATGCCCACCATCCGGGCCGAATTCCACCGCCTCCGCGCCGGCGCTATCACCGAAGCTGTCCGCGAGGTCGGCTCCAGCGTCTGGCAGGTCTTCGAGGGCCGCGGCTCCGTGGTCCTCAACGGCGAAACCAGGACCCTGGAAAAGGGCGACCTGTTCGTCGTCCCGTCCTGGACTCAATGGTCGCTTCAGGCCGAGACGGAGTTCGATCTCTTCCGCTTCAGCGACGCCCCCATTTTCGAACGGCTGAACTTCAACCGCACCTACATCGAAGGACGCAACAACAAATGAGACTCCTCACCCTCCGCACTGAAACCGGCACCAAGGCCGTGCGCCAGGACGGCGACACCCTGACCGAGATCGACGGCTTCGCCGACGTCGGAGCGCTGCTCCGCACCGAAGGCTGGGAAGCGACCGCGCAGAACGCCTCCGGCGCCACGCACCCGCTCGAGGGCGCTGACCTGGCCGCCGTGGTCCCTTCCCCCGGCAAGATCATCTGCGTGGGCCACAACTACCGCAACCACATCAAGGAAATGGGCCGGGAAGTCCCCGAGTTCCCCACCCTGTTCGCCAAGTACCAGGAATCCCTGATCGGCCCGAACGACGACCTGGCGCTGCCCCAGGAATCCGACACGGTCGACTGGGAGTCCGAACTCGCCGTCGTGATCGGCAAGAAGGGCCGCCGGATCAGCGAAGCCGACGCCGCCGGCCACATCGCCGGGTACGCCGTGCTGAACGACGTGTCCATGCGCGACTACCAGTTCCGCACCATCCAGTGGCTGCAGGGCAAGACCTGGGAGAAGTCCACCCCGTTCGGCCCTGCCCTGGTCACCAAGGACGAGTTCAACGGCGGCCTCATGACCACCGCGGTCGACGGCGAAATCCAGCAGCAGACGCCCACCAACGACGTCGTCTTCACGCCGGAATTCCTGGTCTCCTACATCTCCACCATCATCACGCTGAACCCGGGCGACGTCATCGCCACCGGCACCCCCGGCGGAGTGGGCCACGCCCAGGACCCGAAGCGCTACCTGCAGGAGGGCCAGATCCTGGTCACCAGCATCGAGGGACTGGGACAGCTGAAGAACCGCGTGGTCAAGGAAGCCTGATGGTTGCCCGCCACGACCAGACGACGGACCCGGAGCTGCTGGCGGGCCTGCTGCAGGCGCGCCGGGGTACGGCGTTCTTCGCCCGCAAGCTCAACGAGCTCAGTGACGCGGAGCTCGACGGCGACTCGCTGCTGCCGGGCTGGACCCGCCGCCACATCACGGCGCACATCGGCTACAACGCCCGGGCCATTGCCCGGCTCATCGAGTGGGCGGCCACCGGGGTGGAAACCCCGATGTACGCCTCCACCGACGTCCGGGACCACGAGATCGACTTCGGCGCCACGCTGAGCCCGATCGCACTGCGGCATCTCTTCGACCACTCCGCCGTGCACCTGAACGTCGAATGGCGGGACCTGCCCGAGAACGCCTGGCGCCACTTGGTCCGGACCATCCAGGGCCGCGAGGTGCCCGCCACCGAAACGGTCTGGATGCGCAGCCGCGAAGTCTGGATGCACGCCGTCGACCTGGCCAACGGCGCCGCCTTCACCGACATCCCGGCCCCCGTGCTGGAACGGCTCCTGAAGGACATCACCGGCGCCTGGAAGACCCGCGGCACGGATACGGGTCTCGTGGTCAAGGTGACGGACCGCGACCTCACGCTCGGGGACACGACGTCGGCGTCCCCGACGGTGGTGTCGGGACCGCTGGCGGCCGTCGTCGAATGGGCCGCAGGCCGCGGCAACGGCGGCGTCACCGCCGTCGGGCCGGGCGCTGGATCCAACTGCACGGTTCCGGCCGCGCCCAAGTGGATCTGAGGCCAGCTAAACGATCGACAAAGCGGGAGGCCCCTCCGCTTGAATTGTTCAGGCGAAGGGGCCTCCCATTTTCGTGTTTGGTCGCCTCCCTCCGGGGGCACTTTGAGGTCGATGGTGATGAGCAGCAGGGCGATCGGGGCGATCAGGACCGCAACGCCTGCGGCCCAAGAAGGAAGACCATGGCGTAGCAGGTGGAAAGCATAGGCTTCGGCTGGGGCCGGCCCTGCCCGGCGCCCGCGCCACAGGGTCACTTCCCGTGGACCGTTCCGCGCCGCGGACGGCACTGGCATGCTGGTGAGGTGACATCGATCTCGACGGAAAGTCCGCGCACCGCGCTCAGCTGGAAGCTGGTGCCGGCGGGGCTTGTCTCGGCGTCCGGCGTGCTGCTGTTTGGCGCCGGGAATGACCTTGGCTACGGCGTGCTTGCCCTGGGCCTGGTCACGGCGGCTTTCATCGACCGCGCGTTGATGCGGCACCTTGCGCTGGTCGCCGCGGGCATGGTCATCATCAGCGCGGTTCCGCTGAACGCTGACTTGAGCACGCAGCACATAGTCCTCATGGGTGGCGCCCTCGCCCTTGCCGTACTCGTGCCGTGGCTGGTATCGCGGTTCGTGTACGGCGAGAAGATCATCAGGTTCCCTGTGAAGACCGGCCGTAAATGGCCGTTTACCGCGAAGCTGTACCTGGCCGGCGTCGTGCTGCTCGGCTACTTCCTTCTGCCCGTGTACCTGATCAGCACCGGGGTCTACCAAAACTGGCCGGACGCAACCGACCCGGCCATCTTTTGGCGGCTCTTTCTCGGAGTGAACGCTGTCGGCATCTGGGACGAGTTGTTCTTCATCTGCACTACGTTCACGCTGCTGCGGCAACACTTTCCCGACTGGCTGGCCAACATCCTGCAGGCCGTGATCTTCTCGTCCTTTCTTTGGGAGATCGGCTACCAGTCGTGGGGGCCGCTGCTGACGTTCCCGTTCGCGCTGCTGCAGGGCTACACGTTCAAACTGACGAAGTCCCTCACCTACGTCGTGGCTGTGCACCTGACGTTCGACTTCGTGCTGTTCCTCGCGCTGGTCCAGGCCCACAACGGCGACTGGCTGCCGATTTTCCTGTACTGAGCAGGCAGCCGGCGGCAGGGACTACGGGCCGCTCACCCGTGGCGACGGCGGGCGGCCCATCCAGAGTGAGCGGAGGATCCCGCGCTCCCGCCCAGTTACCGACCCACGAAGCGGTGCAGGCCAGGCGACACGCGGGTGTCGGAGCCCATCGCGAGTGGTAACTGGGCAGGAGCGCAGTTTCGCCGGTGCGCGGAAACAGATCCGGAAGGTAAAGCGGAAGCGCTCCGCCACGTTGCCGCAGGTCCTTAACTGGCAAGGTGCCGCGGGAAAGTCTCCCCGCGGCACCCGAATTACTGTGTGAACCGTGTTGCCCTGTGGATCGTTGTGCCTACGCCGGAACAGCTGCCGGCGTAGGTTCACGGACCAGTTCGCTTGCCAGGTCGGCGGCCAGATCTTCGACCACCTGCCCGTACAGCACCGCGCCCTTGGCAGCGCTGGAGCCCGCGGCCGATGACAGGCAACCGGTGGCGGGTGTCCGCTCCGGCACTACCGGCAGCCTGTCAAAGCGCGGCAGGACCGCGGCAGGACCGTCGACCAGGCGGCCCATGGCCACCCGGGCCGGTTCGAGGTGGAGCATAAGCGAGGTTTCCAGGACCCCGCCGTGCTCGATGTCCCAGCCCGGGAAGCCCTCGGGGTAGACCTGCGTCAGCGTGTCCTGGCTGACAAAGTCCCAATACGACAGCAGCAGCACGCTCTGCTTGGCCCCGGGCGCGATCCCAAGCTCGTCCAGGGCCAGGTCGATTCCCTCGTACAGGAACTGGTAGTTCTCGAAGTGGCCGTTGATGAACACCACATGCCGGACGCCCTGGTTGAGGAAGGACTTGACCAGGTTGCGCGCCACGCCGATGAGGGTGGCACCATCCAGACTGACCGTGCCCGGGAGGTGGTTGCCGCCGCCGGACTTCTGCTGCGACTTGTACCCGTAGGCGATCGGCTGGGCAACCATTGCACCCAGCCGCCGGGCGACGCCCTCCGCGAAGTAGGAGGACAGGATGGTGTCCGTTCCCAGCGGAAGGTGCGGGCCGTGCTGTTCCAGGGAGCCGACGGGAATGAGGACGATCGCCTCCCCGGATGCCAAGGCTTCGCGGTAGGCAAAGGCATCCAGGTCCTCCAGAAATACTGACTTTTCCATGCTGGTGGTGCTCCTCGTTAAGGTCCGAGCCGGTGGCGGCTGCCGCCGCCACCGGGTATCGGGCGCTGGTGATGTTGCGGGCCGGGCCGAAGGGGAAACCGGTGGTGTAATCGGCACCGCCGGGGTGATCTCCTGGCTAGAGGCCGGCCGGGGCGGCGGTGGTGGTGGCCGAGAGGTCGGGCACGCGCGGCGCAGCCTCTTCCGCGGTCGCCCCGGCGCTGCTTGGCACCTGCAGGAACTTCCGGTGGAATCGCGGTCCCATCAGGGCGTAGGCCGTTGCGCTGGAGAGGCCGCCGGCCAGCCAGGACAAGTCCCATCCGCCGAGGGCGACGGCGACCGGGCCCTGCATGGCCGGGACCAGCCCGTACATAAACAGCCACGTCGCGAAGATGCCGATGAGCAGGGATGCGATGCCGGCGGGGTTCACGCCAGGCAGGCGCTTGGTGCCGACGGCGTCGAACAGCCGGGCCGGGTCGCTGGGCCAGCGCTTCTCAATCCAGAAGTAGTGCACCAGCATGACGCCGCCCCAGGCAGCCACCCACGCTACGAGTCCGATCAGCCACGCATCCAGGACGGCGGCGAAGTCCTCCTGGAAGATGAAGAAGACGACGGCGGCAAGAGAGAACACACCGACGAACAGGTTGAGCTTGCGGCGGCTGATGGTGATGTCGAGGGCCTGTGTTGCGACCGAGAAGGTGTAGATGTTCAGGATGTTGGTGGCGATCGGTCCGTGCAGGACCATCAGCAGCACCGGGAGCGCCATGACGCCGAAGTTCTGGACGATGAGTTTTCCGGGGTCGATCTCACCGCTGTTGGTGGCCAGGCTGGCGCCCAGGATCCCGAGCCAGACGACGGGGATGAACTGCCCCAGGACCGAGGCCAGGTAGACCTTTCGCTTCGGCACTTCGGTGCTGACGAAGCGGGAGTAGTCGGCGGCGTAGGTGAACCAGGTGATGCCCCAGCCGATGCCGATCGCCGTCATGACGGCGCTCATCGCGGCGATGCGCTCCGAGCCTTCGAGGATGTTGCCGGCCGGGCCGGAGTAGGACCAGTTGATCTTCATGCCGAACCAGGCGACGGCGGACATCACCGCGAGGATAATGATGGTGGGCGGCACGGTCCACTTTTCGAAGGCGGCAATCGCCTTGTAGCCAAACCACGCAATGGCAACCTGCGCGGCCATGATGGCAGTCGCGACGCCGATCTTCCAGCCATAGTTGTGGGCGGTCGGGTCCACCCAGCCGAGCGTCCCGAACAGCGCCATGACCAGGTCAAGGATGATCCACGTGTTGACCGCGCACCAGCCGATGACCAGCAACGCCTGGATGGCCGCCGGAAGGTAGTTCCCGCGCCGGCCGAAGGCGGCCCGGGCCAGGACCATGCCGGTCGCACCCGTCTTCTGGCCCAGCAGCACGAAGCAGCCGAAGAGCAGCATGCCGATCAGGTTCCCCAAAACCAGAACGGTGACGGTGTCGGCGAAGCCGAGGCCGAGGTGGATGCCGAGGGCGCCGAGCACCCAGTTGATCGGGGCGAGGTTGGCACCGGCCCAGATCCAGAACTGGCCTGATACTTTCCGGGTCCGCTGGGATTCGGGAATGGGCTGGAGCCAGGCTTCGCAGTCTTCGTTGACCGCGGGGGCGTGGCTTGCCGAAATCTTAGGGGGGGTTTCACGCATTGGAGCCTCCGTGAGTGAGTGGGGTCCTTCCAGATTATGTGGCACATGCCACATACGCCTATATATGATGTGTCTAGTTAATACTTGCTTCACGCGACGGAGTGTCATGTCAATACGTCTTCAAGATGTCCTGAACCACCCAACGCTGTCCGCCGCCGATCCGGTCGTCCGGGCGGCGGCCGGCACCGCCGCCAGGACCCAGCTCCGGTGGATCCACTCCAGCGAGATTCTTGACATCGCCCCGTTACTCGACGGCGGGGAGTTCCTGCTGACCGGCGGGGAGGCCCTCGCCCTCGCCTCCGACGAACGGCGCGTCACTTACATCCGCGAGCTGGCCGAGCGGGGCGTGGCTGCCCTCGCGATCGAAACCGGCCCCGCCCTGCCTTCGCTCCCGTCCTCGATGGTGTCGGCCGCCGAGGCGGTCGGCCTTCCGCTGATCGAATTGCGCAAGGTGGTCCCGTTTGTCAGTGTCATGCAGGCCATCAACTCGTCGCTGGTCAGCGAGTCGGTTTCGCAGCTGCGGCGGGCCGATGAGGCCAGCCACGCCATGGCCGTCGAGTTGGCGCACGGCGGCAGCCTGGACCGGATTCTGGCCGTACTTGCCGGCATCACCCGTGCCGAGGTGACCCTGGCGTCCCTCACGGGCGCGACCCTTGCCAGTGCATCGCCCGGCAATGCCGAGCGGGCCGAGACGGCCGGACATAGCGAGACCGCCGACGCCGGCAGCGCCGCAGGGGGCACGGCCGCGCCCCACGAACATGCGCGGCTGATCCACATCGACGTTCCTGTGCGCGGAATCCTTGCGGCGCAGTTGTTGCTCAGCGTCCCAGCGGACGAGGACGAGAACCTTGCCCGGACAGCCGGAAAGCGCTCCGTGGACATCCTGGCGCTGGCCATGCTGCAGCGGATGTCCCCCGGGCTGCGGGAGGTTGCCGGAGCAGCACTGATCCGCGCGATCGATTCGGGCAGCCAGCCCTGGCGGCTGCAGCAACTGGCATCAGCGGCCGGAATTCCGGTGTCCGCCCCGCTCGTGGCCGTGGTGGTGCGCTCGGACATTTCACAGCAGCTACGGACATCCCTGGAGCAGCACCTGTCCCGGGCGGCGCAGTCCCACGCCACGTACGTCGACAACGCCGAGCTTCTCGCCGTCGCCAGTCTGGCGGGCGATGCTTCGGAAGAGAGCCGGCGGCGGCTGCTGGCAGGTCTGGTGGAGCTTTCGGCGATGGCCGGAACGCTCGCGGCCGTGGGTCCGCTGGTGGCCGGTATTTCGGACGCGCCCTGGTCGCTGTCCGAAGCCAAGCTCACGCTGGAGCTGGCGTCTTCCCCGCAGCAGGCCCCGGGAAGCGGCGGTCTCCACCAGTCCGTGATCGACGCCGAGGCGTTCGCGGTGGAACGCCTCACCGTTCAATCGCTGGACCCGTACCAGCGCCGGAACTTCGTGCGCCAGCAGCTGGGCGCGCTGCTGGATCATGACGCACAACGGAATTCCCGGCTGCTCGACACCCTGGCCACGTGGCTGGACTGCGGATGCAACACCGCCCACGCGGCCCGCGAGCTTCATGTGGAACGGCAGTCGATGCACCAGCGGCTGCGGCGGATCTTCGAGCTGTGCGGTGGTGACCCGCGGGACACGGGCCGGCTGGCGGCCCTGCATTTGGCCACGCGGCTGGCCACGCTCTCCTGACCCTCCTGCGGACCGGGCCGCCTAGCTCTGCGCCTGCTCCGGACCCGCGGGAGGGCGGCCGCCAAGACGGGTGGTGACGAGGCGCGCGGCAGCGGCGCACGCCTCGCCCAGGCTCTGCAGCCGTTCGCGGGAAACGCGGAACCGGGGGGCCGGGATGAGGACGGAGGCCACGATGTCGCCGCGGTGGTCGAAGACAGGTGCGGCAACGCCGACTTCGTCGATGGATGATTCACCGTAGTTGATGGCCCAGCCCCGGGTTGCTGCGTCGCGGAGTTTGATCTGGTAGCCGTCCAGGCTGGCATCATCCAGCCCCGGATACGTGATGGTGCCGCTGCGGAGCAGGGCACGGACCCGTTCGGCGGGTTCGGCGGACAGGAAGACCTGGACGGAAGCGCTCATGGCGTCCTGGTACCGGGCCCCCAGCGGGGTGGTGTGTTTGATCTGCTGGCGGCTGGCGATCTGCTCGACGCACATTGATTCCGTGCCGTTCCAGACCATCAGTGCGCTGGTTTCACCCGTCTGTTCGGTGAGTTCGCGCAGGACGGGGTAGGCCACGCGCCGCTCCTCGAGTTCAGCGAGCAACGGGCCGGCGACGGCGATCAGCCCCAGGCCCAGGCGGAAGCGGCGTGTTTCCGGGTCGCGTTCCACCAGGTGTTCCTGCTCGAAGGTGGCCAGGATCCGGGAAACGCTGCTTTTGTGCAGCCCGACCCGGTTGGCGATCTCCGTGACACCGAGCAGCGGTTCATCAGCGGTGAAAGTCCGCAGCACGGCGATGGCGTTGACGATGACGGAGGTGCCCTTGGTGTCGCCGTTTCCGGTGGTCCCGGGAGATTCTGCTGGGGTCATGGTGGTTCCCATCATTCCGCATGAGGGCCGAAAAGCGGCGCCACGGTGGACGTGGCGCCGCTTCTGGTGTTCGTCCCTTTCGGGCGGGCGTGGGACGGTCAGGCGCCCACGATGTTGTATTCCGGGCCGAACGGGAACTTCGTGATGTTCTCGGCCCCGTCCTCACCAACCACCAGGATGTCGTGCTCGCGGTAGCCTCCGGCTCCCGGCTGGCCGTCCAGGACCGTGATCATGGGTTCCATGGAGACCACCATGCCAGGCTCGAGAACGGTGTCGATGTCCTCGCGGAGTTCCAGTCCGGCTTCGCGGCCGTAGTAGTGGCTCAGGACGCCGAAGGAGTGTCCGTAGCCGAACGTCCGGTTGGCGAGCAGTCCGTGGCCCACGTAGATCTCGTTCAGCTCGGCGGCGATGTCCTTGCAGACGGCCCCCGGCTTGATGAGCTCGAGGCCGCGCTTGTGGACCTCCACGTTGATGTTCCACAGCTCCAGGGAGCGGGCGTCGGGTTCGCCGTAGAACAGGGTGCGCTCCAGGGCGGTGTAGTACCCGGAGGTCATGGGGAAGCAGTTCAGGGACAGGATGTCGTGTTCCTGGATCTTCCGGGTGGTGGCCCAGTTGTGGGCGCCGTCGGTGTTGATGCCGGACTGGAACCACACCCAGGTGTCGCGGATTTCCGAGTCCGGGAAGGTCCGGGCGATCTCGTGGACCATGGCTTCGGTGCCGATCAGGGCGACCTCGTATTCGGTGATGCCGGCGGTGATGGCGTTGCGGATGGCCTCGCCGCCGAGGTCTCCGATGCGGGCTCCGTGCTTGATCACCTCGATCTCCTCGGCCGACTTGATCATCCGCTGGCGCATGGCGGCCTGGGCCACGTCCACCAGGGTGGCCGAGGCAAACGCCGCCTGGATCTTGTTCCGGTTGTCGAGCGGGAGGGAATCGTCTTCGACGCCCAGCCGGCGCGGGCTGATGCCGCGGGTGCGCAGCGCCTCCTGGATGGCGAAGATGTAGTTGTCCCGGCGCCAGTCCGTGTAGACCACGTTGTCGCCGTAGCTGCGGCGCCACGGCATGCCGGCGTCGATATTGGCCGTGACGGTCACGGTGTCATCCTTGGTGACCACCATGGCGTAGGACCGGCCGAAATAGGTGAAGAGGAAGTCGGAGTAGTACTTGATGGAGTGGTAGCTGGTCAGGACGACGGCGTCCAGGTCCTTCTCTGCCATGATCCGGCGCAGCCCGCCGAGCCGGCGCTCAAATTCGGCGCTGGAAAAGGTCAGCTTTTCCTTCTGGCCGTTGTGCAGGACTTTCAGACGCTCCAGTTCGGCGATGGACGAGGCGTTGCCCGAGGTGGTGATAGTCATCGTGATGGTGCCCTTCTGCGATGGGGTTCCAGGGGAAGTTGGGATTCGCGTTGCATTCAGCGCAACACTGTTGCATCAGAATAGGCGTGACGCGTGACACAGTCAATGGCCTTTGTTTTCTTGGCGTGATTTTCTCGCGCACACAGAAGTCGTGGAGGGGAACAGGCGCCGAAAGGCGGCCGGGCGGACTGCCGACGAGTCGTTGCTTAAGGTGTTACTTTGTTGCACATAATGCGACGCCTGAGGCCGGCTTGGAAAAAGCTTGGGCCAGCGGGCGCCGCCGTTCCCCCCAGGGGAGGCACAGTGGCACACTTAGTGGACTATCGAGTGACTGGGGGGATCCACGTCAGGAGATCGCCATGCGCATTCTGGTAGGCACACACAGTTCCGGCCACCCGACGGCGGGCAGGCCATGATGATCGGGTGGGCCTACCTGATGGCGGGAATCATGACAATCGACGCGCTCCTGTTCGGATTGCTCCTGATGAACGTGAAGTGGCCGAAGCGCTGGAAGAAAAGATGACTGAGGCGCGGCGCACGCCGCCCAGGCTGCCGCGCCCCCAGGGGCCCTAGAGAACCTGCCGGACGCTTTTCTCGAAGCTTGAGACGTGCTCGAGGGCAAGCTTTGCGGCAAGATCAGCGTCGCCGTCGGCGACTGCCTCAAGCAGCCCGACGTGTTCGGTGATGTGTCCCGCCACCGAGGGGAGCTTGTCCAGCACCAGGCACCAGATCCGCGTGGCGAGGTTGTCGTAGCGGATCAGGGTGTCTTCCAGGTGGGGATTGCCCGCGGCGCGGTAGATCAGCCGGTGCACGGTGAGGTCGTAGCGCATGAGCTCGCGCTTGTCGCGTGGTGTGGCATCGAGACCGGAGATGGCCCGGGCGACCTCCCGGAGCTCCTCGCGCATTTCCGAGCTGGCGTTCGTTGCGGCGCGGCGGGCCGCCAGCGGTTCCAGCAGCTCGCGGATGTCCGAGACATCCGCGAGTTCCGTGATGTCAACGATGGTGGCGAACGTTCCCCGGCGCGGGTATGAAACAACCAGATGGTCAACCTCGAGGCGCTTGATGGCCTCCCGGACGGGAGTCCGGCCCACCCCAAGTTCAGTGGCCAGCTGGCCGTCGTTGATCGGGGCGCCGGGCTTGATCTCAAGCATGATCAGCTTGTCCCGCAGTTGGCGGTAGGCCGCCTCGGCCAGGGAGATCTCCCCCTCCTCGGCTGCCGGCATAAGGTGTCCTGCGCTCAACGGATCTCCCCTTCCCCAGCGGCCCATCCGGCGGTTTTGGCCGGGAACCTATTGACTCTGTTGTGATTTCCACCATACCATTGATCCCACACTGATATATCAATTAGTCAGAAGTAGTATTTCAAAGGAGCAGTCGTATGGTTGGGCAGCTGAATCACCGGTTATCAGAAGTGGACATCGAAGTAGCGGAAGCTGTGGACAGGGAGCTCCTGCGCCAGCAGTCCACCCTCGAGATGATCGCCTCCGAGAATTTCGCCCCCGCCTCGGTCATGGAGGCGCAGGGCTCGGTCCTGACAAACAAATACGCCGAGGGCTACCCGGGTAAGCGCTACTACGGCGGCTGCGAGCACGTCGACGTGATCGAACAGCTCGCCATCGACCGTGTCAAGGCCCTGTTCGGCGCGGAAGCCGCGAACGTGCAGCCGCACTCCGGGGCCCAGGCGAACGCCGCCGCCATGTTTGCCCTGCTGGAGCCGGGCGACACGATCATGGGACTCTCGCTCGCACACGGCGGACACCTCACCCACGGCATGCGCATCAACTTCTCCGGCAAGCTCTACAACGTGGTCCCGTACCACGTCAGCGAGCACAACCACCTGGTCGATATGGCCGAAGTCGAGGCCCTGGCCCTCGAGCACCGGCCCAAAATGATCGTGGCCGGCTGGTCGGCCTACTCCCGGCAGCTGGATTTTGCCGAGTTGCGCCGGATTGCCGACCTCGTGGGCGCCTACCTGATGGTCGACATGGCGCACTTCGCCGGTCTCGTGGCTGCCGGGCTGCACCCGAACCCGGTGCCCTTTGCCGACGTCGTCACCACCACCACGCACAAGACCCTTGGCGGCCCGCGCGGCGGGGTGATCCTGAGCAGGGAGGAATTTGCGCGCAAGATCAACAGCGCCGTCTTCCCCGGCCAGCAGGGCGGCCCGCTGGAACACGTGATCGCGGCCAAGGCCGTCGCCTTCAAGATCGCGGCCTCGGCCGGGTTCAAGGAACGCCAGGAACGCACCCTCGAAGGCGCCCGCCTTCTCGCGTCCCGGCTCCTCAAGGACGACGTCGCCGCCGCCGGGATCTCGGTGGTCAACGGCGGCACCGATGTCCACCTCGTCTTGGTGGACCTGCGGCACTCGGAGCTGGACGGGCAGCAGGCCGAAGACCGGCTACACCAGATCGGCATCACGGTCAACCGCAACGCCGTACCGTTCGACCCCCGCCCGCCCATGGTCTCCTCCGGGCTCCGGATCGGCACCCCGGCACTGGCCACGCGCGGCTTCGGCGCCACCGAATTCGCGGAGGTGGCGGACATCATCGCCTCCGCCCTCACTTCACCGGCCATCGACAACGCACTCAGCGACGAAACCGCCGCCGGCCTCCGCCGGCGCGTCAGCGCCCTGGCGGACAAATTCCCCCTCTACCCGCACCTTGGCGGCAAGACGGCGTCACCCGCGCTTGAGGCAGAACTGATTGGAGCAGCACAATGAGCACGGAACAGCTTCCGGAACACCCGGAATTCCTCTGGCGGAACCCGGAGCCCAAGTCCTCCTACGACGCCGTGATTGTCGGCGGCGGCGGGCACGGCCTCGCCACCGCCTACTACCTGGCCAAGAACCACGGGATGACCAACATCGCCGTCCTGGAAAAAGGCTGGCTCGCAGGCGGCAACATGGCCCGGAACACCACGATCATCCGCTCCAACTACCTCTGGGACGAGAGCGCGGCGATCTACGAGCACGCCCTGAAGCTGTGGGAGATCCTGCCGGAGGAGCTCGAGTACGACTTCCTGTTCAGCCAGCGCGGCGTGATGAACCTCGCCCACACCCTGGGCGACGTCCGCGAAAGCATCCGCCGCGTAGGTGCGAACAAGCTCAACGGAGTCGACGCCGAATGGCTGGACCCGCAGCAGGTCAAGGAACTCTGCCCCATCCTGAACATCAACGACAACATCCGCTACCCCGTCATGGGCGCCACCTACCAGCCGCGTGCCGGCATCGCCAAGCACGACCACGTCGCCTGGGCCTTCGCCCGCAAGTGCGACGAACTCGGCGTGGACATTATCCAGAACTGCGAAGTCACCGGCTTCCTCAAGGACGGCAACCGCGTCGTCGGCGTCAAAACCAACCGCGGCACCATCCACACCGAAAAGGTCGGACTCTGCGCCGCCGGGCACAGCTCGGTCCTCGCGGAAATGGCCGGGTTCCGGCTCCCCATCCAGTCCCACCCGCTGCAGGCACTCGTGTCCGAACTACACGAGCCCGTCCACCCGACCGTGGTCATGTCCAACCACGTCCACGTCTACGTCTCCCAGGCGCACAAGGGCGAACTCGTGATGGGCGCCGGCGTCGACTCCTACAACGGCTACGGGCAGCGCGGCTCCTTCCATGTGATCGAGCACCAGATGGCCGCCGCCGTCGAACTCTTCCCGATCTTCGCCCGAGCCCACGTGCTCCGGACCTGGGGCGGGATCGTGGACACCACCCTCGACGCCTCCCCCATCGTGGGCACCACCCCGGTGGAGAACATGTTCGTCAACTGCGGCTGGGGCACGGGCGGCTTCAAGGGCACCCCGGCGGCGGGACTGACGTTCGCGCACACCATCGCCACCGGAACACCGCACACCCTCAACAAACCCTTTGCCCTCGAGCGCTTCGAAACCGGCGCCCTGATCGATGAACACGGCGCCGCCGCCGTTGCCCACTAAGAAGATTGCCCACTAGAAAGAGGTACGGACATGCTCCTGATCCCCTGCCCCAACTGCGGCCCCCGGGACGAGACCGAATTCCACTACGGCGGCCAGGCCCACATCGCCTACCCCGAAAACCCGGCGGAACTCACCGACCGTGAATGGGCCGAATACCTGTTCTACCGCGACAACACCAAGGGCGCCTTCGCCGAGCGCTGGCTCCACAGCACCAGCTGCCGGCAGTGGTTCAACATGCTCCGCGACACCGTCACCTACGACATCCAGGCCGTCTACCCGATGGGGCAGCTCCGCCCTGACAAGGAAAACACCGCCACGGGAACCACAGCCCCCACACTCCCCAGCCCCGTCTCCCCGGAAGGAGCAAGCAAATGACCGCTCAGCCGCAGCCCGCGCGCCTCAGCACCGGCGGACGCATTGACCGCAGCGTCACCTGGCGCTTTGCCGTGGATGGCCGTGAATTCACGGGCCACCCCGGCGACACCCTCGCCTCCGCCCTGCTGGCGAACGGCCAGATCTCCGCCGGCAACTCCCTGTACGAGGACCGGCCCCGCGGCATCATGTCCGCCGGCGTCGAGGAATCCAACGCCCTCGTCAAGGTCGCCGCCCGGTTCCCGGGCCACGTGGCCGAATCCATGCTTCCCGCCACCACCGTGTCCCTCGTGGACGGGCTCAGCGCCGAACTGCTCAACGGGCTCGGCAAGCTGGATCCCGCGGAGGACCGCGCCGAGTACGACAAGAAGTACGTCCACACCGACGTCCTCGTCGTCGGCGGCGGCCCGGCAGGACTGGCCGCGGCGCGCGAAGCCGTCCGCAGCGGCGCCCGCGTCATCCTCATCGACGACCAGCCGGAACTCGGCGGCTCGCTGCTGTCCGGATCCACCGAACCGGCCCTTGCGGAGACCATCGAAGGGGTCCCCGCCCTGGACTGGGTGTCCAACGTTGAAGCCGAGCTGATCTCCGCGGCCGAGTGCACGGTCCTGAACCGCACCTCGGCCTTCGGCTCCTACGACTCCAACTACGTCATCGCGGCCCAGAACCGGACGGACCACCTCCTGTCCCCGGCCGCGCCCGGCGTATCCCGCCAGCGGATCTGGCACATCCGTGCCAAACAGGTGATCCTGGCCCCGGGCGCGCACGAACGCCCCTTGGTGTTCGAAAACAACGACCGCCCCGGCATCATGCTCGCCTCCGCGGTCCGCACCTACCTCAACCGCTACGCCGTCGCCGCGGGCTCCCGGGTGGTCGTCAGCACCACCAACGACAGCGCCTACGCCCTGGCATCCGACCTCCGGGCCGCGGGCATCCGGGTCGAGGCCGTCGTCGACGCCCGCCCGCAGCTAAGCGAAAAGGCAGCCGCAGCGGCCGCAGCCGGCACACGGGTGCTGATCGGCAGCGCCGTCGCCGACACCTCCGCTGCCGTCTCCGGCGACGGCCGGCTGACCGGCGTCACCATCCGGAGCATCGACGACGACGGCGAACTCACCTCCGGCGTCGAACAGCTGGCCTGCGACCTGCTCGCCGTCTCCGGCGGCTGGTCCCCCGTGGTGCACCTGCACTCCCAGCGCCAGGGCAAGATCCGCTGGGACGATGAGCTGGCCGCCTTCGTGCCCAGCAGCATCGTCCCCAACCAGCAGGTAGCGGGCGCGGGCCGGGGCAGCTTCGGGCTCGCAGACTGCGTCGCCGAGGGCATCTCCGCCGGGGCGGCGGCAGTCAGCGCCGCCGGCTTCGAGCCTGAAAACTCGGGCGGGTCGTCCGTCCTGGCTGAGCCGAAAGCATCCGCCCCGACTCGCCAGCTGTGGCTGGTCCCCGGGCAGGAAGGCGGACCGGACGACTGGCACCACCACTTCGTCGACTTCCAGCGCGACCAGTCCGTGGCCGACGTGCTCCGCTCCACCGGCGCCGGCATGCGTTCGGTGGAACACGTCAAGCGCTACACCTCGATCAGCACCGCCAACGACCAGGGCAAGACCTCCGGGGTGAACGCGATCGGCGTCATCGCCGCGGCACTCCGCCAGGCAGGCGAAGCGTCCCGGGGCATCGGGGAGATCGGCACCACCGCGTACCGTGCCCCGTTCACCCCGGTGGCCTTCGCCGCCCTGGCCGGACGCCAGCGCGGCGAGCTCTTCGACCCGGCCCGCCTCACGTCGATCCACCCCTGGCATGTCGCCCAGGGTGCCCTGTTCGAGGATGTCGGCCAGTGGAAGCGCCCCTGGTACTACCCGCAGGCGGATGAGGACATGGACGCCGCGGTCCTGCGCGAATGCGCCGCCGTCCGGGAATCCGTGGGCTTCATGGACGCCACCACGCTGGGCAAGATCGAAATCCGGGGCAAGGACGCCGGCGAGTTCCTGAACCGCATCTACACCAACGCGTTCAAGAAGCTCGCCCCGGGTTCCGCCCGCTACGGCGTGATGTGCACTCCGGACGGCATGATCTTCGACGACGGCGTCACCCTCCGCCTCGACGAGGACCGGTACTTCATGACGACGACCACCGGCGGTGCCGCCAAGGTCCTGGACTGGCTGGAGGAATGGCTGCAGACCGAATGGCCTGGCCTGGACGTGCACTGCACCTCCGTCACAGAACAGTGGTCCACCATCGCCGTCGTCGGACCGAAGTCCCGCGACGTCGTGGCCAAACTGGCCCCGGAACTGGCGGCCGACGGCGGGCTCGACGCCGAGGCCTTCCCCTTCATGACGTTCCGCGAGACCACCCTGGCCTCCGGTGTCCAGGCCAGGGTCTGCCGGATCTCCTTCTCCGGCGAACTGGCCTACGAAATCAACATCCCGTCCTGGTACGGGCTGAACACCTGGGAATCCGTGGCAGCGGCCGGGGCGGAGTTCAACATCACCCCGTACGGCACCGAGACCATGCACGTCCTGCGTGCGGAGAAGGGCTACCCGATCGTCGGCCAGGACACCGACGGGACCGTCACACCGCAGGACGCGGGGATGGAGTGGGTGGTCTCCAAGGCCAAGGACTTCATCGGCAAGCGTTCCTACACCCGCAAGGACGCCGCCCGCACCGACCGGAAGCACCTGGTCAGCGTCCTCCCCGTGGACGGCACCATCCGGCTCCCCGAAGGCACCCAACTGGTGGAACAGGGCATCACCGTCAACCCCGCCTACGGCCCGGTCCCCATGCAGGGGTTCGTGACGTCCAGCTACCACAGCGCCGCACTGGGCAGGTCGTTCGCCCTCGCCCTGATCAAGAATGGCCGCAACCGCATCGGCGAAACTCTCGTGGCCGCCGCCGGCGACCAGCTGGTTGACGTGGTTGTCGCAGAAACCGTACTTTTTGACTCTGAAGGGACCCGCAAAGATGGCTGACACAGCAGCACTCGAAAATTCCAAGAAGATCCAGACCCTCCGGCAGAGCCCGGCGTCGCTGCTGGCCGCAGCTTTTGCAGCGGGATCCGTGGCGGGCACGGTGGAGCTGCGCGAGGTGCCGTTCCTGACCATGGCTGGGTTCCGGGTCGATCCGGCGGGCGACGGCGGGGAGCGGCTGGGAGCCCTCACGGGAGGCCTGCCCTCCGCGTCCGGGGAAGTCCGCAGCAGCGGCGACACCGCGGTGCTGTGGCTGGGCCCGGCAGAATTCCTGCTCGTGGCACCCGCCGCATCCCACGAAAGCGTGGGCGGCGAACTCCCCCGGACGCTCATCGCAGCACTCGGGGACGACGCCGGCCAGGTGGTCGATCTCTCCGCCAACCGCACCACGCTCGAACTCTCCGGTCCGCGGGCGCGGGCCGTCCTGGAAAAGGGCTGCTCGCTGGACCTGCACCCCCGGGTCTTCAAGACCGGAACGGCGCTGTCCACGGAAATCGGCGGCATCCCGGCCATTCTGTGGAAGACCGCGGAAGAGACCTACCGGGTCTTCCCGCGGGCCTCCTTTGCGGAGTTCCTCGGCCGCTGGCTCCTCGATGCCATGCGCGAATTTGCGACCCCCGAGGTCCCCTGATGGCGCTCAGCGTCCTGGACCTGTTTTCTGTTGGCATCGGGCCGTCCTCCTCCCACACGGTCGGCCCGATGCGGGCAGCAAAACGCTTCGCCGACGGGCTCAAGAGTGACGGGCAGCTGAGTGCAACCACGCGGGTGCAGGCCGAATTGTTCGGCTCTCTGGGGGCCACCGGCCGGGGGCACGGCTCGGACAAGGCCGTGGTCCTGGGTCTCCAGGGCCACGACCCCGAGACAGTGGACACCGGCACTGCCGATGACGAGGTGGCGGCCGCGGCCCTGGACGCGGAGCTGCGGCTCGGCGGCCACCACCGGGTGGACTTCAACTGGGACGAGGACGTGGTCCTGCACCGGCGCAAGTCGCTGCCGGCCCACCCCAACGGCATGACCTTCCGGGCGCTGGACCATGCCGGGGCTGTCCTCAGCGAACGGAGCTTCTATTCCGTTGGGGGCGGCTTCGTTGTTGATGGCGATGCCGACGCCGGCGACCAGGTGGTGCGGGACGACACCGTGCTGCCCTACCCCTTCACGACGGCCGACGAGCTCCTGGACATCTGTAAGCGGGAGGGCATGTCCATCTCCGACGTGATGCTCGCCAACGAACTGGTCTGGCGCAGTGAGGCCGAACTCCGCGAAAAGCTCCTGGCACTGTGGGCTGTTATGCGCCAGTGCGTGGACAACGGCTGCGCGGCCGAGGGCATCCTGCCCGGCGGGCTGAACGTCCCACGCCGCGCCCCGGCCCTGTTCCGGACGCTGGCGGCCGCCGCCACCAGCGCCGGGGACCGGGCAAGGACCCCCGCGCTGGCCCAGGTGCCCGCCGACCCGCTGCTCGCCATGGAATGGGTGAACCTGTTTGCCCTGGCCGTCAACGAGGAAAATGCGGCCGGCGGGCGCATCGTCACCGCCCCCACCAACGGCGCAGCCGGCATCGTCCCCGCGGTGCTTCACTACTACGTCAAGTTTGTTCCGGGAGCCGACGACGACGGCGTCGTCCGCTTCCTCCTGGCGGCGGCCGCCGTCGGCATCCTCTTCAAGATCAACGCCTCCATCTCCGGGGCGGAAGTCGGCTGCCAGGGTGAAGTCGGATCGGCCTGCTCCATGGCGGCAGCGGGGCTTTGCGAAGTGCTGGGCGGCACCCCGGAACAAGTGGAAAACGCCGCCGAAGTCGGGATCGAACACAACCTCGGCCTGACCTGCGATCCCGTCGGCGGGCTGGTGCAGATCCCCTGCATCGAACGCAACGCGATCGCCAGCGTCAAAGCCATCAACGCCGCCCGCCTGTGCCTCCACGGCGACGGCAGCCATAAGGTCTCGCTGGACAAGGCCATCAAAACCATGCGTGAAACAGGAGCGGACATGAAAACCAAGTACAAGGAAACCTCCCGCGGAGGCCTCGCCGTGAACGTCGTGGAGTGCTGATCATGGCCGGCGACCAGACACCCGAAACCGTGGAGCACATCCTGACCCTGGACTGCCCGGAAACGCGCGGTATCGTCCACGCGGTCTCCGGATTCCTGCTGGACCAGGGCTGCGACATCCTCGAGAGCAAACAATTCGATTCACAGCTGGACGGCCACTTCTTTATGCGGCTCCACTTTGCCTCGGCGGGGGACCAGGCCACGCTCGAGTCGCTCAGGGACGCCTTCGTGCCCGTCGCCGAGAAATTCGGCATGCACTGGGAACTGCGGCGTCACGGGGCCAAACGGCGGGTCCTGATCATGGTCTCGAAATTCGAGCACTGCCTCAACGACCTGCTGTACCGGGCACGCACAGGGGAACTGCCCGCCGAGATCGTCGGCGTCGTCTCCAACCACCCCGATCATCGGCGGACCGTCGAATGGCACGGGATCCCCTTCTTCCATGTGCCCGTCACGCCGGACACCAAGCCTGCGGCCGAACAACGGCTTCTGGAACTGATCGACCGGATGGACGTCGAACTGGTGGTTCTGGCCCGTTATATGCAGGTCCTCAGCGACGACCTCACCCGCCTGCTGGATGGCCGCGCCATCAACATCCACCACTCCTTCCTGCCCAGCTTCAAGGGCGCGAAGCCCTATCACCAGGCCCACGCCCGCGGTGTGAAGACGGTCGGCGCCACCGCCCACTACGTCAACGCCGAGCTGGACGAGGGGCCCATCATCTCCCAGCAGGTGGTGGACGTGGACCACACTTACGGGCCGGACGAGCTGGTGGCCGCCGGCCGGGACACGGAATGCAGGGCCCTGTCCAACGCCGTCCGCTGGCACTGCGAGGGACGCGTGTTCCTGCAGGGCAACCGGACCGTCGTGCTGCGCTAGCCTCGCCCCACCCGGCGCGCCGCGCTCCTGCCCAGTTACCGGCCGCCGCAGCCCCGGAATCCGGCGTTTTCCCCGGGACACGCCGGTGCCGGACTGTGCCGCGAAGAAGCAACTGGGCGGGAGCGCAGCCGGGCAGTGGGAACAGGTGACCTCAGGCCGTCGGTGCCAGCTCGGCGGCGGGCACCACGACGGCCCCGGTGGCGGTCGAGTCCGGGTTCAGCATCCAGCCGACCCGTTTGGCGGAGTTGAGCACCACAACGCTCTCCACGAGCTGGATGCCGGGGATCCGCAGCTGGAGTGCCTGTTCGGCGTTCATAACGTCCGCCAGGGAATGCAGCCACATCAGGATCACAAAGTTGGTGCGGCCGGTGGTGGAGGCGGTGAGCCGGATGTTGCGGAAGTTGCGCAGCTCGGCAGCGGCGGCCTCATGGCGGCCGGGCGGAACGTTGGCGAGCCACTGGCAGGTGACCGGGTACCCCGAGTATTTCTGCGCGATTTCACACCGGAAAGAGAGAACGTGGCTGGCCAGGACCCGATTCAGCTGGCGTTGGACCGTAGCGGGGCTGCGGCCAAGGGCGCGGGCGATGTCAGCGGCGCCCGCGCGCCCGTCCCTGGCCAGGAACGGAATCAGGTCCAGGTGGCTCCGCGGCAGCGGCGCACCCTGGTTTGCCGCCGGTGCCGCGCCGGAAGCCTCGGGCCCCGCCAGCGCCCGAAGCGCGGCAATCTGCGCCTTGTCCAGCACGTTCAGCCGCCACGCATAGCCGCCGGAGTGCAGCCGCGTGCACAGCGCCGTCTGGTACTTGGTGAGGCCGGGGATCTCCTTGAGGCGCTCCAGGACGACGTCGCTGAACTGGGCCAGGGTGGGCGTGATGACCGTGAGCATAAGGTCACGGTTGCTGGCCGCCTCCTCCACCGTGACCACTTCCGGGATCGCCGCCAGCGCTGCGGTCACCGCGGCCCGCGACGTCATCTCGCAGTCCACATCAACAAGCGCCAGGCACATCTGCTTCGGATCGCCGATCAGGTGGGCCGTGCTCCAGGCGGTTCCGGAGGATTTCAGCCGTTCCCAGCGGGCCGCCAAAGTGGTCGCATGGACGCCCAGGATGCCGGCAGCATCCGACCAGCTGATCCGCGGCGCTATCTGCAGCGCGTGGATCAGCTGCAGGTCTTCCTCGCTGATCTCCACAAAAGCCCTCCGCCAATGAATGATTCCTGTACTTACCCTCACATTTTTGCATTTTTTCAGTCATTTTCCTCCCTGTGACTCCAGTCACTCCACAATGGTTCGTAAGCACCTGCCAACCGTTCAGGAAGAGGGAACATATGTCGGTCACCGCCGATGCCAAGGAACTGCAAGGCCACATCACCCGGCTCCGCCACGAGTTGCACCAGGAACCGGAGATCGGCCTGGCCCTCCCCCGCACCCAGGAGAAAGTCCTCAAAGCCCTCGACGGCCTGCCGTACGAAATCACCCTCGGCGAGACCACGACGTCGGTCACCGCAGTTCTGCGCGGCGGCGCACCGCACGCGTCGGCCAACAAGCCCGTCGTCCTGCTGCGCGCGGACATGGACGGCCTCCCCGTCCAGGAACGTACCGGCGTCGGCTACTCCTCCCGGCTCGACGGCGCCATGCACGCCTGCGGCCACGACCTCCATACCTCGATGCTGGCCGGTGCCGCCACCCTCCTGGCCGAACGGCGCGAGCAGCTGGCCGGCGACGTCGTCCTGATGTTCCAGCCCGGCGAGGAGGGCTACGACGGTGCCGGCCACATGATCCGCGAAGGGGTGCTGGACGCGGCGGGCAGGCGCGCGGACGCCGCCTACGGCATGCACGTGTTCTCCTCGCTGGAACCGCACGGCCAGTTCGCCACCAAGCCGGGTGTGATGCTGAGCGCCTCTGACGGACTGTTCGTCACGATCCTGGGCGCCGGCGGCCACGGCTCCGCCCCGCACGCGGCCAAGGACCCCGTCACCGCGGCGGCGGAGATGGTGACCGCGCTGCAGGTCATGATCACCCGGCAGTTCAACATGTTTGACCCGGTAGTCCTGACCGTCGGCGTCCTGCAGGCGGGCACCACCCGCAACGTCATCCCCGAATCGGCGCGCATCGAGGCAACCGTCCGCACCTTCTCCCACGCCTCCCGCGAGCGGATGATGACCGCCGTTCCCACCCTCCTGAAGGGCATCGCCCACGCCCACGGCCTGGAGGTGGAGGTCGACTACCGCGGGGAATACCCGCTCAGCATCACGGACGAAAACGAGACCATCACCGCAGAGAGGACCATCCAGAACCTGTTTGGTCAGTCCCGGCTGACCCGCTGGGCCACGCCCCTCAGCGGATCCGAGGACTTCTCCCGGGTGATGGCGGAGGTGCCCGGCACGTTCATCGGGCTCAGCGCCGTCGCGCCGGGCGCGGACCACACCGCCGCCGCGTTCAACCACTCCCCCTACGCCACGTTCGACGACGGCGTCCTCACCGACGGTGCGGCGCTTTACGCAGAGCTCGCCATTGCCCGGATCGCTGCACTTGCCGCCGGCACCCCAACGTCCGCCGCTTCCTAGCCCTACATCTTCGGAGACATCATGACCACCATCACGAACCCGCCGCTCATCAGCCGGGCGGCCACGCGGAAGACCCTCCTGGGTACGGGCATCGGGAACGCCGTCGAATGGTACGACTGGGCGATCTACGCCACGTTCACGCCGTTCATCGCCAGCCAGCTGTTCAGCAAGGCGGACCCTGCCTCGGCGGTTCTGGCAACGCTGGCGATCTTCGCCGTCGGTTTCGTGGCCCGGCCGGTCGGCGGTTTCCTGTTCGGCTGGATCGGCGACCGCGTCGGCCGCAAGACGTCCATGACGCTCGCCGTCGGGCTCGCGTCGCTGGGCAGCCTGATGATCGGCGTCGCGCCGTCCTTCGCAAGCGTCGGGTTCTGGGCGTCGCTGATGCTCCTGGTGGCCCGGCTGATCCAGGGCCTGGCCCACGGCGGTGAGCTGCCGTCGTCGCAGACCTATCTCTCCGAGGTGGCCCCGAAAGAGAAGCGCGGCCTGTGGGCCACCCTGATCTACACCTCGGGCACGGTGGGAATCCTGGCCGGCACGCTGCTGGGTGCGGTCCTCAACATGACCCTCAGCGCCGATGCGATGAATGACTGGGGCTGGCGTATCCCCTTCCTGGTCGGCGCCGTCATGGGCCTCTACGCGCTGATCATGCGCTCCAAGCTGCACGAGACCGAGGCTTTCGAAGGCGAGACGGCCACCGAGAAGCGCGCCGCCATCTGGCCGCAGATCGTGAAACACCGCAAGCAGGCGCTCCAGGTCATCGGGCTGACGGTGGGCCTCACGGTGATCTACTACATCTGGGGTGTTGTGGCCCCGAGCTACGCCGCCACCACGCTGAAGATCGACCGCGGCGAGGCGCTCTGGGCCAGCGTGGTCGCGAACATCGTTTTCATTGCCGCCCTGCCCTTCTGGGGCAAGCTGTCCGACCGGATCGGCCGCAAGAAGGTGCTCTGGGCCGGCGCTGCCGGAAGCGCCGTCATGCACTTCCCCATGACCTGGCTGCTGAAGGATTCAGCCTGGCAGCTCGCCGTGGCCATGTCCGTCATGCTCATCTTCATTGCCGCCAGCGCCGCGATCGTTCCGGCCGTCTACGCGGAACTGTTCCCCACGAGCATCCGGACTATCGGCGTCGGCGTCCCGTATTCCATCTGCGTGGCAGTCTTCGGCGGGACCGCCCCGTACCTGCAGACCTGGCTCGGGACCATTGGCCTCTCCAACCTGTTCAACGTGTACGCCGTGGTGTTGCTGCTCATCAGCGTGCTGTTCGTCTTCACCATCCCGGAGACCAAGGGCAAGGACCTGACGCACTAGGCGAGTCGCAAGGACGCGCCAGGAATAGTCCTTTAGACCCGAACGAAAGTGCCCCCTACCGTGCAGGCGGGGGGCACTTTCGTTGGGCTGACGTTGGAGAGCCCTTGCGCAGATTTCAGCGGGTGTCCGGCGTTTCGCCGTTTCCGACGGCGTCAATCCAGTCGATCGCCTCGTCCGAGAAGTAGAATCCCGAGGGCCCGTTCTCGCCCACCC
The DNA here is from genome assembly GCF_019977335.1 of Arthrobacter sp. NicSoilB4. Lineage (NCBI taxonomy): Bacteria > Bacillati > Actinomycetota > Actinomycetes > Micrococcales > Micrococcaceae > Arthrobacter > Arthrobacter sp. NicSoilB4. The sequence goes on along the minus strand of NZ_AP024653.1, from coordinate 80,741 downwards.
ACCAGGCACCCGACGCAACCGACCCGCCAGCATCCTCGATCTCATCGAGGATCTCCGCCGGCACTGCATCGCCGTTGTTGTCGATCAGCCATTCCCGCGTTGAGGGCTTCAGCTTCGGCCACCATTGCTCAATGCTCATGGCCGCAGTCTGCCATGGCGCAGCGGGTGCTGAAAGAGTCCGGCCCTAAAGTGCCGGGCCTGGTGAGCGTCACCGTATGCTGATCAGAATCCGGCGAGAACACCACATCGAGGATGGCTAAACGGGCGGCAAGCGCCGGCGCCGGAGTCGCGACCGGTAGCCTCCAGCATGCCGGAGTGCCAGTATGTTGAGAATCAGGCTCGACGGGGGGCTGCCCGGCTCCAGAAGGGATAGGCGGTCATGACCTACATCTACAGCTTCGGTGATGTAGGACCAGGTGACGTGGCCGCGGCCGGCGGCAAGGGCGTCGGCTTGGGCGGCCTCGTTCGGGCCGGGCTGCCGGTCCCTTCTGGGTTTGTGCTGGGCACCGCTGCCTATGCCGACTTTGTGGAAGCCAATCACCTTCAAGCCGGCATTCAAGAGCTGGCCGCGCTGTCACCGACGGCGGCGCCACAGGACTACGAGGATGCCTCGACGCGGATCCGTGCCCTGTTCACCGGCGGAACAATGCCTGCCGGGATCGCGGGTGAACTCGGCGCCGCCTACAGGCTGCTGGGCGACGGGGATGCAGCTGTGGCGGTGCGCTCCTCCGCCACGGCCGAGGACCTTCCATCGGCAAGTTTCGCCGGGCAGCAGGACACCTACCTGAACGTCGTCGGGATAGAGGCGCTGGCTGCGGCCGTGACCGATTGCTGGGCTTCCCTGTGGACGCCGCGTGCCATGGCCTACCGGGCCCGTGAAGGCATCGGGCCGGACACTGTCCGCCTCGCCGTCGTGGTCCAGCGGATGGTCGAGGCCGAGGCCGCCGGGGTAATGTTCACCGCCAATCCGGCCAACGGGCGCCGCGACCAGACAGTTATCAGTGCCGCATGGGGCCTTGGCGAGTCCGTCGTCAGCGGATCGGTCTCCACGGACGACGTCGTCGTCGAGGCCGGCACGGGCTGGGTCCTGTCGCGCCGGACGGCTGACAAGGAGGTCATGACTGTTTATGCGGACCACCACACGCGGGAGCAGCCGGTGCCGACGGCGCGCCGTCGCCAGCCCGTCCTGGACAACAAGGCGGCGGCCGCGCTGGCCGCCTTGGGGACAAGGATTGCTGGTCACTTCGGAACACCCCAGGACATCGAGTGGGCCAGGGCCGGCGGCGAATTCTTCATCCTCCAATCCCGGCCCATCACCGCACTGCCCGAACCGGCAGCCGACATCCCGGACACGTGGCCGGTGCCCTACAGGCACGGGCTCTACTTCCGTGCGAGCATCGTGGAGCAGATGCCTGACCCGCTCTCGCCGCTGTTCGCCGACCTCATAGACGGCTCGGTGTCCCGGTCGCTGCGTGCCCTGATGGCTGGCGCCGTCGGAAAGGATGTCATCCGCGAGGGCGACGTCGGACTGCCCACCATTAACGGCTACGCCTATTACTACTACCGCAATTCGGGAATGTGGCGGGTGATGGGCAAGTCGCTGGCCGCGATGCGCGCGCTGGCCCGCGGCAAGGCGCACATGGGAGTGGCCGGCTGGCGGGAATTCTCGCATCCCCGTTACGTGGAGTTGATCAAGGACTGGTCGGCGAGGCCTGTCGGGGAGCTCTCCGGGGAGGAACTGCTCGAAGGTGTGCAGACGCTTCTGGACGCCGGCACCGTGTACTACACGGCCGTGCAGTCCATCATTCCGATCGCTGCAACCAGCGAAATCTCCTTTCGGGCCTATTACGACAAGTTCGTGCGGCGCGACGGGGACCCCTCCGCCCTGACGTTCCTCCTGGGCTACGACAGCGAACCCATCCGGGCCGAGAAGTCGCTGTACGACCTCGCGGCCTGGGCCCGGGAAGTTCCGGGGCTGGCCCCGGCGATCCTCGCTGCGCCCACCGCGGCACTGGCCGTGTCGCAGCGCACCGGGTCCCCGCCTGCCGGGCTGGACCCGGCACTCTGGCAGCAATGGCATCGCCGCTTCCAGGAACACCTCGGCCGGTTCGGCCATGCTGTCTACAATCTGGACTTCGCCAGCCCGGTGCCGGCCGACGATCCCTCGCCGCTGTTGGAGACGGTGAAGTATTACCTGCGGGGGCAGGGCAATGACCCTTACGAGCGCCAGCGGCTGTCGGCCGCCCGCCGCGAGGATGAAACGAGCCGAACGATCGCGCGGCTCGGGCCGAAACGCCGGGCCGCGTTCCTGCGGCTGCTCCGGTGGGCACAGCGCGCCGCCCCGATCCGCGAGGATGCCCTCGCCGACGTCGGCCTGGCGTGGCCGCTGCTCCGGCGGATGCTGCTCGAACTCGGACAACGGCTGGTTGACTCCGCCGTCATCGCAGAGCCCGCCGACGTGTTCTGGCTGCGCCACCAGGAGCTGCGCAGCGCCGTCGAGTTCGGCCTCGCAGGACCAGGCACACCGGCGGCCGTGGCAATTACCGGAGCAGACAAGCCAGTCCGGGCCGGCGCCGTTGAGGAACGCAAGATGCTGTGGCGGGGCCAGGCCAAGGCCGCAGCCCCGCAACTACTCCCGGAGAGCCCGTGGATGGAACGGGCCTTCGGGTCAATGATGCCGGCAGCCCCACAAGGAGCGCCCGGCGACGTCATCAAAGGCGCCGGTGCCAGCTCGGGCCAGGTCAGCGCCCCGGCCCGCGTCCTGAGAGGACCAGAGGATTTCGCCCGGATGTTGCCCGGCGACGTACTGGTGGCCCGCATCACCACACCGGCATGGACCCCGCTCTTCGCAATGGCCTCCGGCGTCGTTACCGACGTCGGCGGCCCGTTGAGCCACAGCTCCATCGTGGCCCGTGAGTACGGCATCCCGGCCGTGCTCGGTACCGGCGTTGCCACGCAGCGGATTGCGAGCGGCTGGCAGATCCGCGTCGACGGGGACGCCGGCACCGTCACGATCGAGCATCCGGCCGCTTCGCAGGGTCAGTGAGACGGGAGGAACCACGGACGGCGGCGCCGGGCTTCGGGCGTCAGCGGCGCCAGCAGTACGGCGTCGTCGTCGATACCCGGAGCAGGCCGTAACGTTCCAGGATCGGCCGTGAATATTCGGTTGAATCGCTATGGATGAGGCTCTTGCCCAAGGCCACCGCGGCCCGGGCCCGCGCCGCGGTGACGGCACGGTAGATCCCCCGGCCGCGCCACTCTTCGAGGGTGGCCCCGCCCCAGATGCCCGCGAAATCCGTCCCCGGAACCGGTTCAAGCCGACCCGCGCTGACAATCTTCCCCTCATGTTCGGCAACCCACAGTTCCATCCCATCGTCGCGGGCCACGCGGCGCAGGATTGCTTCGGCGTTGCCGTCGGAGGCGGGACTGCCGAAGACCTCGTCCTGCATGGCGCTCATGGCCCGGATGTCCGGTTCTTCTGTAACCCTTCGCAGGTTCACGCCGTCGGGCAGGTCCACGTCCACACACAGCGCCCTGGCCGGCCCCACCATGACGGACTCGGTCTCTTCCGGCTCAAAGCCGCACCCGAGCAGCGCCTCATGGAGTCCGGGCGCAGAATCGTGGCCGCGCGTCTTCCACTCGACCCGAACGATTGAGGGGTCCTCACGGAAGGACGCCAAGGCTCCGGCCACCCAGCCCGCGATCGTTGCTGCGCCGGCGCCGTCCAGGTTTTGGTAGGTCACAAAACCACGGCCGCCGGCGAAGGTCACAAGCCGCAAGGGGCCAAGGCATTCGACGGCGACCGCGCTGGGGGTCTCCGCATCCGTCCGCAACTGTTGGTCGTACGCCGTGAGAAGTTCTGAAATAGTCATCGGGCCCCACGGTACAACGGCGGGACAGAGCGCCGGCCGGTGCGGCCCACGCGTGTCGGCGCCCATAGCGCGGCGTCCCAAGCCGGAATCGGCCCGGCTATAGGGTGTGAAGTGCATCTCTCGCAGAGAGGTTCTGTGGGGAGTTACCGAACGGGGCAGAGATGAGAGTTTTCAGGCGCGTCGTCATGCCCGTGGCATGGCTGGCAGTGTTCGCCGTCATAGCCATGGCGCTGGTCAAGATAGCGTTTATCGACGGAATGCGACCAGGACAGGCGCTGAACGGACCGTCGGCGGAGGTCGCCATCCCGGTGGTTCAGGCCTCCCGGGCGACGGTGACCAATTCAGTCCAGATCAAGGCAACCGTGCAGAGCGATGCTGCCGTGGGCGTCCGCAATACAACGGCCGGCGTCGTGACGCACTTGTTTCTCGCCGCGGGCGGCAAGGTGACCTCCGGCGATCGTCTCTATCAGGTCCGCACTGAAGTTGCGGCCGAGTCAACAACGCCGGACACCGGCAGCCAGCCGCCGGGCCGTACCGGCCCCGCTTACACCTACGCCGATGTCCTTGCTCCGGCGTCAGGCGTGCTGGAGAGCCTCACTGTGCTGCTCAACCAGCAAGTGGGAGTGGGCGAGACCGCGGGTGCCGTCAACCCGGGCACCTTCACCGTGAGCGGATCTGTCGACGCGGCCCAGCAGTATCGGCTGCTGGCCAAACCGAGCTCAGCGGAGATCGCCGTCGTCGGAGGTCCCGCCCCGTTCTCCTGCCCCACAGTCGCGCTGAAGGGCGCAACCAGTGGCGTGTCAGGGGGCACCGGAGGCGCGTCCGGCGGCGTGAGCCGCTCGGTGCCGTACGCCGCCGCCATCCCGGGCGGAGGCAGCGCGCCCGAACAGGGCGGCGCGCCGACCGGCACCATCAGCTGCGCCGTTCCCTCCGGCGTCGAGGTGTTCGCCGGGCTCGGCGCGACAATGACCGTCACTGCGGGCCAGGCCACCGACGTCGTTACGGTGCCGCTCACTTCGGTCCGGGGAAGCGTCAAGGAAGGGTCAGTGTGGCTCGCTCCCGCCGGTACCGTCCCGGACGCCGCAACCGGAACGCCGGCCGGGTCCCAGGCCGGGTCCCAGGCCGGAGAGCCACGGGAGCGGAAAGTGCAGCTGGGCCTCAACGACGGCTCCATGGTGGAGATCGTCTCCGGCCTTGCCGAGGGTGAAGCCGTGCTTGAATTCATTCCCGGCGCCCCCGCCAGGCCGCAGCCTGGCCAGCAGTTCGCCGGGCCGGGTTCCTACCCGGCCGGGGGGTGACCATGGAGGAACTGGTAGCCCTCTCGGGTGTGACCCGGACCGTCCGCCTTCCCGACGACCAAGAGCTGCATATTCTCCGGGGTGTGGACCTCGCCGTCCACGCCGGGGACCACACGGCGGTGATCGGTCGATCCGGGTGCGGGAAGTCCACCCTCCTGAACCTCCTCGGGCTGCTGGACCTGCCCACCAGCGGAGAACTCCGATTCCAGGGGACCCCTGTGGAGCAGATGCGCGGCAACGAGCGGGCGGTACTGCGCGGGTCCTCGGTGGGGTTCGTGTTCCAGCAGTTCAACCTCCTGCCGGGCCGGAGCGCGCTGGACAACGTGATCACTCCCCTGCTGTACGCCAAGGGAGCCCAGTTCTGGCGGCGCAGGGAACTGGCCATGGACATGCTGGACCGTGTGGGCCTGGCACAGCGCGCCGACACGCTGCCGAACATGCTCTCCGGCGGCGAACAGCAAAGGGTCGCGATAGCGCGGGCGCTCGTTCGCCGGCCCCGGCTGATCCTGGCGGACGAACCCACCGGCGCCCTCGATATTGATACCGGCCAGGCCGTCATGGCACTGCTCGATACGGTGGCCACCGAATCGGGAGCCGCGCTCATCACGATCACGCACGACGTCAACGTCGCAGCCCTGGCCCGGGCGTGCTATCGCCTCGACGCAGGCGTGCTCACCCCCGCCGAGATCCCGGCAGGGGTGCCCGCGTGACCGGCGTCGTATCCGCCCTGGTAGAGGCGTGGCAGGAACTCCGAATCAACAAAACACGCATTCTCCTGGCCCTCGTGGGAGTGGCACTGTCGGTCGCTGCCCTCACGTCAGTCGTCGGCGTCGGCGACCTGGCGCGGGAAGGATTCAAGGCAGATTCCGAACGAAACGGCGGCCGTTCGGCCACCCTCGCGATCGGGGTTTACGGCCCCAGCCAACCCGATCCGCAGAAACTGGAAGTCGCCTACCGCGGCATCATCGAGCGCTACGGAATAACGTACTTTTCGCACGCTTCCCAGGCGCAACTGTCCTTTCAGTTTCCCCGGGGCGTCCAGCCGGTGCAGCTCCAGGTGATCGATCCGGGCTACGGGGTCATTCACCGGATCGACGTAAGCCAGGGAGGCTGGTTCGCGGCGAACGACGAGGAACGGCTGGCACCCGCGCTGGTTGTCTCGGAGAGCTTCTACAACGCCGCCGGGCGGCCAGACCTGGCCACCAGTCCCAAGATCACCACCTCCGGAGACCTGAAGACAACAGCCGTGATCATCGGCGTCGTGCCCGATCCCTATCCTGAGAACCCGCCGTCGGCCTTCATGCTGACGGGCGCTGCCGAGCGGTCGGGGGTCTTGACCGGCGGCGCGGCAGGGCCCGGGCAGCAGTTCAAAATCTGGGTCCAGGACGAACAGGCAGCCTCGCTCAAGGCAGCCATCGCCTCGGACCTCGAACAGCAGTTCCCCGGCATGCAGTCCGCGGTGGACCGGTCGGATTACGCCAGCTACGGGGATCCATTCGCGCCTGCCCAGCTGGTCGTTGGCGGTGTGGCCGGACTCGTTTTGCTCCTGGGGGCGGTCGGAATGCTGAACATCTCCATGGTCACCGTGCGGTACCGGGTCCGGGAAATCGGGATCCGGCGAAGCTTTGGGGCCACGTCCCGGCGCATCTTCCTGGGCGTCATGATGGAGTCCGTTGTGGCAACGGCGGTGGCCGGGGTGATTGGGGTCATGCTCGCCGTCGCGGTGGTCAAGAACCCCTGGATCGAATCCAAGATCGCGCCGAGCCTGACGGAATATCCGCCATTTCCGGTGGACGCGGCCCTCCTCGGCCTTGGGGCGGCCGTTCTTGTCGGCGCATTGGCCGGGGCCATCCCCGCCGTCGTCGCGGTCCGCGTCAAGGTCATCGATGCAATCCGCTTCTAGCAACGTAACGGGAAGGAACCCCGACATGACTGAGACGGCTGCAACAGAATACACAACAGAACTGGCGGAGATTCTGGAACTCCGGGACGTTCCCGCCGCAGCGGTAACCCGGATCGTGCGCGACGTCCAGCGCCGGATCGCCGAATCCGGGGAGGACCCTACGGCCGCGTTCGGAACACCCAGCCAGTACGCAGACAACTTCGCGCCGAAGTCGCGGCTGGCACGGTTCTGGGCCCTGGTCATCACTTCAGTGGTTCTGGCCTCCGGCGGAACACTCGTGTTGATCTCCGGAGTCTTCGGACTGCAGTCCCCGGCCCACGGGTTGTGGGGCCTTCCACCCTGGGCACGCATTGCGATCGGCGCGGCGGGAATCGCGTCGTTCATGGCCTTGGTCCTGGCCGAAGCGGCGCGTTCACGACGGCGGTCCCGCAGCCCGCACCTCTGAACGGCAACAGACACCGGCGCCGAAACGCCCAGCCAACAGCGCTGATGCGTTCCCGGTCAGGCATCCGTTGCGATGGCCGGAAGCTGCGGCGTAGTCTCCGTCCTATCAGGCCATCCGGCGGGAGGATCCATGGACGGCTATGCCGAGCTACGGGCGTTCCGCGCCAGCCACCCCTACCGATCGCTGACAGTCGGCGGCGTCGAATGGAAGTACATCGCGGGACCCGCCGGGCCGCACACCGCAGGGGATTCCGCCTCAGCTGAGGGCGCCAGACCCGCGCTTCTGGTCCTGGGCGGCGGGTTCTCTTTCGGCGATTCCGCGTTCCGCACGATCACCGCGTTCGAACCCCGCTTCCGGGTCATCTCCCCTTCCTATCCCGCGGTGCGGACCATGGCCGAACTTCTGGAAGGGATCGTGGCCATACTCGACGCGGAGCGGATCACCTCTGCGAGCATTTTCGGCCACTCCCTTGGCGCCGGCGTCGCGCACGCCTTTGCCCGCCGCTATCCGCAGCGGGTGGACAAGCTCATCCTTTCCGGCTTCGGTCTCTATACGCGGGGCCACACGCGGCTGGTGCGCGTTTTTGTCCGTGCCTTCGCGTTGCTGCCCAAGGCCGCCCTCGCCGCGTTCTACCGTCCGAGGATCACTCGCCTTACCGCGGGGGCGGAAGACAATGAGCGTGCCTTCCTCCGCGCCTACACGGAGGACCTCTTCGCCGCCCACACCAAGGAATCGGCACTGGCGCGCCTGGAAGTGCTTCTGGATCTGGTGGCTCATCCGGACCGTTACGCCGCCGCGTCGACCTTCGAGCGTCCGGAGGATGTGCTGCTGATCGCCGCTTCGGACGACCGCGGCTTCACGCCGCGCGAACGCGAAGCCCTGCTGGCCGCTTATCCCGGCGCCCGGGCGTACGTTTTCGGCGAAGGCGGGCACTGGGCGGCCGCCACGCACCCGACCGAGTACGCCGACGCCGTCGGCCGGTTCCTCGACGGCCGCCCCCTTCCCCCGGGCCGGAGTGAAGGCCGTTCCCCGCACCTCCCTGCGCCGGAACGCAGCCCGGACGAGCGGGAGGCCGGGCCGCCGTCGACGCTGGACGCCCGGCTTGAGGCCTTCCGTGCCGGCCACCGGTACCGCACGCTCGACGTCGACGGCGTGCAGTGGCGCTACCTCGCCGGAGGCTCGGGCGGGCAGACGGTGCTTCTGCCAGCCGGGGGCACCCGCGTCCCGGCCATGTACCTGCTGCTGATCGAAGCGCTGGAACGGGACTTCCGCGTGCTTGCACCGGCCTATCCTCCCGGTGCCGGCATCACCGGGCTCGCCGACGGCCTGGCGGCGATCCTCGACGCCGAGGGAGCCGGGCAGGCGGATGTGTTCGGCTCATCGTTCGGCGGTTTTGTGGCCCAGGCGTTCGCCCGCCGGCATCCCGGCCGCGTGCGGCGCCTCGTGCTCGCGAACACCGGGAGCCCCGCCGCGCCCCCACTGCCGATGCTCCCGCTCCTCATCCGCATCCTCGCCGTGCTTCCGGAAAATGCCGTGCGTTCGTTGACCGGCTGGAACTGGCGCCACTGGTTCGCCCCGGATTCGCAGGGCGACGCGGTGTTCTGGAACAAGCTGCTCACGGACATTCTCGGCCGGCTGGGCAAGGAGGACCTGCTGTCCGGCCTGCGGGAGATAAACGAATTTATGCGTCTGCCGGCCGCGGGAGCGCAGGCGCCCACACTCGCAACGCCCCCCATGCCGGTGCTGCTGATCGAATCGGAGCAGGACAAAGCCTTCTCACCCCAGGCACGTGCGGCCCTCCGTGCCCTCTACCCTCAGGCTGAAGTCCGTATTTTCGCGGGCGAAGGCCACGGGGTGATGGCAACGCGGTCCGCCGAGTACATCCATGCCGTGCGGGAGTTCCTGCTCCGCCCCTGACGTTTTGCAGGCTCCAGACGGAGCCTGCCTGCCCAGTGGTTTCATTAGCCCCTGAAAACCGTGATGGCGATCTTGCCGCGCACGTGCCCTGCTTCCAGGCGCCGCATGGCATCCGGCACGTCGGCGAGCGTGAACGTCCTGTCGATGGTCGGCGTCACGGCGCCGGACTTGAGGAGGGGGTTGAGCCGCTCGAGGTCGCTGGCGCGTTCCTTGGACGCGAGCATGGCCAGGCGCTGGCGCACGAACAGGGACACGAGGGGTGCCCGCAGGCTCCGGCCGAAGCCTCCCGTCCACTTGCCGCCTTCCTCGCCTCCGACGACGACGGCCGTCCCGGTGGGCGTGAGGGCCCGGCGCAGCCGGGAAAGTTTCGGGTTGCCTCCGATGTCGAGGATCAGGTCGTAGTGACGCGAACCGTCGGCGAAGTCATCCGTCGCGTAGTCCAGGACGTGGTCCGCTCCGAGCGACCGCACCAAATCGGCCTTTCCGGCGCTGCTGACGCCCGTGACCTCCGCACCAAGGGACTTGGCCAGCTGCACGGCGTAGGTGCCGACGCCGCCTGAGGCGCCCAGGACCAGCACCTTCTGGCCGCGCTCCACTTGTCCGGCGTCCAGGGCCTGGAGGGCAGTGCCCGCAGAGATCGGCACCACGGCGGCCTGCTCGAATGACAGGTTGGAGGGTTTGTGGGCCAGCTTGTCCTCCAGCGCGGCGGCGTACTCGGCGAACGACCCCCGGGACATCCCGTACACCTGGTCACCCACGGCGAACCGGGAAACGGCGGAGCCAACAGCGGCGACGGTGCCGGCGACGTCGATTCCCGGTACGCTGTTCTTCGGCCTGCGGAACCCAAATCCGAGGATGCGCAGGAGGTAGGGCCGGCCCGTCGTCATGTGCCACGTCCCGCGGTCCATCCCCGCCGCGTGCACACGGATCAGCACTTCGTTCTCGGCGATGCGCGGCCGCGCGGTCCGGCCGGAACGGAGGACGTCCGCGGAACCGTACGCGTCCTGCACGATGGCTTTCATGGTGTCGTCAGCGGCAGCCTGGTTGCCTGCGGCCGGCGCACTGATGTGGTTCGTCATGTCAGGGCCTTTCAAGGGAAGTTTTCGTACTTAGTACGGTTAATGTATCGTACTAAGTACGAACGGTCTATGGCCTGATGAAACGTGGAGTGTTAAATGCCTGCAGGAGCTAGCCCAAGCCGCCCCCGGCTCAGCCGGGAGCTGGTGTTGCGCGGCGCCGTCACGGTTGCCGACGCCGGTGGAATTGGAGCCCTGACGATGCGCTCACTCGCCGACGCACTCGAGGTCAAGCCGATGTCGATCTACCACCACGTGGCCAACAAGGATGAGGTTCTCGACGGCATCGTGGACATCGTCTTCAGCGAGATCGACCTGCCGGTGATCGGCGGCGACTGGCGCGTTGAGATGCGGCGGCGGGCCGCCTCCGCCCGCGAGGCGATGCGGCGCCACCCGTGGGCAATCGGCCTCGTCGAGACGCGGACAAGCCCCGGACCGGCAACGCTGAAACACCACGACGCCGTCATCGGCACGCTCCGCGCGGCGGGCTTCTCGGTGGAGATGACCGCCCACGCCTACGCCGTGATCGACGCCTACGTTTACGGGTTCGCCCTCTCCGAGGCCACCCTGCCGGTCAACGGCCCGGAACCCCTGGCCGAGGTTGCCGAGCGCATGATGAGCCACTATTCCTCGGGGGACTACCCACACCTCGCCGAGTTCTCGATCGAGCATGTGATGAAGCCCGGCTACGACTACGGTGCGGAGTTCGAGTTTGGGCTCGACCTGGTCCTCGACGGCCTCGCAAGGTCTGTGCAGCCCGCTGCGGGCACCCGCAACACCTGACCGCGACGGACGTTGCGGGACCGTCCGCTGTCAACGTCCCCGCAGCGGCCAGGGTCTCCATCCCGCGGCTACTTCCCGCAGCCTGGTCTCGGCGACCCGGAGACGGGCGCCGGCGGCCGGGGCGGGTTCACTTTGGCCGCTTTCCGACCCGGAACCGTCGAACGCGTTCAGAGTGTATTCGCTCCAGCGCTTGCGGCCCACCGGGTAGCGTTCGCGGTAGCCGCCAGCGGCGACCGAAAGTACCAGAAACTCCAGCCGGTCCGCTGTTGTCTCGACTGTTTCGTCGCAGGCGTCGCAGCCGCATACCGGAAACGGGAAGTCGTGCAGCACTCCGGCATGCACCGCCACCCCCGGATACCCGGTCAGCACGAACGTCAGGGGCGCTGCTCCGGAACGCCGCGGCGTGACCTTGACTGACTCCAGCACGTCCTTGACGTCCAGCAGCATTTCCCCAGCATGCACCGGATCGTCGTCAACGTCGACGTCGTAGACGTCCCTGAGATGGTCGATCAGGGCGCGGGCGACGCCGTGGAGCCCGGCGAAACGCTCGGGGTGGCTGTCCACGCTGTACGAATCGGGATCTGGCCCGTCATCGCCCCATTGCCGGCCGTACGGAATGGGCCGCCCCTCGGGCGAAAAGTAAGTCATCTGAGGCAGGTGCGGCCGGACATAGCGGGGCTGTCCAGCCGACGGGGCCACCGGGATCGGCTGCGCTGCCGGGGCCTCATCCAGCTCTTCCTGGGCCCAGACCGCCAGCATGGAAACGAGCTCCTGTATGGATTCGTCGTCGGCGCTGACCAGCCCATCAAGTAGCCGGTCAACCTCGAACTGCCTTTCCCGGTTCCCCACCGTGGGAGGGGCCCCTTCGTAGGCGTACCACCGCGCGTCCGGCCGCAGCCCGGCGATGGTGTTCCCGGCGAAGACGGCCGCCGCAGCACTGAGCGCGCCTTCGTGAGCAAGCTGGGCACCGTGCCAACGCAGGAACCAAATGAGCCCTTCAGGGTCTGAGGCCAGTTCTCCGGCGTGCACTCCGTTGCGTTCACAGAATTCGATGAAAGGTGCGTAGCCGCCCACATGCCTGACGGCCGCCGTCGGGCCCTCCGTTGACCGGTACAGCGCCCTGCCGCGCGCCATCGACTCCGGCAGCCTGCCCGGCATCCCTTCGAACAAGTCCTCCGTCGGCCCCATGAGGCGATCCTAGTCCCGGGGCCTGGCATACTCGGACGATGGCGGTCTACTTCGAATGCACGACGCGGACAAGCATGCCCAAGGCCGAATTGTTTGACCTGGCCCGCAGCATCGACGCCCACAAGGACTCGATGGCGCGGTCACGGGAAGATGCCGTTGCCGGCGTCAGGACCGGCCTGATCTCCCTGGGGGAAGAGGTGACCTGGCGGGCCTGGCATTTCGGTGTCCCGATTCGGATGACGAGCCGCATCACGCAGATGGAGGCTCCGGATTCTTTCGTTGATGAGCAGGTCAAGGGCCCGTTCCGGCGGTTCCGGCACGTCCATGAGTTCGGCGAGGATCCCGAAGGAACCATCATGGTGGACCGGATCGAGTTCGTGGCCCCGTTCGGCCCGCTCGGACGTGTGGCCGAGAAGCTGGTTCTGGCCCGCTATCTCCGGAAGCTCATTGAGGCGCGCAACCGGCACCTGACCGCGGCCCCGCAGCGCTGACCGCAAGTGCTTAGCGGCCCTCGCTGAGCTCGGGCGGTGCTGGAGTGCTGGCCGGTGCCCGGTCGTGGGTGGCCGCCCACGTTGCGAGAAGCTGAAGGCTGTCGTGAGAGACGGTGCCGGCTCTGGCGGTGTACGCCAGGAACATCAGTCCACTCCCTGCTGACAAGGGCATCGCTTTGAAATCGAGTTCGAGATTCCCGACGATGGGGTGGTGGATGCGTTTTGTTCCGGTGCTGTGGAGGCGGACACGGCGCCTGAACCAGCGCCGCCCGGCCCTTCGCGAGCCCGTCGGCGGTTCAGAACCTAGCCCAGGTCTGAGACTCCGGTGTATGTCGCGTAGGTGGCGGGTCCCGTTCGTTCGTACACCTGGAGGGTGAGTCCGCCAGGGGTGGTCTGACTGCTGACGAGGCGCAGCCCCGCTGATGCGCCGCCGTCGGGGAAGAGGCGGCGGCCATGACCGACGATGACCGGAGCCACCACGAGCCGAAACTCGTCGATCAGCCCTGCGGCCAGCAGGGATTGGACCAGCCGGGCGCTTCCGTGGATCTGGAGCTCCCGGCCGGGTTGCTCTTTGAGTTCCGCGACCTGGTCTGCGACATCGCCCGACAGGATGGTGGTCGGATTCCAGCTGCCCGCCGTCAGAGTGTGCGAGGCGACGTATTTCGGCAGGCCGTTCATGAGCGCAGTGAATGGATCGTCCGGATCTGTGATCTGCGGCCAGTCCCTCGCGAACGCGTCGTAGGTGCGTCGGCCGAGCAGGAGCGCGTCCGCCTGGCCGAGCCATTCCGCGGCCTGCCGGATGAATGCTCCGTCCATGAGCGGGACAAGCCATCCACCCTGGGTGAACCCGTCGCTGGTGTCTTCCTCAGGCGATCCCGGGCCCTGCGATACGCCGTCGACACTCACGAACTCGAATACTGTCAGCTTCATCGTTTCTCCTTTGCCGACCCGATCATCCGGGACGGCCTGTGGTGTGAGTGATGGCGGGCTGGGGTGGAAACCGGGCCCTACGGCGAGGCTATGCAACGCGGGCACCGTATGCAACGGCGTACGACGTTCCTCCCACGGCCTACACGACGGGCTAAATTGCGGCAGTTCCGGGGACGGTGGCCGCTCAATTAATCCACTCGGTGTAGCATCTGACCTTCCAGCCCGTTTACTGCAGGCCCTCCTGGGCGGCCGCGGGCTGCGCCATCACCTCAGGCATCCGCGCAATCCCGCCGCTACTAAAGGAGTTCCCGTGAGTGACCCCGACGACCAGATAGGTCGCCGCCGTCCCCCTGCTGAGGCTGATCTCGTCGCCGGCAGCAGCGGAAGCCAGCGCAGCACCGCCGAGCAGCCAAAACCGCACCCGGCGCACCAGACGAACGTGGCTGCGCACGGGGCAGGCAGGGATGTTGCCATTGCCCTCCTGATCGGGCTCGCGGCCGGACTGTTGGGGCTGGCGCCCTGGCTGATCACCGGCGCGCGGCTCCCGCTCCAGAACTTGTGGGGCACGCAGGTGATGCCGGCGCAGATGCCGCTGGCACTCCTGCCCCTGAACCAGTACGAAAGCACCACACTGGTGGCCCTCATGGTCACGGGCGGGGCGTCCGCAGGATTCGCGGTCCGGTGCTGGTCGCCCGCGCGGCGGCTCCTGGCCACGTGGTGCGCGGCCGTGGCTGTGGCGGCGGTGCAGGTCGCCTCGGCGGCTCAGGCGTTCACGGTGCTCGCCGGCGGCCTGGCGCCCGGGCAGCTGTCAAGCCTCTACCTGGCCGGCATGCTCGCCGGGGTGGCGGCCGCGATCGCTGCGGGGCTGGTGTCGCTGCTGCTCCTCGCGGCAAGATCCATGGCGCTGGCTGCCCTGGGCGTTGGCCTTGCGGCTGTGCCGCTGGCGTCCTGGCTGGCTGCCGGCGTAAGTGCGGTGGCCGGCATCGGCAACTTCCCGGCGTTGTTGGCGATGGCGTTGCGCTGGCTCCCGGCAGTGCTGGTGGGCGCCGCACTCGCGTGGTGCGGACTGCGCCCGAAGATCCGGGCCCTGGTGTGGTTGGTCGATCTGGGTCTGCTCTGGGTGGTTCCCGCGATCTTCTCAGCGGTACGCAGCATGCTGGGCACGCGTGTCCTGGCGGGAGACCTGCAAGGGATGGCCGCGCTGGGCAAACAGGTTTTCACGTCGGCACTCGGCCCCGCCGGCGGGGCGGGGCCGGCACTGGTCCTGGCACTGGTGATCGCAGTGATCGGGACGGTCGTCCGGGAACAGAACCGGAAAAATCAGCCCCGGACGGGTCACCCGCCGACGTAAGCCGCGAGGTGCTCCCCTGTCAGGGTGGACCGCGCGGCGACCAGGTCCGCCGGGGTGCCCTCGAAGACGACCCGGCCGCCGTCGTGTCCTGCACCGGGACCCAGATCGATGAGCCAGTCGGCGTGCGCCATGACCGCCTGGTGATGCTCGATCACGATGACCGATTTTCCGGACTCCACCAGGCGGTCGAGCAGGCCCAGCAGGTTCTGGACATCAGCGAGATGCAGGCCGGTGGTGGGCTCGTCGAGGACGTAAACGTCGCCCTTCTCCGCCATCTGGGTGGCAAGTTTGACGCGCTGCCTTTCGCCGCCGGACAGTGTGGTGAGCGGCTGGCCGAGGGTGAGGTAGCCAAGCCCGACGTCCACCAGCCGGTCCAGGATCTTGTGCGCCGCCGGCGTCTTCGCCTCGCCGGCACCGAAGAAGTCCTCGGCCTCCGTCATCGACATTGCCAGCACCTCGGCGATGTTGCGGCCGCCCAGCTTGTATTCCAGGACTGAGGCCTGGAACCTCTTGCCCTCGCAGTCCTCGCAGGTGGACTCGACCGTGGCCATCACGCCCAGTTCGGTGAAGATGACGCCGGCACCATTGCAGGTGGGGCAGGCGCCTTCCGAGTTGGAGCTGAACAGCGCCGGCTTCACGCCGTTGGCCTTGGCAAACGCCTTGCGGATCGGCTCAAGCAGGCCCGTGTAGGTCGCGGGGTTGCTGCGCCGGGACCCCTTGATGGCGCCCTGGTCGATCACCACAACACCCTCGCGGCCTGCCACCGAGCCCTGGATCAGCGAGCTCTTCCCCGACCCCGCGACACCCGTGACCACACACAGCACACCAAGCGGAACGTCGACGTCGACGTCCTTCAGGTTGTGCGTCGAGGCGCCCCGCACCTCCATCGCGCCGGAAGGCTTCCGCACCGATCCCTTGACCTTGGCCCGGTCATCGAGGTGGCGGCCGGTGATGGTGTCACTCGCCCGCAGCCCCTCCACGCTGCCCTCGAAGCAGACGCGGCCGCCTTCGGTGCCCGCGCCGGGGCCCAGATCAACGACGTGGTCGGCGATGGCGATGGTCTCCGGCTTGTGCTCGACGACGAGCACGGTGTTGCCCTTGTCGCGCAGCTGCAGCAGCAACTGGTTCATCCGCTCGATGTCGTGCGGGTGCAGGCCGATCGTCGGTTCGTCAAAGACGTACGTGATGTCCGTCAGGGACGAGCCCAGGTGCCGGATCATCTTGGTGCGCTGGGCCTCTCCCCCGGACAGCGTGCCCGCCGGCCGGTCCAGCGAGAGGTAACCGAGCCCGATTTCTGCGAACGAATCGAGCAGGTGCTGCAGGCCCTTGAGTAGCGGCGCGACCGAGGGCTCGTTGAGCTCGCGGACCCACGTGGCGAGGTCGCTGATCTGCATCTCGCAGAGGTCGGCGATGTTCTTGCCCTGGATTTTCGAGGACCTGGCCTCGGGGCTGAGCCGCGTGCCGTCGCATTCGGGGCAGGCCTGGAAGGTGATGGCGCGCTCCACGAAGGCCCGGATGTGGGGCTGCATCGCGTCGACGTCCTTGGAGAGCATCGATTTCTGGATCTTCGGGATCAAGCCCTCGTAGGTGAGGTTGATGCCCTCGACCTTGATCTTGGTCGGTTCCTTGTAAAGGAGGTCGTGCATTTCCTTTTTGGTGTACTTGGCGATCGGCTTGTCCATGTTGAACCCGGCGCCGCTGAAGATGCGGCCGTACCAGCCGTCCATGCTGTAGCCGGGGACCGTGAGGGCACCCTCGGCCAGCGACTTGGTTTCGTCGTAGAGCGCGGTGAGGTCAAAGTCGGAGACCGAGCCCATGCCCTCGCAGCGCGGACACATGCCGCCCAGGTAGACGACGTTCTGCACAACGCTCTTCTCGACCCTGCCGCCGGCTTTTTCGGTGCTCATCACGCCGCTGGCCTTCCGCGTCGGGACGTTGAAGGAGAACGCCGTGGGCGGGCCCACGTGGGGCGATCCCAGCCGGCTGAAGAGGATCCGGAGCATCGCGTTGGCGTCGGTGGCCGTGCCCACCGTGGAGCGGGGGTTCGCGCCCATCCGCTCCTGGTCGACGATGATCGCCGTCGTCAGGCCTTCGAGAAAGTCGACGTCGGGCCGTGACAGGTTGGGCATGAACCCCTGCACAAAGGCGCTGTAGGTTTCGTTGATCATCCGCTGCGACTCGGCGGCGATCGTGGCGAACACCAGCGAGCTCTTGCCCGAGCCGGAAACGCCCGTGAACACCGTCAGGCGGCGTTTGGGGATCTCGATACTGATGTCTTTGAGGTTGTTCTCGCGGGCTCCCTGCACCCGGAGCAGATCGTGGCTGTCCGCTACGTGCAGTGCGGCCGACTGCTGGTCCGACTGTGAATCCGACTGTGTTTCCGACGTCGTAGACATGCTCATCGTGTCTCCATCTCTCGGGCACGCTGCCTCCTGATGCCCCTGACGGTCATGCTAGCAGCGGTTCATTGCCCCCGCGGCTCCAAATTGGAGATGTCCGTCAGCCAGATCAGGGCGGCGCTCCTGGAGGTAAAGAATGCGTGCGGGTAATGGGTGTGCCGGCTCATGGCAGCCGCGACCACCCGGTCCACGGCGTTGGATCCGAGGACGGCGATGGCGAGAACGCCCGTCGTCCGGGCGAACTCGTACCGGGCCGCTGCGGTGATCTCCACATCGGTCATTTCCGAGAGCATCGGCATCGGGGTTCCGCCGCTGATTCGCTCCACTGCCAGCATGGCGTCCCTGGCGTCCTCGACGTCGACAAACGAACCTGGAAGCCAGACGGATTCAATGATTCCTGCGCGCACGCTCAAGGAATTCTTCCCTTCGGCGGCGACAGCTCGTTCAGGCATCATTGGGCTTATTGTAGGCCTGAACTGGGACGACGCCCTGCAGCCGACACCAAAAGGCCCTGCCTGTCCCGAACTATCGGTCCGGACCGGCAGGGCCCCTTGCACTGGAACTACAGCGTTGCGGTGTCAATCACGAAGCGGTACCGCACGTCGGAGGCGAGCACGCGCTCGTAGGCGTCGTTGATCTTCCCCGCCGGGATGACCTCGATCTCTGCGCCGAGCTGGTGCTCGGCGCAGAAGTCGAGCATTTCCTGCGTTTCCCGGATACCGCCGATCATGGATCCGGCGAAGGACCGGCGGCCCATGATGAGGGCGAACGCGTTCACCGGGAGCGGTTCCGCCGGGGCGCCAACGTTCACCAGGGCGCCGTCGAGGGTCAGCAGCTGCAGGTAGGAGCTGATGTCGATCGAGGCACTGACGGTGTTGATGATCAGGTCGAACGACCCGGCGAGGTCCGTGAAGGTGTTCTCGTCGCTGGTGGCGTAGTAGTGGTCCGCCCCCAAGCGGAGCCCGTCCTCCTGCTTCTTCAACGACTGTGAGAGGACCGTGACCTCGGCGCCCATGGCGTGGGCGATCTTGACGGCCATGTGTCCCAGCCCGCCAAGGCCGACGACGGCGACCTTCTTGCCGGGGCCCGCGCCCCAGTGGCGCAGCGGGGAGTAGGTGGTGATGCCGGCGCAGAGCAGCGGGGCGGCGACGTCGAGCTCGATGCCCTCCGGGATCCGCACGACGAAGTCCTCGGTCACCACCACGTGGGTGGTGTACCCGCCCTGGGTGATGGTCCCGTCGCGGTCCACGGCGCCGTAGGTGCCCGTGTTGCCGGCGAGGCAGTACTGCTCCTCGCCCTTCAGGCAGTTGACGCACTCGCGGCAGGAGTTGACCATGCAGCCGACGCCGACGCGGTCGCCGACGGCGTGCTTGGTGACGGCCGAGCCGACTTCGGTGACGATGCCGGCGATTTCGTGGCCCGGGGCCAGCGGGTACTGCTGCGGGCCCCAGTCGCCGCGGACGGTGTGGATGTCCGAGTGGCAGATGCCGGCGAACTTGATGTCGATCAGGACGTCGTGCGGGCCAACGTCCCGGCGCTCGATGGTGGTGGCAACGAGGGGTTCCGTCGCCGAGGTGGCGGCGTAAGCGTTAACGGTAAGCATGGATCTCCTGCTGGTGGCTGGTTTGGGGGGGTCACCCCGGCGTCCGGCACGGGTCAGGTGCGGCCTTTCGGCCCGGACGTCTTCGGGGGCACTGTCCATCAAACACCACTGACCTGTTCGCGAGGGAGGCCCTGCTGAAAGGGGTACTGGCAGGGTCTCCCTTAAGCCACGGCACCCTCTACCGTTGAAAGTATGGACAACCAGAGCGAGACCCGGGACTTCCTGGCCACCCGGCGGGCGAAAATTACCCCGGAACAGGCGGGTCTCCCCGACTACGGCGGCAACCGCCGGGTCCCCGGACTGCGCCGCGGCGAAGTGGCCATGCTGGCCGGGGTCAGTGTCGAGTATTACACCAGGCTGGAACGGGGAAACCTCTCCGGGGTGTCCGAAGGTGTGCTGGAGGCCCTCGCGGGTGCGCTGCAGCTCGATGAGGCGGAGCGGGCGCACCTGTTCGATCTGGCCCGGGCCGCCAGCGCCGGGCGCAGGCCGCAGCGCCGCCGTGCCGCCACCCAGGCGGTCCGCGCGAGTGTCCAGTACATGCTCGACGCGATCACCGACGCCCCGGCGTTCGTCCGCAACGGGCGACTGGACGTCCTCGCGGCCAACCAGCTCGGCCGCGCCATGTACTCCGACCTGTACGGCGGCCCCGCCCGGCCGGCCAACTTTGCGCGGTTCCTGTTCCTGGACGACCGTTCCCGCGGGTTCTACCCGGACTGGGAGCGCGCTGCGAATGACACTGTGGCGATCCTGCGCACCGAGGCCGGCCGCGACCCCTACGACCGCGGCCTCACCGACCTGGTGGGGGAACTGTCCACCCGCAGTGAGGAGTTCCGGACCCGGTGGGCTGCCCACAACGTGCGCCTGCACTACACCGGCCGCAAGCACTTCCGGCATCCCGTGGTGGGGGACCTCCACCTTATGTACGAGGCCCTGGATCTTTCGGCCGACGCCGGACTGTCACTGCTGGTCTACACGGCCGAGCCCGGTTCGCCGACCGGCGACGCGCTGCGGCTGCTGGCCAGCTGGGCCGAGACCCAACATGCCGCTGACCAACCGCTGAAGCAAGGCTAAGGGGCAGCCAGCTGTCGGCTAGGTGCCGGCCACCATGCGGCCGATGATCAGGCGCATGATCTCGTTGCTGCCTTCGAGGATCTGGTGGACCCGCAGGTCCCGGGCGATCTTTTCCAGTCCGTACTCTGAAAGGTAGCCGTAGCCCCCGTGGAGCTGGATGGCGCTGTTGGCGACGTTGAACCCGGCATCCGTGGCGACCCTCTTGGCCATGGCGCAGAGCTTGACGGCGTCGGGCGCGCCGCGGTCCAGGGCGTCCGCTGCCCGCCAGAGCAGGGTCCGGGCGGTCACCAGCTCGGTTTCCATGTCGGCCAGCTGGAACAGCAGGGATTGCTGGTTGATCAGCGGTCCGCCGAACGCCTCGCGTTCCTTAAGGTAGGCCACCGACTTGTCCAGGGCAGCCTGGCCGCCGCCCAGGGAGCAGGCGCCCATATTGACGCGCCCTCCGTTGAGCCCCTTCATCGCGATCCCAAACCCGCTGCCTTCCTCCCCGAGGCGGTTGGCAATCGGAACCCGGACATTGTCGAAAATGACCTGGCGGGTCGGCTGGGCGTTCCACCCCATCTTTTTCTCGTTCGGACCGAACGACAGGCCCGGGGTTTCCGCCGGGACAACGATGGCGGTGATGCCGCGGTTTCCGGTGTCGGCGGTGCGGGCCATCACGATGTAATAGCTCGATGACCCGGCCCCGGAGATGAACTGCTTGACGCCGTTCAGCACGTACTCTTCGCCGTCGCGTGTTGCCCTGGTGCTCAGCGCGGCAGCGTCGGAGCCGGCGCCGGGCTCGGTAAGGCAGTAGCTGCCCAGCGCTTCCATGGAGGCAAGCTGCGGCACCCACTGGGCGCGCTGCTCATCGTTGCCGAACGAGTCGATCATCCAGACCACCATGTTGTGGATGGAGATGTAGGCGGCAATCGTCGGATCGGCCTTGGCCAGTTCCTCGAAGATCAGCACCGCATCGCTGCGCGTTAGCCCGGAGCCGCCGAACTCCTCCTGCACATAAATGCCGCCCATACCCAGGGCGCCGGCTTCCCGCAGCACGTCCACTGGAAAGTGTTTGGTCTCGTCCCATTTCGCGGCGTTCGGTGCCAGGGCCGCGTTGGCGAAGTCCCGCACCATCGCAACCAGCGACTGCTGGTCCTCGTTGAGTTCAAACATACCCAGTCCTCCAAAGCGTAGATTTGGACTCAATTTAGTACGACGGGCCAATTATTACTAGGACTTCCTACTAAGTATTCCGGGCGATCCCCTACGGACCCGGCCTGGCCCCGGTCCGCCGCTGCTTGCCGGCTGCCGGTGAACGACCGCCAGGCCACAGGAACCAGGTGCGGCCATGGCTGCCGCTGGCTACCCGATCAGGGCCAGCACCGCTCCAGCGCTAACGACGCCGCCGGCCTCCGCGCGGAGGCCGGTCACGGTCCCGTCGCGGTGGGCCGCGACCTGGGTTTCCATCTTCATGGCTTCCAGCACGACGACGGGGTCCCCCGCCGAAACTTCGGCGCCCGGTTCGACGAGCCACTTCACGACCGTCCCGGCCATGCCGGCGCGCAGCTCCCCCGGATCAGCGGCGGCTGCGCCGCCGTCGTTTGCTCCGCCGTCGGAAGCCCCTTCCACGGAGACTCCAGCAGGCACCGGCCCGCCGGAGCGTGCCCAGCCGTCCAGCAGGTCCGCGGGCAGCCCGACGGCCATCCGGCGGCCGTCCACCTCGACCGTAATGGTGCGGCGTTCGCCGTCGGGCGCGGTGGTGCTGTAGCCGGGGTCGGCCGAAATGGAAACACTGTCCGCGAAGTCGGTTTCGATCCAGCGGGTGTGGATGCCGAGGCCGGTTTCGGAGGTGAAGTCCGGGGATTCGAGCACGGCACGGTGGAACGGCAGCACGGTGGCCACCCCGGTGATGCTGATTTCGGCGAGGGCGCGGCGGGCGCGGCGCAGCGCCTGCTGCCGGTCGGCGCCGGTGACGATCAGTTTGGCCAGCAGCGAGTCGAACTGCGGCGGTACGAAGGAGCCGGAGCGGACTCCGGTGTCGAGCCGGATGCCGGGTCCGGTGGGGGCGGAGAACTCGCTGACGGTGCCGGGCGAGGGCAGGAAGCCGCGCCCCACGTCCTCGGCGTTGAGCCGGAATTCGAAGGAGTGCCCGCGCGGCGCCGGGTCCGCTGTGATGCGCAGCGGCTCCCCCGCGGCGATGCGGAACTGCTCCTGCACGAGGTCGATGCCGGTGGTTTCCTCGGTGATGGGGTGCTCCACCTGCAGGCGGGTGTTGACCTCGAGGAACGCCACGGTGCCGTCCGCGGCGACGAGGAATTCGACCGTGCCGGCGCCGGAGTAGCCGGCTTCGCGGCAGACGGCCTTGGCGGCGTCGTAGATCTGCCTGGTCTGCTCCTCGGTGAGGAACGGCGCCGGCGCCTCCTCCACAAGCTTCTGGTGCCGGCGCTGGAGTGAGCAGTCGCGGGTTCCGACGACGACGACGTTGCCATGCGTGTCCGCGAGAACCTGCGCCTCCACGTGCCGCGGCCGGTCGAGGTAGCGCTCCACGAAGCATTCACCGCGGCCGAAGGCTGCGACGGCCTCGCGGACGGCGGAATCGAACGCTTCCTCGACCTCGTCCAGGGCGCGGACCACCTTCATGCCGCGGCCGCCGCCGCCGAAGGCGGCCTTGATGGCGATCGGCAGGCCGTGCTGTTCCGCGAAGGCGCGGGCCTCGGCGGCCGACTCCACCGTGCCGTCGCTTCCGGCGACCAGCGGGGCGCCGGCCCGGACGGCGGTCTCCCGGGCAGTGATCTTGTTGCCCAGCAGGCGGATGGCGTCCGGCGTGGGACCGATCCAGGTGAGCCCGGCGTCGAGGACGGCCTGGGCGAATTCGGCGTTTTCGGACAGGAAGCCGTAGCCGGGGTGGAGGGCGTCGGCGCCGGATTCCGCCGCCGCGGCGAGCAGCTTGGGGATGTTCAGGTAGGTGTCCGCCGGCGAGTTGCCGCCCAGGGCGTAGGCCTCGTCCGCGGCGGAGACGTGCAGGGCATCGGCGTCGATGTCTGCGTAGACCGCGACGGAGGCCAGCTGGGCGTCGTCGCAGGCCCGGGCGATCCGGACGGCGATTTCACCGCGGTTGGCGATCAGGACCTTGCGCATCAGTTACTCGCTTCTTGTTCGGGGGTGGTGTGTTCAGTAGTCGCGGCGGCGTGGTCGTTGGTGCCAGCCGGCACCCAGCGGAAGCGGATCTTGCCGCCGATCGGGACCTGGGCGGCGCGGTCCAACTGGGAGTCGACCACGACGGCGATCACCGGGTAGCCGCCGGTGATCGGGTGGTCGGCCAGGAACAGCACGGGGAGCCCTTCCGGCGGGACCTGCAGGGCGCCGGCGACGGTGCCCTCGCTGGCGAGTTCGCCCTGGCGGGAGCGCTGCAGCGGGGTTCCCTGCAGGCGCATGCCGACGCGGTTGGACTGCGGCTTCACTTCCCAGTCCTGGCCGCAGAAGGATGGCAGCGCGTCGGCGTCGAACCAGTCGGCGCGGGGGCCGGGAACGACGTCGAGAACGGTGACGCCGGTGCCCGGGAAGTCCGGCTGCAGTTCAGGGTGTCCGACGACGCCGGATTCGGCCTCGCCTCCGGCGGCGAGGAGCTGGCCGGCGGCCAGCGGTGCGGGGCCGATCCCGGACATTGTGTCCGTGGAGCGGCTGCCAAGCACCGGGGCTGCGTCGACACCGCCGCGGACGGCGAGGTAGCTGCGGAAACCGCTCTCCGGGGCGCCGATCGTCAGGGTTTCGCCGTCGAGCAGGGCGAAGGGCGTGGCCATCGGGACGGTCCGCCACGCGGGTTCGAAGTCGTCATCGGCCGAGTCGGCCCGGGACAGTGTCTCGATGGCCAGTTCCGCGGGGGCCCCGGTGACGGCGAGGACCTGGTCCCCGACGGCCTGCACCGACACGCCACCGGCGACGGTCTCCACCGCGGCGGCCGACGGCGCGTTGCCGACCAGGCGGTTGGCCCGGCGCAGCGAGGCCCGGTCCAGCGCGCCGGCCCCGGAGACGCCCAGGCCGGAGTGGCCAAAGCGGCCGAGGTCCTGGATCAGGCTCTGCAGGCCGGGGGAAACGACCCGCAGGCCGGACGCCACTTCCGCGGCGGGAACGCTGGGGGCGCGGTCCTGGGCCGGGCGCTCCGGCCCCAGCGTTACGGTGTCCCGCACCGCGCGGAACTGGACCCGGTGGCCGGGGGCGGCCAGGGCGGGCTGCTCCCGGTCCAGGTCCCACATTTTGGCGCCGGTGCGGCCGATCAGCTGCCAGCCGCCCGGCGAGCGGCGCGGGTACACGGCGGAGTAGTTTCCGGCCAGCGCCACCGAACCTGCGGGAACGGCGGTCCGCGGGGAACTGCGCCGCGGCACCTCGAGCGCCTGGTTCTCCCCCACCATGTAGCCAAAGCCCGGGGCGAAGCCGGCGAAGGCCACGGTCCAGATCTGGCCGGTGTGGGCGGCGATCACGCCCTCGGTTCCGAGGCCGGTCAGCTCCCCAACCTCGGCGAGGTCCTCGCCGTCGTACACGGTGTCGATGAGCACCAGCTCGCCGTCCCGCTGCACGGGGGCGGTGAGGTCGAGCTGGAGCAGGGCGGCCGCGATCCGCCGGGCCGACACCGGCGAATCCGCGGTGACCAGCACGGTCTCGGCCGCGGCCAGGACGTCCAGCTGGCCCGGCAGCGGGTGCTCGAGCAGCAGCGCCTGGAGTGCCAGCACGTCCTGGGTTCCGGAGAGCTCGGCGAGGACCGCGCGGGTTCCCACGGCCCGCACGGAACCCACTTTGGAACCTGCCGCCTTCTTTGGTGCCAGGGTTTCCCCCGCTGTCTCAATCATCAGCTGCCTTCGTCGTTGCCGGTGCCTCGAATGGGATCCGCGCCGCTTAGGCGTGGGCTTCCTGCATGAGTCGCTCTTCTTCCTTGGTCTGCGGGTTCCGGCCCAGGGCCAGGCCGACGACGGTCACGACCGAGGCGACCGCGAGGTAGCCGGCAATCAGGTACCAGTTGCCGGTGGCGGCGTAGAGGGCGGTGAAAACCAGCGGCGCGACGGCGCCGCCGATGACGCCGGCCAGCGTGTAGGCCAGCGAGCTGCCGGCGTAGCGCAGCCGGACGGGGAACTGCTCGGTGATGTAGGCGGCCTGCGGGCCATACATGAAGGCGTGGAAGGCCAGGCCGATCACGACGCCGAGGGTGAGCATGGCGACGGACTTGCCCTGGATCATCCAGAAGAACACCGGGATGTAGAGCGCGGTGCCCACCGCGGCGACGCCGTACACGAGGCGGCGGTTGAAGCGGTCCGTGAGGGCGCCGGCGGCGGGGATCAGGAACAGCTGGAAGGCGGAGCCGATCAGGATGGCGGCGAGGACGTTGCCGGTGGTCATGCCCAGTTCCTTGGTGGCGTAGACGGCCACGAAGACGGTGAAGAGGGCGTAGAGCACGTCGGGGCAGACGCGGGAAAGGGCGGCGGCAACGAGGGCGCGGGGTTCCTTGGTGAAGACATCCTTGATGGGGGCCTTGGGCTGCTCGCCGTGGGCCTGGATGGCCTTGAAGACGGGGGTTTCCTCGAGCTTGAGCCGGATCACCAGGCCGAAGACCACCAGGAGTGCGGAGGCGAGGAACGCGACGCGCCAGCCCCAGGAGAGGAAGGCCTCGTCGGTGAGGGTCGCGGCGAGGATCGCCAGGACACCGTTGGCCATCAGGTTGCCGGCCGGCGGGCCGATCTGCGCGGCGGAGGACCAGAAGCCGCGTTTGTTGGCGTCACCGAACTCGCTGGAGAGCAGGACGGCACCGCCCCATTCGCCGCCGACGCCGATGCCCTGGGCCAGGCGCAGCAGCACCAGGATGATGGGGGCGGCGACGCCGATGGTCGCGTAGCCCGGCAGGAGGCCGATCAGCACCGTCGCGATGCCAATCAGCATCAGGGTGAAGACGAGGACGTACTTGCGGCCGATCTTGTCACCGAGCCGGCCGAAGACCACACCGCCGATGGGGCGGGCCAGGTAGCCCACGGCGAACGCGGAGAAGGACAGCAGCAGGCCGACGAACTCGTTGTTTCCGGGGAAGAAGATCTTGGGGAACACCAGGGCCGAGGCCACGGAGTAGATCGCGAAGTCGTAGTACTCCAGGGACGTGCCGGTGAGGCTCGCGGCGTAGGCCTTGAGGGCGCCGGGCGGCACCTTCCTCTTGCTGGCGGCCGGGCTGGCCTGGTGCGGTGCGGTCATGATTTTTCCTCCAGGGTGCGGGATGCTGCCTGTACTGGGTGGTTGTGGTGACGTGGCGCCGGTGGGACGACGCGCGCCGGTGAAGCGGTGGTTCGGCCGGTTCAGACGAATGCGACCGTGGTGATGCCGGCGGCGGTCAGCGCATCGCGCACTGCGGCTGCCATGGTGACGGCTCCCGGGGAGTCGCCGTGCACGCAGATGCTCTCCGCGCGGATCTTCAGGATGGAACCGTCGATGGTGCGGACGGCGGAGTCGGTGGCCATCCGGAGGACATGCTCAGTGACCTCCGCGTGGTCGTGCAGGACGGCTCCGGGCAACGTCCGGGACACCAGGGTGCCGTCCGGGTTGTAGGCCCGGTCCGCGAAGGCTTCGGTCACGGCGCGGAGCCCGGCGGCCTCGGCCAGCCGGAGCACTTCCGAGCCCGGCAGGCCCAGGATGGGCAGGTTCGGATCGACGGACTTGACGGCGTCGACGACGGCCCTGGCCTGCGCGGTGTGTGCCACGATCGCGTTGTAGAGGCCCCCGTGCGGCTTGACGTAGGTGACCTTGCCGCCTTCTGCGGCGGCCAGCGCCTGCAGGGCCCCGATCTGGTAGACGACGTCGTCCGCGAGTTCGATCGGGTCGATGTCCAGGAAGCGGCGGCCGAAACCGGCGAGGTCGCGGTAGCCGACGTGGGCGCCGATCACGACGCCGGCGGCAACAGCCTCGCGGCAGGTCCGGCGGATCACGCTGGGGTCGCCGGCATGGAATCCGCAGGCCACGTTCGCGCTCGAGACCGAGCGGAACATCGCCGTGTCGTCCCCCAGGCTCCAGCGTCCGTAGGACTCGCCTACGTCGCTGTTCAGGTCGATGGTTGCCATTTGTGATCCTCGTCTCATTGATAGCCCCCTAACTAGGATGCACTAAATCTACGGATTGTTCAACAATCCTTCGATTCCACGATGTGACGATCGTGTAAATTCTGAAGTATGACGAGCCCCAAAGCAGGAACCAGCGGAATCTCCGGCCAGACTCCGGCCACTCCTGCCCGCTCCGGCACGAAGCGGGCCGCCGCGGCCGGGGCCGGCGCGGCCCTGGCGGCGGCGGCCCGGCTGCGTGTGGCCATCCCCTCGGTCGCGGACCGGGTGGCGGCGGAACTGCGCCTGCAGCTGGCGGAAGGGCTGCTGCTGCCGGGGGCGAGGCTGACCGAATCAACCATCTCCGAGGAGCTGGGCGTGTCGCGCAACACCGTCCGCGAGGCCTTCGCCGAACTCGCAGCCGAGCGCCTGGTGGTCCGGCATCCGAATCGGGGCGTGTTCGTCGCGAGCCTGGGACCGGGCGACATCCACGATGTCTACACCGTGCGCCGCGCCATCGAAGTGAGCGCCATCCGCCGCGGCGGCAGCCCGGAACGTGTGGCGGCGGTCCGAGCGGCCGTCGAGGAAGGCCGGGCCGCGGCAGCCGTGGACGACGAGGAAGCACTGGGCAACGCCAACCAGCATTTCCACGGAGCGATCGTGGCCCTGGCCGAAAGCCAACGCCTCAAC
This sequence comes from Arthrobacter sp. NicSoilB4, assembly GCF_019977335.1. NCBI lineage: Bacteria > Bacillati > Actinomycetota > Actinomycetes > Micrococcales > Micrococcaceae > Arthrobacter > Arthrobacter sp. NicSoilB4. The sequence continues at coordinate 52,678 of NZ_AP024653.1, read as the reverse complement.
ACGATCATGGGCCAGGTCCTGGCCGAGATGCGCCTGTTCTTCCACAAGGCCACCCTGGAAGCGCACTTCTACCGCAGCTACCTCGACGACAACGAGGAGATCTGCAAGGCGCTCGAAGCCGGCGAGGTGGACCGCGCCGGGGACCTCCTGCTGGCCTACCTCGACCGCTCGGAAGAGAAGCAGAGCGCCGTCCACGGGGACTGAGCGCGGCGGATTGTCACCGGGGATGCGGGTTCCGGCAGGCGGCGCAGTCGCGGCGGCGCACGTCCCGAGTACGCCGGTGGGCCGCAACCATTGACAGGACGTAATGCCCGTCACATAATTGTGGAACCGATTCCATGGAATCGATTCCATGAGCAGTTTCACAAGCAGTCCCACAATGAGGTGCGCAGCAGTGACAGGACCATCCATCACCATCAAGGACGTGGCGGCTCTCGCCGGCGTCTCGCCGGCCACGGCGTCCAGGGTGCTGTCCGGAAACCCGGCCACGTCGCCGCAGTCCAGGCAGAAAGTCGCCGCAGCGGTCACTGAGCTCGACTTCCACCCCAACGCCCAGGCGCGCGCACTCCGTTCCACCAGAACCAATGTCATCGGGCTCCTCGTGTCGGATGTGCGCAACCCGTTCTTCGCCGATCTTGCCCACGCGGCCGAGCAGGCCGCCCTGGCCGAAGGACTCGTCACTCTGCTGGGAAACGCCAACGAGAGCATTCCGCAGCAGGACCGGTACCTGGACACATTTATCTCCCAGCGTGTTGACGGTGTGATCGCCGCTCCGCAGGGCGAAGGAAGTTCCAGCCTTCGCGCGCTGCTGGAACGGGATATCCCCACGGTGTTCGTCGACCGGACCGTTGACGGCATCGACGTGCCCAGCGTGACCACGGACAGCGCTTCCGGCATCCGCCAGGCGGTGGAGCACCTGGCCGGCCAGGGCCACGAGCGGATCGGTTACATCGCAGGCCCGCAGACCACGTCCACAGGGCGCGAACGCCTCCGGTCCTTCTCCCGGGCCGTCAAGGACATCGGGCTCAGCAGCGATCCGGAATTGACGTATTTCGGAGACTTTCAGTCAGCCAGCGGCTCAGCCGGCGCCGAACACCTGCTGGCGCTCCCGCAGCCCCCAACTGCAATGCTGGCCGCGGACAGTCCCATGGCAGTCGGCGCGCTGGCAACGTTGAACCGGAAAGGCCTGCGCATTGGCCGCGACATGGCCCTTGTTGCTTTCGACGACATCGAGTGGTTTTCCCTGCTTGACCCGCCACTGACCGTCATCTCGCACGATGTGGAAGCCATGGGCCGAATAGCGGTCGGGTTGCTGCTCGACGTCATCGACGGACATCGGCCGGAATCAGTCGTCCTCCCCAGCAAACTGATCATCCGCGCCTCGTCGGGCACGCCGGATCCCATCCCGGGCCAGCCGTGAGCGCGGCCCTTACCCCCACCGCCGGGAGTCTCGAATTCCGGCCTGGGGCACACCGTCCGACACCACCGAAGGAGCAGGTCCAATGAGCACGGTTTTTGTGGTCGGAAGCCTCAATATCGACCAGAACGTCCGCGTCAGTTCATTACCCCGGGCAGGCGAGACTGTTCGGGGCACGGACGCCACGTTCAGCCCCGGCGGCAAGGGCGGCAACCAGGCTGTCGCGGCCGCCCGCGCCGGCGCCCATGTGAAATTCACCGGAGCCGTCGGAGACGACCCCCACGGACGCCGGATTCTGGACGTCCTGTCCGACGCCCGCATCGACCACACACAGTTGCGGGTCGTCGGCAACGCCCCCACGGGGACAGCGATCATCGCCGTCGACGACCGCGGTGAGAACCAGATCATCGTCAGTCCGGGGGCAAACTCCAGCCTCACCGCCGACGACGTCGAAGCGGGGCTCGGCGCCATGCAAGCGGGCGACATCCTGGTCCTGCAGCTGGAAATAGCGTCGGTGCTGGTCCGGCAGGCAGCCGCCGTCGCCCGGAGCCGCGGGGCCTTCGTCATCCTCAATGCAGCCCCCGCCCCCGGACGGATCGACGGGCTGCTCGACGACGTCGACCTTCTGGTGGTCAACGAACAGGAGATCCGGGCCGTAGCGGAGATCCTCGGAATGCCGCCGGGGAACCACCTGGAGCTCGTCCAGTCACTTCCGCCGGTTCTCGGGGCGGCAATCGTCTGCACGGCGGGCGCGGAAGGCTCGTTTGCGGTCCTCGACGGCGGCCTGGTACACGTGCCCGCATCCGCCGCGGCCGCCGTCGATACCACCGGCGCGGGTGACACCTTTGTCGGCTACCTCGCCGCCTCCCTTCTGGCCACGCCCGGGGACCTGGCCGGCGCGATGCGCCGCGCATCCAGCGCTGCAGCGTTGGCAGTCACACGCACCGGCGCCATGGAATCGATTCCATGGCAGCAGGAACTACAAGCAGCCCCGACTTCCGCATTGCCCACCAACTTCGTTTCGAACTAAGGAGACCCATGAAAATCGCACTCGGCAACGACCACGCCGGCTTCCCCTTGAAGGCGTTCGTCCAGTCAGTCCTGGAGGACCTCGGTCACGAGGTCATTGACTGCGGCGCCCCCAGCGAAGCCCCGGTCGATTTCCCGGACATCACGCGCGCCACCTGTGAGCTCGTGAAGTCCGGCCAGGCAGACAGGGTCGTGCTCGTCTGCGGAACGGGAGTCGGCGCCGTCATGGCGGCGAACAAGATTCCGGGGATCCGCTGCGCGCTGGGGCACGATGTCTACTCTGCCCATCAGAGCGTGGAACACGACGATGCGAACGCAATCGCCATGGGCGCCTGGCTGATCGGCAGGGCCACCGCCAAGGAAGTCCTCCAGTCCTTCCTCGACGCGAAGTTCGACAACGACGAGGACACCATCCGGCGCGTCCGGAAGTTGCGCGAACTGGAGCTCGAAGGAGCCCGGGAACTGGCCGCGGAAATCTGATCCGGCCGACCACACCAGAACTTCACCTGGCCTTCGGCATACCGCCCAGGGCTGTCCAGCAATATCAAAGGAGATATAGAACATGACGGCAGAAATCACCGATCGGCCGCGCCAGGCCGCCCACGGTTCCCCCGGAAAGATCAAGACCGCGATGGCTTCGGCCGCCGGAACCTGCGTTGAAAACTATGACTTCGTCGCGTACGGCACGGCCGCGGCGCTGTACTTCGGCAAGGTCTTCTTCCCCAACACGGACCCCGTGGTCGGAACACTCCTGGCCTTCGCCACCTTGGCGGTGGGATTCCTGATGCGGCCCATCGGCGGAGCCGTCGGTGGATACCTCGGCGACAAGTACGGCCGCAAGCCCGTGCTCGTCGGCGCGCTGCTGACCATGGGCATCGCCACCGTCCTGATCGGCTGCCTCCCAACCTACGCGCAGGTCGGCATCCTCGCACCCATCCTGCTGGTCATCATCCGGATGATCCAGGGACTCGCTTTCGGTGCCGAGTGGGGCGGCGCCGTCATGATGACGTTCGAGCACGCACCGTGGAAGCAGCGCGGCCGCTTTGCCGCCATCCCGCAGGCGGGCAACCCGCTCGGCATCACCCTGGCCAACGCCGCCTTCCTGCTTTCGGCCTCGCTGCAGACCGACTGGGCCTGGCGGCTGCCGTTCCTCGCCAGCGCCATCCTGATCGTCGTCGGCCTGGTTGTCCGGATGAAGCTTGAGGAATCACCCGAGTTCGAACACACCAAGGCCACGGGCGCGATCGTCAAGAACCCCCTGGCCACCGTGGTCAAGAACGACTGGCGGAACATCCTGCGGGTGATCTCACTGCGGATCGTGGAGAGCTGCGCGTACTACGTCACGGCCACGTACCTGCTCTCCTACATCACGAAGAACAACCCCGACGACCGCGCCATCGGCCTCACCGGCATTGTGATCGCCAGCCTCCTTGCCATCCCGGTCACGCTGGCCGCCGGCGCGCTCACCGACCGCATCGGCCGTCGCAAGCTCTACCTCGGCGGAACCATCGCCGTCATCGTCTTCGGCTTCCCGATGTTCCTGCTCAGCAACACCGGCAATCCGTTCCTGATCGTCCTGGCCTTCGTGATCGGCATCGGCATCATCCACGCAACGTTCACCGGAACGCAGGGCGCCTGGTTCGCGGAGCTGTTCCGGACGAACACCCGGACGTCCGGCGCCTCCATCGGGTACCAGGTTGCCGCCTCGATTTCAGGATTCGCGCCCTTCCTGGCCGTGCTGCTGGCCTCCGCCTTCGGGTGGGCAGGCGGCGCCTCGCTGTATGTCCTGGTGGGTGTTATCGGCCTGCTCGGCGTGCTGAACACCCGCGAAACCTGGGGCGCCAAGGAAAAGGCCGAAGTCGACGCCATCATCGCCGGCGGACCGGCCGCTTCCGCAGCGGACCAGCCGGCAGCGTCCTCTGTCCGCTAGGCAGCTGTCACAAAGTGGCCCGCGCCCGCCCATGCCGGGCAGGCGCGGGCCGCTTGCGTAGCGTCCCAGGGCAGCATGCTGGCTAGTTTCCCCCGCTTCGGGAGGGCAGCCGCCCGCGCACGGAGGCCGCTCCCCAGACCGTCAGCAGGCAAGCGACCAGCAACAGCCCTGCCTCACCCAGGTCGATCCCGCCCAGCCACGTGGTCACGGGATCACTGAGCCCGAATGCTGCGTTGAAGAAGCCGCCCAGGGTGATGAACGAAATGAACAGGGCTGACGCCGCGGAAATGCCCGTGATCAGCGCATTGAAGCCCAGCCGCCGGCTGGAGTTGTGGATGGCCGAGCTGTACATGCGCATCATGGCAACCCCGTTGGTGGTGTCGCACAGCGTCATGGCCGCCGTGAAAGCCAGCGGCAGCGCCAGCAGGGCCAGCGGGGAAACTCCGGCCAGCGAGGCCGCCGTCGCCATGACCAGCAGCCCGATGGTGGTGGCGGTGTCGAACCCCAGGCCGAAAAGGAACCCGATCACATAGATGTTCCGGGGCCGCCGCACGCCGGCCAGGGGCTTCGCCAGCAGCCGGGCCACGAATCCGCCGACCTCAAGGTCTTCGTTGTTCACGTCCCCACCGCCCCGCACGCTCCGGTAGGCCTTCGCGGCCCGGAGGAAGGCCGACCCGTTGAACAGCCCCATCGCCAGCAGGAAGATCCCCGAAACGCCGCTGCCGATCAGTCCCAGCACAAGGTTTGCGGTGGAGCCGCCCTCCATGAACTGCCCCACCAGCGCGGCGCCGCCCACCGCGAGGACCCCGGCCAGGATCACCACTGAACTGTGGCCCAGGCTGAACGCGAACCCGACGCTGACCGGGTCCTTCCGCTGGGCCACGAACTTTCGGGTCGAATTATCGATGGCCGCGAGGTGGTCCCAGTCGTAGCTGTGTTTGATACCGGCCAAATAGGCGGTCAGGACCAAGCCGAGAGCCAACGGCTCCCCCGCCGCCACCGAGCCGGCCAGGAGGAGCACGACGGCGGCAGCGTGCAGGGCGACGACGGCACCGAACGTCACCAGCAGCCGGGTCCGCACCGGGAGCTCCTCGCGCTGACGGTACATGGTGGCGAATTCGGTGAGCGTCGTCATCAGTATTTCCTTAGGTCCAGGGGTGCCGTGCCATGCCACCGCTGACGGAGCAGGGCGCTGCACGCGCCCAGAAGCCTGTTGAGTTCTTCAGTGTTGTTCGAGAGGGACCGGAGCACAAGACCGCTGATCCCATCAACTGTGGCAGTCAGGGAAACTCCTGTGTAGGCATCGTGCCCGCCGGTCAGCACATGCAATTCGTCGGCGAGGGACTGGTCAACGCGCCGATCGACAACGATCAGTGATCCCACGTGGCTGAAGCCCTCCATAAAACCCATGCCGGTGACGTCGTGCTGCGGCGGCCGGATCAGCAGATTGTCGAGCGCCAGCAGCCCTCCGCCTTCCTCGGATTCGATCCGGATTTCGGTCCGGAGCCGCAATTCCTCGTAGCGGAACGACGCCCCGTCCGGCGACCAGCCCGGCGTGATGACCTCGGACATGACCAGGCTCGACGTCGGGTGCATGGTGATGTGGGTGTTCTGCCGGTAGCTTGCCTCCCGGTAAGCGATCAGCTGGTCCGGGGCCAATTCCAGCTGCGCTCCTGCCGCCAGGCGCAACCGCATCCGCTGTTCGGCCAACGAACCCGGCGTCCGGTAGACCTTGGTGGCCGACTGCGTGGTGAGCAGCAGCTTCGCACCCTCCTCCACCTCCACGTCCACGACATAAAGGTCCGCCCCCAAATACGCCCCGCCAGGATTCACCACCACATAACAAACCTGCCCGGACGCATCCAAGTAGTGCGGCCGCAACAACCGCAGGGCGCCCTGATGAAACTGCTGCACAGCCACAGACCGTCCATTCCGCTCAGCGACGACGAGTTCGAGCTCCCCCCTGGGTGCGGCGACAGCGAGGGACTCAGCGGCCGCCGTCGTGCTCATGACGCCAGGTCGAGCATCAGGACATCGCGCCGCACCCATGCGATGACGCGCTCGAGCCCTTCGTCCGTCTTGAGGTTCGTGAAGCAGAACGGCTTCCCGCCCCGGAATTCCTTTGAATCCCGCTCCATCACAGAGAGGTCCGCGCCGACGTGCGGTGCGAGGTCGGTCTTGTTGATGATGAAGAGGTCGGACTTGATCATGCCCTGGCCGGCTTTCCGCGGGATCTTCTCGCCCTGGGCGACGTCGATGATGTAGATGGAGAAGTCCACCAGTTCGGGGCTGAACGTGGCGGAGAGGTTGTCCCCGCCGGACTCCACGAAAATCACCTGCAGGTCCGGGTGCCGTTTCTTCAGCTCCTCGATGGCCGCGGTATTCATGGAGGTGTCCTCGCGGATGGCGGTGTGCGGGCAGCCGCCGGTTTCCACTCCGATGATCCGGTCGATCGGGAGGATTCCGTTGGCGGCGAGGATCTTGGCGTCCTCGATGGTGTAGATGTCGTTGGTGATGGCGGCCATGGAGATCTCCCGGCTCAGGTGGCGGGTGAGGCGCTCCACGAGCTGGGTTTTGCCGGCGCCCACCGGGCCGCCGATGCCGATTTTGATCGGTTCAGACATATTCTTCTCCAGACATATTTCGTTGCTTGGTCAGCTCATGAACATGCGGGCACGCTGTCGCTCGTGCCGCATCTGCGAAATTTCGAGTCCGGGACTCACGGCGCCAAAATCGGACCGGTCCAGGCTGTCGGCCTGTGAGACCGCGGCCGCGACGTCGTCGGCCGCCTTCCGCAGCAGCCGTTGGCCGGCGTTCTGCCCCAGCGGGATCGCCCGGACGGCGTTCTGCGTCAACGACGTGACGGTGGCGAACAGGTAGGCGGCGAGGGCCTCGGGGAACGGAACCTCCAGGGATCGGGCGACGACGGCGAACGCCAGCGGCTGATGGCCGGCGGCGCGGCCGGAACCCACCAGCGCCCGGTATTCCGCGAGCTCAGCGGACGGAAAGATCTCGGCACCAATCTCCAGCAGGCGGCCGCCCATCTTGATGCTGGCCTCGCGCAACTGCCGGGGCAACAGCTGGGCGGTCAACAACTCATCCAGGTCCGCAAGCAGGTCGCCCTCATAGAGTAACCGGATGGCCAAGGCGTCCGAGTAGGTCAGCTGTTGGGACATGAACGCGGCCAGCCACACGCCGAACGTCTCCTCATCGCGCACGAGACCGCGCTCAAGGTACGTCTCAAACCCCAGCGAGTGGGCAAACGCCCCGGTGGGCAGCGCGGAATCCGTCAGCTGCTGCAGGGCCAGCTGGTAGGGCGCGGGACTAGTGGCTGTGGTCGGCATGGCGGAAGGGGACGGGCATCACGCGCTCCTGGCGGTCATAGGGTGCTCCGACGTGTTTCAGGTAGTCCTCCACGGTGTGGTCGTACTGGCAGACCATCACGGCGGCCCCGTACTCCGGGGACGCCTCGAAGAACTGGGCCTGCAGGTGCCGGTTGCCGAGGGAATGCGCCACCACGCCCATCTCGTGGATGGAGCGCGGGGTGATCACAAGGACATCCGTGGGCAGCACCGACACCACGATCATGTTGGTCTCCGCGACATGCAGGATGTCGCCGTCGCGCAGATCCCCGGAACCCGAGGGGAGTCGGATGCCGATTTCCTTGCCGTGGTCCGTGGTGACGCGCTGGACGCGTTTGACCAGCTGGGTGCTGGGCAGCACGACCTTTTCACGGTGCAGCCCGGCATACGGGTCCGGGACGGGAGGAAGGTCGTGGGTGTTGCCGAGGACCTTTTCGATGATCATTCCTGTCTCCTCTGGAAGCCTAGAAAAGGAAGTAGCGCTGCGCCATGGGCAGCACGTCCGACGGTTCGCAGGTGACGTTCTCGCCGTCGACGCTCACCTGGTACGTTTCCGGGTCCACCTCGATGTCCGGCATGGCGCCGTTGTACTTGAGGTCCGCCTTCGTGAGGCGGCGGATGCCGGACACGGGACGGATGACCTTCTCCAGCCCCAACTCCGCCGGGACCCCGGCGTCGATGGCGGCCTGGGAAAGGAAGGTAATGGAGGACTGCTGCAGGGCCTTGCCGTAGGCGGCGAACATGGGCCGCATGGTGCGCGGCTGCGGGGTGGGAATGGAGGCGTTGGCGTCCCCCATCAGCGCGTAGGCGATCTGCCCGCCCTTGATCACCAGCTCCGGCTTGACCCCGAAGAACGCCGGATCCCAAAGCACCAGGTCCGCGAACTTGCCGGCCTCCACGGAGCCGATGGAGTCAGCCATGCCCTGCGCGATGGCCGGGTTGATGGTGTATTTCGCCACGTAGCGCTTCAGGCGGAAGTTGTCGCTGTCAGCGCCCAGGCCTGACGCCGCCCCGTGCACGCCCGCTGCGCTGTCCCCCCGGGGGTCTTTCAGGACACCCCGCTGCCGCTTCATCTTGTCCGCCACCTGCCAGGTGCGGATGACCACCTCGCCCACCCGGCCCATGGCCTGGGAGTCCGAGGAGGTGATCGAGAAGATCCCCAGGTCCTGCAGCACGTCCTCGGCGGCGATGGTTTCCGCGCGGATGCGGGAGTCCGCGAAGGCCACGTCCTCCGGGATGTCCGGGTTGAGGTGGTGGCAGACCATAAGCATGTCCAGATGCTCTTCGATGGTGTTGCGCGTGTACGGCAGCGTGGGGTTGGTGGAGGCCGGCAGGACGTTGGGCAGCCCGGCGATCTTGATGATGTCCGGGGCGTGTCCACCGCCGGCGCCCTCGGTGTGGAAGGTGTGGATCACGCGCCCGTCAATGGCCCGGATGGTGTCCTCCACGAAGCCGCACTCGTTCAGGGTGTCAGTGTGGATGGCCACCTGGACGTCGAAGCAGTCCGCGACTTTGAGCGATGTGTCGATGGAGGACGTCGTGGAGCCCCAGTCCTCGTGGACTTTCAACCCGATCGCGCCGGCGCGGATCTGCTCGGCCAAAGGTTCGACGGCGGAGGCGTGCCCCTTGCCGAACAGGCCGATGTTGATGGGGAGCCCTTCGGCGGCCTGCAGCATCCGCTGGATGTGCCATTTCCCGGGGGTGACGGTGGTTGCCTTGGTTCCTTCGGCGGGGCCGGTGCCCCCGCCGATCATGGTGGTCACCCCGCTGCACAGGGCGGCGGAAACCTGGTCCGGGGAAATGAAGTGGATGTGGGAGTCCACGCCGCCGGCGGTCAGGATTTTCCGTTCGCCGGCAATGATTTCGGTGCTCGCCCCGATTACGATGTCCACGCCGTCGGTGATCTGCGGGTTGCCGGCCTTGCCGATCCGGAAGATGTGGCCGTCCCGGAGCGCGACGTCGGCCTTGTAGATCCCGGTGTAATCCAGGATCACGACGTTGGTGATGACGGTGTCGGGAACGTTTTCGTCCCTGGTCAGCTGGCCGTTCTGGCCCATGCCGTCGCGGATCACTTTGCCGCCGCCGAACACAACTTCCTCGCCATAGACAGTGAGGTCCTTCTCGATCTCGAGGAAGAGCTCGGTGTCGGCGAGGCGGATGGCGTCGCCCGTCGTCGGGCCGTACAGGTCCGCGTACTGACGGCGGGACAATTCGAAACTCATCTTCGTCCCTCCAGTGTTCCGTTCACCGCGTTGCTGAGGCCGTAGACCTCGCGCCGGCCGGCGAGTTCGATCAACCGGACGGTCTTGCTATCCCCCGGCTCGAAACGGGCGGCCGTGCCCGCCGGAATGTCCAGGCGCCGGCCGTAGGCGGCCCGGCGGTTGAACGAAAGGGCGGCGTTCGCCTCGAAAAAGTGGAAGTGCGAGCCCACCTGCACGGGACGGTCACCGGTGTTGGTCACCACGACGTCGATCGCCTCACGCCCCGCATTGACCACCACAGGATCCGGGCCGAGAACGTATTCTCCGGGAATCATCTGAGCTCCTAACGGATCGGATCGTGGACGGTGACGAGCTTGGTGCCGTCCGGGAAGGTGGCCTCAATCTGGACGTCGTGGATCATCTCCGGCACGCCCTCCATGACGTCCCCGCGGCCCAGCACGGTGGTGCCGTAGCTCATCAGGTCCGCCACCGTCCGGCCGTCCCGGGCACCCTCGATCAGCTCGTAGCTGATGATGGCGACCGCCTCCGGAAAATTCAGCCTCAGACCGCGGGACTGGCGGCGGCGGGCGAGGTCGGCCGCGACCACGATCATGAGCTTTTCCTGCTCACGGGGCAGCAGATGCATAACGGGCTCCCTTCACACCGGCGGCCACGGGCCTGGCGGCGCCGCGGTGAAGCCAGAGTAGACGGGGAACGTTTCCTGCACGTTTCTTACGTCACAAAACTGGCTGGGGGCCTTTGCCCACGCTTCCCGACCGGCCGGCGGCCGTGTTCGTGGCTTTTAGTTGTCAGTAAACTGGGACGCATGACCGAGCAGGAGCCGGCCCCGCCCGGGGCAGCTGCGGCTCCCGATTACGACGCTGACCTCCGCGAGGACGTGGCCGGCAACCCGCTGCCGCCCGCCGTCAACGCGACGCTGCGCAGTCCTGCGCAGCGGTCGCGCACGTTCGCCGGGATCCTGGTGAACACCGCCCTGGCCAACATCACGACCAGCTACCTGTGGTTCGCCTTGACCTTCTGGGTGTACCTGGAGACGCGCAACGTGATCGCCACCGGGGTCATCGGCGGTGCGTACATGCTGTTGATCGCCCTTTCCAGCATCAGCTTCGGCACCTTCGTGGACCGTTACCGCAAGCTTGCCGTGATGCGCTTCGCCGCCGGCTTCACCCTGGTCATGTTCGTGCTGTCCGGGGCCATGTTCCTGCTGACCCCGGCCGCCGCGCTGCTGGACCTGACGCAGCCGTTGTTCTGGGTCTTCGCCCTGATCATCCTGGTCGGTGCGGTCGTGGAAAACATGCGCAACATTGCCCTTTCCACCACGGTCACCATCCTTATCGAACCGGACCGCCGGGCGAACGCCAACGGGCTGGTGGGCATGGTGCAGGGACTGATGTTCATCGTCACCTCGGTGCTCTCCGGACTCTCGGTCGGGCTGCTGGGCATGGGCTGGACGGTCGCCGTCGCCGTGGTGCTCACGGCGCTGGCATTCGCGCACCTGCTCACGCTGCGCATGCCCGAGGAAGTGCGCGCTGCCGCCACGGACGCGCACGGCGGATTCGACCTGCGCGGCTCCCTCGCCGCCGTGCTGGCCATTTCCGGCCTGTTTGCGCTGATCCTCTTCTCCACGTTCAACAACTTCATCGGTGGCGTCTACATGGCGCTGATGGATCCCTACGGCTTGGAGATGTTCCCCGTGGAGCTGTGGGGGACCTACTTCGCGGTCGGCGCCACCGGATTCATCGTGGGCGGCGCGCTGATCGGCAAGTTCGGGCTCGGGTCCAACCCGTTGCGCACCATGCTCATCGCGGTGATCCTCATGGGGGTCCTCGGTGCGGTATTCACCCTGCGCGAGTGGGCTTGGCTCTACATCGCCGGCATCTGGCTGTACCTCGTCCTGGTCCCGTTCGTGGAGGCCGCGGAGCAGACGGTCATCCAACAGGTGGTGCCCCTGAATCGGCAGGGCCGGGTATTCGGATTCGCCATGGCGTTCGAGTCCGCGGCAGCGCCGATCACCGCGTTCCTCATCGCGCCGATCGCCCAGGTCTGGATCATCCCGTACGCGCGGTCCCCTGAGGGTGCAGCCCAGCTGGCCCCGCTGCTGGGCGAGGGTACCTCCCGCGGCATCGCCCTGGTGTTTCTGGTGGCCGGGATCATCATGATCGCCGCCGCACTGCTGGCCTTCCTGACCCCGGTGTACCGCCGGGTCTCAGCGTCGTATGCGCGGACGGCTGCAGAAGCGTCAGCGACGGCGTCTCCCGGATAAGCCCGGCCGGCGCCGCCCGCCCCAGTGAATCGGGGCGCGGTCGGCTGCATACGGCGGGAGGTTCCGGCACCGGCCGCGCTTGTTAGGCTGGTCGGATGAAACTTCGCCTCGCCGCCCTGTCCGCTGCCGCTCTTCTGATTGCCCTGACCGGCTGCGGCCAGGTGCAGGACGCCGCGAACAAGGCCGTCAGCGACGGCGCATCCCAGGTGGCCACGGCGGCCGGCAGTGAAGTGAAGAAGCAGGCCTGCGCCCTCGTTGCGGACGGCCTGGTCAGTGTCCAGGACAAGGAACTGCTGGGCGGTCTGGTTGCCGGCGCAGAGACCGCAGGCGCACCCGCCGAGCTCACCACCCCGCTGCGCCAGATCGCCGATTCCGGCGACCAGGTTCCGGCCGACTCCGTCAAGGCCCTGCAGGACGCCTGCGCCAAGTAGCGGCCAGAGCCTAAGGCAGCGCTTTAGCGCTTGCCCTTCTTCCGGGATCCCTTGCCGCGGCCCTTGTCCGGGTTCGGCGCGTAGCGCTGCGCCACCTTGGGCTTCTTGACCGCGGGACCCCGCCGGTCCGGCTTCGGTTCCTTCTTTGGCTTTTCCTGCTGGGCGGAAGGCTGCCGGGAGCTGGCAGCGGTGCGGCCGCGCACGATCCCGATGAACTCTTCGATCACCTCATCCGTGCTGTCGCTTGGCCAGGCCAGGGCGATCTGGGTCGTGGGTGCTCCGGTGAGCTTCCGCGCCACGGTGTCCTTGACGTTGAAGTGCCGTGCGACGGACATCGGCAGGATCACCAGGCCGGCGCCGGTGGCCACCACCTGCAGGGCCATCTCCGGTCCGCCAAGTTCCGCCACGTCCAGGAACGTCTCCTTCGACAGGTCCGCCAGGGCCACCTCCTCGAACACCGAGATCTCGTGCCCCTTGGGCGCCACCACCACGGGCTGTTCCTCGTACAGCGGGATGACATTCAGGCCCTCCCGCTCCACCGGCAACCGGACGAAGCTCAGGTCAGCGGAACCGTCGCGCAGAACCGTGAGCTGCGCGCCGTCGTCGGACATAAAGGAGCGCAGCGGCACATCCAGCACCCGCTCTTCCCAGCGCCGGACCCACTTGCCCGGGGTGACGCCGGCGACGTAGGCGAAACGCAGCTCCCGCGCTGGTGCTTCGGCCTGTTCGTCGGCGGTTTCGTCGGTGGTCTGGGGTGCTTCTTCTGCTGCGGACACATGTTCACAGTACCGCCCGGCCCGGCGCATGGCGGGTGTCAGTGTTCAGCGCCGGTGCCCAGTCAGCCGTTGGCCGGATACCCTTGAAGCATGACCTCTGCAAACTCCCAGTCCATGAAGCCGGCCACCGTTGCCAAGAAGCTTGGCATCTACCTGCCCGCAACACCCCAGGAGTTCCAGGATTCGGTCATCAGCCGCGCCGATTTCGCCGAGCTCCAGGCCAACCCGCCCGAGTGGCTGGCGGAACTGCGCCGCAACGGCCCGCACCCCCGCCCGGTGGTCGCACAGAAGCTCAACGTCTCCATCAGCGGCCTGGCCCGCGGCGGCGTTGAGGAAGCGCTCACGACGGCGGAAATCACCGCGCTGCTGCAGGCTCCCCCGGCCTGGCTGGTCGCCGAACGCTCCACCCACGCCGCCGTCCGCGCCGAGGCCCAGCGGGTCAAGGACGAGGCTGCGAAGAAGGACGCCAAGAAGGCACGCACCGCGGCCGAGTAGCCGCTGCTGCGCCCCACAGCCCGGTCAGTATCCCCGGCCGGGGTGAGCCGTGGCCCGGCTAGTCCTGGTGGAGCTGGACGAAGTTCCCGCACCCGTCGTCGAACACCGCCGTGGTGCCGCCGGGACCGTCGGATGGCTCGCCCTGGAATATCACGCCTTTGGCCGTGAGCCGCTTGAACTCAGCCCGGACATCGGGCACGCCCAGGACAATTGCGGGCATCCCGGCGTCGTGGCAGCCGTTCATGTAGGCGGCCCCGATCGGGTTGTCGCTGGGCTCCAGCAGGAGCCCGGCTGATCCGCCGCCGGACCCTGCCGGGTCTTTCACGATGAACAGGTTGTGCTCCGGCATGGCCAGGAGGCTCTCGAAGCCCAGGATTCCGGTGTAGAACTCGAAGGCGGCGGCGGGGTCCTTGACGTGGATACTGCACATTTTCAGTCGCATGGGCCCTAGGCTACGCCGGGACGGCCCCGGGTGTGAACCAGGCCCACCGCACCGCGCCACCGCACAGTTCCGGGGCCATTGACGGCCCGCCATCCATGGATTCCAATGGAATCAGCGGAACCGCGCCCGCCCGGGCCGGATCCCTGGAGGTGTTGGAATGCCGTTCCTTTTCGAGCCCGCCCCATTCCCGCTATGGCAGTTGTTTGCGCTGGCCATCATTGCCGTGTGCGCATCAGGGGCCTGCGTTTTTCTCATCAGGAAGCATCAGGCCGACGGCAACGACGGCCTGACGGACTCCGTCTTCTGGGATGGCTTCGCCGGGCTCGCCATCGTTGCGCCGGCCGTTATCCTCCCCGCCCTGGCGGCCCCGTGGGCGGGACTGCTGCTTGGAGTGCTCGCCGCTGCCGCTGCGGTCGCCTCCTACTTCTGGACTCCGCGGGTCCTCAGCCGGCAGGAGGCCCGGCGCGCCGCCCGGGACATTGCCGCGAGCAACGCGGCGGCCGCGGCGCGGCACCGCCGGGTCCTGGCCCGATGGCAGCGCTACGAACTGGACCCCGCGCACAGTATTGACTACCCCGCCATGAGTGACGCGCGCCAGCCGGAGACCGCCGCCCTGATCCGGGCGATGAAGGCAGCCGAGCGCCTCCGGGGCGGAACGGACGCCGCCTATGCCCCGGCCGTCGACCGGCTGGAACAGGCCCTCGCCGACGCCGAACGGGCCGCCGGAGTCCGGCCCGCCCCGCCGGACTTCCCACCACGGGCCCGGCGCTCGGCTGACGCTGTGCACCTTGCCCGCTGGGCTCCACTGCCTGCATTCCACGGTCATCCCGCGAAGGAAGCCCCATGACAGACATCACCATCATCGGCAGCGGCAACATGGCCCGGGCGATCGGAACCCGCGCCGTGGCAGCCGGACGCTCGCTCCAGATCCTCAGCCGGTCCCCGGAACACGCGGCCAAACTCGCGGCCGAGCTCGGCGCTGACACCACCTCCGGGGGGCTCGGCGACATCCCGGAGGGGGACATCGTGGTGCTGGCCCTCTACTTCGGACCGGCCCAGGAAGTCGCGACGCACTACGGCGACACTCTGAGCGGCAAGACCGTCGTGGAGATCAGCAACCCGACCGACCCGGAGACCTTCGATTCACTTACCGTCGAACCGGGGTCCTCGGCCGCCGAGGAAATCGCCGCCCTGCTGCCGGGCGCCCAAGTGGTCAAGGCCTTCAACACCACGTTCGCCGGCCCGCTGACGGCAGGCGCCAAGGGCGGGATGCCACTGGATGTCTTCATCGCCTCGGACTCCGAAGACGCCGCCAACACAGTGGCGTCGTTCGCTGCGGCCGCCGGACTCCGCCCGCTGCGGGTTGGCGGGCTGAGGCATGCCAGGGAACTGGAGGGATTCCAGCTCCTCGTGATGGCCCTGCAGGCCAACCCCGCATACGGGGATTTCAACTGGGCCACCGGGCTGAAGATCATCGACTAGGCCGGCGTCGGCATGCCCGGCGCATCCGGGCACTGCCGGGTCCAGGACCTAGAGTTCCACCGTGCCGCTTTCGCCGACGCTCATGCGGCTGTTCGTGACCTTGGACTTGACCCACTGCAGCACCGTCGCGGCGGTTCCGCCCGGGCTGGTCCAGTATTCGGCGGAGTCTGAATCGACGTGCAGCAGCACCACTTCTGGGGTGTCCGGACCGTCCGGGAACCAGGCCTCCACCATCTGGTTCCAGAGCTCGTGGATCTTCTGCCGGTCAGTGACAACGTGAGCCGTTCCGGCGACGGACACCCACTCAGTCCTTTTGCCGAAGGAGACGTTCACGCGCGGGTTCGCCCGGACCTGGGCAACCTGGGAGGTGGCGGCGGACGTGAAAAACCACATGTCGCCGTCGTCCTGCACTTCCTGGACGGCCAGCGGCCGGCTGACCAGCGCGCCTTCGTCGTTGACGGTGGTGAACATCCCGATCCGTGAGTCGTTGATGATGTCCGTGACTTTGCTGATGTTCTCTGCATCCGACATGGTGCCACCTCGTTCTGTTCCGAACGGGGGAAGGTCCCCCTTCCGCCAGCCTATTGGTAAGTGTGCTTACTTTCCAATGGCGGGCGGAAGGAGGACCTTCCCGGCACGCAGTTGCGAACGCTTAGTAGCCCCTCGGCAGGACCTTGCCCTTGAAGAACTCCGGGCGGATCTTGTACATGACCAGCATGAGCACCACACCGAGCAGGATTACACCCATGCCCAGGACGAACACGAGGCCGATCCCGCCGACGGAGGATCCGGACCCGTAGGCCGGGTCCATGGAGTCATAGGCGGTCTTGAAGAACATCACCAGCAGGATGACGCCGCCCAGGAGCGGGGACAGGAACTTGAAGAAGAACGCCCGCGCCCCGCTGAAGGCTTCGGCCCGGAAGAACCAGACACAGGCCAGGGCGGTGATGCCGTAGTAGAAACAGATCATCATGCCGAGCGCGGTGATGGTGTCCCACAGGGCGTTCTCGGAGGTGGTCCGCGTGATGACATAGAACCCCGCGGCGGCGATGGCCGCCGCGATCGTGGCGTAGCTGGGGGACTTGAACGTGGGGCTGATCTTGCCGAACTGGGTGGGCAGCGCCTTGTAGTGCCCCATCGCCAGCAGCGTCCGGGCCGGTGAGACGAACGTCGACTGCAGGGACGCGGCCGAGCTGCTCAGGATGGCCAGGGACATCAGGATGGCGAACGGGCCCATGACCGGTCCGGCGAGGACGGCGAAGATGCTGCCCTGGTTTTCCGGGTTTCCTGCCCCGAGGCCTTCCTGGCCGATTCCGGCGTACGCCAGGGTGGCCAGTGCGACGGTCATGTAGATCACCACGATGACCAGCACGGTGACGGTGGCCGCGCGGCCCGGGGTCTTTTCCGGATTGCGGGTTTCCTCGTTCATGGTCAGGGTGACGTCCCAGCCCCAGTAGATGAAGATCGAGAGGGAGACGCCGGCGGCAAAGGCCGAGAAGGATTCGACGGCGAACGGGTTGAACCACTCGGGGGTGATCGCCGTGGCATCGAAGGCTGTGCCGTTGGCGACGTGGCTGAAAGCGGCGACAGCAAACCAGCCGAGCACCAGGAGCTGGAACGCGACCAGCACGTACTGCACACCCTTGGTGGTTTCCATGCCGCGATAGGAGATCCAGCAGGCCAGCGCGATGAACACCAGCGTGGTGGCGATGTTCAGCGGCAGGTTCAGGGTCAGGTCAGCCAGCTCGGGGTTGCCGGACAGCTGGGCCAGCATGAGGTAGAAGAAGTCCACGGCCACTGCTGCCAGGTTGGAGAGCACAATGATCGTCGCCGCGATCAGTCCCCAGCCGCCCATCCAGCCGATCCAGGGTCCGAAGGCGCGCGAAGCCCAGGTGAACGAGGTTCCGGCGTCGGGCATGGCGTTGTTCAATTCCCGGTAGCCGAAGGCAACCAGCAGCATCGGAATAAAGCCCACCAGGAAGATGGCCGGCAGCTGGACGCCGACCTCGGCGACCGTGGGGCCCAGGGCCGCGGTCAGCGTATAGGCGGGGGCAATGCAGGACACACCAATCACGACGGCGCCGATCAGGCCCACCGATCCGGCCTTGAGGCCCTTGGCGCTCAGTCCTGCGTGTGCGTCGTGCGTGGCCTTGGCCGTCACGTGTTCAGTGCTCATTGGAGTGCCTCTCCGGACGTGTCATTCGACGTTGAATGGTTGTGGTGCTTGAGTTCATAGCCGCTGGGCACCACGAGCATCGGCACCGGCAGTGCCCGCAGGATCCGGTTCGCGGTGCTGCCCAGGAAGATGGAGCGGGCCTGGGCCAGGCGGCTGGAACCGATCACCAGGACCTCGCCGTCTTCCCAGTCGAGGTCGTCCACAGCCTCTTCGATGCTCCGGCCATGCGCGACAGCGACGTCCGTCTTGGCCGCCAGCTGGACACCGGACGGGTCGACCGGTGCGGCTGCCGCGACGGCCTTCTCCGCGTACTCGCGGGCGGCCTCAGCCGCATCGGCTGAGTTGCCGCCGTCGAGTGCAAGCAGGGACACCACCCGCAGCGGGACCTTCCGGTTCGCCGCCATGCCGATGGCGAAATCGAGCAGCTTCTCGGCACCCGCCCTGGTTCCGAGGCCGCAGCTGATCCGGGTCAGGGCCTCCGTGCGGTGGTAGCCGTGGGGAGCGAGGGCCACCGGCACGGTGGAGGCGTGGAGCAGCGCACTGGCCACGGAACCGATGGTGAACCGCTTGAAGAGCCCGTTGCTGGTTGCCCCGATCACCAGAACGTCCGCCCCAAGTTCCTCGGCCGCCGCGATCAGGGCCTGCGCATCGGAGTCGCCGCTGCGGATATGCGCCTGCGCAGGGACGTCGGCCGGAACAAGCGCAAGGGCTTCGTCGAGCCATTCGCGTGCCTGCTCGTTCAGGAGGGTCTCGAAACCGGCTTTGGGCGCATGCGCGGCGCCGAACTGCTGGACTTCGGGCACCACCAGAACGAGATCCAGGCTGGCACCGCGGCCACGTGCCAGCGATACGGCCAGATTGACGGCATCATGGCCCCTGGCATTGGCTGAATACCCCACTACGTAACGCATCTGGCCGATCCTTTCTGAACTGTTGGGCTGGTTAACGGGAAGCATCCGGCTAGTTGGAGGCCACGGAGGTGCGGTCGGCGGCTGCCACGATCCGGGCCGCTGTCTGGCGTCCCATCCGGACCGCGCCGTCGACGTGCTGGTAGCCCTCGGCAGCGAGGTCCGAGCAGGACCAGTAGATGGGGCCGACCGGCGCGTGCTGGTCCTTGCCGTAGCGGTGCAGGCCGCCGAGGTCGTAGCTGGCGGCATAGGCACCGCGGGTCCATTCCTCAGAGCCCCAGTCGGATTCGTAGTAGACCTCCGGTTCGAGCGCCTTGTCCCCCAGGAACCCGGCCACCGATTCGAGGATGGCACGGCGGCGTTCTTCGGCGCTGAGCTCGAACATGGCATCGGCCTTTTCGTCCGAGACGAAGCCGACCAGCGTCCCGCGGGAGTCCCCGTGGTTGGTGTTGTCGTAGACCTCCTGGACCAGGGCGCCGGCTCCGAAGCACGTTCCCGAGAGGCCGTCCTCGCGCCAGAACGGCCTGCTGTAGACGGCGTGGACCTTGATGACCAGGCCGAGCGACTGGTGCTGGTGCATCTGGTGCTGCCGGCGCGGCAGCGGCGGGTTGAAGGAGACCCGGGAATAGAGGTTCGGCGGCACGGCCATGATCAGGAAGCGGGCGTTCACCGTGGCGCGCTCCGAAACTGCGGTCACCGTGTGGCCGCCGGCGCCTTCCCCAGCGGCTGCCGCACGCCAGTTGATGGTGCGTACGGGGCTGTCCAGCACGACGTCGTCGCCCAGTTCTTCGGCGATCAGCAGGGAGACCTGCTGCATGCCGCCGATGACGCGCTTGTCGAGGATGAAGTCCTCGTCGGTGAGGTGTGAGAAGGAACCGGCGGAGGCTGCCATCAGCACTGCCTGCAGGGCGGAAAAGGCGTGCGCAGGCTTGGTCAGCATCCCGCCGGCGATGAAGAGGCCGATATTGTTGCAGGCTTCCTCGTCCGGGGAGTTCTGGCGCAGCCAGTGGTGGAAGGAGATGGTGTCCAGTTCTCGGGCCTTGGGGTGCGCCCACGGCTCCGTGGGGCCGATCTCCGCGGCAAGGGAATCCAGCAGGGCGGTGAGCTTGTCCATTTCGGCGGCAGTGGTGTCGCTGACCGGGAAGGAGTCGCCCGTGTACAGGGTGCGCTTGCCGTCGGCACCGATATAGACGGATTTGCCGTCGCGGTAGCGGGAGTAGGTCTTCAGGCCAAGGTCTTCGAGGAGCGCCAGCAGTTCGGTCTGGTCCGGCGAGACCCATTGGCCGCCGATTTCCAGCATGGCGCCGTCGACCGTGTCGGTCCAGGTGCGTCCGCCGACGCGGTCGCGGGCCTCCAGGACGGCCACACTCAGGCCCGCCTTCTTCAGTTCGCGGGCTGCGGTCAGCCCTGCGGGGCCGGCTCCGACGATGACGACGTCGCGGTCAAGTTCCAGCATGATGTCCTCTCTGCGGCCGCGGAAGTGATGCGGACCACTAAATGAATGTCGTTCATTTAGAATTGACTATAGACCCTTCGGATGCGTCTGGGAAGACCTCCCGCCCAGGAAATTTCGCCCGGAAAGTGCCCGTAAAGTAGGGGCACAATGGGAGCACCCCCAGGACAGCGACAGCGGAAAGGCCAGCAATGCCGGCATCAACCAGCGCCCCTACAGATCCGCACCGGCACGATGCCAAACCGCGCCGAAGGGTGGGCCGGCCGGCCGCTGCCGTTCTCGACCAGGACGGCATTACCCTGGCGGCGCTGCAGCTCATCGGGAAGAGCGGCTATGACGGGTTCACCATGGCGGCCTTGGCACGGACGCTGAACGTGGCGCCGTCGGCCCTGTACAACCACGTCTCGTCCAAACGGGACGTCCTGGTACTGGTCCAGGACCACCTGACGTCGTTCGTGGATGTGTCCGCCTTCGACGGCGAACCGTGGGACCGGGCGGTGCGCAGCTGGGCCTGGAGCTACCGCGACGTGTTTTCCAAGCACACACCGCTGATCCCGGTGATTGCCGTGCTGCCGGTGACCGATGCGCCCAAGACGCTGGCCATGTACGAGGCCGTCAGCGCCGGTTTCAGCCGGGCCGGCTTCCCGCAAGAGCGGATCGTTTCGGCGATTGTGGCCCTGGAGTCCTTCATCTTCGGCTCCGCGTATGACGTCACCGCCCCGGCGGACATCTTTGACTCCGGAAGCATGGCGGAATCGACGCCGAACTTCACGGCAGCCGTGGCGCGCTTGGCCGATCAGGGGTTCGAAAACCAGGCCGACGTGGCCTTTGAACTGGGCCTTGAGGCCCTCATCACCGGACTCGGGGCCCTGCGGCAGTAGGCTGCCGGCTTCGTCCGGCCGGGAAGTCAAGCCGGGGAGTTAAATGGAAGAACCCCGGTCCGAAGACCGGGGTTCTAATGCGTGCGCGAGGGGGGATTTGAACCCCCACGCCCTTTCGGACACTGGCACCTGAAGCCAGCGCGTCTGCCGTTCCGCCACTCGCGCGCAACTTCTTCCACTCGATTCTTGGCCCGGAATCCGGACCGCCAACCTCGTAAAAGCAGCGAGATCAAGCATAACGGACAACTGCGGGAAAACACCAATCG
The DNA here is from genome assembly GCF_019977335.1 of Arthrobacter sp. NicSoilB4. Taxonomy (NCBI): domain Bacteria; kingdom Bacillati; phylum Actinomycetota; class Actinomycetes; order Micrococcales; family Micrococcaceae; genus Arthrobacter; species Arthrobacter sp. NicSoilB4. The sequence continues at coordinate 31,145 of NZ_AP024653.1, read as the reverse complement.
GCCCCCGGAGCGGTACCGGAGGGAGGCGGAGCGCGGCGCTGTCGGCGCATGTCAGGGCCGGTCCGCCGTAATTTTCCGGCACGGAGTGGCGACGCGCATTAAGGCCATTCCCAGACTCGCCCAGTAGTATCTGATGTAGGAGTGCCCGTTAACAGCGGGCTCCCGCAAATGTGGGAAACCGAGTTCCGGAACGAATGCTGCCCTGCAGCCGTCACGAAAGGAGAAGGACCATGGGATTGCTGGACAAAGTCGAGCGCGGCATCGAAAAGGCCGTCCGCGGAGTCTTCTCCACCGGTTCTCGCGCCCAGGTTGAGCCTGTCGAGATCGCGAGCCACCTCCGCCGTGAGGTGGACAATAAGGCCATCACTATCGCCGCGGGGCGGACCCTGGCCCCCAACGTCTTCGATGTCCTCCTCAGCGACGACGATTTCCAGCGGGCCCAGGAATGGGGAACCCCGCTCGCCGAAGAACTGTGCGACGTCGTCATTAACCACGTGCGCAGCCAGGGCTACACGCTGCAGGGTCCGGTCCGGATCAGTTTCCGCCGCGACGAGGAACGCCGCGCCGGAGACTTCGAGATCAAGTCGCGGACCGAAAAGTCCTCGTCGCCCGCCGCGCCGGCCCAGCCCGCCCACACCGGCATGCCTGCCGCGCCCACGCGCCAGCCCTCCCGGATGCAGCCCGTGCTGGACATCGACGGGCAGCGCTACTCCCTCAACGCGCCCTCGATCGTCCTGGGCCGCTCCTCCGACGCAGACATCCTCATTGACGACACCGGCGTTTCCCGCCGCCATCTGGAAATCCGTACGGGGCCGGGCACTGCCCAGGCAGTCGATCTCGGCTCCACGAACGGCAGCTACGTCAACGGCCACAAGATCGTGGGCTCCTCGGAACTCACCGACGGCTCCACGATCACGATGGGACGGACCAAGATCATCTACCGCCTTTTGCCCGCCAGCCCAGGCGGCCGCCAGTGAGCGAACTGACCATCACGGCCCTGCGCTTCGGCTTTCTCCTGCTCCTGTGGGTCCTCATCTTCAGCATCGTTGCCGCCATGCGCCGCGACCTCATGATCGGCCGCAAGGCAGCAGCAGGCGCCCCCACGGCGCGGCAGGTCCGCAAGAACCCCGCCCTGGCCGAGCCGGCCGCCCCGGTCAGGCAGCAGCCGCGCCAGCTTGTCGTGACCGAAGGTCCGCTCAAGGGCACGACGATCCCGCTGGCAGCCAGCCCCATCCTGCTCGGCCGCGCCCAGGAAGCCACCCTCGTGCTCGAGGATGACTACGCCTCGGGTCGCCACGCCCGCCTGTTCCCGCAGGGCAGCCGCTGGTTCATCGAGGATCTTGGCTCCACCAACGGCACCTACCTGGCCGATCAGCAGCTCACCAGGGCACTGCCCGTGGAGCTCGGTGTCCCCGTGAGAATCGGCAAGACGGTCATCGAATTGAGGCCGTAGCCATGGCTGCCCCGGATCTTCCCGCAGACAGGGCTGAAGGCAAAACAACTGCCCCCACGCGGCCCCTCATCATGCGTTACGCCGCGCGTTCCGACGTCGGCCGTGTGCGTGCGAAAAACGACGACTCCGCCTACGTTGGCCGACACCTCGCCGTCGTCGCCGACGGCATGGGCGGACACGCCGGCGGTGATGTCGCCTCCGCCGCCACCGTGCTGGACATGATCCATCTCGACAAGGATGACTACGACGGCGATGCCGGCACCGTCCTGGCCGACGAGATCCAGACTGCCAATTCCCTGCTCTCCGAGCTCGTCCACATCAATCCCAAGCTGGCAGGCATGGGCACTACCGTCACGGCCCTCCTCCTGGCCGAAGGCAAGCTGCACTTCGCCCATATTGGCGATTCCCGGGCGTACCGGCTGCGGAACGGCGAATTCGAACAGGTCAGTGTCGACCACACGTTCGTCCAGCGCCTCATCGATGAAGGCCGGCTCCGGCCCGAGGAAGCGGAAACTCATCCGCACAAGAACGTCCTGATGCGCGTTCTCGGCGACGTCGATGCGAGCCCGGAACTGGACCTGGATACCCTCGATGTCGAACCGGGTGAGCGCTGGCTGCTCTGTTCCGACGGCCTGAACTACGTAGCTGGCCACGTCGTGGAGCGCACAGTCCGCGAAACCAGAAACCTCCGCGAATGCGTTGAACTCCTGGTTGATCTCACCCTCGAGGCCGGCGCCCCGGACAACGTCACGGTCGTGATGCTGGAAATCGCCGAACAGACGACCGACGACATCCGGACCGCCGCCGTCGAGATTATCCCCGCCCAATCGCCCTCCACGGTGACCGCGACGGTGTCCGGAGACGCCCCGCGACGGACCGGTAGCACCTTTGGGGCCGCGAAGACTGTCGAAGCCCCGCAGAAGACCTCCGACGCCGGCACAGCCGGCGGATCCCCCGTGGCCGCGCTGGCCGGCGACGCAGCAAGCCCGGTCCCGCCCAAGGAACCGGACGCTCCAACGGAAGGCGGCGCGGCGGAGGAAAATCCGGACCGCGGCGCCACCGGCAAGGCAGAACCAGCGACTTCGACCGATCCGCACCTGGGCGAACATCTTTCCGCCGAAGTGCTCCGCGAGGAACTTTCCGGCCGCCCCCACGAGCTCGTGGGTGCTGCGGCGGCTGCCGCGGAATCCGGGTCTATCCCCACCATCGCGGGGCGCACCATGGCCCGCCGGGCGGCCACGGTTCTCACCCACAAGTCGGAGCAGGCGAAGGACGAGGCCGATGAGTACAGGCCGGTCGGCCGGCCCCGCCGCTGGGTGACAGTCTCCATCGCCGCCGCCATCGTGGCCCTTCTGACGGTGGGTCTGTGGCTGGGCTATGCCTGGACGCAGACGCGGTACTACATCGGGGAGCATAACCAGCACGTGGCCATCTTCAACGGGGTCTCCCAGCGCCTGGGGCCCATCCAGCTTTCCACCCTCGAAGCGGAGACCGAAATCCGGATGTCAGATCTCCCCGAATTCTCGCAGCAGCGGGTGCGCCAGACCGTCCCGGCCCGGGATCTGTATGACGCCCAGCGGATCGTAAAGAACCTCGAACGCACCGGTACCATGGCCCCGGCGGACGAGTGCATCACTCCCTCGCCGACGCCCCCCACCCCCGCCGCGACGGCGAGCCCGGGTGCCACGGCGAGCCCCGGCGCGGCCGGCACTGCCACACCGTCCCCCTCCGCCCCGGTCTGTGAGGTGGGCCGGTGACCCCCATCGATCCCACGCCCAGGCCGCGGCGCAATATCGAACTCGTCCTGCTGGTGCTGGCCCTCGCCGTCGGCATCGGCGCCAACGCCCTGGTGGGCGTGGACAAGCAGAAGGCTTTCGATACGGATTTCTGGTTCCAGTCGAGCCTGCTCGCCGCAGCCGCCCTGGCATTCCACATCGTGCTGCGCTTCCGCGCAAAATATGCCGATCCGGTAATACTTCCGCTGGTGGTGGGCCTCAACGGCCTCGGGCTGGCGATGATCCACCGGCTGGACCGTGTCGGGGAAGACACCGGCAACAACCAGTTGCGCTGGACCCTGGTGGCGATGGCCGTCTCGATTGCCGTCATCTGGTTCCTTAAAGACCACCGGGTCCTCCGCCGTTTCACCTATATCTCCCTCGCCGTCAGTGCGGTCCTGCTGATCCTGCCGCTGGTGCCCGGAGTATCGGCCGGTGAAATCCTGGGGGCGCGGGTCTGGATCAAGTTCGGCTCCATGACCTTCCAGCCCGGTGAAATCGCCAAGATCACCCTCGCAATATTCTTCGCCGGGTATCTTTCCTCCAACCGGGACCTCATCCTGCTGGCCGGCCGGAAGGTCGGGCCCATCCAGTTCCCGCGGTTCAAGGACATGGGCCCAATGCTCGCCGCCTGGCTGGTAAGCATCGGCGTGCTGATCTTCCAGCGCGACCTGGGCTCCTCGATCCTGTTCTTCGGCCTGTTCCTCGTGATGATCTACGTCGCCACGAGCCGCATCAGCTGGGTGATCATCGGCGTCGGGCTCATCGCTGCCGGCGGATTCGTCGCCTCCCGCGTCTTCTCCCACGTCGCGCTCCGGATTGACGGCTGGATCAACGCGTTCACCGACGAGGTCTACGGCCGGGAGTTCGGCGGCAGCCTGCAGATTGTCGAAGGGCTGTTCGGCATGGCGAACGGCGGACTAGTGGGCACCGGCCTCGGCCAGGGACGCCCCAATCTGGTTCCCTTCGCCAACAGCGACATGATCATTGCCTCCTTCGGAGAGGAACTGGGCCTGATCGGTCTCTTCGCGATCGTGCTGATGTACCTGCTTTTCTTCACCCGGGGTTTCCGCGCAGCGCTCGGCACCCGGGATGCGTTCGGGAAGCTGCTGGCCACCGGGCTCTCCTTCGCCGTCGCGCTGCAGTGCTTCGTCGTGATCGGCGGCGTCACCCGGCTTATTCCGCTCACCGGCCTCACCACCCCGTTCCTGGCCGCGGGCGGCTCATCGCTGCTGGCGAACTGGATCATCGTCGGCCTGTTGCTGATGATCTCGCACTCGGCGCGCGGCCCGGTGGATACCACCCCGCTGGCTCCCGGCGAAGAACCTGATGCACAGAAAGTCACTCCTGCCATGCCTTCCAAGCCGGCCGCCGTTCCCCGCACCGGACGGAACAGTCCGGACGCTCCCACCGAGGCGGTGAAGCTGTGAACCAAGCCATCCGCAACGCCTGGATAGCCTCGATCGCCATGTTCGTGCTCATCTTCGGCGCCCTCAGCTACGTCCAGGTCATCGGCGCAGACGCCCTGGAGGCCAATGCCTGGAACAAGCGCACCCTCCTGGCGAACTACTGCAACGACCGCGGTGCCATCATCGTTGGCGGCGCCCCCGTGGCGGAGTCCGTACCCGCCACGGAGAGCTGCAAGTTCCAGCGCACCTACACGCAGCCCGAGCCGTACGCCGGCATCACCGGCTACTTCTCCAGGAGCTTCGGCGTGACCGGGCTGGAGAGCTCAATGAACAAGGAGCTCGCGGGCAGCTCGGACCAGCAGTTCCTGGACCGGGTCGGCCAGCTCTTCCTGGGCAACCAGCCCAAGGGTGCCTCCGTGGAACTCACGCTCGACCCCAAAATCCAGAAGCTCGCCTTCGACCTCATCCCGGACGGCCAGCGCGGATCGATCGTGGTGACCAACCCGAAGACCGGCGCGATCATCGCCATGGTGTCCAAGCCTTCTTACGACCCCAACCTGATCGCCACGCATGATCCGGTGGCTGAGGCCGCCAACTTCGCCGAGCTCAACAAGGTCCCCGGGATCAACCTGAACCAGAACGTCAGCGGCCCTACCGGGGCCTTGCTGGCACCCGGGTCGGTTTTCAAGATCATCGACACATCCGCCGCGCTCAGATCCGGGAAATACAACAAGGACAGCATTCTGCCCAACCCGGCGGAAATGACCTTCCCCGGCATCCAGTACACGTTGCCCAACTACGCCGGCGGCAACTGCTACACCCGCGATACGGCGACTTTTGCCTTCGCCCTGCAACAGTCCTGCAACACCCCCTTCGCCAGCATCGCCCTGGACCTGAACCAGAAGGCCATTGCGGACGAGGCGGAGAAGTTCGGCTTCGGGGAAAAATTCGGCGACCAGCTAAAGCTGGACTCCGCGGCGAGTTTCTTCCCGACCGAAGAACTGGATGACGCCAGCCTCGCCCAGTCGTCAATCGGCCAGCGGGACGTCCGGGCCACCCCGCTGCAGATCAACCAGATGACCGCCGCGATCGCCAACAACGGCGTGCAGATGCAGCCGAACCTGATCAGGGCCGTGCGTTCCCCCGACCTGCGGCCTATCAGTGAGCCCAAGCCACAGGTCCTGCGGACCTCCACCACGCCGGACATTGCCCGGCAGATCAACGAGTGGATGGTCAGCGTCGTCGACGACGGCATCGCCAGCAAGGCGGCAGTCCGCGGCGTGAAGGTGGCCGGCAAGACCGGTACCGCAGAACTTGGAGACGGCTTGAACAACTCATGGTTTACCGGGTTCGCCCCGGCGAATGACCCGCAGGTGGCTGTCACAATCGTCATTGAAGGCGTAGACATCACCACCGGCGCAAAGCTAACCAGTCCGAACGCGAAGAAGATTTTTGAGGCGGTGTTGAATAAGTGAGGCCTTCATCAGGAATCACCCTCGGCGGCAGGTTCCAGCTGACCACGCGTATTGCGATCGGCGGCATGGGAGAAGTCTGGAAAGCCAAAGACCTGATCCTTGGCCGCATCGTCGCCATCAAGGTGCTCAAGGAGGAGTACACCGGCGATCCCGGCTTCCTCCAGCGGTTCCGCGCCGAGGCACGCCACACCGCGCTCCTCAACCACGTGGGCATTGCCAACGTCTTTGACTACGGCGAGGAAGAAGGCTCCGCCTACCTCGTTATGGAGCTTGTCCCGGGCCAGCCGCTAAGCAGCATCATCGAACATGAGCAGGTGCTCTCCCCGGACCGCACCCTCTCCATGATCGCCCAGACGGCGCGCGCCCTTTCGGTGGCCCACGCCCAGGGCCTGGTCCACCGCGACATCAAGCCGGGCAACCTCCTGATCACCCCGGACGGCCGCGTCAAGGTCACGGACTTCGGCATCGCCCGCCTCGCTGACCAGGTCCCGCTCACCCAGACCGGGCAGGTCATGGGCACCGCCCAGTACCTGGCACCGGAGCAGGCCACCGGCCAGCTGGCTACCGGCGCCTCGGACATCTACGCCCTCGGCGTGATCGGGTACGAATGCCTCACCGGCCACCGCCCGTTCTCCGGTGAATCCCAGATCGCCATCGCGCTGGCCCAGGTCAACGATGCCCCGCCGCCGCTGCCGGAAACCCTGCCGAAGCCGGTCCGGGCCCTGCTGATGTCCATGCTGGCCAAGGATCCCAAGAACCGCCCGGCTGACGCGCTCAAACTCTCCGAGGCCGCCGAGGCGATCCGCAACGGTGACATCCCCGCAGCGCACGCCGCCGTTCCGGGCATGCTCCTCTTCGAGCAGGCAACCGGCCCTATCACCGCGCCCGTGGACCTGCCCACGGCCGCGACTGGAGTTATCAGCACTGCAGACCGCACGACGTCGGCCACGTCGGCTCTGCCAGTGGTGGGGGCCGCCGGCGCCGGCGCAGCGGCAGGGCTCGCTGCCGGAGCCGCGGCCGCCAGTGCCTACGGAGCCCGCAACACGCTCTCGCGCGCCGACGCCCTCGCCGCGGAACGCACTTGGGTCCAGGACGAGGACGACGACTACGACGAGCCCGTCGACGAGCCCGAACGCCGCGGCCGCAGCCCCTGGACCTGGCCCCTGATCGCCCTGATCCTGCTGGTGCTGTTCTCACTGGTGGGCGTGGTGCTGACCCAAGCCGGGATCCTGTTCCCGGAGACACCGGCGAGCAGTGCCACCACCAGCGCGCCGACCACCACCCAGGCGTCACCCACGTCCACGAGCGCCAGCCCCACGAGCAGCTCCGCGACCCCGACCAAGTCCACCCCTGCGGCCATCAATCTGGTTCCGGAAAGTTACTTGGGCCGGCCCTACAACGAGGTCCGCAGCGAACTGATCGGCCTTGGGTTGGGCGTCACCGGAGCGGAAGTCTTCGACGATTCCGCCCCCGGAACAGTTATTAACATCGACCCGGCCGGGCGGGTCCAGCCGGGCACGACCATTACCGTGTCGTACTCCAAGGGCCCGCAGTCCGTGACAGTCCCGCCACTGCAGTCCGGCGCAAGCGAAGCTGCCGTCCAGCAGGCCATCGAGGGTGCCGGTCTCCGCTGGGCCAAGGGCGACGCCGTCGACCCCACGAACAAAAAGGAGCAGCCGGGCACGTTCGTCAGCTCCGATCCCGCGTCCGGCAGCAAGGTGCCTGCCGGCTCCCTCGTGACTTACCACCTGGCCAAGGCCGCCGCAGGCGCTTCAAGCTCAACCCCGAGCCCAACGGGAACGTAGGCCGCCATGCCCAATTCACCCCGCACCCCATCACACCGGGAGGACCGCGGCCCCGTAAACACGCAGCGCGTCCTCAGTGGGCGTTATGAGCTGGGTGAGCTGATCGGCCGCGGCGGCATGGCCGACGTCTTCCGGGGCATCGACACCCGCCTCGGACGCACCGTGGCTGTCAAGCTGCTGCGTCCGGACCTGGCCAGGGACCCCCAGTTCCAGGCCAGGTTCAAGCGCGAGGCACAGGCGGTGGCCGCCCTCAACCATCCCTCGATCGTTGCCATCTATGACACCGGGGACCATGCCGTCCCCGGTGACCACGAGGACACGGTCCGGGTGCCGTACATCGTTATGGAGTTCGTTGCCGGGAAGACCATCCGGGACCTGATCAGGGCCAAGGACGTCAGCATTGACCAGGCCATCGACTTCACCCTGGGAGTGCTTTCCGCCCTGGATTACAGCCACAAGGCCGGGATCGTCCACCGCGACATCAAACCCGCCAATGTGATGTTCTGCCCGGATTCCAACAGCGTGAAGGTGATGGACTTCGGGATTGCCCGCGCCATGGCCGACTCCGCCGCGACCATGACGCAGACCCAGGCCGTAGTGGGGACCGCCCAGTATCTCTCACCGGAACAGGCGCGCGGCGAGACTGTGGACGCCCGGAGCGACCTGTACTCCGCCGGATGCCTGCTGTACGAGATGCTGGCCGGCCGGCCGCCGTTCATCGGCGACAGCCCCGTTTCCGTTGCCTACCAGCACGTGCGCGAAATCCCCGAACTGGCCAGCAGCTTGAATCCGGACGTCTCCGAGGCGCTGGACAGCGTGCTGATGAAGGCCCTGCAGAAGAACCGCGCGGACCGCTTCCAGGACGCCGCGGCCTTCCGCCGCGCCCTCCGGGCGGCGCGGAGCGGAGTCGGCGTCGTACCGCCGGCCGCGAGCGAAGCCGCCACCGACCCCCACAACACCGTTCCGACGGCGGACAGCACACCCACAGCCGCTTTCTCGGTCACCGGCGCCAAGTTCCTGGACGAGACGCCCACCGGCAGGCTCCGGCCGCCGCAGGATTCTTTGGCTGATGACGACGCCTTGGAGGCCCAGGGTGTTGCCTATGATGCGGCTGATACAGGCAGCCTGCCGCTGGTCCTGCCGCCCGAGCGCGAACACACGCCGCGCCAGAAGTCCCGACGTCGGACGTGGATCGCGGCACTGGTGATCGTCACGGTCCTGGTTCTGGCCGGCGGCGGTTTGTGGCTGTACAACATGATGAACCAGGCTCCGCCGCCCGTGGCAAAGGTCTTGGTGCCATCGGTGACATCGCTGACCGAGAGTGAAGCCCTCCAGAAGCTCTACAACGCCGGGCTCAAACCCCAGCTCAGCCGGATGCAGCACGAGACTATCGCCAAGGGCATCGCCGTCGGCACTGTGCCGGCGACAGGGAGCTCACTGGACCCGAATTCGGAAATCACCCTCAACATTTCCGAAGGCCCCAGCGTCATCACCATCCCCGCGGACCTGCCCGGGCGGACCGAAGCTGCTGCCCGCGATGTGTTGCGCCAGAAAGGCCTTGCCGGAGCACCCGGCACCACGATGGCCAACAGCGCCACGGTCCCGGCCGGCATCGTGATCACAACCAACCCGGCGCCGGGGCAGAATGTTGCGGCCGGCAGCGCAGTGGAAATCATCGTGTCCACCGGCAAGGTGGCGGTCCCCCAGCTCGTCAGCCTCCCCATCGCCGAGGCTGAGGCCGCACTGAAGGCCCTGGGCCTCGGCATGAACGCCACTGAAGTCGAAAACTCCCAGGTGGAACCTGGCAAGGTCACCGGACAAGCTGACGCCGCCGATGCCTTGGTCGAACAGGGCAAGACCGTCGGCGTCACCGTGGCGAAAGCCCCCGCGCCCCCGCCTTCGCCAAGTCCAACCCCGACGCCGACCCCGACGCCCAGCAAGGGCGCCAAGGAAGGCGGATCGCTCCTGGGCGGGTTCTCCCGCTAGTGCTTGATTAGCGGGCTCAGGGCCGAGGCCCGCTGCGCAGCTCCGGCCATGCCGAGGGACTCAAGCCAGTTGCCGAGCATCTGGTAGCCGCCTTCGGTGAGCACGGACTCCGGGTGGAACTGGACGCCGCAGAGGGGCGCCGTGCGGTGCTGCAGCCCCATGACCACTCCGGTGGCCGTCTCCGCGGTGATCTCCAGGACGTCCGGGATACTTTCCCGGACGGCGGCGAGGGAATGGTAGCGGGTCGCGGTGAAGGGCGACGGCAGCCCGGTAAACACACTGTTGCCGTGGTGCTCCACGAGGGATGTCTTGCCGTGCATCAGCTCGGGCGCGTGCGTGACAGTTCCCCCGTACGCTTCAGCCAGTGCCTGGTGGCCCAGGCAGACTCCCAGCATGGGCTTGTTGTGGCTGCCGCACCACTTAATAAGTTCAATGCAGACCCCCGCCCCGGCAGGGTTCCCGGGACCCGGGGAGATGAGGACGCCGTCGCGGGCTTCCGCGAGCTCGATCGCCTCGGCCAGGGTGACGTCGTCGTTGCGGACCACAGTGGTCTCCGCGCCGAGTTCCTGCAGGTACCCCACCAGGGTGTAGACAAAGCTGTCGTAGTTGTCGACGACGAGGATCTTGGTTGTGCTCATGGATGCCTTGCTGAACCAATCGTTGAATCAGTGAACTGGGTGAATTGTGCCATCCAGGGAAAAAGGAACTGAACCATCAATACCAGCACGCCTGCGGCCAGCACCAGCGCGGTGGCAATGCGAAGCCACAGGGGGCCCGGCAAATGCCGAAAGATCCAGGCGTACACGGCTCAGACCTCCCCGGCGGCGCGGCGGACCTGGCCGGCAATCTCGGCCGGCGGACCGGCCGACGTCGGCTGCCAGAACTCCAGCAGCGAGTAGGCGATGATCCGTTCCTCGGAGCCGAAACGCGGATTGCAGCTGGTCATCGTCAGGTAGCGCTCCGTGGGGGTGGCCGCCGCCTGCGTGGGCACTGGGAACAGGACGTCCGTCCGGTCGGGAAGGACGACTTCGCTGTTGCGGAAGCTGTACACGTAATAGCCGTCTCGGGTCTGGATGTAAATCCGGTCCCCGGGGACCAGCGTGTCAATGTTGTCCAGGACCGCTCCATGAGTCTGCCGGTGTCCGGCCACCGCTACATTCCCCACAGCACCTGGCATCGCCGTTCCTTCGTAATGGCCTATTCCGAGTGTGTCCAGCACGGCAGGCGAGGTTCCCTGGACCAGGGGCCGGGTGTAGTCCGCGCCGAACCGGGGGACATACAAAATGCCGATGGTTGCACCCTCGTCAGGTTCCGCGGAAACCTTCGGTTGCCCATGGTCGACGCTGGATGCCGGGCCGGAAGCGGCCGGGATCTCGAGGTTACGGGTGAATTCCTTGACGGCGTCCCGCTGCCGGGCATCGGAGGCCACGTTGGTCCACCACAACTGCCACGCGACGAACAGGAGAACAATCACACCGGCGGTGATGAGCAATTCGCCCAGGACCATGACGGTGCGGGCGAAAATGCCACCTCTGCGGGCAGACCCGGCAGCGGATTTCTCCTGCAGCTGCAGCATGTGGCTCCTCTTCCCGGACATTCGCGGCGAACACCACTGTGGACTGAACTCCAGCTAGAATTGGCTCCGAATAAGAACTCAAACATGACCAAGAGCGCGCTGACCGCCGGTGTATTCCTTCTCGCAGGATATCAAGCCAGGGTCCCGCTCCTGTTCCAGTCGCCCAGGAGGACCCGTGCCCGAGTCAAAGCGCCGTAAGAGGACTGGCGACGCAACGCCGCAGACTTCCGCCCAGGCCTACAAGCCCAACCCCGTCTGGTTCAAACCGGTGATGTTCGGCCTGATGATCATTGGCCTCCTGTGGATCATCACCTTTTACATCAGTGAAGGCACCCTACCGGTAGCCGCCTGGGGATCAGGGAACATCATCGCCGGCTTTGGCATCGCGATCATCGGCTTCCTTATGACCACCCGCTGGCGTTCCTGAGGCCCGCTGCAAACCATGAAAGACCGGTACACCCTGTGTACCGGTCTTTCGCGTTAACGAGATGTCGGACCGGGGGCCGATAATGCTGGGACGGAGAACAATGCGAGGGAAGGAACCCGGATGGCCCCGGCAGTAATCGGTTCAGTGATCGGCGACGACGGACTGGCCCGGCCACCGTGGGCGGCCGTGGATCCGCTGCTGCGCGAGTACTACGACACCGAGTGGGGACTTCCGGTGCGCGACGAGCAGGGACTGTACGAGCGCATCAGCCTCGAGGCCTTCCAGGCCGGACTCTCCTGGGCGACGATTCTCCGGAAGAGGCCGGCGTTCCGGGCTGCCTTCCACGATTTCCATCCCGAGACGGTTGCTTCCTTCACCGAAGCGGATGTTGAGCGTCTCCTGCTGGACGCTGGGATCGTCCGTAACCGGCTCAAGATCAGGGCCGCCATCACCAATGCCCAGGCCACGATTGCCCTGCGGGACGACGGCGGGCTCGTTGACTTCGTTTGGGCCTTCCAGCCGGATACCACGCCGGAACCGACCTCCCATGAGGAAATCCCCACTACGTCGGCAGAGTCGATCGCCCTGTCCAAGGCGCTGCGGAAACGGGGATTCGCGTTCGTCGGCCCCACAACGATGTATGCCCTCATGGAAGCTGTCGGCATGATTGACACGCATCTGCTGGACAGCCACCGACGTGGCGCCTCCGGCATCTGGCCCCGTTGAGGGCACACTGTGCACAACTCCCCGATAAGTTATCCACAATGTTGATAACTCAACGGGAGCATCATCGGGGGTTGCCGGATGACCCCTGCACTGTGGCCTCCAGGACCACGCCTCGCCCGATGCACCCGGCCTAATTACAAGCCTGTGAGTTATTAACAGTGTGGATACCCTGTGGATAAATCGCCGACCCGGACCCGCACCGGTCTCCGGCACTGGAATCGTGCGCCAATACGCGAGTTTTCCCCGCCTTTTCACCCCATCGTGCGCCGCGGCGGAGTTATCCACTTAACAACACCCCGGTACCCACAACTTATCCACAGCTGGGGATAAGTGCCGGATCAGAAGGGCATTTGTGCAGTCGAGGCGCCCCGTGGCGCGCAATCAGCCCCTGACCACACGGAGGGGACGTTATTAACACTGTGAATAACCCTGTTGAAATCAGATTTGATCCGGCCCTCGGTGTCGTTGTCCGCCGCCCGCCCCGGTGCAGCCAACATCTCCGCCCGCCTGGAAGTGGGCATCTCCGCGGGTTGCGAGCGGGGTTGTCCACTTAACCACAGGGCCACCCACAGGAGTTATCCACAATTGTGGAGATCCCCACGGCCGCCCGTGCAAAATCGCCAGTTGTGGCCCTCAGATCCGACACCGTGGCATGAACTACAGCGATGTAAGTTACCAACAGTGTGGATAACCCTTGTGGACAACTTTTCGACCCCAGGGCTCTTCACTCCCGTTCCGGGCGGTGCCGGTCGCCGTGGCCGCAGCCCAGAAGTACGCACCGGGCAGGACGGGCTGTGGAAAACGGGATGTTGCTGTGGGAAACGTCGTTCGACGCGGTGTTCCGGGGTGCCAGGCCTGTCTGCGGGACCCCGTCCACTCAGCCGCCTGGGGGGCGCGACGCTCCTGCCCAGTTAATTCCCCCACCACACCGGCGCTGCCGCGGAAACCCGCCGTTCCAGGCGGCCGAGATCCCTCCGCGCACGGAGTAACCGGGCTGGAGCGTCATCTGGCGGATGCGGATGTGGCAGGGCAGGGCAGGCAGGCCCTGGTCAGGCGGTAGCGACCCGGAGGGCGGAGACGGCAATCAGCAGGACGAGAACCAGGAGAAGGCCACCCGCCTGCAGCAGGCCCTGCCGGGGGCCGCGGGGTGTGTACGCAATGACGGCCGCACACAGGGCACCTGTGATGGCGCCACCAAGGTGGGCTTGCCAGGCAATCGAAGGGACAACGAAGCCGATGGCGCCGTTGATGAGGATCAGCACCCAGAGTTGTCTGGTCTCGCCACCGCGGCGGCGTTGGACCACCAACATGGCGCCGAAGAGGCCGAAGATGGCGCCGGAAGCCCCCACGACGCCGCTCAGCGGCTGACCCGGGACATACCCAGGAGTGAGCAGGAGGTAGCCGACGGATCCGCCAAAAGCGGACAGCAGGTAGACGGCCAGGAAACGGATCCGGCCCAGGAGGGGTTCGAGTGCCTGGCCAAACATCCACAGCATGTACATGTTGAGGACGATATGGAGGATGAAGCCTTGGGAATGGAGGAATGCGGACGTCACCATCCGCCACGGTTCGAAGACCCCGTACTCCGGGGAGGCATAGACCGTGGCGAACGCGAGGTTCCGGTAGATCCCGTCGTTGGGGACCAGCCACTGGAGGACAAAGGCCAGGGCACAGAGCCCAATGATGAAGTAGGTGACCAAGGGCTTGCCGGCGGTCACAGCACCGCCGTAGACGGTCTTGACGTCCGGCGTCGTGCGTTTTGATTCGTTGACGCAGTCAACACATTGGAATCCGACGGCGGCCGCCCGCTGGCAGTCGGGGCACGCGGGGCGCCCGCAACGCTGGCAGCGCACATAGGCGGGCCGGTCCGGGTGCCGCGGGCACACCGGGATCTGCGCGGACGGCTCTGCCGCCGGAATTCCGTAGCTCATGCGCTGGGCTTAGAGCTTTTCTACATCAATGCTGTTGATGGTGACGTCCTCGACCGGGCGGTCGCCCATTCCGGTGCGGACACCCTCGATGGCGTCGACAACCTTCTTCGATTCCTCGTCCGCCACCTCGCCGAAGATGCTGTGCTTGCCCTGCAGCCAGCCGGTGGGGATGGTGGTGATGAAGAACTGCGAGCCGTTGGTGCCGCGGCCCATCTGGATGCCGGCGTTCGCCATGGCCAGCTTGTAGGGTTCGTTGAACGTCAGTTCCGGGTGGATTTCGTCATCGAACTTGTAGCCGGGTCCACCGACGCCGCGGCCCAGGGGATCGCCGGCCTGGATCATGAAGTCTTTGATGATGCGGTGGAAGATGGTGCCGTCATACAGGGGCGTGCCGGTCTTGTCCTCGCCGGACTCCGGGTGGGTCCAGGCCTTCTCGCCCGTGGCCAGTCCGGTGAAATTCTCGACCGTCTTGGGAGCGTGGTTGCCGAAGAGGTTGACGACAATGTCGCCCATGCTCGTGTGGATGGTTGCTTTTGCGGTTGCGATGGCAGTCATAGGCCCTATTCTTCCACGACGGGCCCCGGTGCACAGGGCCGGTCCGCCAGTTCCGCGCTGGGTGAAATCCGCCCAAAATAGGCCCGGAAGAATAGCCGGTGAGGTCTGGGACACGTAGGCTAACTCCAGAACCGTCACATTAATCGGGAGGTAGTTGTGAAGAAAACGGATCGTATTGCCCGTGAGCTGGAGCAATCAGTCAGCACCGGAGTAGAGAACGCCAAGGATTGGGCAACCCCCCGGGTGGAAGCAGCAGTCAGCTGGGCTGTTCCGCGTCTGCAGCAGGGCCTGGATACCGCTTCTCCCAAGATCCAGGAGGGGCTCAAGTCTGCAGCCTACAACCTCGCCGACGGCGTGGCGACGGTAACCCCGCGCCTCCAGGACGGGCTGGCTCATCTCGCCCCAAGAATCAACGAGGCCGTTGAGAGCGCGACCCCGCGCCTTCACGAGGCCCTGGACAAGGCCACGCCGGTCATCGCCAACGCACGCGACCGCGTCGTCGTCGAATACCTGCCGAAGCTCTCGACCCAGATCGGCCAGGCTTCCGACGTCGTCCACCGGACGCTCGAAGGCGCTCCGGCCCACGTCGACGCCGTTGCGCAGAAGCTCAGTGATGCGGGGATCATCCACGCTGTCCAGGAACAGACAAAGACGGCCCGACGCCACGTCAAAGTTGCTGCGAAAAAAGCCGGAAAGGCCGTCAATATCGAGGTGGCCAAGCAGCAGAAGCCCAAGCACCGCGGGTGGCTGATCTTCGGCATCATCGCCGCGGCCGCTGCCGCCGCGGCCGCCGCCTGGAAGGCCTCCAAGCCGGTCGAGGATCCCTGGAAAACGCCGTCTCCGGTGACGCCCGCCCCCGTGCCGGCCACCACTGTCAGCGACGTCAAGGATTCCGTGCAGGAAGCTGCCGGCCAGGCCGGCGCGGCCACGGTTGCCGCCGCGGACGCCGCAGCTGATGCCTCGGCTGACGTGGCCGAGTCCGCCGAGGATGCCACTGACAAGGCCAAGCATGCAGCAACGGACGCTGCCGAAGACATCAAGGACGCGTCCGCCAAGGTTGCCACCGATGCAAAGACCGCAGTCAGGAACATCGCTGCGAGCCGCAACAACGGGTCGGCCAAGAACACCGGCGCCTAAGCAGTCTGACCTGGCTTCAGACAGCCATTGAGGGAGGGATTCCGCCGCAGGCGGGATTCCTCCCTTTTTGTGCGCGAGCTTGTGTGCGATGTTTACCAGTTCGTAGCCGGGGCGGTGCCCGGCACCGGGCGGAAAAAACCCCGATGATGCTAAATTTGGGGGGATGTCACCCGAAAAGTCCTCTCAGGATGCCTTACACGATGCTGTGCAGATGCCGGCCGTGTCTATTGTCATCCCGGCGTACAACGAGGAAAGTGTCATCCGGCAGTGCCTCATTGCTGCCGTTTACCAGTCTGTTCCTGCCCACGAGATCATCGTCGTCGACAACATGTCGAAGGACCGCACGGCAGACATCGTCCGGCAGATGCAGCTGGAATATCCGGAGAGCCCCATCATCCTGCTCAGCCAGGATCTGGACCAGGGCCTGATCCCCACCCGCAACTTCGGCCTCGACCATGCCACCGGCGACATCCTGGGCCGGATCGACGCGGACTCCGTGCTGGAGCCCGACTGGGTCGAACAGGTGCAGAAGGCATTCCGGGACAAATCCGTCCACGCGGCGACCGGCCCGGTGGTCTATTACGACATGCCCATGCGGCGTTTTGGCCTGAAGGCCGACGACAAGATGCGCCAGCTGATGCTCAGGCTTGCCAAGCACCAGTACCACTTCCTCTTTGGGTCCAATATGGCACTCCGCCGCTCCGCCTGGGAGATCATCCGCGCCGAAACGTGCCGGGACGAGAAGGATGAGATGCATGAGGACATCGATTTGTCCCTGCACCTGGCGGAGAATGAGCTCCGCATCCAGTACTGGCCGCAGATGGTATCCGGCATGTCCGCACGCCGGCTGGAAGACTCCCCCCGCGACTACCGCTATTACGTGACGCGCTTCGACCGCACGTACAAGGCGCACAACGTCAAGAAGATGGCGCTCAAGGCCCCCATGGTGGTCTTTTTCTCGGTGTACTTCCCGGCGAAGCTGCTGCGCGCGATCCACACGGTCAATACGGCCCAGCCTGCCCGCCGCGGCGGCCAGTAGCGCAAGGCGCGGCCTTCGTCAGTCAGTCGGTCAGTCAGTCCCCAGCTCCGCCAGGGGGGCAGTACCGCGCCGTACGGAGCGGGAACCCCGCTGTCCCACGACGACGACGGCGAGCCCCACCAGGATCATAGCCAGCCCGGCGTAAGTTCCGGCGGGCAGTGTCTCGGACAGGAACGCTGCCGCCAGCAGGGCGGCACCGGGAATCTCCAGCAGGATGATCATGGACACCAGCAGCGGACTCATCGTGGCCAGCAGGTGGTTGAAGGCTGTATGCCCGACCAGCTGGGCGCAAACCGTAATCGCCAGGATGCCAAACCAGCCGGCGGCCTCGAAGCCCGCAAGCGGCTGTTGTGAGAACAGCGCCAGGACGGCGACCACGGCCGCGCACATCCCATAGCAGAGGGTCGTGTAAACGCCGGTGCCCATGGTCTGCCGGGCCTTGCCACCGGCCATGGTGTAGATACCCGCCAGGGCGCCGCCCGCCAGCGCCAGGAGGTCACCCAGCAGCGCCTCCGAAGAGGTGCCCATGTCGAACCCGGTAATCGCGACGACGCCGCCGAAGGCAATGCCCAGCCCGACCAGGACCGGCCAGCGGTGCCTGACGCCCCGGAAAAGCTGGAAGATCGCGATCCAGCCGGACTGCAGGCAGACGAGGGCAGTCGCTGCGGCGACGGAGGTCAGCTGCAGCGAGGTGATGAAGCAGGCGAAGTGCAGCGCCAGGGCCACGGCAGCCGCGAGCGACCAGCGGAACTCCTTGCCGGTGACGCGGCCGAACTGGCGGGGATCCCGGACCAGCACCGGTCCGGCCATGACGACCGATCCGATCGCGTTGCGCCAAAAGGCGATTGCCAGCGCACTGACCGACGTGGCCCCCAGGGTAGCGGCTATGAGCGGCCCGGAGGAGGCCACACCAAGGACGCCCAGGGCGGCAAGGAAGAAGTTCACGGTCCAACAGTAGTGGGGCCCTGAGGTGCTCAGCGGACGCAAGGGTTCTTGACGGTGAAATATGGCGGTGCCAGTCTTAAATCCGGTCTCATCACCATCCGCAAAGGAGATCATCATGGCTTCAACCATCCGCAAGAGCCTGGACGATCCGGAGGAAACCCGCCCCGTCAAAGACGGGATGGGCCAGGTGGAGATTGTGAACATGGACGCCGACGCCGTGGCACGGGTGACGTTCCTGCCGGGCTGGAAGTGGTCCTTGCACGTCAAGCCGATCGCGCAGACAGACAGTTGCAAGGTTGCCCACAAGGGGTACACCATCTCGGGCCGCCTCAAGGTCGTGATGGACGACGGCGAGGAGAACGAGTTCGGCCCGGGTGATTTCGGGGTCATCCCGCCAGGGCACGACGCGTGGGTCGTCGGTGACGAACCGTACGTTTTCATCGATTGGCAGGGCATGAGCGATTACGCCAAGCCCAAGGAATGAGGACACCTGCCCGCACAATCCAGGCCTGATATGCAAAAAGCCCCGGACCGCATCGTGCGGTCCGGGGCCTTTCCTATGGTGGAGGCACGGGGACTCGAACCCCGAACCCCCTGCTTGCAAAGCAGGTGCGCTACCAATTGCGCCATGCCCCCATAAGAAGCAACCCGACAATCATACCCTAGTTCAGCGAGCTCTTTTCCAACTCCCGATCCAGGTAATCCGGGCTAATCAACCGTATCGGTTGATTCGCTCCAGACTGTTTTCCGGGCTTCGGATTCCTGCACTTTCTTGTAGAGCAGGACGCCTGCGATCGTAGCTGCAACAACGAGCAACTTCTTCACATGCACCCCGTTCCGGTTCTGCGATAAATCAATATCAACCGAACCTCCACTTGAATCAGTACAGATTCCGTGGGCGTACCAGGACTTGAACCTGGGACCTCTTCGTTATCAGCGAAGCGCTCTAACCGCCTGAGCTATACGCCCCGATGCCTCATCGGGCCGAGATACGACTTTACAGCACATCCCGGCCCGATCTCAAATCGAGGCATTTCCCCGGAGAAAATCAGGGAAAACTATGGGTTCTAGTCGTCCGTCAGGGTGACGCCGATGCCGCCCACGAGGGTGGCCGAGATGTTGTACAGCACCGCCGAGAGCATCGACAGCGCCGTCAGCAGAACAACGTTGATGACGGCGATGATGGTGGCAAAGGATGCCACCTGCCCCAGCGAGGCGACCTTCTTCAATTCGAAGCCGCCACCCTCGGAGCCGGCCAGCGTCCCGAGGAGGCCATCAACCTGATCGAAGATTCCGGTCAGGTCCAGGACAGTCCACAGCACGATTGCGGCCACGACGGTCACGATGCCGAGGGCCACGGAGAGCAGGAAGGCCATCTTCAGCACGGACCAGGGGTCGACCTTGCTCACCAGCAGGCGGGCGCGGCGGACCTTGGCTTTGGGTGCGGGCTTGATCAGTCCTGCGGTGTTCTGGCCCGGACGGTTCTGGTCCGGACGTTGTCCTGGGGTAGACGGGCGCTGACCCGGAACAGCCGGGCGCCCCTGTGCGGGACGCTGCCCCGGCACCTGGGGCCGTTGGGCCGAACCGTTGGCGCCGCCGGCTACTCCGGGGCGCTGTTCGGGGCGGGACGGGGCGCTGACCCGCGGGGCGGAGGCAGGCTGCCGCACCCCGCCGGGAACGCCGCTGTTCGGCTTGGGATATGAGTCGGAATTACTCACGCGTTACCTCCGGTGTTGTCTTCGTCCAGCTCGGCATTGCCTGATGACTCATCTGACTCCGGGGCCGGTGCTGATTCTTCCGCTGCGGACCCCTTGAGGGATCCGTTATCTTCAGCCAACGTTACGTCATCCGCCGCCGATGGCTGGCTTTCGGCGCCATCGACTGCATCTTCGCTTTCGGCAACGTCGTCGGTTTCCAGGCCCCGTTCGCTGTTGCGCGCCACTTCGATGATGCGGTCGTTCTTGTCCGGTTTGGCGAAGATGACACCCATGGTGTCGCGGCCCTTGGCCGGCACTCCGGCCACGGAGGAACGGACCACCTTGCCGCCTTCCATGACCACCAGGACTTCGTCTTCTGCCTGGACGATCAGCGCGCCCACGAGGTGCCCGCGCTCCTCCTGGTACTTGCCGACCTTGATGCCGAGGCCGCCACGGCCCTGGAGGCGGTATTCCTCGACGGCGGTGCGCTTGGCATAGCCGCCTTCGGTGACCACGAACACGAAGGATCCGTCCGTGACGACGTCGGCCGCCAGCAGTTCGTCGTCCTCACGGAACTTCATTCCCGTGACGCCGGAAGTGGCCCTGCCCATCGGGCGCAGCGCCTCGTCGGTGGCGGTGAAGCGGATCGACTGGCCCATGCGGGAGACGAGCATCAGGTCGTCCGTCTCGGAGACAAGCTGGGCGGAGACCAGCTCATCGCCGTCGCGCAGGTTGATCGCGATGACTCCCGCGGAGCGGTTGGTGTCGTAGTCCTCCAGACGGGTCTTCTTGACCAGGCCGCGCTTGGTGGCCAGAACCAGATACGGCGACTGCTGGTAGTCCCGCAGATCGAGCACCTGTGCGATGTGCTCGTCCGGCTGGAATGCGAGCAGGTTTGCCACGTGCTGGCCCTTGGCGTCGCGTCCGGCTTCCACGAGCTCGTACGCCTTGGCACGGTAGACCCTGCCCAGGTTGGTGAAGAACAGCAGCCAGTGGTGGGTGGTGGTGACAAAGAAGTGTTCGACGACGTCGTCGCCGCGCAGCTGTGCGCCCTTGATGCCCTTGCCGCCGCGCTGCTGCGAGCGGTAGTTGTCGCTGCGGGTGCGCTTGACGTAGCCGCCGCGGGTGATCGTGACGACCATTTCCTCTTCGGGGATCAAATCCTCTATCGACATGTCGCCGTCGAAGCCCAAAAGAACCTTGGTGCGGCGGTCATCGCCGTGCTTGGCGACGATCTCGCCGAGCTCGGTGCTGATGATCTCGCGCTGACGCTCCTCGGAGGCCAGGATCGAGTTGTACTCGGCGATCAGGACCTCGAGTTCGGCATGCTTGTCCTGGATCTTCTGGCGCTCCAGGGCTGCGAGGCGGCGCAGCTGCATGTCCAGGATGGCCGTGGCCTGCCCCTCGTCGATGTCGAGCAGTTGCATGAGTCCGTCGCGCGCGGCCTGGGTGGTGGTGGACGCACGGATCAGGGCAATGACCTCATCGAGCGCATCCAGCGCCTTGAGAAGGGCCCGCAGGATGTGCGCTTCCTCCTCCGCCTTCCGCAGCCGGTACCGGGTGCGGCGGGCAATGACGTCCATCTGGTGTGTGACCCAGTGCCGGATAAAGGCATCGAGGCTGAGCGTGCGGGGAACGCCGTCGACGATTGCCAGCATGTTCGCGGCGAAGTTGTCCTGCAGCTGGGTGTGCTTGTAGAGGTTGTTCAGCACCACCTTGGCCACGGCGTCGCGCTTGAGCACGATCACCAGGCGCTGGCCGGTGCGGCCCGAGGTCTCGTCGCGGAGGTCGGCGATGCCCGAGATCTTGCCGTCCTTGACCAGCTCGGCAATCTTGATCGCCAGGTTGTCCGGGTTGGCCTGGTAGGGCAGTTCCGTGACCACGAGGCACGTGCGGCCCTGGAGTTCCTCCACGTTGACGACGGCGCGCATGGTGATGGAGCCGCGGCCGGTGCGGTAGGCGTCCTCGATGCCCTTGTGGCCCAGGATGGTGGCGCCGGTCGGGAAGTCGGGTCCCTTGATGCGCACGATCAGCTCTTCGAGCAGTTCCTCGCGGCTGACCGTGGGGTTGGCCAGGTACCACTGGACGCCGTCGGCCACCTCGCGGAGGTTGTGCGGCGGGATGTTGGTGGCCATGCCGACGGCGATGCCGGAGGAGCCGTTGACCAGGAGGTTCGGGAAGCGGGCCGGCAGGATGGTGGGTTCCTGGTTCTTGCCGTCGTAGTTGTCCTGGAAGTCGACGGTTTCCTCGTCGATGTCGCGGACCATCTCCATGGCGAGGGGGGCCATCTTCGTTTCGGTGTACCGCGGGGCTGCGGCGCCGTCGTTTCCGGGAGAACCGAAGTTGCCCTGGCCCAGTGCCAGCGGGTAGCGCATGGTCCAGTCCTGGATCAGGCGGACCAGGGCATCGTAGATGGCGGTGTCGCCGTGCGGGTGGTACTGGCCCATGACTTCGCCGACCACACGGGCGCACTTGTTGAAGGAGCGCTCCGGGCGGTAGCCGCCGTCGAACATCGCATACAGCACACGGCGGTGGACTGGCTTGAGACCGTCGCGGACATCCGGAAGGGCACGGCCCACGATGACGGCCATGGCGTAGTCGAGGTAGGAGCGCTGCATTTCCGTCTGCAGGTCAACCTGTTCGACGCGGTCGGTCAGCACGTCCGTGTCCAGGATGGTGCCCTCAATTACGGGCTCGCCGTCGGCCGGTCCGGCCGGAACTTCTGGTGTTTCGTCACTCATAGTCTATATTTTCCGTTTCAGGTATATATCAGTCCGGGAATACTAAAAGCCGCTGTGGCCGCTAGATATCCAGGAACCGAACGTCCTTGGCGTTCTGCTGAATGAAGTTTCGGCGCGATTCAACGTCCTCGCCCATCAGGGTGGAGAAGGTCTGGTCCGCGGCCAGAGCGTCGTCCATGGTGACTTGCAGCAGGGTGCGGTGGTCCGGGTCCATGGTGGTGTCCCAGAGCTCGGTGTAGTCCATTTCGCCGAGTCCCTTGTAGCGCTGGATGCCGTTGTCCTTGGGGATGCGGCGGCCGGCGGCCTGGCCGGAGAGCAGCCGCGCATCGCGTTCCCGGTCGCTGTACACGTAGTCGTGCGGCGCGTTGGACCATTTGATCCGGTACAGCGGCGGCTGCGCGAGGTAGACGTAGCCGTTTTCGATCAGCGGGCGCATGTAGCGGAACAGCAGGGTCATCAGCAAGGTGGTGATGTGCTGGCCGTCGACGTCGGCATCGGCCATCAGGACGATCTTGTGATAGCGCAGCTTGCTCAGGTCGAAGTCCTCGCCGATCCCCGTGCCGAACGCGGTAATCATGGACTGGACTTCCGCGTTGCCCAGCGCCTTGTCCAGCCGGGCCCGCTCCACATTCAGGATCTTGCCGCGCAGCGGGAGAATGGCCTGGGTTTCGGGGTTGCGGCCGCGCTTGGCGGAACCGCCGGCGGAGTCGCCCTCCACTATGTAGACCTCGCACTTTTCCGGGTTCTTGGAGGAGCAGTCCGAGAGTTTGCCTGGCATGCCGAAGGACTCCAGCGGGCTTTTGCGGCGGGCGTTGTCGCGGGCCTTCCGCGCGGCCATGCGGGCCTGGGCAGCGGAGATAGCCTTGCGGATTACGTCGCGGGCGGGGCCCGGGTTGCGTTCGAGCCAGTCGCCAAGTCCGTCCGTGACGACCCGCTGGACAAAGCCCTTCACTTCGGAGTTGCCAAGCTTGGTCTTGGTCTGGCCCTCGAACTGCGGTTCGGCGAGTTTGACCGAGATGACGGCCGTCAGGCCTTCGCGGATGTCGTCGCCGGTGAGGTTGTCGTCCTTTTCCTTGATGATGCTCTTCTCCCGCGCATAGCGGTTGATGAGCGAGGTCATCGCGGCGCGGAAGCCCTCTTCGTGGGTACCACCCTCGTGGGTGTTGATCGTGTTGGCATACGTGTGGACGCTCTCGGAGTAAGCGTTGGTCCACTGCATCGCCATTTCCAGGGCAATGTGCCGTTCCGTGTCCTCGGTTTCGAAGGCGATGACGTCCTCGTGGACCACATCAACCTTCTTGCCGGAGTTCAGGTGCTGCACGTAGTCCAGCAGCCCGTTGTCGTACTGGTAAACCACGGTGTGGAACTCTGCGGGAACTTCACCCTCGGTCGGGACGACGTCGAGGTCCAGGTCCCCGTCCTCGGACGGTTCTTCCGCGGCCCGCCTTTCATCGGTGAGCGTGATGCGCAGTCCCTTGTTCAGGAAGGCCATCTGCTGGAAGCGGGCGCGGAGCGTTTCGAAATCGAAATCCGTGACTTCGAAGATTCCGGCATCGGGGTAGAACGTCTGGGTGGTGCCGGTTTCGTCAGTCTCCTCACCCTTGACGAGGCCTCCCTGCGGCTTGCCGCCGTCGGCGAAGGACATCCGCCAGACGTGGCCCTGCCGGCGGACCTCGGTGTCGACCCGGCTTGAGAGCGCGTTGACCACGGAGATACCCACACCGTGCAGGCCGCCGGACACGGCATAGCCGCCGCCGCCGAATTTGCCGCCCGCGTGCAGGATGGTCATCACGACCTCCACGGTGGGCTTGTGCTCCGTCGGGTGCATGTCAACCGGGATGCCGCGGCCGTTGTCGACCACCTTGACTCCGCCGTCGGCCTGCAAAACGATTTCGATGTGGGTGCAGTACCCGGCCAGGGCTTCATCGACCGAGTTGTCCACCACCTCGTAGACCAGGTGGTGCAAACCGCGCGGTCCCGTGGAGCCGATGTACATGCCGGGACGTTTCCGGACAGCTTCCAGCCCTTCGAGCACCGTGATGTCGCTGGCGCCGTAGCCGTGGGGAGTTGCGGCTTCCGGCGGGGTGTCCGCCGCTCCAGCCACTACTGGTTCCACTGCCGGGATCTCTGCATTGTCGTTAGCCACAGGCGCTTTCGACTCCTCTTTTTCGTTAAAGTCCGGCCGTTGCCCCTTCCCGGAGGAAACAGCTACTGCCAACGGGCACGTCACTGATGGCACCGGTCATGCTGCTGGCTCGAGGATCCGTCTACCGCACGCGGATATTGCGTCGGAAACGGACTCAGTCAACGTTTCACCGGCGCCCAGTTATCTTCCACGATTCTACCGTGTTATAGGGGCGAATCCCGCATTCTAGAGGCCTAAACGGGAAGGAAAGTGCCGCTGGGAGGCCAGAGACTCCACCTGCAAGGCCCCAGGAGTACCGTGCTGGGGTTCCTATACGACTCCCGGGCGTCTGAGCGCCCTACACGCCGTTTGCGGATTTTTCAATAGTTTTGCAAGGAGTGCTTCAGATCCGGTGCCTTCGGGGCTGCCGGAGGGACAGGGAGTTATCCGTAAGTATCCCTGGGTCCACGCCCGTTGACGGTCCGGCCACCCTTGCGCCAGCTGGGCGCCGCAGGCCCGAGGACCTGGATCTTGGTCACGACACCGTCGCCGAGTTCGGTGCGGAATTTCTCCAGCAGGCTGATGCTGAGCAGGCGGAGCTGAGTGGCCCAGGCGGTGGAATCACAGCGGACGTGGAGGGTGGTGTCCGTAAAACTTTCCGGCGTGCAGTGTGCGGAGATCTCCGGTCCAACAAGTGTTGCCCACTCGGCCATCACCGAGCCGACTGCCACAGGAGAGCTCCAGCCGCGCTCGGCTACGAGGCGGCCAACCACCTTACCGAGACCCATCGGGTCACGGCCGGTGCCGTGGAATTGTCCGAAACCGCGCGTGCTGCCGGTACTCCGGCCAGGCTTCTGCGGGGTTGCGCCGGGGCGCGGCGGGGCCTTGCGCCGGATTTCGCCTCGGGCCGCTGCCGCTTCGCGCATTCTGTTCAGCGCCGACTGGGCAGCATCGATGTCATCGGGATCGCGGCCCGGTTGCAGGCCGCCGTCGGTATCCTTATTCATCGATCTTCCCGCTCATCGATTCCTCGTCGATCCCTCCGGGGATGACTTTCACCCGCCGGCCGGCCAGCTCCACCGGAATATCATCCTCGACGGCGGCAGTCACGAGCACCTGCTCGGCGCCGGATACTATTGCCGCCAGTTTACGCCGCCGCTGGACGTCAAGCTCGGCAAAGACGTCGTCCAGGATCAGGATGGGGGCGGACCCTCCCGTGCGGGCATCATCGAGCATCACGTAGTACGAGGCCAGGCGCAGCGACAAACACATGGACCAGGTTTCACCGTGCGAGGCGTAGCCTTTCGCGGGCGCCGTGCCGAGGATGAGCTCCAGTTCGTCGCGGTGTGGGCCAACGAGGGAAATTCCGCGTTCCAGTTCCTTGCGGCGCGACAATGCGAAGGCCTGGACGTAGCGCTCCGTGAGTTCATCAACGGAGAGCCCACGCAGGTCCTCGGCCGGCCCGTCGGCCTGAGCTGATGCGGGAGCAGAAGCGGAAGCCGGCGCGGCGCCGTCGTCCTCCAACGCCCCCTGCAGCGTGGACCTGTAGATGGCGCCCGCTTCCTTAGACCCGTCAGTGAGCTGCGCGTACGCGCTGTTGAGGTGCGGGCGGAGCCGTTCCACCAGTTCGAGCCGTGCATGCAGCAGCTCGGCCCCGGCCCGCGCCATGTGCTGGTCCCAGACGTCCAGGGTGGCCTCGTGCCCGCTCGTGAATTTGCCGGCGCGCGCGGATTTCAGCAGCGCATTGCGCTGTTTGAGCACCCGGTCGTAGTCGCTGCGGGTGGCAGCATGCCGCGGGATGAGGCTGACCAGGAGCTCGTCGAGGAAACGTCGCCGGCTGGACGGATCGCCCTTGACCAGGGCGAGGTCCTCGGGGGCGAACAGTACGGTCTGGCAGATGCCAAGGATGTCCCTCGCGCGGACCGGATTACTGCGGTTGATCCGGGCGCGGTTGGCGCGCGAGCTGTTGATCTCGAGTTCGAGCACCGTGGGCTGCCCGCCGCGGACCAGTTTGGCGCGGACCAGGGCACGTTCGGTGCCGAAGCGCAGCAGCGGGGCATCGGAGCTGACCCGGTGGGAGCTCAGTGTGGCCAGGTAGCCAATGGCTTCCATCAGGTTGGTCTTGCCGATGCCGTTTGAACCTACCAGCACGGTGACGCCAGGCTCGAAACTCAGTTCCACCTGGGCATAACTGCGGAAATCTGTGAGCGAAAGTTGTTCTAGGTACACGCCGGGTTCAGGATTTCAGGGCAGGACTATTTGGCCGGCCGGGTCGCATGCCCGCCGAACTGGTGGCGCAGCGCGGAGACCATCTTCATCGCCGGGGAGTTGTCCTCGCGGGAGGAGAAGCGGGCAAAAAGTGCCGCCGTGATGGCCGGGGCGGGCACGGCGTTGGCGATGGCCTCTTCGACGGTCCAGCGGCCCTCGCCGGAGTCCTCGACGTAGTCGTCGATCGACTCCAGTCCCGGATCCTCGTCCAGGGCCTTGACCATAAGGTCCAGGAGCCAGGACCGGACGACGGTCCCCTTCTGCCAGGCGCGGAAGGTGCCGGGGAGATCGGTGACGATGTCCTTGGCGGCCAGGAGTTCATAGCCTTCGGCATAGGCCTGCATGAGTCCGTACTCGATGCCGTTGTGGACCATCTTGGCGTAGTGCCCCGCACCGATCCCGCCGACGTGGACGAAGCTGTCCGCGCGGTCGCCCTCGGGACGGAGCGCGTCGAAGACGGGCATGGCGCGTTCAATGTCGGCGGCATCCCCGCCGGCCATCAGGCCATAGCCGTTCTGCAGGCCCCAGACCCCGCCGGAAACACCACAGTCAGCGAAACGGATGTCCTTTTCAGCCAAGGCGGCGCCGTGTTTCTGGTCCTCGGTGAAGCGGGAGTTGCCGCCGTCAATCACGAGGTCGCCGGCGTCGAGCTTGGTGCCGAGTTCGGTGATAACCGCGTCGGTGATGTCGCCGGAGGGGACCATCACCCAGATCAGACGCGGCGCCGGCACGGCGGCGATCAGCTCGTCCACGCTCGCGACGTCGGTGATGTCCGGGTTGCGGTCAAACCCGGTGACTTCGACTCCACCCTTGCGCAGCCGTTCGCGCATGTTGAAACCCATTTTTCCAAGGCCGATCAGTCCGATGTGCACGGTATGAACTCTTTTCTGCGCTGGGTGTCGGGTGTCGGTTTTGGGCCCAGAACGACAACAACTGCCTGGGCCCACGCCGCCAGGGTTCCCTGGCCGAGCTTGCGAGGCGAGGGTGGCGGTGGGGACTAGTTGGGCAGCCGGACCGGCATGACCAGGTAGCGGTAGTCGCCCTGGTCCTCGCCGTCGGCGTCGTTCTGTGCCGTGATCATGGCCGGTTTCGGCGCACTGGTGAACGAGAACCGCACGAACTTCGTCTCGATGACGCTGAGGCCCTCGATCAGGTAGTGCGGATTGAAGGCGACGGTGATGTCCTCGCCGGTGAGCTGCGCCTCGAGCTCTTCCGAGGCCTGGGCATCTTCGCCGGTGCCGGCGTCGAGGTGCAGCTGGCCCTGGGTGAAAGCGAGCCGGACCGGGGTGTTGCGTTCGGCCACAAGCGAGACGCGGCGTACTGCCTCGACGAGTTCCGAGGTCTGCACGGTCGCGTGGATCGGCGTGGACTCGGGGAAAAGCGAGCGGATCTTGGGGTACTCGCCGTCGACCAGGAGCGATGTCGTGGTGCGGCCGCCGCTTTCGAAGCCGATGAGACGGCTGTCGTCGTCGGCGAGGGCAAGGTTGATGTCCCCGCTGCCGCCCAGGGTCTTGGCAACCTCGTTGAGCGTTTTGGCTTTGACCAGTGCGCTGGTGGAGATGCCGGGGGTGACCGGCTTCCAGGGGACTTCGCGCATCGCCAGACGGTAGCGGTCGGTGGCCAGCAGGGTGATGAGGTCGTCCTCGATTTCCATCCGCACGCCGGTGAGGATGGGCAGGGTGTCGTCCTTGCTCGCCGCGATGATCACCTGGGAGACCGCCTGGGCGAAGGAATCGCCCTGGACAGTGCCACTGATGGGGGGCAGGGCGGGCAGCGGCGGGTATTCGGCTTCCGGCATGGTGGCCAGGTGGAAGCTGCTTCGACGGCAGGTGAGGGTGACTTTGTTGCCGTCGGTCTCGATGTCGACCGGTGCGGAGGGCAGACTGCGGCAGATGTCAGCCAGCAGGCGTCCTGAGACCAGGATCGTGCCTTCGGTGGTGATGTCAGCAGGGATTTCGAGCCTGGCGGAGGTCTCGTAGTCGAAGCTCGAGAGGCTGACGGTACCGGCTTCAGCCTTGAGGAGCAGGCCGGAAAGTACTGGTACTGGCGGCCGCGGAGACAACGACCGGGCGGTCCAGGTCACGGCTTCTGCCAGGACGTCCCGTTCGACTCTGAACTTCACGGAAGGGTGCCGCCTTTCATTGCTGCTGTCATCGCTGGTAGCCGGGCCACGGGCCCGGCAGGAAATTACAAAAGTGTCCAGGACGGACACACTGCAGACAGCTTAGCCGCAAGAAGTGTGATTCTCCCATCCCCGGGTTACATCCGTGTGGTTCGGCCGGCCCCGCCGGTGGCCGCTTTCCGGCCGGGGCCGGGACGGTCCTGGGCTGTGTGCGGGGGGCGGAGGGAAGTTGTTATTTGAGGGAATTTCATTTTCTAGGGATTAGTAGTGTTAATAACTGCTGTGGATACTGTGGATAACCCTGTTTGGCGGTGCGATTCCGGGGTTAAGCCCTGTTCATGGACTGTGGGTGGAGCAGGTTTTAAACAGGGTGTGGATGGGGATAACATTTTTGGCCGTTCCGCTGATCCACAGACGCCTTAAGGGTTTTAAGCCCATTAACCGCGGTTGTCCCCTTAACTATCCACAGGCTTGTCCACAGGTGCCTGTTAATAAGGTAAGAGAGCGCGGCCGGTCACGTCAGGAATCAGCTCAGGAGTTGCGCTGCTGCTGCTTGATCCGGTTGGTCAGCTCGGTCACCTGGTTGTAGATCACGCGGCGTTCGGCCATCAGCTCACGGATCTTGCGGTCGGCGTGGATGACAGTGGTGTGGTCGCGGCCGCCGAGCTCCTGCCCGATCTTGGGGAGGGACATGTCCGTGAGCTCGCGGCAGAGGTACATGGCGATCTGCCGGGCAGTCACCAGGGTCCTGGTCCGGGACTTGCTGCAGAGCTCTTCCATGCTGAGCTTGAAGTAGTCGGCAGTCTGGGTGAGGATCTGCGCGGACGTGATCTCCTGGGCACCGTCATCGGTGATGAGGTCCTTGAGCACCATCTCGGCCAGGGCAACGTCGACCGGCTGGCGGTTGAGGCTGGCGAAGGCCGTCACACGGATCAGTGCACCCTCGAGTTCCCGGATGTTGCTGGAGATCTTCGACGCGATGTATTCCAGTGCATCGTCGGGGGCGGACAGACCCTCGCTGAGGGCCTTCTTCCGGAGGATCGCGATCCGGGTCTCGAGTTCCGGCGGCTGGATATCGGTCAGCAGGCCCCACTCGAACCGCGACTTCATCCGGTCCTCGAAGCCGGCGAGCAGCTTGGGCGGCTGATCGGAGGTGATGACCACCTGCTTGTTGTTGTTGTGCAGAGCGTTGAAGGTGTGGAAGAACTCCTCCAGCGTCCGGTCCTTGCCGGCCAGGAACTGGATGTCATCGATCAGCAGGACGTCGACGTTGCGGTACGTCGTCTTGAAGCTGGTGCCTTCATCGTCGCGGATGGAGTTGATGAAGTCGTTGGTGAATTCCTCGGAGTTCACGTAGCGGACCCGGATCCCGCTGTAGAGCCGGCGGGCGTAGTGGCCGATCGCGTGCAGCAGGTGGGTCTTGCCCAGTCCCGAGTCGCCGTAGATGAACAGCGGGTTGTAGGCCTTGGCCGGCGCCTCGGCCACAGCGACGGCGGCGGCGTGGGCGAAGCGGTTGGACGAGCCGATCACGAACGTGTCGAAGACATACTTCGGGTTCAGGCGGCCAAATTCGTGGGACGTGCTCGGCAGCATCGGCTGCGGCTTCAGCTCCACCGAGGGATCGGCCACCAGGGACAGCTCGACGGCGGGTTCCGGCTCCGTGTGGAGTGGCACCAGATCGGTGTCGACGTCGATCGCGCAGCGGATTTCGTCGGAGAAGACGTTCCGGAGGGCGTCGTCGAGAGCTTCCTTCACCTGCGTCTGCAGTACTTCGCGGGTGAGCTCATTCGGCACGGCCACCAGAAGGGTGGAACCGATCAGGCCCTGGGCCTGGGCGAGGATGACGAAGCCACGCTGCCGGGGTGATACACGGTGGTCGTTTTCCAGCAGGCTCACAACCCGCCGCCAGGAACTTCCGACAGTGTTGGCTTGGTTGGCTTCGTCTACTGTCAT